>VMSZ01000040.1 GCA_013791885.1 Sulfurimonas sp. | reverse complement strand
TAATAGTATGGGATGAGGATATTTTTATATACACTACTTTATTTTCCAAGGCGTCTAGGGGAATTTTGAAAATATTATTAGCTATAGACTTTATCTGTTTGTTGTAATTATTTGTTCGTCCATATTTCTCTTGTGTTGTATCATCCCTATAAAGTGTAATGTCGTCAATATAGGGAAATTTAAATTTAAACATTCTCGTTTGTGCTGTGTTTGCATTGTTTTTAAGCTCTAGCTTTAACCAGCAGTTCTTGTGAAGGACTCCAAAATTATCTCCTTTGGAGGGAGTGAATTCTTTTATATTTTTTATTTGAGAGAGTGTTAAATCATCTTTTGTTAGATAATAGCTTGTTTTTATATCTAAAGTATCCTCAGCGAGCAGAGATAATACTGAAATAAGTATTATTAATAATATTTTATTCATTATTCTTACATCCTAATTTATACCCTGTCCCATACTCATTTACAATGGTATCTTTTGGAAGTTTTTTTCTAAGAGAGAAGACAAAAGTTTTTAAAGATTTTAGAGTTGCTTCAGTATATTCATCCCATAGATTATAAAGTAAATCACCATATAAAGTAGTAGTTTTATTGATGCTATTGATAAAGATTATGGCTAAAATATCTTTCTCTTTTTTTGTAAGGTTTACAATTGTATCGTAGTGATATAGCTCTTTGTTTTCATAGTTCCAAGAAAAATTCTCTTTTAAATGCAGCATTTTATTTGATGTTATATTAAATTTCAATATCTCATCTACAGCTGATATAAGTGCTGATTTTAACTCTCCTCTACTTACTGGTTTGACTAAATATTCTGTTAATTTTAAAGTAGCTGCCTTTAATAATATATCTTTATCGCTATGGGATGTTAACATTATCGCCTTCGTGTTCATATCATTGTTTCGAACTTTTTTTAAAAATTCTAAACCGTTCATTTTTGGTAAATTTATGTCAATTATGAGTATATTTGGCTTTTTTTCAAGATATAGTTCATACGCTTGCATCCCATCTTCTGCCTCATAAACATGCTTAAAAACAAGCTTTAAACTATCCACATAATTTTTTCTTATCTCTGAGTCATCTTCAATAAATAAGACGGTAAGTTCACTTTTAACCATATCCATTAAAATCACCCTATATGTATCATTTTTGCTCTATATATTCTAAGAATATTGCTTTATTCCTACCACTATTTTTAGCTTCTGAACCACCAAACTTTTGAATCTCTCTCACTGTTTCATTTTTGGCAATTTCTTGACGTTTACACTTATCTCTTGCTACGCAAATATCGTTTAAACATCCCATATCTTCTGAAACTTGTGCCATATTATCTTCGATACTTTTTTGAAATTGTATACTAAAACTTCAATGAAACTCCTTGTATAATTTAATGAAATTTATACCACTTACACCGTTTTTTATTTTTAATGGAGTATATGTTGTAGGTGAATTTTCTTCCGCACTCCTGACACTCAAAAGTAGCTCTGTTTTTAAATTTGTTATAACGGACAAATAAAAAATTGCCTACCTGGTCACCCTCTTTGTAGACTATTTTCTCATTCCTTGCATACGCTTTTTCGGCCAGCAGAGCATCTTCTCTCTGCTTTACCAGCCAAGTGGGTTCTGCATCTTCTTCAAATTCATAATTCATAGGAAACTTTACTCAACTGTATTATAAGACCTGTCGCCAGCATCTCCTAAGCCTGGAATGATGTACTTATCTGCGTTTAATCCCTTATCTATTTGCGCTATATAAATATCAACCTCCGGGTAAGCTGCGTTTACCCTCTCTAAACCCTCAGGTGAGCCGATGATGTTGAGTGTCACTATCTGAAGCGGCTCTCTCTTTTTTATAAGTTCTATTGCATCGCACAAAGAGCCTCCTGTTGCGACCATGGGGTCAACTAAAAGAATTGTTTTTCCTTTACATGAAGGCAACCTGTCGTAATAGAGCTTACTCTCATGCGTTGTCTCATTGCGTTTCATAGCAAGGAAACCTGCACTTGCACCGGGGAGGGTCTGCATTACACTATCGAGCATAGGCATTCCTGCTCGAAGTACGGTTACAACCATGATGCTTGCCTCATCAAGAGTATCGAGTTTAGCCTCGCCGTTCCATGTATTTACACTTTTTTGTATGAGAGAGAAGTTTTTAAGTGCCTCGTACGTAAGCTGTTTTGTAAGTTCGGTTATAGTGTGTCTAAAACGTACAGCATCACTTTTTGCATCTCTTAAATGCGTAATCAAGGTTTTTGTTAAAGGGTTTGAGAGTTCATAAATCATTTTTCGGCCTCTTGAATAATTAAAATCATACTAATTCGGACACTGTTTAATATTAGCTATTTAAAAACTGCGCAATCTTATCTGTAGGTCTTCCTATAATTGCTCTGCCCTCTTTGATGATGATAGGACGTTCTATAAGTTTAGGATGTTCAAACATCACTTTAATAAGAGCATCATCGCTACTCTCATCCTTTAGATTTAACTCTTTATATAAATCCTCTTTAGTCCTCATTAACTCTCTAGGCTTCATATCCAGCATTTTTAAAACAGTTCTAATCTGATTTTCATCAGGAGATTCTTCTAAATATTTTATCACATCAACTTTGCATCCGTTTTGTGCAGCTATTTCCATTGCCTCACGAGATTTAGAACATTTTGGATTATGCCAAATAGTCACTTCCTGCATTTTGACCTCTTTTTTGTTTATATTTTACACTATAATCTAAAAATTAAAAAATTTATTTTAAGAAGAGTGGATGATTGATGTAATTCTGTATTTACACATTTTAGCGGCAACTGCCTGGATAGGAGGCGCTTTACTGCTTTTTCTGCTTGGGATTTTTCTAAAAGGAAAAGAGGCACAGGAGCAGACATTTGAACATCTTGGGCCGCTTTATGGATATTTTGAGACTTTTTGGCTTGTAGTGCTTTTGAGTACCGGGGGTTTTATGTTTATTCATTT
>VMSZ01000066.1 GCA_013791885.1 Sulfurimonas sp. | reverse complement strand
ATTTACCGCTTTTTCCAATAGTTCATGCACTTCTATTTCCACTAACTCTTTATCCGGGTGAAAGTAGGTTTTAAAATCATCTATGGTTTCAGAAAGATACATTATTGTGTCGCTTATTTCACTTAAAGTTTTACTAATCTCTTCTTCTTCTAAACTCTCTCCAAGAAGCCTTTTTAGTTCAAGGTTTGATATTTGCAAAGTGATTGTAGAAAGAGGTTGTCGCCACTGATGTGCTATCATACTTATCATCTCGCCCATAACGGCCTGTTTTGACTGAACGGTAAGTATTTTATCTTTTTGTATGAGCTCCGCTATCTTTCGTTTTACTTTTTCTTCAAGTAAAAGGTTTATCTCTACAAGCTCGGCGGTTTTATCATCTACCTGTTTTTCAAGTTCTGCATTAAAATGAAGAAGCTTCTCTTGCTGTTCTAAAATTAAATCTCTTGCTTCATTCATCTTAAATTGATAAAAAAAGACAATAACACTTACAACTATTAAAACAGTAGATATATACATTACTTGAAATAAAGAGTATTGCACTTCTATGAAGCTTTGCAATGGAGCCGTGATGAGCATTAGCAATAAAAATATAAACCAATATATCCCATTATTTCTTTTTTGAAAATACAAAAGTACTATAGGGTATGTAAATAACCATGTATACTTCATTTGAGTCGGTTCACTGTTGTAGATAATAAATACCATTAATAATGTACACTGAGCCGTAATAACTGCTGAAATAGCTTCGAACCACTCTTTATTTTTTCTCAATAAAAAAAACAATATAACATTCATCAGCAGTAAAAAGCTCTCAAATAATACAAAACTAAGCCTATCTGATATAGTGTTAATTACTATTCCAAAAATAAATGCAAAACCAGATAAAATCAAGGCAATATTAATCATCTGATATCTACTTTTTAAATCTTCCTCAGACTCATGAAGCATCCATCCGCTTGTAAAGAATTTACCAATGCTCATCAATTACAATCCTTATTATGGCAAATAAACTTTATCTAAAAGTTCATCATATTCTGCTTGAGCACAACTGTCCAAGGTAATTCCTCCACCGCTTTTGTAAATATATCCATCTTGCGTTTTTTCTATAAAACGTATCATAACACCGCTATCAAGTTTTTCCCCGTCATAAACACCAAAAACGCCACTGTAAAAACCCCGGTCATACCCTTCAACTTCTTCGATGATTTGTAAAGTGCTTTTTTTTGGTGCCCCGCTTATACTTCCTGCTGGTAAAAGAGAATGAAGTATATCACCTATTCTCTCATGCCAATCATTTCCAAGCAGACCGCTTATATGTGAGCTTACCTGTAAAAGTTTTTTCTCACCCGCTTCTATCTCTGTTATATAGCGAAACTCTTCGACCTTGACATCTTGGGCAACCATAGAAAGGTCATTTCTCAAAAGATCAACAACCATCACATGCTCTGCCATCTCTTTAGCATCATTCAAAATTTTTTCTTTTGCATTTGGCAAGGATGCGTCTATTGTCCCTTTCATTGGGTAGGTGTGAATTGTATTTGCATTTATCTGTATAAATTTTTCAGGAGAAAAACAGACAAATTCATCTTTAAAACGCAGCATATAATGTGCATTTGCCAAAGAATAAATCTCGTTTAAAGTAAGTGGACTTTGAATGGGCGTTGCTTGGGTAAGGTTTAAGAGGTAAGTATTGCCAGCTTTGATGTTTTCAATAACTGCTTTAAATTTTTTTTCATAACTTTTAAAATCAAGCGGTGTTTTCATAAGAGTGTGTTCATGTTTTTTATAGCTGTAATTTTCATCTATGCAAAACTCCACATCATATTTATGCAAATCTTTTAAGAGGAAAACTTCTAAGTTTTGAGCTTTAAAGTCGCTGATAAACAAAAAAGGTTCTCTTTGTTTTCCAAGAGTATTTAAATCATCAAAGGTCATGTATCAATTTTTTGAGTACAGCCATTCGAATGCAAACGCCATTGCTTACCTGTCTTAGAACCTTACATCTCTCATCTGCAAGCAGTTTGTCGCAGATGTCGATGTTTCTGTGAACCGGTCCCGGATGTAAAAGAATGATGTCTCTCTCACCAACGAGCTCGCTAGTAATACAAAAATCACTCGCATAATCTTTCAGTGAAGCATAATTTTGTGAAGAGTGTCTCTCAGTTTGTGTACGTAAACTCATAATTGCATCGACTTCATCAATTATAGAACTAATGTTACTCGTTGTTCTAAGTGTCGTTTTTGGCAAAAACTGCGGTGGAGCGACCAAAATTACTTCCATGCCGAATCTGCCTAAAAGCTCAATATTTGAATTTGCAACACGCGAGTTTTTAATGTCTCCCACAATGGCGATTTTTTTGCCAGTGACATCTCCAAAATGCTCTTTTAGAGTATACAAATCAAGCAGAGCTTGCGTTGGATGTGCATGTGCTCCGTCACCTGCGTTTATAATAGAAGCTTTCGTATGGTTAGAGAGAATATTTGGCACACCTGAATTCTGGTGACGAACTATGATTGCATGAGGCCCCATGGCATCTAAGTTCATCGCAGTATCAACCAGCGTTTCACCTTTTTTTGTGGAGCTGTTAACAACGTCCAAATGCACAATCTCAGCACCGAGTCTTTTTGCAGCTATCTCAAAAGAGCTTTTCGTTCTTGTTGAGTTTTCAAAGAAAAGAGTAATAATAATTTTATCTTGAAGAATTCTCTCAAAACGCTCATCACTAAATCTTTTTGCATCCGCTAAAATCTCTTCAACGTCCTCTATTGTAAAATCATCCGTGCGAATTAAGTGCTTCATTTTTTGCTTCTTTTATTTAATGTTAGACGCTTAAACGAACTCGTCCGTCCAAGCGGCAGGGACTAAAGTCCCTTGCAACCCCCTAAAGCTACGAAAAACTAATTTTTCGAGATTTACAAGTTTTTATATTTTACAGATTATACAAAACATCACATATAATATCAATATCGCTGTCCACTTTTAAAACCTTTTGCTGCGTTTTTAAAAAGTAGGGTTCTGAGATGCATTTGAAACTCTCCTCATTATCTCGACAGTTAAACGCAGTAAGATAAGATATATTTTTATCTGCTAAGGCTTTTTGACTTAGCAGAGTGTCGTTAATGCAACCAAGTGAGCAATGCGTCACCAGCAGAGCCACTGCGTTTAGTTCAGAAATCAAATCTATCATCATTGTATTTTCATCGATAGGAACATACAAACCGCCGGCTCCTTCAATAATGACAACATCACAGGAGGCTTCCATTTCCTCTAACTTCAGAAGAATTTTTTTAAGATTTAACTTTGTATTATTTGAAGCAACGAAGGGAGCAGCAGGTAATTCATACGTAATTGGAACAATGTCCTCAACTTCGAGCGACCAAAGTTTATGATTAAGCTGCTTGACACATTCTAAAAGAGCTTCTCCATCCGGAGCGTATCCATTGACTACTCCTGTCTCTATCGGTTTAATAACTCCGACTAGTAAACCGCGTGAAGCGAACTCTTTTAAAAGCAGTTTTGTTGTGTAAGTCTTACCTATATCTGTATTTGTTGCACTAACAAAAATTCTTTTTTTCATAATTATCTCTACTTTGGTATAATCTTTTTATCACATAATTAAGGCATGTATATAAATGAATCATTTTGAAGAGTATTGTACCAAATTTGTCCAAGAGGTTGGCTCTAAAGAAGGCGCCATTAGTCCGAGTATTGTTAGTTCGGCTTCTTTTGCCTATGGAACTCCCGAGATTGGCGAAGGCATTTTTGACGGAAGTGTAAAAAAACCGCTCTATTCCCGAATGGGAAATCCAACGACAAGTAAGCTTGAAGGCATTCTAGCAAGTATGGACGAAGGTATTGGAGCAGTGGCTACAAGCAGTGGAATGGGTGCAACAGCACTTGCAACTATGTCCCTTTTATCTGCCGGCGATGAGATAGTCTCTATCGGCGGACTTTTTGGCGGAACCTATTCCTATTTTGAAGAGACACTTTCACGTTTTGGCATCAAAACACATTTCTTTGATGTGGATGAAATAGAAGCCATCATAAACGCAATCAACGACAATACAAAAATTATTTTTCTTGAGAGCGTTGGAAATCCGAATATGCGTTTGCCTGATATTAAAAGAATCGCTTCTATTGCCAACACGGCCGGAGTTGCACTAATTGTGGATAATACCACTACGCCTATGAGCATCTCGCCTCTTAAGCTTGGAGCTGACATCGTTGTCTATTCTACAACAAAAATCATCTCAGGCAATGCTTCAGCTCTTGGCGGTTGCGCAGTTTTTCGTGCCATAAACGAGGGCGAAGATAAATTTAAAACTCCAAGATACAGCTTTTTAGCAAAGTTCATCAAAGGTGCCGGAGCTATGGCACTTATTCCAAACGCAAAGAAAAGAGCAATGAGAGACTTTGGAATGAGTGCGAATGCTCATGCAAGCTACCAGACAATGCTTGGACTTGAAACACTTCCGCTTAGAATGGAGAGGATTGTAAAGAGTGTGTCCACAATAGCCAAAGAGTTATATGCCAATGGACTTGTTGTAAACCATCCGTCTTTACCGCTTCATCCGCACCATGAAATCTATCTCAGTGATTTTAAAGGCGGCTGCGGTTCACTTTTAACCATAGACATGGGGACAAAAGAGAAAGCTTTTGAGTTTTTAAATAAAACAAAGTTAGCAACAATCACGGCAAATATTGGGGACAGCAGAACACTCGCTCTTCATATGGCTTCAACAATCTACAGAGATTTTGATGAAAAGACACGGGAATTTTTAGGCATAACAGACGGTCTCATTCGAGTGTCTATCGGTTTAGAAAACCCTCAAGATATCATTGAAGATTTTCTAAACGCAGCGAAGTAGGCAAATATGGCAACACATACAAATTACGAACTTAGCGATGAAGTGATGATTAAGTATCCTAAAAAGTATAAGGTCTATCTGCTCAATGATGACTACACTTCGATGGACTTTGTTATAGATATTCTTATAAGCATCTTTCACAAAAGTTATGAAGAAGCAGAAAAGATAATGTTGGATATTCATAAAAAAGAGAGAGGGCTTTGTGGCGTTTATACCTATGAAGTAGCTGAAACAAAAGTAATGCAAGTCACAAGAAAAGCAAAAGACAGCGGTTTTCCTCTCAAAGCAACAATGGAAGAGGAGTAGAGTATGATTAGTCCGAGTCTCAATGACATATTTCAAAAATCTATTTTATTCGCAAAAAGTTTACGGCATGAATATTTGACAATTGAGCACGTTGTGTATCTTTTGCTCAGTTCTAACGAAGGCTCAAATATTATTATGGCCTGCGGCGGTGATGTGGAAAAAATGAAAGAAGCTTTAGCACAATACATCAAAGCCAATATAGACACCTTGCCTGAGAATATAAACCAAGACCCTTATGAAAGTGTTGCTCTCTCGCGTTTAATCGACAATATGATAAAACACATACAAAGTGCCGGACAGCGTAGTGCCCACGTAGGAGATTTAATTGCGGCCTTGTTCGATGAGGAAAACACCTTTTCTTACATGCTTTTTAACGAGTACCAAATCTCAAGACTGGACATCCTGGAACTTATTTCACATACAGACACTGAGGAGATGAGTAAAGATACAGATTCTTACCTTGCAAAGTATTCTATTAATCTTTTACAAAAAGCCAAAGAAGGAAAAATCGACCCTGTCATTGGCCGCGAAGATGAAATAAAACGAGTCACACAAATTCTTTGCAGAAGAAAAAAGAACAATCCTATTCTAGTCGGTGAAGCCGGAGTTGGAAAAACTGCGATCGCTGAGGGTCTTGCCCTAAATATTGCAAGTGGAGATGTTCCTGAGATACTTAAAAAGTCAGAACTTTATGCACTGGATTTGAGTGCCTTGCTTGCAGGAACAAAATATCGCGGTGACTTTGAAAAACGCCTAAAAGGCGTAATGGATGAGTTAAAATCAAATCCAAATGCTATTCTTTTTATAGATGAAATTCATACGCTTATCGGTGCGGGTGCGACAAGCGGAACCATGGATGCAGCGAACCAGCTCAAACCTGCCCTTGCAAGCGGAGAGCTAAAATGCATGGGAGCGACTACTTTTGCAGAGTATAGAAACGGTTTTGAAAAAGACAAAGCACTCAGCAGAAGATTTTCCAAAGTAGACATTAATGAGCCATCGGCAAAAACAAGCTATCTCATTCTCCAAGGCCTCAAGGAAAAATACGAAAAGCACCATCATGTGACCTATACAAATAAAGCACTTAGAAGCGCTGTAGATTTGTCAAAACGTTACATCACAGACAGATTTTTACCAGACAAAGCCATAGACCTTATAGACGAGTGTGCTGCCTCTTTTCATTTAAAAGCTAACGCAAAAAAAACGGTTACGGCCAAAGATATTGAAAAAACAATTTCAAGTATTGTAGGTATCTCTAATGCGAAAGCGAGCAAAGATGAAACGCAGTCTCTGATGAAACTCGAAGATGATTTAAAGGTGAGAGTAATTGGGCAAGATGAAGCTGTAAACGCAGTAACAAAAGCCATAAAAATCTCAAAAGCCGGCCTAACACCTCAAAATAAACCCATAGCATCTTTCTTATTTTCAGGTCCAACTGGTGTAGGAAAAACAGAATTGGCTATTGCGTTAAGTGATATTATGGGCATTAATTTTGAACGTTTTGACATGAGCGAATACATGGAAAAACACACAATCAGTCGCCTAGTTGGAGCACCACCGGGTTACGTTGGTTTTGATCAAGGCGGACTTTTAACTGAGGCGATTAAAAAACATCCTTATACTGTTTTACTTTTAGATGAAATCGAAAAAGCACACCCGGATTTGGTTAATATTTTACTTCAGATTATGGACAGTGCAGTATTGACCGACAATAACGGATATAAAGCAAATTTTCAAAATGTTATTCTCATTATGACATCAAACATTGGAGCAACTGCCAGAAATGTTATGGGATTCAATAAAGACTCTTCTATCTCTAAAAATGAGGAGTTAAAATCTTTTTTTACTCCCGAGTTTAGAAATAGACTTGACGCTATTATAGAATTTAAACCACTTAGTTTTGAAACGATTACAGGTGTGGTCAAAAAATTTATCAATGAATTAAATAAAGATTTAAAAAAGAAAAAAATATCTGTCTCCCTTAGTGAAAATGCAGCAGAATTTATAGCAAAAAGTGCTTATTCCATTGAAATGGGGGCAAGACCAATTAAACGCTATATTCAAGACAACATTACAAACAAACTAAGTGATGAAATACTTTTTGGAAAATTAAAACATGGCGGCAAAGTTGAAGTAGATGTAGAAGATGCATTAACATTAACATTTCAAGAATTAAATGAACATTCCTCAATTAAATAAGTATGAATTAAAGTTTCCGCACCCCAATGATGCCAATGAAGATGGTATTGTAGCTTGGGGCGGGGATTTAAATCCTTCAAGACTTATACGAGCTTATCAAAATGGAATTTTCCCATGGTACTCAAAAGATGATCCTATAATATGGTGGTCACCAAATCCAAGACTTATTATGGAACTTGATGATTTTAAGCTTAGTCGTTCCTTGCAAAAAAGTATGAAAAAGTTTGAATATAAATTTGATACAAACTTTAAAGAAGTGATGCTTAAATGCGCTTCAACACAAAGAAATGGTCAAAATGGTACTTGGATCCAAAATGATATTATTGAAGCTTACAGTGAACTTTATGATCTAGGGTTAGCACATTCAATTGAAAGTTATCAAAATAATCTCTTAGTCGGTGGACTATATGGTGTTGTAATAGGAAAAGTCTTCTGCGGGGAATCAATGTTTTCACATGTTAATGATGCTTCAAAATCCGCATATGCGATATTGATACAGCACTTAAAATCCTGGGGATATGATTTCATTGATTGTCAAGTTCCAACTAATCATCTAAAAAGCCTTGGTGCAAAAGAAGTAAGCAGAGATTACTTTCTTACAAGACTTAGAGAAGTAAATATGGACGAACTAGCCCATCAATGGGATTTAGATCCTAAAATAATCTCTAAAAATAATTTTAATTAAGATTAAACTTCAAAAAAATTAATTTGTTAAATAATAATTTTTATTGTACAATCTATTGATTTAAAAAAAAAGGATTGAAAATGAAAATTATCGTTGCTATAACACTAGGATCAGTACTGCTTTTTGGTGCTGTAGATATTAACAATGCTACAAAAGATGAGCTGATGTCTCTCAAAGGCTTAGGTGCAAAAAAAGCAGAAGCTGTATTAGAGTACAGAAAAGAAAACTGTTTTAAAGATGTGAGTGCTTTAACTGAAATAAAAGGGATAGGTCCAAAATTTATTGAAACTAATAAAAAAGACTTACAAGCTGGTAAATGCAAAGTTGCTAAAAAGAAAGATTAAAAACAAGTAGATTAATTTAACTAAAGGTATAGATTATCTATACCTTTGACTTAGAACAAATATATCCTCAATAAATTACTGAAATCCCTCATCCTAGAATAGAAAATAAATTTAATGTAACAACATAAGTAAGTAAGTAAGTAAGTAAGTAAGTAAGTAAATAATAAAAAAGAAAATTGAAATCAGACAAAGTTTTATAGAAAGATAATAAGGTAAATATCAGACAAGTAGTAAATTACAATCTATAATGATATTTATGTAAAAAAGAATTGAATAAAAATATAGGGATAGAGTTATTTGAGAGTTTGTAGGTTTAGTTATTATTGCGATAAGTTATAAAATGATTAAGAATAAAAGTAGAAGTAATCTGATCAACTAGGCAGCGACCTACATTTCCACACCTGAAAGATGCAGTATTATCAGCGATGAGAGGCTTAGCTTCTGGGTTCGGAATGGGACCAGGCGTTTCCCTCTCTCTATAGCCACCTAGACAATCAAATGTAACT
>VMSZ01000007.1 GCA_013791885.1 Sulfurimonas sp. | reverse complement strand
CTGATATAAAAGATGTTGATACTCTGCTGTTTGGAGATTCTTTTGCAGGTACTTATGATCCTTTTTGGAATAAAATTTTTATGAAAATAAATAAGACATATCAATCGGTTTCTACAAACTGGTGTACTCCTTCTTTTACAGAAAACTTTACTGGTCGGAAAAGTGACCTATCGTATAAGCAATGTTTATTAAATAGAACTTTTTTAAAAGAATCAATTTCTAAGAAAAAGTACAAAAATATTATTTTTGCCTCTAGTTGGAACTCTGTACTCCAGCAAGGCTACATGGATGACTTTTTGCATGTTGTTGATGAAGCAAGTAAGCAAGGGATAAATGTATTTGTGATGGCTACTCCGACTTCTTATATTCGGGATCCAATACCACTTTTTATAAGAAGTGTATATGAAGATGAGCCATTTATTTTAAATAAATATGAACGTAGTTATAAATCTAATAATTATGTTAATGATTTCTTAAGTAAAAAACTAAAAACATACCCAAATGTTTATTTTATTGATAGAAAAATGATGTTTGAAAATACAAGTACATTTGAGTATAAAGGATCGAGTGTTCCATATTCTTTGGATGGCAATCATATGTCTTTAATCGGTTCTATTCATGCAGCTGATTATTTTAGTACGACCGCTGAGTACATTACAATAATAGAGAATATGGAATAATATAATATGGATGAAAAAATGTTTAAAATTGACAATAGGTTTAAAATATGAGAGTATATTTAATTGTATACGCTTGTGAACCAAATCAAGGGGGAGAACATCAAGTTGGTTGGAAAGTAGCAAATGAACTTGTAAAAAAGTGTACTTTGAAAGTTATTACCCGAAGATCAAATCAGAAATTGATTGAGCAATATAATGATGAAAATATCGACTTTCAATTTATAGAAAACGATGCGTTTATACATTTTAAACCACACGGAAAATTTTTTTATTTCTATTACTTGTTTTGGCAATTCTCAGTTTATTTATATTTAAAAAGAGTAGTAAAAAAAGATGATATAGTGCATTATTTGACATTTGGCAATCTTCATTTGCCTCATTTTCTATTTTTGCTAAAATCCAAATTGATACTGGGCCCTATGGGAGGTGGTTCAATAATAGATACAAAGTTAATGCGACAGTCTTCACTGAAGGCAAAAGTTAAATCAAATATACATAGATTTATTAATTTTACTGTTGGAATCAACCCTATCTATTATATTCTTTTTGCACGTTCATCAAAAATTATTTTAAGAACAGAAGAAACATTGAAAATCATACCAAAATGTTTTCATAAGAAATGTTCAGTGTTTTTAGAAACAGGAGTTGATGCTTCTGCTATTGATATTGTCAAAAAAGAACGAAAACTCAGAAACATAATCACAACAGCTCGGATTATCGATTCGAAGAACATTGATCAGGTTATAGAAGTTTTTAAAAAACTTGTAGAGTTAACATCTGGGTCATTGGAACTTTCGATAGTTGGTGATGGCCCTATGAAATCAACTTTAGAAAAAAAATATTCTTCGGTTGAAAATTTACAATTTCTGGGGAAAGTTCCACATGAAAAAATTGAATCTTTATTGCGGGGGTCGGATCTTTTTATTTTTTGCAGTATAAAAGAAGGTGGCAGTCATTCTCTTTTTGAAGCAGCTATGAATAATTGTCCCATCGCTTGTTATGACATTTCAGGGATGAAAGAATTTCCAAAAGCTAATGCATCTATAAAAATTACGCCCAGCCATAATATAGACGATAATATTAGACGTTTAGCAGAGAAAATTGATAAAATTTTTAATACTCAGAGTGTTGATAAACTTTGCGAGAACGCTATTGCTGATTTGAAAGAGAACTATGACTGGCAAGAATTAGGAAAAAGATATATAAAAATCTATGAAGAAATTAAAAAAGGTAACTAAATGAAAATATGTCATATAACACACGGTCGAGTTAATCCTGATGGAGAGAATGGAATTACCAGAACGGTATATAGTCTTAATAAATATTTGAATGCTAATGGTGTAGAATCTTCTATTTACAGTTTTAATGATAATCAAGCAGCAATAGAAGATTTTAAACGTGATGAATTTACCACGGTTAAATTATTTCCACGGGCTAAACTTTTTAAAAGTAAAGAATTTAGTGATTTTATTTTGTCGGATGAATTCGATTTTGATATTGTACACTTTCATTTAATGTGGATGATTGATAAAAATACTATTTTAGCTGCTTTAAAAAAGAGAAATATTCCATATATTATGACTGTTCATGGAGCGTATGCTCCTAATTTAATAGATACAATGAAAAAATATATATCTATGAAAACCTTAGAAGGGAGATATATTGCAGGAGCTAAAGGGCTTCATGCATTATGTTTTGAAGAAAAAGCGTATTTGAAAAACTTAAATTTAAAATCTCCCATTTATGTTATTCCTAATGGAATAAGTCAAAGTGAAATTGAAAAAATACAAAGATCTAAAAATTTAGAAAATCCGTTTGATAATAATTACATTAATTTAATATGGGTTGGAAGAATCCGAGAAGATAAAAATGTTCTTGGCATTGTTGAATCATTATTATATCTGAATGATGAAATAAAAAATAAAGTTAGAATCCATATTGTAGGGAATGGGATAGAATCATATATAGAAAAAGTAAAAAATATGATTGAAATCAACAACCTTGAAAAAAATGTGATATTTCATGGACCAAAGTATAAGGAAGAAAAGTATCAATATATTTTAAATGCTGATATTTATTTACAACCTTCATTTAGTGAAGGAATCTCTTTTTCAATTTTAGATGCTATGGCTTGTGCTAAGCCAATGATATTGACCCGTCAGACAAATATGACATATTATTACAACAAAAATTTTTATATCATGACAGAACCTTATCCTGAAGATATTGCAGATGCTATTGATAAGTTAGCATCAAATGAAGCTATTAGAAACGAATTGGCCACTAATGCAAAAAACTTGATTGAAACAACGTTTAACTGGGACAGTCTGATTGGTGAATATATTGGAATGTATAAGAAAGTGATAGGAGAATAAATGCATATTATAGAAAAAGATTGTTTAATTGACTTTTTTAAGATGATAAATAAAAAGTTTGAATATGTAGTTATGCGTAATGCCGATGAACTTCCTTTTGATAATTTTAGTAATGATGTTGACATATTAATTGATGAAACAAAATATCCTCTTTTTGATAATGAAATGAAAAAGATTTTTTTTGAGCATGGCTTTGAAAGAGTAGAACGTACTTCTTTCCACGGAATTGAATGCTACACCTTTTATAATATCAAAAATGAGAGACCGTATTCATTGAAAATTGATCTCTTTTTTAATATTGAAGGCGGAGGAGTAAGATATTATGAGTTTAGGGATGTTATTCAATATCAGGTATTAAATAATAATGGCATACGTGTTTTTGATTTAAAAACAGAGAGCTATTTGACAGCTTTAAAGACATTGGTTGCAGGAGGAAAGTTGAAAAATAAGTATTTAGAAAGATATTTAGCAAATCCAATCAATCCTTCAAGTGATTTAATTGCAAACTGCCCATCAGATACTTTAAATGAATATTTAAAGTATATTTATTTTAATAGAAGTAACCCTCAATCCATCAATAGAAAGCGGATAATATTTGAAACATTTAAACAGAACTTTAAAAACTCAGCGGTAAATTCAATCAAGCGGCTAATCCATCATTATAGACTTGAATTATCTAGGATGTTTAACAAACAATATTTTATTGTTCTAGTAGGACCCGATGGTTCAGGTAAAACAAGTGTGATAAACCGACTTCTTGATGATTCAAAAATAATTTTACGATCAATACCAGACCGTATTGCTACTTTCCATCATCGACCTCACTTATTTCGGAATATAAGTGATTTGTTTAAAAAAGAGTTGAGTGAAAAAGAAATTGATGAACGTACTTTTAACCCTCATTCTGGGAAAGTTTCAAGCAAGTTTATTTCATTTTTTAAACTTCTTTATTATTCGATAGATTATCGCTTAGGTTATATTATCAAAATAATGCCTTTACAGCGTGAAAATAAATTTATTATATTTGATAGATATTTTTTTGATTTTATTGTTGATCAAAAGCGATCAGCTTTAAAAATATCTGAAAAAACTGCATTAAGTATATATGAATTTATTGTTCCTAAACCTAATAAAGTTTTTTTTATCAAAGTTGACCCCGAGGAAGCACATGCTCGTAAAAAAGAACTTCCAGTAGATGTGATTGATGAAATAAACTCAAATTATGACCGATTAACAGAAAAGTTTAATTATTTTCAAATTATTCCGAATAAAGAATTTGAAAAATCTTATCATGAGTTTTTGAAAAACTTCATCATGGTTATTACAGAAAAAATAAAAGTTTAAGTGAGGATTTAGAGTGAATATAAAAGTCCAAGTAGTCAGTCAAAATTATAAAACTTTTTATTTTATTATAGAAGGTAATAATGGTGCAACTTATATTTTAAATACAAGAAATCCAAACTCTGTATTGCAGTCACTAAAATTTTATAAAGCATACACCATCAAACAAAAAGTGTTAAAGAATGCTCTTAAGATATATCTAAATGCATTAGCCTTATTATCTAAGGCATCAGCATTGTATATTTTAAAAACTAAAAGTGAAATTGAGCAATATCTTAATGGCTTAATAGGTCAATCGATAAATTTCGAACTTGATGAAAACTGTTCTATATTGGTGTCACCAACACGCGATAAGATCATTGTTCATCATCATGGTCATTATTTTCACAAATTTGCGTTTGGCACTAGTTATAAAAATGTTCAAAATGAA
This sequence comes from Sulfurimonas sp., assembly GCA_013791885.1. Taxonomy (GTDB): domain Bacteria; phylum Campylobacterota; class Campylobacteria; order Campylobacterales; family Sulfurimonadaceae; genus Sulfurimonas. Next base: position 92,377 of record VMSZ01000007.1, on the reverse strand, counting down.
GCAAGAATCTATGAGTTGCTAGATATACCATTACAAAATTTTGAAGTCTCAAAATTTTATGATTATGTAGATAATGAAAATAGTTTTTGTAGTTTTAAGCTTAGCAGTCAACGCAAGAGTGTACAAGTAGACAGAGATTTTATATTGGCACTTGTTGAAATGTTTAATGTAACCAAGCAAGAAAAATATCTTTTTTCTACTTATCTGGAAAGTCTAAAAAAAAGATATATAAAGAGTAATATAGAAGAAAATATAATAAAAGTAGTATTTGAAAAGCTTGAAAGTACTCACCAAAATACATTAATCTCTCTTGGATTAGTACATCGCGACTTCAAACACTGGAACGTAAACAATGAGTATGGATTGTTGATTTATGATTTTGAAGAGGCTATAACAGATGGACTACCGTTGGAAGATCTGTTGAATTATTATATTGACCCCATAGTGAAATATGTATCTTCTGCAGAGATAATAGAAAAAATTTTTCTTCCAGAAAATGTTAAAGAATACAAACGCTATCTAGAGAATCTTGATATCATCCTGAGTTTTCAAGTATTCATTTACTGTTACTTGATAGAAAAAATAGTATTTTATAAAGAAGCAGAAAATTTTGACATAAGAAGTAAATACATTGAATTATTGAAACAGCTAAATAAAAGAGGTCTAATATGAAAAGAATATTGATTGTGTTTGGAACCAGGCCAGAAGCGATAAAAATGGCACCACTTGTAAAAGAATTTCAGAAGCATACTGATATATTTGAAACAAAAGTATGTGTAACAGCTCAACACAGAGAAATGCTCGATCAAGTGCTGGAAATGTTTGAGATAATTCCTGAGTATGATTTAAACCTTATGAAGCCAGGGCAAGACCTGTACGACATTACTGCAAATGTACTTTTAGGCATGAAAGATGTACTAAGTAGTTTTCAACCTGATGTCGTTTTGGTTCATGGCGACACAACAACAACGAGTGCTACAAGTTTGGCAGCGTTTTACCAAAAGATAAAAGTAGGACATGTGGAAGCAGGTTTGCGTACTGGAGATATTTATAGCCCATGGCCAGAAGAAGCAAACAGACAAATCACGGGAGTACTTGCAAACTATCACTTTGCGCCTACAACAACTTCTAGAGATAATTTACTTAGAGAAAATAAAAATCAAACGGGTATTTTAGTCACTGGAAATACTGTAATAGATGCTTTGTTTTTGGCTCTTGAGAAGATAGAGAATAGCGTTGAGCTAAAAAACTCAATTATAGAATCAATAAATACTCAGTATAAAATAAATGAAACTAAAAAGCTTATATTGGTCACTGGACATAGAAGAGAGAACTTCGGTCAAGGTTTTGTAAATATTTGTGAGGCTCTAAAAACTCTTGCACTTAACAATCCTAATATAGATATAGTCTATCCAGTTCATTTAAATCCAAATGTACAAAAACCAGTAAAAGATTTACTCTCTAATGTATCAAATATATACCTTATAGAACCTCTTCAATACGAAACTTTTCTGTACTTAATGAGTAAGTCTTACTTTATTATCACAGATAGTGGTGGAGTGCAGGAAGAAGCTCCTAGTTTAGGTAAGCCTGTACTCGTCATGAGAGATACTACGGAGAGACCTGAAGCGCTAGAAGCTGGAACGGTTAAACTAGTAGGTACAAATAGCGAGATGATTATCAAAGAGGCTCAGAGGCTCCTAGATGATGCGTTAGAATATGAGAAGATGAGTAAGGCACATAACCCTTATGGAGATGGTAAGGCTTGTGAAAAAATAGTAAGATTCTTAAAATGAAAACATTATTTTGCGTAAGGCATAACTTTTATGATGCACCAGGTGGTGCACAAATTCAGATACTTAAAACTAAAGAGTATTTAGAAAAACTAGGTGTCAGTTGTGATATCACTACTACTCCTTACCATGTTAATTTTAACAAATATGATATTTTGCATCTTACAGATTTGACTTGGGTATATGATAATATTGTCTATTTTGAAGAGATAAAAAAACAAAACTTTAAAGGTAAAAAAGTTTTATCAACTATTTACTGGCCCTTTGATGATTATGCTTCCAAAGGTGCTCCTTTTTTTCAAAAACTTATTTTTAAAATTTTTGGTATCAATGGTTTTGAATTTGCTAAAGCATTTGCAAAATTTATATTTAAAAAAGAAAAAATATATCTCAAGGGACTCAAAAAAAGTTATATTCAGATTCAAAGAGAGATAGCGCAAAGCGTAGATTGGTTACTGCCAAATGCAGAACTTGAGATGCAAGCTTTAAATGATAGGCTAGGATTAAATCTAAAAAACTATAGTGTTGCAAACAATGCCATAGATACTATAATTTTTGATAAGATTATGGCTGAATCAAATATAAAAAAAGATAATAATCTTATAACATTTGTTGCCAGAATAGATGCTAGAAAAAATCAACTTAATTTTTTAAAAGCCATGATGGATACAGATTATAAGATAAGGTTTATAGGAAATGCAGGGCCAAATAGCCAATCTTATTTAGAAAGATTAAAAGAGTTAGCAAACGCAAGAGGTAACGTAGAGTTTATCTCTCACATTCCTCAAGAAGAAGTATTTAAACACATGCTAGAAGCAAAAGTAAATGTTTTGACTAGTTGGATAGAAACACCAGGACTTGTAAGTCTCGAAGCTGCCTATGCAAGATGTAACATCGTAGTATCAAAAAAAGGTTCAGTAAGAGATTATTTTAGAGATTTTGCTTTTTATTGTGATCCTGAAAATATTGATGAGATTAAATCACAAGTCATAAAAGCATTGAGTGCCGATTTTGATGACAGATTTATAGACTTAATCAAAGAAGAATATTCTTGGGAAAAAACAGCAGAACAAACATTGGAAGCTTACAAACGAGTACTGAATGAAAAAAATTAGCATAATAGGAACAGTCGGCATCCCTGCAAAATACGGTGGATTTGAGACACTTACAGAGTATTTGACAAAAAATCTTCATGACAAATACGAGCTTACGGTATTTTGTAGTGGGAAAAGCTATAGCCAAAAGCTAGATAATTATAACGGTGCGAAGTTAGAGTATATAAATCTTCATGCAAATGGTGTGCAAAGCATTCCTTATGACATTATCTCGATTTTTAAATCTTTGAGGTTTGCAGATACATTACTGATACTTGGAGTTTCTGGATGTATCGTTTTGCCATTTGTGCGACTTTTTAGTAAAAAGCACATCGTAGTCAACATAGATGGTTTGGAGTGGAAGAGAGACAAATGGGGGAAAGGTGCAAAGTGGTTTTTGAAGTTTTCTGAAAAGTTAGCTGTAAAGTATGCTGATGTGGTAGTAGCTGACAACAAAGTCATCCAAGAGTATGTAATGAGTGAATACGGAGTGCAAAGTGAGCTGATAGCTTACGGAGCAGACCATGTGACAAAAGAGCTTTTGAGTGATGAACTAAAAGTGAAGTATCCATTTCTAGGTAGTCGCTATGCTTTTAAAGTATGTCGCATAGAGCCAGAAAACAATATCCATCTTATACTTGATGCGTTTAGTGAATATAAACTTTTAAATATCGTGATGATTGGAAACTGGAAAAATAGTGAATACGGAAGAGAACTCAAAGAAAAATATAGCAGTTTTGAAAATATCTTTTTACTTGACCCTATCTATGAGCAAAATAGTTTAAATCAAATACGAAGTAATTGTTATCTATATATGCACGGCCATAGTGCAGGCGGGACAAATCCATCTTTGGTGGAGGCTATGTATTTAGGTTTGCCTATTTTGGCTTACGGTGTGCAGTACAACAGAGAAACTACAGAGGGTAAAGCTTTGTATTTTGATGATAAAGATGGGCTGGTAAAGTTGCTTGAAAACATAGACGAAGAACAGTTGCAAATTGTAGCTCATGATATGTTTGTGGTGGCAAAAGAGAATTATGTTTGGGAAAAGATAGCGAAGCAGTATGCGGAGTTGTTTTAGAGAAATTTCAAAACGCAATTACTGGTGTATGCATTAGCACCCTGGGTGATGGTGACGAGAGAAAGATTAACGCCTCAACTACACAAAATATCTTCGTATCGCTATTTTTTTTGAATATATTTTTAGCTCGTGCTAACCTTATTTAGGATAATATTTATTTGAAAATTAAGGGGTAGAATATGTCAGAAAAAAAAGTAGCACTCATAACAGGAATCACAGGACAAGACGGAAGTTATTTAGCTGAGTTTTTGTTAAAAAAAGGCTACATTGTACATGGCATAAAAAGAAGAACTTCTTTGTTCAATACAGACAGAATTGACCACCTTTACCAAGACCCTCATGTTGAAAACAGAAACCTTATTCTTCACTATGGCGATATGACAGACTCTATGAATCTGACAAAAATCATCCAAGAAACGCAACCTGACGAGATCTACAACTTAGCGGCAATGAGTCATGTTGCTGTAAGTTTTGAGACACCTGAGTATGTTGCAAACGCAGACGGTACGGGGACACTTAGAATCTTAGAAGCTGTTAAACTTTTAGGGCTTGCTAAAAAAACAAAAATCTATCAGGCTTCAACTTCTGAGCTTTACGGAAAAGTACAAGAAACTCCTCAAAGTGAAACAACACCTTTTTACCCGCGTTCACCTTATGCAGTAGCGAAGATGTACGCATACTGGATTACAGTAAATTACCGTGAAGCGTACGGCATGTTTGCATGTAACGGTATTTTGTTCAACCATGAGTCACCTGTTCGTGGAGAAACTTTTGTTACAAGAAAGATTACCCGTGCAGCTTCAAAAATAGCACTCGGACTACAAGACAAACTCTACCTAGGAAACCTTGACGCCAAACGCGACTGGGGACATGCAAAAGATTACATCAAAATGATGTGGATGATTCTTCAGGCAGACGAGCCAGAAGACTGGGTAATAGCGACAGGTCAGACAACAATGGTAAGAGACTTTGTAAGAATGGCGTTTAAGTATGCCGGCATAGAGTTAGAGTTTAAAGGTACGGGCGTAGATGAAAAAGCGTATGTAGTAAGCTGCTCAAACCCTCAGTTCCAAGTAGAAATAGGCAAAGAAGTTGTGGCCGTAGACCCGAAATACTTCAGACCGACAGAAGTTGACCTTCTTTTAGGCGACCCTACAAAAGCAGAACAAAAACTTGGCTGGACAAGAGAATACAGACTCGAAGAACTCGTAAACGACATGATGCAATCTGACCTAAAACTCATGACAAAAGACGTCTACCTCCAAGAAGGCGGATACAAGACTATGAGTTATTTCGAGTAAAATGAAAAACTCCAGACACTGTCTAGAGAAATAGCTTTGTCACATAATGTTGTAATATTTCAAAAATTAAAAGAACAACAGTTTAATTAAGAAGAGAAAAATGAAAAAAACTAGTAAAATATACATAGCAGGTCACCGTGGTTTAGTCGGTTCTGCTATTGTTAAAAATTTACAAGCCAAAGGCTACACAAACCTTGTGTACAAAACGCATGCAGAACTCGACCTTTGTGATCAAAACGCAGTGGCAAAGTTCTTTGAAACTGAGAAACCCGAATATGTCATACTCGCCGCTGCAAAGGTTGGGGGTATTGTTGCCAACAACACTTACAGAGCAGATTTTATCTATGAAAATCTCCAGATTCAAAACAATGTTATCCATCAAAGTTATCTTAACGGTGTAACAAAACTTCTTTTTTTAGGGAGTACCTGCATCTACCCAAAAAATGCTCCTCAGCCTATGCCTGAAGATTGTCTGCTTACAGGTACGCTTGAGTACACAAACGAACCTTATGCCATTGCAAAGATAGCCGGGATAAAGATGTGTGAGTCTTACAACATTCAGTACGGCACAAACTTCATAAGTGTGATGCCGACGAATCTTTACGGACCAAATGACAACTTTGATTTGGAAAAGTCTCATGTACTTCCTGCTATGATACGAAAGATTCACTGTGCGAAGCTTTTAAATGAGAAAAAATACGATGAAGTTGTAAAAGATTTGGGAGTAAACTCCATAGAAGAAGCAAAAACTTACTTGGCTGCGTTTGGCGTTGATGAAAACAGAGTAGAGATTTGGGGAACAGGTAAACCAAGACGTGAGTTTTTGTACTCGGAAGATATGGCAGATGCCTGCGTTTACCTGCTTGAAAACAGAGACTTTTCTCAAGTCATTGCGAGTGAAACGAAGCAATCCACAAATGATACATGCACACCAAACAGTATAAAAACGCAAGAGATAAGAAACACTCACATAAACATAGGAACAGGCGTTGACATCAGCATTGCTGAACTCGCACGACTTATTAAAGAGACCATAGGCTTTCAAGGCGAACTCTATTTCAATGCAGACAAGCCAGACGGAACCATGGTAAAACTTACAGAAGTAAGCAAACTCCACGCTCTCGGGTGGAGACATAAAGTTGAGCTTGAAACTGGTGTGAAAACGATGTATGAGTGGTATTTAGGGCGTAGATAATGCTTTTAAAACAGCCTGTAGAAAGTAAATCTGTACATAAATATACGAAGGATTATTTGAGATGACAAACATAATATTATGCGGCGGCAGCGGAACGAGACTTTGGCCGATTAGCAGAACACTCATGCCAAAACAGTTTGTAAAACTCTTTGATGAGAAATCGCTATTTCAACTGACAGTCAAACGCAACGCTGAAGTTTGTGACTCTCAGTTTATTGTTTCAAACGCAGAGCAGTATTTTTTGGCACTCGACCAGCTTGAAGAACTTCAGCAGGAAAATAACAAATATTTACTGGAGCCGGTGGGAAGAAATACCGCTCCCGCCATCGCATTGGCATGTATGGCTTTAGATGCAGAGGAGATTGTTCTTGTAACTCCCTCAGATCATCTGATAAAAAATGAGACAGAGTATAAAAAAGTACTCCAAAGTGCAAAAGAGTTGGCGGAAGAAAACCAGCTTGTGACATTTGGCATTACGCCGACATTCGCCGAAACGGGGTTTGGTTACATTGAAGCTGAGGGCTTCGCAGTTAAAGCTTTTCATGAAAAGCCGGATGCCAAGAGAGCACAAGAGTATCTAAACGCAGGAAACTACTACTGGAATTCAGGCATGTTCTGTTTTAAGGCCGGCGTCTTTTTGGATGAACTTAAAAAGTATTCGCCGGGTATTTATGAAGCATCTTTTAAAGCATTTGAGAATGCTTCAAAAGAGACTATTATAAGAATTAAGCATGAAGATATGATGAGTATTCCCGAGGATAGTATTGACTATGCCGTTATGGAAAAATCGACTATAGTAAAAGTAGTCCCATCTGACATAGCATGGAGTGATGTAGGAAGTTTTGACGCGCTGTTTGATGAACTGCCTAAAGATGAAAATAACAACACACTCAACGAAAAACATATTGGCATCGACTCTAAAAATAACCTTATTTATGGAAACCATAGAATTATTGCGACTGTAGATATAGAGGATTGCATCATAGTAGATACCGGAGATGCGCTTTTAATCTCAAAAAAGGGAAGCTCGCAAAAAGTAAAACAGGTAGTAGAAGAAGTTAAAAAAACTACCGACTTGCATAATGTGCATTTAACGAGTTACAGACCATGGGGAACATATACTGTTTTAGAAGATACAGCAGGATATAAAATAAAAAGAATTGAAGTAAAACCGGGCAAGCGACTCTCTCTACAAAAACATTTTCATAGAAATGAACACTGGATAGTCGTAAGCGGAACAGCTACCGTAACAGTAGGTAATGAAACGAAATTTGTACGTCCAAATGAATCGACATACATAAAAATGGGAGAACTGCATCGTTTGTCCAACGAAGGAAAACTGCCTGTTGTTTTAATTGAAGCGCAAGTCGGTGAGTACACCGGAGAAGATGACATTGTAAGAATAGAAGATGATTTTCAAAGAGGAGAAAATGCATGAAAGGAATTATATTAGCCGGAGGAAGCGGGACTCGTCTTTATCCAATCACAAAAGGCGTTTCCAAACAACTTATGCCGATTTATGACAAACCTATGATTTACTACCCGCTTTCAGTTCTTATGCTTGCAGGCATTACAGAAGTATTAATTATCTCGACTCCAAAAGATTTACCAAGGTTTGAAGAGCTTTTAGGTGATGGGAGTGACATTGGAATGCAGTTCTCTTATGTTGCACAACCTTCTCCTGATGGTCTTGCGCAGGCTTTCATCTTAGGTGAAGCGTTCATAGGCAGTGATGATGTCTGTCTGGTTTTGGGTGACAATATATTTCACGGGCATGGTTTGACTGAACTTCTTGGTGAAAGTGTTAAAAACGCAACACAGCTCAATAAAGCAACAGTCTTTGGCTACTATGTGAGCGATCCTGAACGTTACGGTGTCGCAGAGTTTGACAATGCCGGGAATGTCACAAGCATTGAGGAAAAACCGCTTGAGCCTAAAAGCAGCTATGCAGTAGTAGGACTTTATTTCTACCCTAACGATGTAGTAAAAAAAGCAAAAGAGGTCAAGCCTTCGGCTCGCGGTGAACTTGAAATTACTACACTTAATCAAGACTACTTAAATGAGCAAAGACTTAAAGTGGAACTTATGGGCAGAGGTTATGCGTGGCTAGACACGGGAACACACGAGTCATTGCTTGAAGCTTCGCAGTTTATTCAGACCATAGAGAACCGCCAATCTTTAAAAGTTGCCTGTATAGAAGAGATAGCTTACGAGATGGGTTACATCTCCAAAGAGAAACTCTTAGAATTAGCACAGCCCCTCTCTAAAAACCAATATGGTCAATACCTCATAAGACGAGCAAACCAGCCGAGAGGTTTGAGATAGCATGAAGTTTGTAAGAACAGCCATCCCTGAAGTAATCATCTGTGAGCCGAAAGTTCATGGTGATGAGCGCGGCTATTTCGTAGAGACTTTCCGCCAAGATAAACTTGAAGAGTTTTTGGGTTACTCCATAAACTTCTGCCAAGACAATGAGTCTAAAAGCTCACGTGGCGTTTTAAGAGGTTTGCACTACCAACTCCATCCTGCGGCTCAAACGAAACTTGTTCGTGTCATACAAGGCCGCGTTTTAGATGTAGCGGTTGACATACGCAAAAACTCTCCAACTTTTGGAAAACATGTAGCGTTTGAATTAAGTGCAGAGAATAAACGCCAGATGCTTGTCCCAAGAGGATTCGCTCACGGCTTTGTAGTTCTTGAAGATGACACAGTGTTTGCATACAAGGTAGATAACTACTATTCGCCTGAGAATGACAGAGGCATTGCGTTTAACGACGAAGCTTTAGGCATTGAGTGGATGGTTGCACATGATGAACTCAAGCTCTCTGCAAAAGACCAAACGCAGCCTAAACTCTCTGAGACAAATGATTTGTTTGAATATGGCATGGATTACTACGCATGATGAATATTTTAGTCACAGGGAGTAAGGGACAACTCGGCTCCGAGATACAAGAACTTGCATCTGAATATGCATATAACTTTTTCTTTACAGACAGAAACAACTTGGACATTACAGATGTAAACGCAATCAAAACATTTGCAGAGAAAAACGCCATAAACGCAATCGTAAACTGCGGGGCATATACAGCCGTTGATAAAGCAGAAACAGACGAAGTAAACGCAAACGCAGTGAATCATTTAGCGGTAAGCAATCTTGCTCAAATTGCCAAAGAGAAAAACATCATACTCATTCATGTCTCAACAGACTATGTCTTTGACGGCAAGAATTTTAAACCTTACACAGAAGATGACACAACAAACCCAAACGGCGTTTACGGAAAAACTAAACTCGACGGTGAAAACGCACTCAAAGAAATAAACCCTCCAAACGCAGTCATCATAAGAACTTCGTGGGTTTACTCTTCTTATGGAGCAAACTTTGTAAAAACGATGTTGCGTTTAGGGAAGGAAAAAGAGTCACTCGGTGTAATTTACGACCAGGTGGGGACACCGACTTATGCAAGAGATTTGGCAAAAGCAATTTTAGATATTCTGCCAAACATTAAGAATGAGAAAGTTGAAATTTATAATTACTCAAACGAGGGCGTTCTCAGCTGGTACGACTTTGCAAAAGAGATTATGCGCATGGCAAAACTCAATTGCCACATTAACCCGATAGAGACAAAAGAGTACCCGACACCGGCACAAAGACCGCACTACTCTTTGCTGAACAAGTCAAAAATCAAAAAAGAGTTCAGCCTGAATATTCCATACTGGAAAGATAGTTTGGATGAATGTTTAATAAAACTTGGAGAGAGAAGATAATGACAAATATACTACTAACAGGAACAGCCGGATTCATAGGCTCCAACTTCGTGCCATACTTTTTAGAGAAATACCCAGAGTACAACTTAATAAACTTAGACCTTTTAACCTACGCAGGTAACTTAGAAAATCTCAAAGAGTGTGAGGCAAACGCAAGATATAAATTTATTAAAGGCGACATCTGTAACCGTGAGCTTGTAGAATTCATCTTTAGCGAGTATGACATCAACGGTGTTATCCACTTCGCAGCAGAGTCTCATGTAGATAACTCCATTAAAAATCCGGGTGTATTTATAGAGACAAATGTAAATGGAACTTTCACTCTTTTAGATGTAGCCTATAAACATTGGATGGATAAACCTTTCACTTACAAAGAAAAATATCAAGGGTGTAGATTCCACCACATCTCAACGGATGAAGTCTATGGAACGCTCAATGAAACAGACCTTTTTACGGAAGAGACACCATACGCTCCAAATTCTCCCTACTCAGCATCTAAAGCATCAAGCGATATGATTGTGAGAAGTTACCAAGAGACTTACGGAATGAACACCGTCATTACTAACTGCTCAAACAACTACGGTCCTAAGCAGCATGATGAAAAACTCATCCCGACCATCATTAGAAAAGCTCTTGCAGGCGAAAGCATTCCAATCTACGGAGACGGTAAAAACATCCGTGACTGGCTCTATGTGCTTGACCACTGTAAAGGTATAGATTTGGTTTATCATACAGGTAAAGAAGCGAATGTCTATAACATCGGCGGAAGAAATGAGAGAACAAACCTTCAGATAGTTGATGCCATTACAAGCATATTAGATGAAAAAGTTCCTACAGAAAAAAGCTACAAAGAACTCATCACCTTCGTAGAAGACAGAGCAGGACATGACAGACGTTATGCCATAGACGCGACAAAACTCGAAACGCAGCTTGGCTGGAAGGCAGACGAAAACTTTGACAGCGGAATTATTAAGACTGTTGAGTGGTATTTGGGGAAGTATAATAAATGATAAAACTTGTTCTTATAGCCGCACTGTCGTATCTGTCCATAAAAATTATTATAAAGTATGCCAAAAAACTTAAACTGCTCGATATTCCCAATGAGAGAAGTCATCATGATGATATCACCCCAAGAGGCGCAGGGATTGGCTTTGTGAGTGCTTTTTTAGTTGGTGTGGCCCTCTTTGAGTTTTCTCTTTTTACAGAGTATTGGTTCTTGTTTTTATCTATTCTTTTGGTTCTTAGTATAGGCATTCTCGATGACAGACACGACGCTTCGCCTAAAATGAAATTTTTAGTAATCTTTTTTGCCGTATTTATTATGTGGATTTTTGACACAAGCATAGATACTCTCGGTATCTGGTTTGAATATGATTTAAAGCTTTACTGGTTCGCTTTGCCTTTTACAATGTTTGCTCTTGCGGGTTTTACAAATGCACTTAACCTTATTGACGGTTTAGACGGACTCGCAGCAGGTGTGTCTATAGTTATTCTTATGTTTTTCGGCTTTATAGGTTTTGAAAACGGCAATCATTTGATGGTAGTGCTATCCACGTTTACCATAGCAGCATTAGCAGGTTTTATACTCTTGAACTGGAACCCTGCCAAAGTATTTATGGGGGACAGCGGAAGCCTTAGTTTGGGTTTTATTATCAGTGTTATTGCTCTGCTTAGCTTACAGTACGTGCATCCAGTTGTCATTCTTTATTTGGCTGCTGTTCCCGTCCTAGACACCCTAGTCGTTATGGTTCGCCGCATACGAAGAGGAAGATCCCCTTTTTCCCCCGACAAAACGCATCTTCATCACATCATGGTAAAATTTTTTGAGGGCAATGTAAAAAAAACGGTAATATTTTTAGTGATGATTCAAGCTATATTTAGTGCTATTGGTTACCTAATTGCTGATGCTATTTACTCTGAAGTAAACACGATGATGCCGCTGTTTGCCTTAGTGGGTTTTGGAATCATCTTTGTTGTCTTTTACATGATCTTTACCGGGATAAAGAAAAGTCAAAATATCATTGACATGATTAATGAGCGTAAGGCAGATAGGAGTAAATATTTAAAGCAATAAATGCACTATATGCATCCTTCTTTATCTTTTATCACAGCCGTGACAATGCTCTTTTTAGATATAATTTAACAAATAAGTTATTGTTGGAGAAGAGAGATGCCTAAACATTCAAAAAAAGATCAAGAAGCTCTTGATTATCATGAATATCCACAGCCTGGTAAAATTTCCGTTGAAACTACGAAAAAAGTAGATACGCAAAAAGATCTTGCGCTTGCGTACACGCCTGGTGTTGCCGTGCCTTGTTTAGAGATTCAAAGAGATCCTGAGACTGCTTACAAGTACACTGCAAAAGCTAACCTTGTTGCGGTTATATCTAACGGTACGGCAGTTCTAGGGCTTGGAGATATCGGTGCGTTAGCCTCAAAACCTGTTATGGAAGGCAAAGGCGTTTTATTTAAAAAATTTGCCGGACTTGACAGTTTTGATATTGAAGTCGATACGAAAAGTGTAGACAGATTTTGTTCTGTTGTCACAGCAATTGCTCCTACTTTTGGAGGGATAAATCTTGAAGATATCAAAGCTCCCGAGTGTTTTGAAATTGAAAGACGTCTTGTTGAAGAACTTGATATTCCGGTTATGCACGATGACCAGCATGGCACAGCGGTTATCTCTGCTGCGGCTATTATTAATGCCTCAGAAATTACAAACAGACGTGTTAAAGATTTAAAAATCGTAGTAGTAGGGGCTGGAGCAGCCGCTATTTCATGTTCAAGACTTTACAGACATCTTGGTGTAAAAGAGATATATATGCTTGACTCAAAAGGAGTTGTGCATAATGGCCGAAGTGATTTGAATGATTTTAAACGCGAGTTTAGTGCGCCAAAATATATGACGCATTCAGAAGTTTTTGAAAATGCAGATGTAGTTGTCGGTCTTTCAAAACCAGGTTCATTCAGCATTGAAGATGTTAAACGCATGGCACCTGAGCCAATCGTTTTTACTTTAGCAAACCCGACTCCGGAAATTTTTCCCGATGATGTAAGAGCGGCAAGACCTGATGCATTGATTGCAACGGGTAGAAGCGATTTTGACAATCAGGTAAACAATGTATTGGGATTCCCGTTTATCTTTAGAGGAGCAATGGATGTCCGTGCCCGTAAGATAAACATAGAGATGAAACTCGCGGCTGCTAAAGCATTGGCTGAGCTAACAAAAAAAGAAGTACCTGAGTATCTCAATGAACTTTACGGTAAAAAAATAGTTTTTGGAAAAGAGTACATTATTCCAAAACCGTTTGATAAAAGACTTGTGGTGGAGATTTCATCTGCGGTTGCTCTTGCAGCAATAGAAAGCGGTTCTTCAACCATGAAAGACTTTGATATTGAAGCGTATAAACTTGAACTTGCTAAGAGAGTGTAACTACATCACTCTCTAGCGGAGCGCACAAAGGCATTCCAAAGTAGTAACCTTGTCCATAGGTTACACCAATTTCACAAAGCAAAAGGGCTATCTCTTTTGTCTCTACAAACTCGGCGATGTCAAGGATTTCCATCCCATGTGAAAACTGGTGTATGCTGCGAAGCATATGAAGTTTTCTCTCGTTGGTAGTGATTTCGCGTACAATGGAACCGTCTATTTTGACACTGTCTATATCTAAGGTAGCAAAGTAAGAAAAGTTTGAGTAACCGCTTCCAAAATCATCAATCAAAATCTTTGCGCCGTAACTATGTACTTTTTGAATAAACTCTTGCGTTTTGTCAAAGTTATGTAAATCTTCAGACTCTAAAAGTTCTATATCTATTCTTGAAGCTACTTCTCTCTCGGCATCAAACTTTTTAAAAAGACTATTTGTAATATCTTCATTTAAAATATCACGCATGGATATATTGATAGAAAATCTATATTGAGGATATTCTTTTGCGACTTGCATGCTTTTTTTTATCATTATCCTCGTAATTTCTTCATAGAGATAGCTTTTTTTGGCAGTTTCAAGAAATTTATAGGGAGCCAAACATTGCCCGTCTTGAAGTATTAACCTCACGAGAGCTTCATATTTTTCTATTTTAAGCGTTTGAAGATTGACAATGGGTTGAAAGTAAGGAACAATTCTATCCTCAAAAATTGCAGTTTTGATTGCCTCAAGCATTTGTAAATTTTCCCGAACACTCCTTTTGAGGTTGAGGCTCTCTTTAAATTCAATAACACTTCTTGAAACATCTTTTTTAAGAAGTTTGAGCGCCAAGTCTGCATTTTCAAGAATTGGATGAATACTGTTGCTTGAGATACTAACTGTGATATGAACTTCCATATCTCCAAAAATAAAACTGTGCGAAGAAATCTCTTTTTCAAGTACATGGGCGATATTTAATGCGATGGAGTTCTCTATGTCTGAAAAAAGAACCCCGAACTCATCTCCTCCCAATCTGTATATTCCTGAATTTTTAATCTTGGCGAATTTGATTTCCAAGAATCGTGCGAGTTTCACAAGCAGATTATTTCCAAATGAGTTTCCATAAATATCGTTGATATTTTTGAAGTTGTCTATGTTAATAAGCAGGATATGGGGTTTTTCTATTTGGTTGAGTTTTTGTTCAAGTGATGCTCTGTTATATAATTTTGTAAGTTGATCATAAATTAATGAATATTCCAGAGACTCTTTTGTTTCCAGGAGCTTTTTATTTTCTTTTACATATACAAAAAACAGATAGCTGATGGTTGATAAAAAGAGAAGAAAAACACCAAATAAAATAAATGTAAATGCATTCAAGGCCTGAAAATCACTCAGTGTTAATGTTGTAAAATCATTTCTGAGTTTTTTTAAAGTAGAACTGACATCATTATTGAAAATGCTTTTTGTGATTGCTAGATACTGTGGGTACTGTTTTTTTAAATACGCAGCATGGAGATTAAAACTGTTGACGAACTCTTTATCCTTTTCTTCTGTTGATCTATTGGAAAGAAGAAGGTTCACATTGCTGATGTAGTCTATATCCTGCGTTCGTGAAGCGTCGTTATAGTGTTTTAAAATAGTGCTGGCTTGTAAGAAAGTATCCTGGCACTCTTGAGTGCACTGTTTTGCTTCGAGAGTTTTTGAAGCATTGTCAACATGACGCGCTAAAAAGAGAAGAGAGTTTTTAATGCCTGCGTTGAGCATAAGATATTGTTCTATTTTTTCGTTATTTTCTTTGAGTTGGTCTTTGAGTTGTTCGAGAGAAAGTTTAACACTCCCATAACGCGCATCATATAATATTGCTGAATTTTTTAATATGTTGTAAGCATCAAGTATCTCTTGTTGTTTTTGAAAAATACTGTCATGATTATGATAAGCGTAGACAGAGTTTTGTAAAATAAGATAATTGAGATTTGCTTGTGCGTTTTCCAAATTGTACATAGAAGTTAAAAACTCTTTGTAGGTCTCTGAAAAATTTTTTTGTTTGATATAAAAAAATGCCAAAGCGACAGAGGAGAAAATCCCAATTGCGAGTACGAGATAAATAATACGTTTGAGATTCAAAACAGATCCAATATTTTAGGTCTTTGCCCGGTTAAAGTCTCTAAAAAAGCAATAATTTTTGCCGTTTCTTCATCCGAGAGTTTAATACCTAAGTTATGTTTAGACATGGCTGTTAGGGCTTCTTTAAGCGTTTTTGCACTTCCGTCATGAAAGTAGGGCGCAGTCAGCGAAATATTGCGTAAGGTGGGAACTTTAAAAACATTTATATCTCTCTCATCATTACTGATGGCAGCTTTATCCGGAAATTTTTTGTTTGTGTTATAGGCTATGAACGTACCCATTTTTTGAAAAGAATTCCCTCCGACATTTATTCCGTTATGGCAAGTGATACAGCCATACTGTTTAAACAGAGTGTAACCCTCTTTTTCCTGTTTGCTCAGTTCTTCCTGTGAGCGCAGATATCTGTCAAACTTCGAGTTTGGTGTTGTAAGTGCATTCTCAAATTCAACTATAGCATCCAGAACTAAAGCATACTTAATGTAAGAAACGCCATAGACGGCTTGAAAAGATTTTTTGTATTTTTCTGAGGAGTTTACTCTCAGTTCCACTTTTTGAGAATCCATATTATGTTCTGCAGGGTTTGTTAGCGGACCGTTGGCTTGTTCGAGTAAATTACTTGCACGGCCATTCCAAAATTGTTTAAAGTTATAACGTGCATTCAAAACCGTAGGTGACTGAATATTGCCCTTGGCTCCGTTAAAGCCTTCTGAGACGATACGTTCATCTGCTCCGCCGTTATAGATATTGTGGCAATTCACACAAGCTGTCGAGTTGTCTCTTGAGAGCGCAGGATCGAAAAAAAGCTCTTTGCCAAGCTTTGCTTTTTCAACATTAACAGGTTCATTTAAAGGAATCGGAACTATAGGTTCATCGGCGTATGAAAATGTAATGATAAGTAGAGAGATAAGTAATTTAAACATTGTCGATTATACTCCATTAAATTTAAATACGTACTTTAGTATAAAATTTTTTCAAACCTAACTTTGCTTTTGTATCGACTTTATAGGAGATATAAGTAAGGTAGTGAAGAATATCTTTTTTTGGAATTTTTGTACGTTTGGAAGCTTCTTCAAGAATGTAAGTCGGAATTTTTATTTTTTTCGCCGTAAACTTTTTTTCTATTTTTTTATAAACCCGTTTATCTTTGTGGTAACAAAGCAGAGCGAATACAAAAGGAAGCTTGTATTTTTTATTCCAGACGCCTGCCATGTCGGTATACTCCGTGCCGCTTAGATAATAACGCAGAGCCTTATCACCTATGAGAACTTTGCCTTGGAGACCCAGAATTTTTGCAAGAATGTTCGAAGTTGCAGATTCGCTGTCGCTTTTATCTTCTTGATTTGGAACGACTAAAACGCTGAGAACCTCTTTTTTTGCCACAATACCAAGATTGACATGTTGTTGCCCTTTGGCGCTGATGCTTGAGATAAACGCAGCATCCACTCTTCTTGCTAAAAATTCTTTATTTATTTTTGAAGGAACTCCGCGCTTATAATGCATACTCATTTTTGTGCGAGAACTTGAAATGTGGCGCTTCATAAATACATGAAATGGGAGAAGATTTAAATACTCAATTTTTCCAAAAACCAAACTCTGCTCCATTTTTTTATAGCCAAAATTATACACAGCTTAACTTATCTTAGATATAATCACGCACATTTCAAATGAAAAAGTTTGTGCTTTCTCAAGAACTAAGCAAGGAAGAAACATTGATACGAGTAGAATTTTTGGGTCCAATACAAAAAGAACCATTAGAATTAGAGATAAAAAATTTGAATGAATTAGCAACTATTTTGCAAAATGACAAAGAACTCAGCGAATGGCTTGAGAATTCTGCTGTTGCAGTCAATGACGCACTTGTCTCATCACTAGATTGTGAACTCAAAGACGGGGATAAGGTTTCACTTCTTCCGCCAGTTTGCGGAGGTTGAGTTTTGTTATATCTGTATGACGGTTCACTCAATGTGCCTGAAATTTTAAAAGAGTGGTATGAGCAAGAAGCTACGAGTAATTACGGTGCATACATTCCTTTTGTAGGAACAGTCAGAAGTGAAGACGGAATTGAGGGTCTGAGTTTTGACATCTATGAGCCGATTTTAAACTCTTGGTTTGCCGCATGGCAGGAGAGAGCCAAAGCAAAAGGTGCTGTTATTAAAATGGCACATTCCAAAGGTGACGTCATGTTGCATGAGTCTTCTTATATAGCTGCAGTTTTTTCGCCTAAACGCAGGGTTGCTCTAGAGTTTATAGATGAATTTGTAGAAGATTTTAAAGCGAGTGCTCCAATTTGGAAGTATGACCTCAAAAACGGAAAAAGAGTTTATGCGCTTGATCGTTCAACTGCAATCAGCGGAAGCGGACTATTGGGAGTTAGGAAGTGAATTTGTTGTCGTTCGAGACAAGCCAGACTATGCTTGATTTGCTCCATATAAACAGTTCAAGATATGAGAAAGTTCCACTGCCGACTTCTTTAGGAAGAATTTTAGCCCAAGACATTGTTGCCCTATATAATGACCCGCAATTTCCAACGGCTTCTATGGACGGTTATGCTGTGCTTTATGAAGATTTACACGCTGGCAGCATTACTATTGTGGGTGAAAATCCAGCCGGAAGCGATGAGAAAAGAGCCCTAAATTACGGAGAGTGCATTAAAACTTTTACCGGTGCAATGATGCCTCATGGTGCGGATACTCTGATTCAGATAGAAAATGTTAGCGTAGAAGATGACAAAATCATCATTAACGAAAAAGTAGCTAAAGGCTCTTCCGTGCGTCCAATCGGAGAGGGTTTTAAAACCGGGGATGTTCTCATAGAAAAAGGAACAAAAATCGGCTTTGCAGAGATCGGAGTTATGGCGGCACTTAACAACGTTATGGTAAAAGTTTCTCCTCGTCCTCGTGTAGCTGTTATTGCAACCGGCAGTGAAATTCTCGATTTGGGAGAAAACAGTAAAAATCCTTCCCAAATTCGCAGTTCAAATAACTACACTTTAGCAGCTCTTTTTGAATCCGCAGGAGCAGAGGTTGTTCAGCTTGGAACAGTAGGCGATGAGAAAGAGTCTATTATGAAGAGTTTTGAAAATGCACTCTCAAGTGCAGACATCTTAGTAAGTACCGGTGGTGTGAGTGTCGGAGATTATGATTTTGTAAAAGATATTGTCCCGCGTTTAGGAGCAGAGATTGTTTTTAAAGGTGTGGCTATCAAGCCTGGTAAACATATAATTGTCGCTCAAAAAGAGGGTAAGTTTATTGTCTCTCTTCCGGGATTTGCCTACTCTTCAACAGTGACCGCTGTTTTATATGTGCTTCCTCTTATTGCTAAAATGCTTGGAAAAGAAAAAGCTTACAGTGTCGTTGAAGCAAAACTTGCTGAAGATTTTACAAAACGCAGTAAGCTCACAGAGTTTACCGCGTGTAATGTAAGCGTTGAAGACGGCCAATATTTCGTAGATTTTAAAGATAAAAAAGTTGGAAGTTCTGCAATTCTTACAAATCTTCTCAATGAAAGTGCACTTATGATAAGCGGCGAAGATGACAAGGACCTCTCAAAAGATACCTTCGTCAATGTTATACTGCTCAACAACTTTTAATATTCACAAGGAAAAAACTCTCCTCGTGAAGTAATTTAGTTTATGGGAATAACTTTAGAAACGGGTTTCACAACTGCCTTTTTCCCTATCATCACTTTGAGAATACCATCTGTATATTTGGTAGTCAATTTATCATGGTTCGCATCTTCTGGCAGTACAACAGAACGCTTAAATGCTCCATGAAACATCTCACGTTTCATATAATTTTCTTCCTCTGTTTTTGTATCACTGTGTCTTTGCCCTTCAATGGTGAGGATATTGCCTTCTTCTATAGATAATTTTATTTCATCTTTGGACATGCCTGATACATCAAAAGTCAAAACATAGGTATTATTTTGGTCTTGCATATTGATTTTCGGATAAACGCTGTTAAAATATTCATGTTTAAAGTTTGAACTCATAAAGCTGTTCATAAACTTTTGCATTCTGTCAAATTCATTTTCCGCTGTTTGTGTAAGCGCAACATCAGAAGCATTGAGCAACACTCCTGTAAGAGAAAAAGCTAAAAGAGCTTTTGTTAAAGTTTTCATTTTTTACTCCTTGTATATTTATAGATTATTGCAATAACGTAAAAAAATTGTATCAGCAGAGTGTTAACAAATTTAAAATAAAGTTGCCTGCAGCGCTTTGAGTTTATAGCTTTTCCTATGAATATCTGAGTAGCCGTATTGTTTTATTAGCTCTACATGACGCGCAGTTCCATAGCCTTTATGTTTTTCAAGCTCATACTGCGGATACTTTTTTGCGAGCAAGAGAATATCTCTGTCATGGGTCACTTTTGCTATGATGGAAGCGGCACTTACTTCAGGGATTTTTCCATCGGCTTTTACCATTGTTTGGAGTCCTGGAATACCATACGATAAATTTCCGTCAAAAAGATAACTGTCTGTCTGAAGTGTTTCCATTATTTCAATAAGACCGCGTTTAAGAGATGCAGAAACACCGTCCATGTCTATTTGCGCTGGAGAGATTTTTACAATATGATAATGCGAATTTTGCACTATGATTTCAAAAAGTGCTTCGCGTTTTTTCTCAGTGAGTTTTTTAGAATCATTGAGCCCTTCAATGGGAGCTGTCAAAATACATCCCGCCATTACCATATCACCGGCTAAAGGTCCACGGCCAGCCTCATCTATGCCACACATCATAAATACTCCTTGTCTGCGTTTATTGGCAGAGAAACTTCAAAGAGGGCTCCATCGGCATGATTGGAAGCTGTGAGCTTGCCATGATGGTCATCCACGATTCTTTTGGCAACATTGAGCCCCATTCCCATGCCGCCTTCTTGTTTGGTACTCTTAAATGGCTCGAAAATACTCGAAAGTATTGCAGGCTGAATTCCTCCGGCATTGTCTTTAAAACGGATTACTATGTTTTCAAACTCGTGTTCAATCTCTATTTCTAAAATTCTTGACTCGAAAGTACCACTAAGAGCGAGTGCATCAAGGGCATTGTTGATAATAATGATAAAAACCTGTTCTATGCGTTGTTTTTGTACTTTTGCGTAATACTTGAATCTTTCTTTATCTATAGCAGGATGAAAAACTTCATTCTTAATACGTACTTTACTGATAAACTTTGCCTTGCTTTGCGAGAGGATTATGACTGTCGCAAGTGATGAATAAAGATTATGTCTATCGGGCATTTCACTTGTTTGCGAGGCCATTTCACGCATAGACTCTACAATGCCTGCAATGCGATTGAGTCCATCGAGCATAGTTGCTATATCATTTTGGAAGAATTCTTTTTGTGGAATACTATTGTCAAGGCGGCCAACATCATATGCCATCAACTCTAGGTTCCCGCGTACATATGTAAGCGGAGTATTAATCTCGTGTGTTATACCTGCAGCAATCTTCCCTATAGTTGAAAATTTTGCTTCTAGAAGATTCTCCTCTTCGCGCTGCTGGTGGAAGAGCGTATTTTTATCAACCTCTTCCTTGATGCGTTGTATCAGATGTTCTTGTTGGTGATACATCACAGTGATGTCCTGTCTAAGGGCTATATACTCTTCTATGTCATCATATTTGTTGACAATGGGAACAACGACAGAGTATTCGTAATAGGTATCGCCATTTTTCTTGAGGTTCTTCATGCGGCCCCTCCAGATTTGTTTTGAACTTATAGTATGCCAAATATCAATGTAGACACTTTCGGGTGTTTCGGGATCTCTGACCATATCGTATTTTTGGCCCAGTAATTCTTCTTTGGAGTAGCCGGACATAAGACAAAATGCATCGTTGACGTATGTTATGATTCCCTGAGTATCTGTTTTTGTAATGGCTGCACTTGCGTCAATTGCTCTTTTGTACTCTTCAAGCAGTTTGTGCTCAGTTTGAAAGTTTTTTTTAGTCAGTAGCCGGTCGCAGTATTTTTGCAAAACAATTTCAAGTCTTTCCATATGCAATGGTTTAAAGAGATAGCTGTCAATCCCTATATCTATTGCTTTTTCGGTAAGATCTTTTTCAAAGTGTGAGGTAATAAGGATTATAGGCGTGTCGGCATCAAGAGCTTTTATCTGTTCAGACATCTCTAAGCCATTCATTACAGGCATAGTTAAGTCTGTAAGAACTATCTCGGGTCTGATTTTTTTATAGAGCTTCAAGCCTTCAAGACCATTTTTAGCAGTATAAATATTTTTGAAAAACTGCTTGTGCAAGAAATTGGAAATCATCTCTTTAGAGATATCTTCATCCTCAACAAAAAGTATGCTTATGTCTGTTAGCTGCATAAATTATTTACTTTAACATCTCTTCTATTTTTTTGCCAAGAATATCTAAAGAAGCGAAAGGTTTCATAATGTAATTGTCCGCTCCATGTCTGTGTGCGTTTAAAACTTTGTCAAGAGTTGAGTAAGCAGTCATCATAAGCACTTTTGCCTTCGGCTGTTTCTCAAGGAGAATGGGAAGAGCTTCAAGACCGTTCATCTGAGGCATCATAATATCGAGTAAAATTAAATCTGTATCTTTTGGAAGTGAGTTGATTGCCACTGTCGGATTATTAAATGTTTTTACGGCATAGTTTTCATTGCGCGATAAAAATCTGCTCAGCATCGTTAATATCTCATTCTCATCATCAATAATTACAATTGTTTTTGTTGTGTGACTCATCTTTTTTCCTTAGTTAAATAATACTTTTGCGGCATCATGCATAATTATGTGGGTTCTTTGCTCTACGAGTTCATCGAGAAGATGAAAGACTTCCTTGCTTGCGTTTTCAATTTTTATGATGCGCTCTTGGATAATCTCTTTTGAACAGAGACCTTTGTTTTGTGAACACTCCTCTGCAAGTAAGTTTGCCTGTTGATGAACGATAGCGTGCGGTTGATTGAGTTTTGGATACGAAGGCATTGCACTAAAGTTTTCTTTGCCGATTCCCTGTGAATACCATTGGCCTAAACGACATTGCGTATGGTCTACAGATTTAAAGCTGTTTTTTTCTCCAAAGATGAGAGCATAGACATTATGTTTATAAATAACATGGTCAATTTTTGCTAAAGATGCAAAAATTTTATCACTGAGATGTTCGACTTCATATTGGCTTCTTGAAGCATTTTTTTCGAAAGATTTTATTTTGAGGTTTACATTATCAATTTTTATTTTTGTTTCTATCACAATTGAATTGACAACATCCGTAGCCGATTGTGTCTCATTTGTTTCCTGCTGCATAGTTTTTACAACAACCGAGATATTTTTTGTCGCAATCTGCGTTTTTTCAGCAAGTTTACGAACTTCGTCGGCTACTACGGCAAAGCCGCGACCGTGTTCACCCGCTCTTGCTGCTTCAATCGCTGCGTTTAAGGCCAACAGATTTGTTTGGTCCGCAATGTCTTGAATGAGAGTAACCACTGCAGAGATTTCATTGCTTCGAAGGTTGAGTGAATTCATTGACTGCATATTGTTTTGCATATGAATAGAGAGCTGGTCCATGGCGTTGGAAGAGTCATTAATAAGAGTAAGTCCATCTTTTGACTCAATAGCAATAGCAATAGCTTCATTTTTCATGGTTTTGAGCTGATCGAGCATTGTCATAAAGGTTTGTTGGGTGTTATTTAAAGCGCTTGAGATGGCGTCCTGATGCAGACTGAGAATATTACTGTCTCTCGTATCTCTCATATCTGTTTTTATAATTCGGTACATTGTCGCATCATTACTGCCTGAAGGCTTGTGTTTTACTTTTCCTGTGCAGTTGTTAAGTGTGACTTTGTCAAGATTTTTGCTGAGCTCTTGACTGAGCAGTGAAGGTGATATTATATTGGCAGCTGCGAGATCATTTTGAAAAAGAATATTACCGCTTCTATCTAAGACGACAAGCATCTCTTCCTGAGAAAAAGCTGCAATATCTTTATAGAAAGCTAAATCTTTTTCAAGGAGAGCAATTTTTGATTCAAGTTCATGAATTTTGTCGTTAGAGGCACTGCGTGACTTAGAAAAGAACATATATGTTTCCTTTTTTTCTTTTATATGGCGAATCTTATCATAGAGAGTGAGCATTTTGATTACAAATAACTCTTTCAGTCTCCAATAGCCCAAATATCAAATGGAAGCATTTCAACTCGCGAAATAGGATGAGAAATTCTTCCTTCTCTGTTCATGGTCACAGCAGTAATCTTTTTTATCTGGTAGCTAAAAACAAAGGCTTCTATTTGTTCAATCTTTTTAAACAAAGAACGCTCATCAGCGAATGGCATACACAATATAATTTCTTCACTCGTTGGCAGATAAAAATCAAGCCCGTCTTCATAGTAGCACTCTGTTGAAGACTTCAAAAGTTCCAAGTAAACCATGTTCTCAAAGAGTCTTCCAAAGTGCTTGTCTATAGTTAAAGCACTTTTTAGAGAGATGTCACAGAGGTAAAGTTTTTTTGTTGCGTTTGGGTGGTTAAATTTTTGAAGTTGGTGAATATAATTTTTAGTAACAAGAGTATCAAAAAGCTTATAGAGTTTGTCTTTAGATACTTTTCTGCTGTTTTTTAATCTTTCATATATATTGTAGGCAGAAACTTTTTGTGCCATCATCTTTGCACAAATGCATAAAATATCGAACTCCATAGCATCAAGTGCAGCTTTTAAGATTTTTTGAATATAAATATTGCGCACATCTGCGTTTACTTTTTGCATAGAAGGCAAACCGCCGAGTTGAAAAAAATGGTTCAGTGCGCTTGAATCGTACTTATACTCAAAGGCCAAGAACTCTTCATAATCTAGTGGATAAAGTTGGAGAGTTTCTAAAAAATCAATTTCATAATGCATTTGCGAAGTGACTATCAGTTGGGATACATTTACAAAATTAATGTCAGGGTAGTAATTATCCAAAGCCAAAACGTCAATTTTATTTTTACTGCAAAAGCCTGCCAAATGGGCATTGAGCTCTGAAATGTCTATTCGTATGTCAGAACAGTCTAAATAGAGGTAGGAACTTTTTTTCAAAGAGAGAAGATAATTTTTCAGTATGCTGCTCTTTCCGCTTTTTGTAATACCGTTGATTTGGTAGCTCCCATCATCCAAAAACAGCTTTCTGTCATGAAATTTATCTACCTGTAAATCTGTTTTATAAAGCTCTTCGAGTAATATTTCCATTAAAATTCCTAAATAGTATGAATTGAAATTTTATCATTTCCTTATTAAAAGGAAATAAATTTACTAAATATTTAAAATTTACCCCCTAAAACCTTGAATATGAAAGTCAGTTTGGATACAATTCCACTCCCTTAAATAGTTAGGATAGGACCTAACGAGTTCTTTAGAAGGAAAAACATGGAAAAAATTCGTTTAAAATTGAAAGCTTACGATCATCGTGTATTAGATAGATCTGTAGCGTCAATCGTTGAGGCTGTAAAGCGTACTGGTGCTGTAATATGCGGACCGATCCCTTTACCAACAAAGATTCGTAAATATACTGTTTTAAAATCAGTTCACGTTAACAAAAAAGCTCGTGAGCAATTTGAAATACGTATGCACGCAAGAATGATAGATATCGTTTCTGCAACGCCAGAAACTGTAGATTCATTAATGAAACTTGATCTTGCACCGGAAGTAGACGTAGAAGTACGTTCTATGGATAAGTAAGGAGCTCATCGTGGAATATATTGTTGAAAAAATCGGTATGAGCCGTACAATCACAGTACCAAGTAAACCAGTTACTCTTTTAAGAGTTTTGGAAGCTAAGGTATGTGAAGTTAAAGAAGGTACTGCTATTGTTGCTTACAACAGCGGTAAAAAAATGAATAAGTCAATTGAAGGTCAACAGAAAAAGTACAGCCTTTCATCTGAGTATAACCGTTTTGTTACTATGGAAGTAGCAAACACTGAAGCTGGTGATATAGATTTCGCTCCTTTAGCAGAAGCTAAAGTTATCAAATCTACATTTACTACTAAAGGTCGCGGTTTCTCTGGTGCTATGAAGCGTTGGAACTTTAGCGGTGGTCCTGCAGCTCACGGTCATAGATTTGGTCGTAGAACAGGTTCAATCGGTAATGCTGAATGGCCAGGTCGTGTAATGAAAGGTAAGAAAATGCCTGGACAATACGGAAACACACAAAATAGTGTAAAGAATGAGATCGTTTCTTACGATGCTGAAAACAAAATCATTGCGGTTATTGGTTCAGTTTCTGGTGCAAACGGTACTTTAGGTCGTGTAAAGGTAGCTAAGTAATGAATGCAATCGTTTTAAATGAAAAAATGGAAAAAGCTTCTGAGTTAGCATTACCAGAGAGTTTTTCTGGAATTAATCCTCACAACTTATACTTGTATGTTAAGTCTGCGCAAGCTGCACAACGTGCAAACTCTGCATCTGCTTTAACGCGTGCAGAAGTTCGTGGTGGTGGTAAAAAGCCATGGGCTCAAAAAGGTGGCGGACGTGCTCGTGCCGGTTCTCGTCGTTCTCCTGTATTCGTAGGTGGTGGTAAGGCATTTGGTCCAAGCAACAACCGTAATTACGATTTAAAAGTAAATAAAAAGCAGAAAAAACTTGCTTTAAACTTTGCTTTAAATGAGCACGCACAAAACGGTACTCTTTTTATTGTTGACAGCATTGAAGTAGCATCTGGTAAAACTAAAGATGCAAACGCAATGTTCAAAGCTTTAAATCAAAGAGATGTACTTCTTGTAAAGTCTATTTTAGATGAAAATACTTATTTAGCGTTCAATAACATTGCACCTACATATGTAATTGAATCAAATGAGTTAAATGCTTTCTTAGCTGCAAATTATCGTTCAATCGTGATCGAAAAAGCGGTTTGGGAAAATCTTGTAAGTGAGGCTAAGTAATGGCAGATATTACAGATATTAAATCTATATTATATACAGAGAAGACTCTTGGTATGCAAGAAGACGGTGTGATCGTTGTTCAAACATCTACACGTATGACTAAACCAGGTCTTAAAGAGGTTTTTCGTGAGTACTTTGGAATTATTCCAAACAAAATTAACTCATTGAATCAAAACGGAAAAAAGAAAAAATTCCGTGGTGTACAAGGTAAACAAAACGACTTCAAAAAGTTCTATGTTACTTTACCAGAGGGTGCACAAATAGAAAGTTTGGCGGTGTAATATGGCAATAAAAACATATAAACCTGTAACTCCATCACGTCGTTTTTATACGAATGTTGATTCAAGTGACATCACTGCAAAAGCTAGTGTTCGTTCATTATTAGTAAAACTTCCTGCACATGCTGGTCGTAATAATAATGGTCGTATTACATCTCGTCATAGACAAGCTGGTGCTAAAAAGTTATATCGTATTGTTGACTTCAAAAGAAACAAATTTGATATTCCTGCTACAGTAGCTGCTATCGAGTACGATCCGTACCGTAACTGTCGTATCGCACTTGTAAACTATGCTGATGGTGAAAAAAGATACATTCTTCAACCAAAAGGTTTGAATGTAGGTGACGTTATAGCTTCTGCTGAATCTGGTTTAGACGTTAAACCTGGTAATGCTATGAAGTTAAAAAATATCCCGGTTGGTACAACAGTACACAACATTGAGCTTAAAACTGGTAAAGGCGGACAAATGGTTCGTGCTGCTGGAACATCTGCTCAAATCATGGGTCGTGACGGTAAATATGTATCTTTACGTATGCCTTCGTCAGAGATGCGTTTAGTATTAGGTGAGTGTTTAGCAACTATCGGTACTGTTGGAAATGAAGAGTACATCAATATAGTAATCGCTAAAGCTGGCCGTTCTCGTCACATGGGTATCCGTCCTCAAACTCGTGGTTCTGCAATGAACCCAATAGATCACCCGCATGGTGGTGGTGAAGGTAAAACGAATTCAGGACGTCACCCAGTTACTCCATGGGGTAAACCAACGAAGGGTTCTAAAACTCGTCGTAATAAAGCTAGTGATAAACTTATTATTACTCGCCGTAAACCAAACGCGAAAAGGGTAGGATAATGGCTCGTTCAGTAAAAAAAGGTCCATTCATTGATGCTCATTTATTAAAGAAAATTGAAGCAGCTAAGGCTGAAGGCAATAAAAAACCAATTAAAACATGGTCAAGAAGATCTGTGATTTTCCCAGATATGGTTGGTTTAACTATAAATGTTCACAACGGACGTCAATTTGTTCCTGTTCATGTATCAGAGAATCATATTGGTTATAAATTAGGTGAATTCGCACCGACACGTACATTTAAGGGCCATAAAGGTTCTGTACAGAAAAAGGTAGGTTAATCATGGCTAGAGCATTATTAAAATTCATCCGTGTTTCACCTATTAAATCTCGTCTTATTGCTAGAGAGATTCAAGGTATGAATGCAGAATTAGCACTTGCAGCACTAGAGTTCACTCCGAACAAAGCTGCTAAAATCATTGCTAAAGTAGTTGCATCTGCAGTTGCTAACAGTGGCAGTGAAGCTGAAGATTGTATTATCACATCTTGTCGTGTTGACAATGGTCCAGTATTGAAGCGTTTCCGTCCACGTGCTCGTGGTATGGCTTCAGGTATTAGAAAACCGACAGCACACATCTTAGTAGAAGTAGAGGGTAAATAATATGGGTCATAAAGTTAATCCTATTGGTTTACGTCTTGGTATAAACCGCAATTGGGAGAGCCGTTGGTTCCCTAATTTTAAGACTGCAGCTGCGTCTTTAGGTGAAGATCACAAGATAAGAACATATTTGAAAAAAGAACTTTACTATGCTGGTGTTGCTAACATCATTATAGAAAGAACAGTTAAGAGACTTCGTGTAACTATCGTTGCTGCACGTCCTGGTATCATTATTGGTAAAAAAGGTGCTGATATAGAGAAAATTAAAACTTCTATTCAGACTTTAATAGGCAAAGAAGTTTCTGTAAACATTAAAGAAGAGAAAAAAGCTCAAACTTCAGCACAACTTGTTGCTGAAAATGTAGCTACTCAATTAGAACGTCGTGTTGCGTTTAGACGTGCTATGAAGAAAGTTATGCAAGGTGCACAACGTTCAGGTGCAAAAGGAATTAAAGTTTCTGTATCTGGCCGTTTAGGCGGAGCTGAAATGGCTCGTACTGAATGGTACCTTGAGGGACGTGTTCCTTTACATACTCTTCGTGCAAAAATCGATTACGGTTTTGCTGAAGCGCACACTACATACGGTTGTATCGGTGTAAAAGTTTGGATATTCAAAGGTGAAGTACTTACTAAAGGAATCCCTGCAGAAGCCAAAGAAGAAAAAACTGAGCGTCCACGTAAACGTGCTCCAAGACGTGAAAATAACGAAAAGGCTGAATAATTATGTTGATGCCAAAAAGAACGAAATATCGTAAAGTAATGAAAGGCCGTAACCGTGGCTATGCACGCTCAGGTTACACACTATCTTTTGGTGACATTGGATTTAAAGCAGTTGAAGCAGGTCGTATTAACTCTCGTCAAATAGAGTCGGCTCGTATTTCTGCAACTCGTCACATTAAAAGAAATGGTAAGATTTGGATTCGTGTATTCCCAGCTAAGCCATTAACTGCAAAACCTCTTGAAACTCGTATGGGTAAAGGTAAGGGTGGAGTTGATACTTGGGTTATGAATATTAAGCCAGGTCGTATAATTTTTGAAATGGCCGGTGTACCGGAAGAACTTGCTCGTGAAGCTTTAGCTCTTGCAATGCACAAATTGCCATTCAAAACTAAAATAATCACTGCGGAGATGAACAATGAAATATTCTGATTTAGCAGATAAAAATTCAGCTGAACTAAAAGCAATGCTTAAAGTGAAGAAAACTGAACTTTTTACATTAAAAATTAAACAAAAGATGATGCAATTGCAAGATAGTAGTGAGTTAAGAACTACTAAAAAAGATATTGCTAGAATCAATACTGCACTTACTGCAGTAGCAAACTAGGAGCACGGCAATGACACATAAACGTGAAATTCAAGGTAACGTAGTAAAAATTGCAGGTGACAAAACAGTATCAATAGTTGTTGAGCGTCGTGTAATGCACCCTCGCTACCACAAAGTTGTAAAACGTTTCAAAAAGTACCTAGTACATGATGAGCGTAATGAAGTAAAAGTAGGCGATGAGATTATTGCAATCGAATGTCGTCCACTTTCTAAGACTAAATCTTTTAGACTTAAAAACATAATTTCAGGAGCGGAATAATGATTCAAAGTTTTTCTCGTCTGAATGTAGCTGATAATACAGGTGCAAAAGAGATTATGTGTATTAAGGTACTTGGCGGTTCAAAACGTCGTTATGCTACAGTAGGCGATGTTATTATTGCTTCTGTAAAAAAAGCGATTCCAACTGCAAAAGTAAAAAAAGGTAAAGTTGTAAAAGCTGTTATCGTTAGAACAAAAAAAGAGATTCAACGTGAAAACGGTTCTCTTATTCGTTTTGATGACAATGCAGCTGTTATTTTAGATGACAAGAGAGAGCCTATCGGTACTCGTATCTTCGGGCCAATCGGTCGTGAAGTTCGTTACGCAGGATTTATGAAAATCGTTTCTCTTGCACCGGAGGTTGTTTAATGGCAAAGTTTAATTTCAAAAAAGGTGATTTAGTAGAAATCATCGCTGGCGACGATCGTGGGACTAGAGCTACTGTTTTGGCAGTATTAGCTAAGAAAAACAAGGTTATCGTTGAGGGTTGTAAAATAGCTAAAAAAGCTGTTAAGCCAACTGAAGAGAACACTAAAGGCGGACATGTTAATAAAGAGATGCCTATAGATGCTTCAAATGTACGTAAAGTGGAGGCATAATTAGATGGCTCGTTTAAAAGAAAAATATTTAGGTTTAAAATCTGAATTACAAGCTGAATTAGGTATCAAAAACCCTATGCAAACACCACAGTTAGATAAGATTATTATCTCTGTTGGTGCTGGTTTTGCTATGAAAGACAACAAACTTATCCAAAATATTGAAGATACTATTACTGCTATCGCCGGTCAAAAAGCAAGTACTGTAATAGCTAAGAAATCAGTTGCTGGTTTTAAAGTTCGTGAAGGTATGCCTGTAGGTATCCGTGTTACACTTCGTGGTGAAAAAATGTATGATTTCTTTGACCGTCTTGTGTCTATTGCACTTCCACGTGTAAAAGACTTCCGTGGCGTTCCTAGAAATGGTTTTGATGGTCGTGGTAACTATAACTTCGGTCTTCAAGAACAACTTATTTTTACTGAAGTTAACTATGATTCTATTATGCAAATTCATGGTATGAATATAACAGTGGTTACAACTGCACAAACTGATAAGGCATCATTTGCTCTTTTAGAGAAAATGGGTATGCCTTTTACTAAAGGGAGCAAGTAATGGCTAAGAAGTCAATGATTGCAAAAGCGAAAAGAACTCCAAAGTTTGCTGTACGTGCGTACACACGTTGCCAGATTTGTGGTCGTCCACACTCTGTTTTACGTGACTTTGGTATCTGCCGTGTATGTTTTAGAAAAATGGCAAACGAGGGATTAATCCCAGGTGTTAGAAAGTCTTCTTGGTAAGCCCAAGAAGAAACTCCTAATAATTAGCAGTCTACAAAAATTGTAGATTAGCAACAAAAGGAATTTATGAATGATAAATGATTTAGTATCAGATGCATTGACGCGTGTTCGTAATGCAGGTATGAGAAGATTAGCTGTTACAACTTTGGTACACTCTAAGAGTGTTGAAGCTGTTGCAAATATCTTAGTGGACAAAGGTTATATTGAAAGTTGTAACGTTATCGAAGATGGCGTTAAAAAAACAATCAAAGTAGCTCTTAAATATGATGAAAATGGTAAAACTGTTATTAATGAACTTAAGAGAATTTCTAAGCCGGGTCGTCGTGTATACAAAGGTAAAGAAGAGATTAAGCGTTTTAAAAACGGTTACGGTACTATTATTGTTAGTACATCACATGGCGTTCTTGCTAATGATAAAGCTTACGAGCTTGGCATTGGTGGCGAAGTTATGTGTACGGTTTGGTAGGGAGATAACATGTCAAGAATTGGTAAAAATCCAGTAGAATTTGCTGCGGACGTTAATGTAAGCACAAATGGTAATGTTATAACTTTTGCTAAAGGCAAAAATAGTGTTGATCTTGATACTAAAGGCAATGTAGGCTTTAGTGTTGAAGGTAATGTTTTAACTTTCAGTACACTTTCTGATTCTCGTGAGCATAGAGCTTTCTGGGGAACTTACCGTGCTTTATCTGCTAATATAGTTACTGGTTTAACAACTGGTTATACTAGAAAATTAGAGATTAATGGTGTTGGTTACCGTGCTGCTGCTGAAGGTAGAATTCTTAAACTTCAACTTGGTTTCTCTCATGATATTAATTATGAATTACCAGCTGGTATCGAAGCTGCGGTTGAAAAGAATGTTATCACTTTAACAGGTCATGACAAACAAACGATTGGTCAAACTGCTGCAGAAATTAGATCATTCCGTCCACCAGAGCCTTACAAAGGTAAAGGTGTTAAATATATTGAAGAAGTTATCGTGCGTAAAGCCGGTAAAACTTCTAAAAAATAAGGGAGGATGATAGATGAATGCTAAAGTATTAAAAAGCAAAGTAGCGAATCGTTTAAAACGTAAGCGTCGTATTCGTGCAAAAATATCTGGATGTGCAACTGCTCCTCGTGTTTCTGTATTTCGTTCAAATCGCTATTTAAGTGTACAAGCTATTAATGATGCAACTGCAACTACAGTAGCAGCATTACACTCAAAGGCTACTGGTCATAAATCAAACAAAGAAGGTGCAGCTGCACTTGGTGAGGCATTTGCTGCTAAACTAAAAGAAGCTAACATTTCTGAAATTGTATTTGATCGTAATGGTTACCAATATCACGGCGTAATTGCTGCATTTGGTGACGCACTTCGTGCAAACGAAATTAAGTTCTAGGGGTTATGATGGAAATCAATAGAGAAGAATTTGAAGAATCAATAGTTAATATTGGTCGTGTTACTAAAGTTGTTAAAGGTGGACGTCGTTTTCGTTTTACTGCTCTTATCGTAGTAGGAAACAAAAAAGGTACTGTTGGATATGGCGTTGGTAAAGCAAAAGAGGTTCCTGATGCAATTAAAAAAGCTGTTGATAGTGCTTTCAAAAATTTAACAACTGTTAAAATTAAAGGTTCTACAATAGCTCATGATATTGAGCATAAATATAATGCAAGCCGCATTTTATTAAAGCCAGCATCTGAGGGTACAGGGGTTATCGCCGGTGGAGCTGCTCGTCCAGTTCTTGAGCTTGCAGGTATACAAGATATACTTACAAAATCAATCGGTTCAAACAATCCAAACACACTTGTACGTGCTACTGTTGAAGCACTGTCTCGTATTAAAGGATAGAGAATGGGTATTGAAAATTTAACACCTGCAGAAGGTTCAACGGCTACACGTAAACGTGTTGGTCGTGGACAAGGTTCTGGTACTGGTAAGACTGCAGCTCGTGGTCAAAAAGGTCAGAAATCTCGTACAGGTTACAAAAGAAAAAGAAATTTTGAAGGTGGACAACAACCACTTGCAAAACGTTTACCAAAAATTGGATTTACAACTCGTAATGTAAAACCATATGTAATAAACGTAGAAAGAATCAGTGCTGTTGCTGAATTAGCTGAAATAACTATGGAAACTATCCGTAGTGTTCACAAAATCAGTTCATCAGTTAAGATGGTTAAACTAGTAGGTGCATCTGCAAAAGATTTAGCATCGAAAATTAAAGACGAAAACGTTATTACTACAGGTAAATAATTGTGAATAAAAATCTAGTTAATAAGATACTTATTACGATAGGGTTTTTATTTATCTACCGCCTACTGGCATACGTGCCAGTTCCTGGCGTTGATACTGCTGTTATTGCTTCATTTTTTGATTCACACCAATCAGACGCATTAGGTCTTTTTAATATGTTCAGCGGAAACGCTGTTGAGAGACTTTCTATCATTTCACTCGGCATCATGCCTTATATCACCGCCTCAATTATTATGGAGCTTTTAGCTGCAACATTTCCAACTCTTGGTCAAATGAAAAAAGAACGTGACGGTATGGTTAAATATATGCAAATAATTCGTTATACGACTATCGTAATAACTATTATTCAAGCTATTGGTGTAAGTGTTGGACTTCAAAGCTTAACTGGACCTAGCGGCAATAGTGCTATATTGGCTGATCACTCTACATTTATCTTATTATCTGCGGTTTCTATGCTTGCAGGGACTATGCTTCTTATGTGGATAGGTGAGCAAATCACTCAAAGCGGTATAGGTAATGGTATTTCACTTATTATCTTTGCCGGTATTGTGTCTGCAATACCTAGTGCAATTGGTCAAACAGTAACTATGATAAATACTGGAGCTATGGGCTTCATGACTCTTATAGCTATTTTGGCTTTAATATTTGCTACTGTTGCAGTGATAATCTATGTTGAACTTGGTGAGCGTCGTATTCCTATTACATATGCTAAAAAGACTATGATGCAGAATCAAAATAAAAGAGTTATGAATTACATTCCTATTAAAGTGAATTTAGCCGGTGTTATTCCGGTAATTTTTGCTTCTGCAATATTAATGTTTCCAATGACAGTTTTATCGAGTAGTACTAATCCTACTGTTCAGGCTATTTCTGATTTACTGAATCCAAATGGCTATTTCTTTCAATTACTGACATTTCTTTTTGTTGTTTTCTTCGCGTTTTTCTACGCATCGATTACATTTAATGCAAAAGATATTTCAGATAATCTAAAACGCCAAGGCGGATTTATCCCAGGTATTCGTACCGGTGATGCTACGAGAGAATTCCTAAATGAGACTGCAAGTAGATTGACTTTTACTGGTGCTCTTTATCTTGGTTTGGTTGCTACGCTTCCTTTTATGATTATTCATGCAATGGGTGTGGGCTTCTTTTTCGGTGGAACAGCAGTTTTGATTGTTGTCCAGGTTGCATTAGATACGATGAGAAAAATTGAAGCTCAGATATATATGAGTAAATATGAAACTTTAAGTGCGGTTGGTCTATAAAAATGGCCATTGCGCTTAGAAGAACTGACGAAATTCAAAAACTAAGAGCTGCGAACAAGATTGTCGGCGGCGCCTTAGAGCTTCTTCATGCAAACACAAAAGTCGGAGTTTCTTTAAAAGAACTTGATGCTATGGCTGAGGATTTTATCCGCTCTCATGGCGCAAAGCCTTCTTTTAAAGGTCTATACGGTTTTCCAAGTGCTGTTTGTACTTCACTTAATCAAGTAATAATCCACGGTATTCCAACTGATTATAAACTCCAAGAGGGTGATATTATCGGCTATGATATTGGTACAGAGCTTGATGGTTACTTTGGTGATGCGGCGATTACTGCCGCTGTCGGTAAAATTAGTGAAGAAGATGAAGCATTGATTGCTTGTGCAAAAGATACTTTGTATCATGCAATCGAGAATATTAAAGAGGGTATGAGATTTAAAGAGCTTTCTCTATTAATGGAAAAGTTTATTATCTCACGCGGGTTTGTTCCATTACATAACTTTTGTGGACATGGGATTGGTAAAAAGCCCCATGAAGAACCTGAAATACCAAATTATTTAAATGGACAAAACGCTAAGGCTGGTCCAAAGATAAAGAACGGAATGGTTTTTTGTCTTGAGCCTATGATTTGTCAGAAAAATTCAAAACCAATTATTTTAGAAAATAAGTGGGATGTTGTTAGTGCCGATGGTTTACGCGGCTCACACTATGAGCATACTGTTGCAGTTATCAACGGTAAAGCTGAAATTTTATCTCTTGCTTAAGAGTTATTTGAAGGACTAAGAATGGCTAAATCAGATGTTATCGAAGTAGATGGCAAGATTATTGAAGCTTTACCAAATGCAACATTTCGTGTAGAGTTAGAAAATGGACATATTATTTTATGCCATATTGCAGGTAAAATGCGTATGAATTATATTAAAATACTTCCAGGTGATAAAGTAAAGCTTGAACTAACACCATACTCTCTTGATAAAGGGCGTATCACTTACAGATACAAATAGTCTCAAAAAGGCTTTTGCCTTTTTGAAGCTTCTTCGTTTTAAAACTTCCCTGAGTTTCTAAACTCTGCAATTTCAAGTTCAACCATGTCATTAATCATAATTGTAAAAAGTTCCGAAATCATATTTGGAGACACTCCAAGTTCTATGGCTTTGTGGCGTACTTTTTGAATAATAAAATCCATTCTGTCATCAGCTTTCACTTCATCAATACTATTTTTGAAAGATGCCGCCTGACGGACTAAATGACTTCTCTCAGAAATTAACTCTACTAATTGTGAATCAATCTTATCTATTTCCTGTCTAACTTCTGTTAGTGAATTACATTTTTTCATATCTGCTCCTTAAAGTGCTTGTGCTAAGAATGGATTGTCAGCAATTTCTATTGCTTTTCTGCCAGCTTCAGATGCTATTTCATATTGGTGCAAAAGATATGCAGACTTTTTTAATTTCTCTGCTATCTCTTTGTCTATAGTCTCAAGACTATAGTTATATTTTAAACCTAGCTCATCTTCATTGAGTTCAAAGAGTGTTTTGAGCTCTCTGTGAATAGTAAGTATCTGCTCCATCAAAGATAAACTTTTATTTCGTGCATCTAAAAAAGCAGGTGATTTTTGAGCATAAGTTCTCATATCATCTGGAGATATAGAAGACATTTGGTTAAACAACTCTTCATACTCTTCAACTCGTGCAGTAAAGTTTTGGGACAATACAAAATTTGCAATTTTTGCTTGAAATTTTGGGTAATCATTTGAAAAATTTTCTTTCATATTCAGCCTATAAATTATAGATTTTGTATAGTAACTAAAAAGAGTTAAAAGTCTGTTAACACTTTTGTAACTATTTGCATATATAATTGACCTTACGATTCTCCTGTATAGCTTATGCTGATTCCATGAGCAAATACTAAACTATCTCAGCCTTGTGCCGGGGTGGTTTACCTTTCTATATCCTTATTTATCCAAGCCAAATAACCGACACCGATGACCATAATACTAAACATAACTACCCATATAAGCATATCTCCGCCGCTTGCAGCTTTTTCAACAGCTTCATTCATTGTGTTTCCTAGTTTGTTTGATTTAATATAGAAATTTTTTTATCTAAGAGTTCTAACTCTTTTTTATTTTTTGTCCATTTTTTCGACTCTTCTAACCAAAAAAGTACAACTCTTTTGTACCCATAGTATGAACCTAATTCTATCATTCTCTCTCGCATTTTATTGTCAAGATTCTCTTTCATAAGTGCGGCTGCCAAAAATTTTGAACTCATTTTTGTCATCGTTGCAATGTCTTGCTGGGCTTTAGAATACTCTTGGTACCTAACATGCCAAACATAGTTTTGGTAAATTGCAGGCAAAAGTGGAATTTGTTCTTTTTCTAGCGTCGCAGCGATAAAGTTATAATAGGGCTCTAATGATAGGTCTGTCGTTAAATCTTTGATGGCAAGATAATTTTCACACTTGTTTTGAATGCCGACAGAGATATTTAATGCACATTCACCAAGATAGATAGTTGCTAAAAGATTAAAATCTGAACCAGATTTTGCATGTTCTACGGCTCTGTTGAAGTCATTTTTTGCAAGCGTGTCTCTTTGGCTTAAAAAGTTTTTTTTGTATGACTCAAACGCAGCGGCACTCTCATATTCCCATTTGTTCGGCTTTTGCGTAAAAGAACAGCCCATAAAAATGAAACTTGTTAGCAAAAGTAAAATTATATTTTTCATGGTAGTACAACCTCCGATGATTTTTCGTTTTCCATAAAAGAATCTATTTTGTCCATAATCTGATTTGATTTCACAACTCCAACAGATATTTGCTCTTTAAGATGGATTAAATCTTTATCATAGCCTCCGATTGCGTTTACGGTGGCATCAAGTGTATTAAGTTTTTGCTTTATATCTTTTAGTATTGTATCTAACTCATGCACAGCGGAAGATGAAGGCTGAACAATATCTTGATGAAGAGTTGCTGTTATTTTCTGTATATCTTTCATTATTTTGTCGATGTTTGCGAGAGAGTTGATAATATCCTTAGTAGCTTTTTTATCTCCTGTGAGAGTTGTTAGCAGCGAATCGTCATTTATGAGTTTATCACTAAGTTTACGAATGTTTTGCAGGGTGAGGACAAGTTCCGAATCATCTTTAGCGATGTAGGAGGTAATAGTGTCAATATTGTTAATAATATGGATTACTTTATCGATGGCAGGTTCAAGTTTAGAGATCATGTCATCAATATCATCGCTCATGATAAGTGTCAATCTTGAATTTGTTTCTAACAGAGGGTTGTCTAGAGCTGTGAACAGTTCTATATGCGGCGCACCTATGAGGGGTTTTCTTAGCAGCAGTACACTGTCTTTGCTGATCCACTTTCTATTTTTTTCATTGACTGAAAACGTCATATTGACAGAGCCGTCGTCTTGCAGGGCAATATCATCAATTGTTCCGATATTAAAACCGGAAAATTTTAGAGGCATACCAATGTAAAAAGAAGCCGCGCTGTAGGTGTGAAAGTAAAAGCTGTATCTCTCTTGAAAACTGCCTTTTTCTTTAAGCAAAATATAGAAAAAAAACATGATGACAAAAAGTAAACCAAGAACAAAAAGGCCAACTGTGAATTTCATTTTATTGTATGACACAAAAATCCTTTACAATGATTGTAAGACTAATGATAGCACTTCTATGAAAAATAGAACAACCAGGAGTTTGAGCATGTTTTTCAAAAGAGTATTAGCCAGAAGTTCTGGCTTATTTTGACTTTTGATTGCAAGATAGACAGGTATAAACATGCTTAAAAATCCGAATAAAAGAGTTTTGGTTATAAAAACAAACAAATCACTCGGTTCAATGGCACGCATAAGTGTGTAAATGTAGCCATTGAGTTCCATATTGAGATAAAAAAGAGTGAAAACATATCCGCTCATTAAAACTATGGTTGCGACGAGTGCGCTCAATATAAGAGTGCTGAACATACCTGCAAGAACTCTTGGAAGTAAAATCTGCATAAGTGATTCCGTAGAGGTCTCAAGCTTGTTATCCTGTTTTTTTTGCATAAGATTTACATTTATGTGGGCACCTGAATGTAGGGCAATAAAAAGCGCTGTAAAGAAGGGAGCAAATTCATTAATCGAAAATTTAATAATGGTTAAACCGATTTTATCTTGAAGATTGTACTCAATGATAAGCGAAATAATAGCTCCAAGAATGGATGTCCCAAATAAAAATGCTAAAAAGAGGAACAGAGCGAGCGGTTCTAAAGCGGTGAAATAAATCTGCTTGACAAGAGTCTCCCGTGCCTGTTGTTTGTAACTTGTCGGAAAAAATAAAAATACAACAGAGAGAAAAGTAATTTTTAAGGCAGAAAATATGGAGACAAAGGCGTCTATCGTTTTGCCACCTATATTTTCTATGATGCTCTTAATCATAAAATCTATTGTAATGGAATGCTAAGATAAGTTTAGAACTTTGCATTCGGTATAGGATAATTTTCTACTACAAAGTCTATATCTTTGTCGCCTCTGCCACTTAGGTTAATAAGTATAGTTTTATCTTTTGGCAATGAAGCGGCTAATTTCATAGCAAACGCAACTGCATGTGCAGATTCTAAAGCTGGAATAATTCCTTCAAGCTGAGAGAGTTTGTAAAACGCAGCGACAGCTTCTTCGTCGTTACTCAGACCAACTTTTGTTCTGCCAATCTCTTTTAGGTAGGCATGTTCAGGTCCAACTGAAGGATAGTCAATACCTGAACCAATGGAGTAAACAGGAGCAGGTTCACCATTTTCATCTTTAAGCATTATGGAGTTAAAGCCGTGCATTACACCCTCGCTTCCATAGGTAAGTGTGGCAGCGTGTTCGCCTATTTTATCGCCTCTGCCCATAGGTTCAACGCCATAAAGATTGACAGCTTCATCTTCAATAAACGCAGAGAAAATCCCCATTGCGTTTGAACCGCCGCCAACACATGCCACGATGTTGTCGGGCAAGTTTGCTTCATGTTCTAAAAATTGTTCTTTTGCCTCAAAACCTATAATTGATTGGAAATCTCTTACCATCATTGGGAAAGGATGCGGTCCCACAACAGAGCCTATGCAGTAAATGGCTTCGTCAGCTTGGGGAACATAACTCTCAAACGCAGAGTCAACAGCCTCTTTGAGTGTTTTTAGTCCATGTGTTGCGGGTATAATTTTCGCACCCAATATTTTCATTCTTACAACATTTGGGTGCTCTTTGGCAATGTCAACTTCACCCATATGAATTTCGCACTCAAGTCCAAAATAGGCCGCAGCCGTTGCAAGTGCAACACCATGCTGTCCGGCACCTGTTTCGGCTATGACTTTTTTCTTTCCAAGGTACTTCGCCAAAATTACTTCAGCCATACAATGGTTGAGCTTATGAGCACCTGTGTGGTTCAGGTCTTCGCGTTTAAGATAAATTTTTGCGCCGCCGCAATACTCTGTGAGGTTTTTGGCAAATGAGATAGGAGTAGGACGACCCTGATAATGCTTCCTAACGTACTTTAGCTCTTCAATAAATGCAGGAGAGTTTTTGAGTTCCTGATAGGCTTGAGTAATGTCTGCAAAGGGTTTTTCTAAAATAGGAGGTATAAAAGAACCTCCATATTTTCCAAAAAAACCATTTTCATCGGGATGCGTTTCTAAGTAAGATTTTGCCACTTCAACTCCTAGTATTCAATATTTTGAAATATTATAGTTAATTTGGTTTAATAAGTTTCTTTATCTCTTTTGGAAGATGTGCAAAGGGGAGTTTTTGCATCCCTTTTTTTGCTCCGTTTTCTTCAACCATGACATCTACCGTCATAGTTTCAGGGTAAAAACGCAGTACTTTATAAAAAAGAGGAGCGATTGTATAGGATATTTTCTGATCAATAAGTTCTACGCTTTTTTTCTTAACTGCCATTATGAATTCTTTATGTAGATACCGCTGTCTTTGACTGCTATCTTGCCGTCATCCTGCAAAGAAGTAAGTGCGCGTTTAAAATCTTTTTTACTCAAACCAAAAACATCTTTAATAAGCTCCGCATCGCTTTTGTAGTTGTATGGCATGATACCATTGTTTTCTTTTATGAGTTCAAGAACTTTTTGGGCAGAGCCGCCGCTCTTTTTGCTTCCCGGTTTTCGTAAAACAAGGTCAATATTTCCATCTTTTCGTATGGTTTTTATATATGCTTTTTTTTCATCACAAAGATGTATCGGTTCAAAGATTTCTGTGTGATAAATCAGACCTTCGTATTTGTCATTAACTATACATTTGAAGCCAAGCGGAGTTTCTGAGATGACGAGTATATTTACTTCATCGTTTGGATTTAAGCCTTTAACACGTCTATGGAAAAATTCGCCCAGTTTTTCTGTTCCCACAAGGCGGTGTGTTCTCTCATCATAAATAACTTTGAGAAATCTCTTTTCTCCGAGTTTAAATGGTGTTTTCTGGAACATATTTGGAACGAGCAAATCTTTTGCAAGTCCCCATTTCATAAACGCACCAAAAGGAGCAATGTCTGCTACTTCAAAAACTGCATATTCATCAAGCATGGCTGTTGGAGTAAGTGTCGTTGCTATAAGTCTGTCTTCGGAGTCGGTGTATAAAAAGACTTCCACAAGAGAGTCTTCAACCATTGCATCTGTGACATAAGACTGAGGCAAGAGCACATCTTTGCCGTCTTGTGCCATAATAAAAACGCCATGAGGCGTATGTCTGTCAACTCTAAGGCAGTTGATAAGTCCTAATTCTAAATATTCGCTTTGTTTCATTGCGTTTCCTTGGTATTTCCGTCATTTCTAAGTTTTCTTAGAAGGTTGATGACATTATAGCTGTTTTATGGTGTGGTATTGATTGGAGGGAGTGTTAAAGTTTGGAAGTTGTTGAGCGGGGGGGGGAAATGTATTCGTTTCCATGTGAAATGTGGAAACGAATTACGATTAAAAACGAAGATTAGCTCCAACATACCACATTCTAACATCGTCAGCATTAATTTCTACGTCAGCAACTGTGTCACTGCCTGTTTCCATTAAGAAACGGTATCCTGCTTCTATTTCTACACTGTCAACAACACGAAAGATTGCGCCTGCTTGTGCACCATAGTGAAAACCGCTTAAGTCAAGATTTAGGGTATTTGCGGATTCTTTGTAGCTTGTATATCCTATGACCGGTCCTGCATAAAGTGAAAATTTGTCTTCAGCTAAAGGAAGCATGAAGTCGTAAGCTATTGAAAACAAATCCGCTGCATCAACACTGTTTTCTCTGTTTATGTAGGTATAAGAGGCTGAGATACGACCATCATTCCCATAATAATGCCCTACTGTTGCAGTGTAATGTGCTCCATCCGTATCAGCATTTGCTGTATCTGTACTGTAAGACAATTTGGCATTCCCGGCATTAATACCAAAATAGTTCTCATTCTCCACCGCCATTAATCCCGTAACAAGTAAGCCAGCTAATAGTATCTTTTTCATTTTTTTCCTTTTATAGATTATTGTAGATAAATATTTATCTGCGTTTTAAATTATATCTTATTGTTTCAGTATTTTGTAAATATCCCTTAGTTCTCTTTAGAAATTATTACATTTTAGGGAATTATTGCTTTACTTAAAGCCTCAAGCGGATTTTTAGTGAGTCTGTTTTCTGACATGAGCACCTGTTCACCAAGTTCCAAAATGCCGCCTTGTATAACTTTTGCCCGTAAACCTCCTCGACCTATCATGAGTGTATATGCCCCTTTTTTCATGACTGCGTTCATCCAGGGGCAGGGTGCACAGTGGGATAAACCTTCAAACTCGACATCGCCTATGAGAAATTTTTTTCCTATGAGTTCATTTAAATTGATTCCGCTTATAATGAAATTTCTTCTAAAAAGTTTCAGATCAAGTTCTAATTTTAATGAGTTGCAAACTTCCTTAGCAACTTCGAGAGAGAAAAAGGTTATGGGGTATGTGGCATGCTCAAACCTATCTCCACAGAGTCCTTTATTTTTTTCTAGAAGAACCGAGGTGTGCATAATTGTAGGATTTGTGCCAACATCAAATTTTTCTCTTGTGAAGTAATTATGTGCGGGGGATGTGAAGATATTGTGGAGCTTTACTTCTGTTTCATAGCGCTTCAAACATACTCTCTTTAACTTGGAATTTTCATCGTATCTTAAAAGAATAACTCTTTTTATAGCGCTAAGTATACTACAAGACCATTACGATAATATTCGAAAAATAATAAAATAAAAGGAGTTAAAATGTTTAAAATA
Source organism: Sulfurimonas sp. (assembly GCA_013791885.1). Classification (GTDB taxonomy): domain Bacteria; phylum Campylobacterota; class Campylobacteria; order Campylobacterales; family Sulfurimonadaceae; genus Sulfurimonas. The sequence continues at coordinate 49,378 of VMSZ01000007.1, read as the reverse complement.
ATAGTAGAAAAAGAGTGCGGTTGTTTCAAAAGAAGTGACTTGCAAAACAATATTGCGATGCCAACAAAAGATGAGGCTCTTATGAAAACTTTAGAGATGAGAGACACAATGAATGATGATTTTTGTGGAAAGCACCAGTTTAAAGTTCAAGAAGTGGGTGATACTTTCGTAATTGCAATGAATGATTCTACAAGCAACGGCTGTTGTGGCGGTGGTTGTGGCACTCACTAGTCACAGTTCTTCTACGTAAAAATAAATTTATTGGAATATTTCTTGCTGTAATTTCACAATACTACAACAGTGAGCAAATATGATTTTATTTAAAAGCACAAAAGAACGTGTGAATTACTACAAAATAGACGTATACCCGACTCTTTTTGGAGATTTTTTAATTCAAAGAGAGTATGGGGCTCTTCACCATAAAAACCCGACAAACATCATTAAAGAGTATGCTGACACACATAAAGGTGCACTTTTGCATATCTTAGATTTGGCCGTAGACAAAAAAAATCTGGGATACTTGAAAGTTGCCAGAAACCGCGTTTACTAAAACTTTTGTCTAAGAGTAGGCCTTAGAGTTTACTCCCAAAAACTAAAACTTTCCCATATCTTCCAGCCCAAACTAAAAATAAAATTAGCCATGCACTCAACGAGATGTCAAACAAAAAGTCTGCTCCCCATCCAAACGCAACGTTGAAGCTAAACAAGGCACGTAAAACAACGACTATTTGAATAAACCAAAATATATTTGCAGCAAGTCTGTCGGCATGTGGCGGTTGACCTGAGTGACCTAGTGTTACTCGTGTTCCAAAACCAATCAGAACAGTTGTCAAAAACCCTAAGGCTAAGAGATGGATGTTGAAGAAATAAAAAGAGATGTCTAAAAACAGTTCGCCAATTAAGCTCAGAGCAGAGAGTAAAAATGCAGCAGGCAGCCAAAAAAGTGCTAAATGAAGTACCCAAAGAATAGGGGCAGATGTAAAAAGGGGAAGTTCCCATCTGCGAAATTCCAGAAGTAAATAGGAACCAAGAAGCAGATCGATTATTATCTCAACACTTTTGACATCAAAGCTGCTCATAAGCGTTTTTGACACCAAAAGAACAAAAATTATTTTGACAAAATTTTCGTTCTTTTGTGCAAAAGAGTGGGAGAAAAAAGGAATCATTCTTTGTGCCACGCTAAAAGCCAAAAATATGAGGTAAAGATAAAACGAGAGGGTGATAGTAACGTTAAAAAGGTACAAAGAGAAACTTAACACACCTGCAAAGGCAATGAAGATGAATAAAAAATGTCCCAAAAGACCAAAGTAGTTTGCAGTTAAAATCCAAAAAGCATCTTTTTTGTCATGAGCGGTTCCGCTGAGGTAGATTTCCTGTAATTTTACAACGATAAAAACTTGAGAAAGAAATAAAAAAACCATGCCAACAATCATCAACAGATAGTTTGAAATAGCTCCGAGTAAAAAAAGTAAAGAGCCAAAAGCAGAAAGATAGAAAACATTAAGATAGTATTTTTGGTTAATGACCTGCGTTTGACAAAATCTTGGGAAAGTAGTAAATAAAAAGCCAGTGAAAACATTGGTAAAAAAAGTAAATATAAGCGAATAAACATGAAATTGCAAATTAGACATCTCGAGAGTTATGAAACCCTTATAGCTCAAGCCAAAGAGTAACATCATAAGGACTGCGTTTAGTATTCCCAATATAAAAAAAGGTTGATGAGGTTGTGAGAGAAAATAATTTGTTTTCTCTTTTGTGGCGGAATAGCCCATAGTTGTCCTTACATTAAATAGTCTTGGCCGATTTTTTGAGAGTAGGCGTAAAGCATAGCTCTCTCAAAATCATTGTTTGTAGCATATTGGTAGCCAAAAGCTTCTTTCCACATAGAGTGCTCTTCCATGCACAGATAAAAGAAGACATTTTGATGCCACGGCTTGAAACTTTCGTACGCAGACTTGAACATTGATACTTTTGTTTCATGCGGATAAGAAGTCTTTCCGCTTGCATCTTCATGGGGTATCTGCGTTATTTTTGTCCTAAACTCACGTTCACGCAGCTGTTTTATAACCGGTTTTATAAAAGTCAGTGTTCCAAAGCTTACAAGAGCAACCTCTTGAGCTTGAAATTTTAAGATAAGTTGTTCATAAACACCTTGATATTCGTCAAGATAATTTTCATATTCAACAATAGGGTGAAAGTGAAAACCTACTTTTACTCCTTTGTCCGCAATTTTTCTCGCTGCGTTTATGCGTTTTTCTAAAGAGGCTGTGAGATGTTCTTCGTTGTCAATGATTGTTTGAGTGTTGAGTGACCAGGTGCAGAGAATATTTTTTGGCACCTCATTTTCTAGGAAATATTTTACATTGTCAGATTTTGTTTTAAATTCTAAAATAACATTGGGATTGTTTTTCGCAAACAAAAAAAGTGCATCCAAAATACCTTCACGATTTCCCCACATGAGCGAATCAGAACTTTGCCCTGTGCCGATATGGTATGTTTTATTCTGGTCAAGATTGAGCCCAAGAAGTTTGTCTTTAAAACCGCTGTCAAAGGTGATGGTGTTTTGATTGTAAAAAGATTGAATGGAGCAGTAGGAACAATCAAAGCCGCAACTCTCAACCGCATCAAGTGTCAAAAGATTACAGCAGCGTGTTTTCTCGCTGGCAACAGGACAGAGGCCTAAACCAAACCCTTCTTTAGGTTGCGTTTTAAAAGTATATTTTTGCTCTTTAGGGACATTTTTAAGTTCAAAGTTTTTGTAAGAGTTTGGTGCGTTTCTTATGGCTTCGTAAGCTTCTCTGAGCCGTGTAAAAACTACTTTTCTTTGGGTGTGTTCAGGAAAGATTTCGATGATGCTTTTTTCATTCCACATTCCCAAGTCTCTTGCCATGTCAGTTATCTGTTTAAGCTCTTGGTATGTAAACTTGAAAAGAAAAGATTTATCTTTAATAAACTTTTGTTCCCCAGAAGGCAGCTTTGTAAAAAATGTATTTGCTATAGCTTTGCTAAATTTATCCGTATATTCATTCATGGATGAAATTTTAGCAAAATATTTAATTACTCAAGGTCCATGTAAGCTTGTACTTGGTCTCGGCCGTTCTTTTTTGCATTGTAAAGTGCTTTGTCCGCTCTGTCAAAAAGTTTACTACCTGTATCACCTACGCGAAGTTGTGAAATGCCGATACTCACAGTCAGTGAGCCAACTTTTTCAAAAGAGCTTGCTTTAATCTCTTCTCTAAGGCGTTCAGCAAATTCAAGGGCGTCATTGAGCGTTGAGTGCAGAGAAATGATGGCAAATTCTTCACCGCCTATTCTGTAAAACTTATCGTGATCACGGATATTTTTTGAGATAATCTCACTGAGTCGTATTAAAACAGTATCGCCGGTAGGGTGTCCATGAGTGTCGTTGACATCTTTAAAATGGTCAATATCCAGCATAATAAGAAATTGACCGATATTTTTTCTTTGAGGATTCAGCTTCTCTATGTCTTGATTAAAAACATGTCTGTTGTATATTTTCGTAAGTGCATCTTTGTTCGCCTGTTCTAGAAGCTTTTTATCTCTGGTATCAAGCTGTCTGATAAAATAAAAGATAATCCAAAATACTGCCAATAACAAGGCAAACAGAGTAAACGCAAAGAGTGTAATCATTCGGACCGTTTTTTTAAGCTCAACCTCAAGAGGCATAGTAACAGACATAAAGGCGCGGATGTCTCCAACTTTTTCATAAAAGCCTGCTTTATCACCGTAAAGCTCAAGCAAGGATTTTGGGGCATATTTTGGATCACTGTGACATCGCATACAGGATTCTACATTCGTTGTAACAGGCATGGCATAAAAAATATATTCTTTCCCCTGTTCTTTTAAATGCTCATGATATTTATTAATCTCTTTAGCATTGAATATTTTTAATATTTTTTCTTCATTTTCATTTGCTTTATTAATTGGATTTCGAGGGTTTTGCGAAGCAAATTTATAAGCAATTGTTTCAATGTTATTGGACGTTCTTTGCTTGTTGTATTCATCCATAATCTTGCGTGACATGTAGGTAAAAGAGAGAATTTTTGGGTCAAAATAATCTTTTTCTATTTTACCCTCTTCTTTAAGCTTATAAATAACGGGTTTGAGTTGCTCTTCAACATAGGTGTGAAGTGCTTTGTTGTGCATCACCAAGTCTTGAAGTTTTGATTCATTCTCTTCAATGGCATAGCCTTTAAATAAGGCATATGCTATGCCTAACACAATCACATATACACTTATCATAAGAATAAATGTTTTGACTAAAAGTTTTTTATTATCTGTGTTCATAGAACACCTCCATACCAGGAAAGTATAAGTCGAATATTATTAATAAAATATAAATTATCTATAAAATTAATAAAAAAACATAATATTTATTTAAGTTAAATTCTATTTATATTGCATTTTGAAATAAAAACAGTGCACTTGCAACAGATAGAATATATTTACGTACTATAAAAAAAGAGAGTAAAGATGATTTTGGGAAAATGTCCGTATTGTGATGATGGCCAGATTGAAATTCAAGAAAAAGAAGTACGAGGAAAAAAAGTGAAGCTGTATGTTTGCTCAAACGCTTCATGGGTTACAGAAGACGGCGAGATGTATGAACTTAGCCAAAACGCAACATGCGATTTTAGAATATGGCAAAACTCATTAGCGAAATATGGGAAATGGCTCTCCTACAAAGAAGTAAGAACTCTGCTTGAAGATGAAAGTTTGGAAGTCGAACTTTTGAGTAAAAAGTATGGCAAAAAAATTTATTATAATAAATTTATAACTTTAAATCCGGAGTATGGAGTGAGTGTTGTATGGGATTAATGAGAATATTTAATACTTTAAGTTGAAGAAAGCAGAGTGAAATATTTAAACTTAATAAATCTTTTACATTTATTTATGTATAATCCCAGTCCGCTTTGCTGTTTTAACATAATAGTTGAGTATTTCTATCTTTATATATATTATAAAGACAAAAGTATTGGCAAACCGCTTGTTCGCCTCAATGCAGCAAAGTAAAAGTACAACCAAATAGGCTAGCTTTAAGAAGTTAATTATTTCTCACCTATATGGTGAAGCTTTAGTAACTGAATAAAAGCCGGACTTGTTCGGATTTTATTAGATTAAAATAGAAGGAACTTTCAATGAAAGTAAGAGCTTCAGTTAAGAAGATGTGTGACGATTGTAAAGTTGTCAAAAGAAAAGGCATTGTTAGAGTAATCTGCAAAGTTAAAAAACATAAACAGAGACAAGGATAAGCATGGCTCGTATATCTGGTGTCGATTTACCTAAGAAAAAAAGAGTAGAGTACGGTCTAACGTACATCTATGGGATTGGTCTTCACGCTTCTCGTCTAATTTTAGACGCTACAGGCATTGACTATAACAAAAGAGTTTTCGAATTAAACGAAGAAGATGTTGCTGCTATAACAAACGAAATCCGTGCTAACCATATGGTTGAGGGTGATTTACGTAAAAAAGTAGCTATGGATATCAAGGCACTTATGGATTTAGGTTCATATAGAGGTCTACGTCACCGTCGTGGTCTTCCATGTCGTGGTCAAAAAACTAAGACAAATGCGCGTACTCGTAAGGGTAAACGTAAAACTGTCGGCGCAGCGTAAGGATTAGCAGATGGCAAAAAGAAAAGCTGTTAGAAAAAAAGTAGTAAAGAAAAATATTGCTCGTGGTATCGTTCATATCTCTGCATCATTTAACAATACACTTGTAACAATTACAGATGAAATGGGCAACATGATTGCTTGGAGTTCTGCTGGGAGCTTAGGCTTCAAAGGTAGTAAAAAATCTACTCCATTCGCAGCGCAAGCAGCGGTTGAAGATGCAGTAGCAAAAGCTCAAGTACATGGTATTAAAGAACTTGGTATTAAAGTTCAAGGTCCTGGTTCAGGTCGTGAAACAGCAACTAAAGCTGTAGGTGCTATCGAAGGTATCCGCGTTACGTTTATGAAAGACGTTACTGCATTACCACACAACGGTTGTCGCGCACCTAAGCGTCGTAGAGTTTAAGGAGATTACTGATGGCAAGATATAGAGGTCCAGTAGAAAAAATCGAAAGAAGATTTGGTGTAAGCCTTAACCTTAAAGGTGAGCGTCGTTTAGCAGGTAAGTCTGCTTTAGACAAACGTCCATACGGTCCGGGTCAACACGGTCAACGTCGTAAAAAAGTATCTGAGTATGGTTTACAGTTAAATGAAAAGCAAAAAGCGAAATTTATGTATGGTGTTTCTGAGAAACAATTCCGTGCTATATTCGTTGAAGCTAAACGTCGTGAAGGTAATACAGGTACAAACCTTGTAACACTTATCGAACAAAGATTAGACAATGTTGTTTACAGAATGGGATTTGCATCGACTCGTCGTTTCGCTCGTCAACTTGTAACTCATGGTCACATCTTAGTAGACGGTAAGAAATTGGATATTCCTTCATACCGTGTACAACCTGGTCAAAAAGTTGAAGTTCGTGAATCAAGCAAGAAAAATGCTCAAATCACACGTGCTATTGAATTAACTAACCAAACAGGTATAGCTCCATGGGTTGATATCGATGCTGATAAAGTATTTGGTATATTTACTCGTTTACCAGAACGTGAAGAAGTTGTTATTCCGGTAGAAGAGCGTTTAATCGTTGAGCTTTACTCGAAATAATAAATAATTAAAAGGGCGTTAAAGAATGAAAAAAATTAAAACTACTCCACTTGCTCCTAAAGAATTTGAGGTAGAACAGATTAGTGAGAATGAAGCTAATATAATGGCATACCCTTTTGAAACAGGATATGCTATTTCTTTAGCACATCCACTTCGCCGTTTTCTATTAAGTAGCTCAGTTGGTTATGCACCAATTGCTATAAAAATCGAGGGTGCTAAGCATGAGTTTGACTCTGTTCGTGGTATGCTTGAAGATATTTCAGACTTTATCTTAAATCTTAAAGAGATTCGCTTTAAATTAAATGGTGATGCTACTGAATCGGATGTAAACTACTCATTTGCTGGTCCATGTGTAATTACTGGTGCAGATTTAAACAATGATGAAGTAGAAATAGTAACTCCAAATGCTCCACTTGCAACTTTAAATGAAGATGCAACTCTTAATTTCACTATAAAAATCGCGCAAGGTATAGGATATGTACCAAGTGAAGATACTTATACTGAATTAGAAGATGGATACATAGCATTGGACGCATATTTTACTCCGGTTCGCAGTGCAACATACAGAATTGAAAATGTACTTGTTGAAGATAATCCTAACTTTGAGAGAGTAATTATAAACATTAGAACTGATGGACAGATTTCACCGGTAGATGCGTTTAGAAACTCTTTAGAAGTTATGTATGCTCAATTAGCAGTATTTAATTCTGAAATCAGTATCAAATCTCCTACTACAATTGAGAGAGTTGAAGAAAATCCTGATGTTAAGAAATTATCTACAAACATTGATAGTTTAGGATTAAGTGCAAGAAGTTTTAACTGTCTTGATCGCTCAAATATTAAACTGATTGGCGAAATAGCATTGATGAGTATTAATGACTTAAAAAATGTGAAAAACCTTGGCAAAAAATCGTATGATGAGATCGTAGAAAAAGTGCAAGAGTATGGTTTTGCAGTTGGTGGCGATCTTGCAGATGATGTTGTTGCTGCATTAAAAAAGAAAATAGAAGCTTTATAAGCTAAATAGAGGAATAACAGATGAGACACCGTCATGGATACCGTAAACTAGGTCGTACAAGCTCACATCGTGCTGCTTTACTTAAGAACCTAAGTATTTCGTTAATAGAACATGGTAAGATTGAAACTACTGCAATGAAAGCAAAAGAACTACGTTCTTATGTTGAAAAACTTATCACTATAGCTGGTAAGAATGATTCAAATGCTCATAAAGCAGTATTCGCGGCGCTTCAAAGCAAAGAAGCTACTAAAAAACTAGTAAATGAGATAGCTCCTCAGTATGTTGACCGTCCAGGTGGATATACTAGAATTATCAGAACTCGTATTCGTCGTGGTGATGCTACATCAATGGCGTTTGTTGAATTAGTATAATTCGACACAACCGACAGTGAAGTTCTCCTTCACTGTCTCTTTCCTTTTCAACTTCCCAATTCTAAAATACTTTAAAGAGAGACAATATGAGTAATTTCGCATTTGGAACTTATAGAATCAGTGACTATAATCCACAGCATATCGAAAGTTTAAAAGAAGCTATAGCTTCAGGTATTACAATGATAGATACTTCTTCAAACTATATGGATGGCGGCGCAGAACGTGCGATTGCACTTGCGTTTCGAAGTTTTGATGAGTATGAGAAAAACGCAGTAGAGATAGTTAGCAAATACGGTTACATTCAAAACACAAACATGCTACGTCATCAAGAAAATCCTTTTGATGACGTAGTCGAGTACTCTCCTGATTGCTACCACTCAATTTCAAAAACATTTATGCAACATCAACTGAGTGAATCCCTTAAACGTCTTGAGCGAACTTCACTTGATTGTTATCTTATTCATAACCCTGAGTATTACATTTTAGATGCGATAAATAAAGAGATGGATAAGGATGCGATGCTTGATGTGATGTATCAAAGGCTTTATGATGCTTTTGTCGGCCTTGAAGAGGAAGTTACAAAAGGTAGAATTGGCTCTTACGGTATTAGCTCAAACAGCTTTTCAAAATCGCATAAAGATGCTGACTTTTTACCGTATGAAGATTTACTGACCTTAGCACAAAACGCAGCAGATTCTGTTGGAAATAGTAAACACAGTTTTACAACACTGCAACTACCAATAAATATCTTAGAGCAAGAAGGGCTTAAATGTGCTGCTTGGGCGAAGAAAAATGGATTGAGAGTTCTAGTAAACAGACCTTTAAACGCAGAGTATAAAGGACAAATGTTTCGCTTGGCTGAGTATGATGAGAGTAAAGATTATTATCATCATCTTAATGAACTTTTGGATGTATGTGACAACGAAACTCTTAGACCTATGTTTAACCTTTTCGAAGAGCTTGACAGTAATAAGCACAAGTTTGGCTGGGTTGGAGATTTTGATCAATTTTTATATGGACAGATATTGCCACATCTTAAAACAGTTCTTGAAAATATAGATGAACAAAACAGAGAGACTATGTTAAACTTTATTGATATGTTCTTTGTTGAATATAGAAAGATGGTTGCACATGAATGTGCAAACAATACAAAACGCCAACTTAAAGAGAAATTCATGAGTTGTTACAGCACACTTCAAGAGTGTGCTTTGCGTTTTTTATTAGAGCAAAAAGATATAGATACTATTTTAGTCGGTATGAGAAAACCGACTTATGTCCATGAAGTATTGTCTTACAAAGACTAAAAGAAACAAGCTAATTATTTATTTTATGGCTTGTTAAGCGATATTGTCCTATTTTATGATAATTTAAATTACGAGGATTTTTTATGATTCCATTTTCTGATGAAGAGCTTATGCAGCCAGTTTCGAATGTAATTGACAAGGTGCGTCCATCATTAGCATTAGATGGTGGGGATATCGCTTTTATTACAGTCAAAGGCGGCAATGTATATGTGCAGCTAAAAGGTGCATGTATAGGATGTGGGAGTAGTGGCAACACACTCAAATATGGAGTTGAAAGACAACTAAGGATGGATATTCATCCAGAACTTTGTGTCGTAAATGTACCGATAGGTATGGAAAACGACATAGATAAACTTTAAATAGAGGAAAAATATGAGCGTTAGTAAACATAAAACATTAACATTGGCAAAAGATAGCTTTTCTAAGGCTGATTTTGAAAATGCATTAAAGCAGTTTGCTATTGTTCTTCAAGATTATCCTAATTCCAAAGAGGCGTATAACGGCGTTATACTCTCTGAGATGGCCATGAGCGGAGAAGGCGGAGCTGAAGCTCTGTTTGATTACTATGAAATATTGAAAGAACAAGATCAGGAAGAAGCAGACAGCATCATGACTGAAATACTTAAAAGTATGGACGGTTCTTTAGAAAAATTAAGTCAGGTTTTTGCACAGCCATTACGTGACAGATTAGAATTTGAAGACGGCATACTTTATGAAGATTTTAAGGCCATTATTGACAGTGGTGAAGATTTTAAAGAAACTTTTGAAAACATCATGTTTTCTACAAAAGTCATTATTACGCAAAAAGAAGATTTTATACACTTTTTAGATAATTTAATAGATCATGGTTTCGCAGAGATGGCACTTACTTATTTGGAAAGTGCTCTTGGCGTTTACCCAGGCGATAAACTCCTGAGAAAATTATTGAAGAAATTATCTAAAAAGGGCAAACTTAGTGAAAATTGAATTACCAAATCAAGATTTTAAATATGTAACTGAAAACTCTGGGGAGTGCGATAAGCAGACAGCTTTCGTACTCACAACCCAGAATGAAAAATATCTTCAAAACGCAATGGATAACAATGCGCACTCAATTATTAAAATAGCAGATATAGCAAAACTTTTTGGCATTGATAAAATAAAAATTGTAGGTATAACCGGCACAAACGGTAAAACTACGACTGCAAGCGCAATGTACTCATTTTTACTTGATTTAGGTTATAAAGCAGCTATGCAGGGTACTCGCGGTTTTTTCATGAACGACAGCGTAGCTGAGGGAAAAACGCTAACAACACCTTCAGTTTTAAATACATACAAACATATTTATCAAGCCGTAGAAGCCGGATGCGAATACTTTATTATGGAAGTAAGTTCACACGCGATTGTGCAAAAAAGAGTAGAAGGTTTAAATTTTGAATTGAAAATTTTGACAAATATTACTCAGGACCATCTTGATTTTCATAAAACGATAGAAGAGTACATTGCTGTTAAAAACAGCTTTTTTTCAGATGAGGGTAAAAAACTTATCAATAAAGATGAGCCAAGGGCTGCGTTTAACATGAAAAATGCTTTTTCTTACGGCATAGAACACCCTGCGACTTTCAAGCTTATGGCCTATTCACTCAATGATGCCTCAAGCGGCATTATCCAGCATTTTAAAGATATTGTCCCTTTTACAGCTTCACTTCACGGCTTTTTTAATCTTTACAATCTGATGGCTGCTATAAGCGGTGTACAGATTTTAACAGGCAAAAAACTTGAAGAAGTTGCAGAAGTTGTAGATAATTTTGCAGGTGTGAGCGGGAGAATGGAACAGGTCTGCGAAGCTCCGAATGTTATTGTGGATTTTGCCCATACCCCAGACGGAATGCAGCAGGTACTAAACGCGCTCAAAGAGAAAGAACTTCTTGTAGTTTTTGGAGCAGGCGGTGACAGAGACAAAACAAAACGCCCGCTTATGGGACGAGTTGCCGTGAGTCTTGCAAAAAAAATCTACATCACAAGTGACAATCCGCGTCATGAAGACCCTGAACTTATAGTTGAAGATATTTTAGCCGGTATTGAAGATAAAAGTAATGTAAAAGTAGAACTCAACAGAAAAAAAGCCATTCAGATGGCGCTTGATGATCAAGACGGCGATGAAGTTGTAGTTATCCTAGGAAAAGGGGATGAAACGTATCAGATTATATATGATGAAAAATTCCCTTTTGATGACAGAGAAGTTGTTCGAGAACTTTTAAATATTAAACTTTAACGTCAGATTAAAATCTAACGTTAAAGCCTGCGTAAACAATATTGACATCTGAGAGTTCGGACTCTTCTGCATTTTGTAGCTTTTCATACGAGATATATTTATATTCATAGCCGATTTCAAAATCAAAATGTTCAGTCACCGGTATAAAAGTTCCTGCCCCAACTTTAAAAGAACCAAAGGTTAAATTCCCGTGTTCACTGCTATCAAGATATCCTGTTCCTATGCCGGCTTTAAAGAAAGGGTTAATATAGATGTCAAAGTCAAATGCTTTAACGAGGTCAATGTTGATTGCATAGCGAGGGGAATCCTTGGTAGATAAATAATCTGAATCTGTATTAGAGTAATCAACTGTAAATTCAACAGCGTAACCTTCTCTCTCCCCATAGCCAATCTTTATTTTAGCGACATCCACTGCATTCGCTTTTGCTTCTTTGTTTGAAAAGCTTTCATTTAAATAACCATAAGCCGCACCGGTGTAGATTTTAGCATCCGCGTAAAGAGATGAGATAAGAAGTAAAATAATTGCTATTTTTTTCAAATGTAGGTTCCTTTTTTATTTTGCAAAATTATATCCAAAAAGATGCACGCAAGCTTAAAGATTAGAACTTACTTGTAATAATGCCTTTGCTTAGAGTTATATTTGGGTATAATTGCGTCAAAAATTTAAGGATTATATTTATGGGAATCCCTCAACCAGCTTTTTATATATTTAAATGTGAACAATCGGCTCCTCCGGGAATGCCAAAACCATCATGTGTGACGCCGCAAACGCAAGACTTGTTTCAGCATCTTGCTCAGTCACTGATGAAAGAAGGTATTATAGGAACGGTGCAACCTATTCGAAGTGCATGTATGAATCGTTGTTCTTCTGGTCCTGTAATGCTAGTAGAACCTGGTCATACAATGTATGTAGGTCTTACAAAAGAAAAAATCGATAGAATTATTGCAGAGCATATTATTGGCGGCAATGTAGTTGAAGAGTATGTCATCAATTCAGAATTGTGGGATGCTCCAATAAGCCCTGCTGAAATGAAAAAGCAGATGGGTAGATAAGGAAAAGTTTAATGACAATTGAAATGTTGTACAGCAAAATTCATCGTGCTACAGTTACAGATGCAAACTTAAATTACGTTGGCTCTATTACAATAGATGAAGAACTCATGCAAGCTGCAAATATGAGAATAGGACAAAAAGTCGAGATTTTAAACATCAATAATGGTGAAAGATTTTCAACTTATATTATCTTAGGCGAGCGCGGGAAACGTGACATTTGTTTAAATGGCGCAGCTGCTCGTAAAGTTCATAAGGGCGATAAAATAATAATCGTAGCATATGCAACGTATGATGAAAAAGATTTAGAGACGTATAAACCAAAAGTTGTTCTTCTCAATGAAGAGAATGACATAGATGAAATTTTAGACGAGATTTAATATGAATTTTGGCGATATGGGCAAAATGTTTGAAGGGATGCAGCAAAACGCAGCAAAACTTCAGGCTGAGCTTGAATCTAAAACTTTCAAAGTAAAAAGCGGCGGCGGCATGGTAGAAGTTACCATGAACGGCAAGGGCGAAGTCCTTGATATTAACATAGATGATTCGCTTATGTCAGATAAAGAGTCACTGCAAATACTTCTTATAGGTGCGTTCAACGATGCTAATAAGATGGTGCAACAAAACCAGCAAAGCAGTGCTATGGGTATGCTTGGCGGTATGAATCCATTTGGAGCGAAGTAGGTGTTTCGCCTATTTATAGCCCTTAATCTTCTTTTTATAAACCTTTACGCCTGCAAGGGCGGTTATGACTCCTGTAAACAAAAAGTTCTTGACTCACAGACACTCAGAGAGTGCTCCATTTACATTCCTGTAACAAAACATCAAAGAGTTGTTTACACAACTACTCCTCCAAAAGAAAAAATTTTAAAATATGACCCGTTCTTATCCCTCTATCTCATAGAAGATACAAAAGGCTTTCCATATCCTTTTCGGATAAATGTGCAAGAGCAGCTCGGCATTGCGTCGGTTAGTTTGAAAAATCCGGTTGAGGGAAAAATAATAAAAAGACAGATAGGTTTAAACTCTTTGGCGCAGTTTAGTGAACCGATTTTGTATCCGAGTGTTATTACAAGCAGCTGTTGCTCACTTGAGGCGATAGTAACACCTCAGGGAATAATAGAAAAAGAGTATATTCAAAGATTTATTAACACGAAAGATGTGAGTTATGGGGATGTCGGCATACGTGTCAAAGAAGAAAAAGGCAAAGTTTTTGTGAGTGCCGTGAATCCTTTTATTAAAAATAATCCCTTTAAAAAAGGCGACGTTTTACTTTCCTTTGCTGATAAAAAGGTCAGTTCAGCAGCAACATTCATGCGTCAGATTCTTTTTGCTAAAATCGGTTCGATACAAAAATTCAAAGTTAAACGCGACGGCAAAACGCAAGCATTTACCGCTGTGACATATAAACGCCATGGCGGCGGCTGTATAAGCGATACCTTTTTAGAAGAAAAAGGATTGTATTTCGATAAGCAATTGCAAATTATTGACCTGAAAAAAGATTTTGCAAATTATGGCTTGTGTCTGGGTGATAAGCTTATAGAAGTTAACGGTGTAGCCGTAAAAACTCAAGAAGACCTGCAAAAGTATTTAGCCGATTCTAAAGTATTTTCATCTTTACTTTTGGAGAGAGAAGGTTTCCAGTTTTTTGTCAATATAGAGTGAAAACTTGAGAAATTTAGGCAAAACGTTAATGATGTTTTAAATAGAAAAAGTATACTATTCCGCATGCAAAATTTTGAAACATTTTTATTGGAAAATTTACCGAGCTCAAAAAGTATTCATCCTACGTATGAGCGGGCACTTCGTGCTATGCTTATTGCTGGTGGTAAACGCTTTCGTCCGGCACTTTTACTCGGTGTAGTAAACGCATATAATCCTCTTATTTTGGAGAGTGCACGTCATGCGGCTTATGCAATCGAGCTTCTTCATACGTACTCACTTATTCACGATGATCTCCCGGCTATGGACGACTCTCCTCTTCGTCGCGGCAATCCGACCTTGCATGTGATGTTTGATGAAGTGACGGCTATTTTGGTCGGTGATGCACTCAATACTTATGCGTTTGAGGTTTTAAGCAAAGCTCCTTTTTCTGATGCAACGCGGGTAGATTTGATTCATGAGCTCGCATCTAACGGTGGTTTAAACGGTATGGTTTTAGGCCAGGCAATAGATTGCTATTTTGAAAATAAGCCTCTGCAAATAGAAGATATCAAAATCCTTCATACGAACAAAACAGCCAAGCTGATTGCTGCTTCACTGAAAATGGGTGCAATTATTATAGGCAATGAAGTCTTGGGCGAAAAGCTTTATGATTTTGGAATAAAACTTGGTTTATTGTTTCAAATTCAAGATGATATTTTAGATGTAACCCAAAGTTCTGCGGAGGCTGGAAAACTAACAAACAACGATGAAAATAAAAATAGTTTTGTTACTATTTTAGGACTGGAAAACGCAATGTTTGAAGCGAATACACTAGCGGATGAGTTGAGTGGTGAACTGCATAGTTTTGATGAGAATTTACAAAGTGAATTGTCACCTCTACTAATGAAGTACATAAATAGACATAAATAGGGATAAATCTGACACGCAAGTGTCAAGCTTTAGTGCCACAGCGGCAAGCGAAGCAGATGGACTTGTTCATCTGCGGACATTATAAATGAAGGTTTCCTTCATTTTATGAAATAAAATTAAGGAAAAATAATGAGTAATTCTATGCGTCAAAAAATGGCAAATTCGATAAGATTTTTAGCAGCTGACATGGTACAGGCGGCAAATTCAGGTCACCCGGGTGCACCTATGGGGCTTGCAGATATCGCTGTTGTTTTAAGTGAGCACTTAAATCACAATCCTAAAAATCCTCATTGGCTAAACCGTGACAGACTGGTATTTTCAGGCGGTCATGGAACAGGTCTTATCTACTCGCTTTATTATCTTTGGGGATACGGTTTAGAATTAAATGATCTCAAAAACTTTCGTCAATTGGATTCTAAAACTCCGGGTCACCCTGAGTTTGGACATACGGAAGGTGTTGAAATTACAACTGGACCACTTGGTCAAGGAATTGCAAACGCAGTCGGTTTTTCTATGGCTTCTAAATTCGTCGGCGCTCAGACAAACTCTGAGACTGCAGAATTGATTGACCATAATGTTTACTGCTTATGCGGTGACGGCGACTTGGAAGAGGGTATTTCTTATGAGGCCTGCTCAATCGCAGGTCACAACAAACTTGATAATCTTATCCTTATTTATGATTCAAACCGTATTACAATAGAAGGTTCAACAAATTTGAGTATTTCTGAAAATATTCGTATGCGTTTTGAGTCACAGGCTTGGGATGTTTTAGAGTGTGACGGGCATAATTTTGATGAGATTGATGCATGTTTAACAACTGCAAAAGCAAATAAAAAACCGACACTTATTATTGCAAATACCGTAATTGCGAAAGGTGCCGGTAAGCTTGAAGGTTCTCACCACTCTCATGGCGCTCCGCTTGGTGCTGACGTTATAGCAGAAGCGAAAAAAGCAGCCGGATTCGACCCTGAGAAAAGTTTTCATGTAGATGAAGATGTTATGGCTAGATTTAGATGTGCAATTGAAAAGGGTGATTTGTTAGAGCGTGAATGGATTCACAGACAAAAAACACTTCCGTTGATGGAACAAAACGAAGCACTTGCAGCATTGCAAAATCCTGATTTTTCTCGTATTCAGTGGCCGGAATTTGACAAAGCTGACGCGACAAGAAACACAAACGGTAAAATAATGAACGCAATTGCAAAAGCACTTCCTAGCTTTTTGGGCGGCTCAGCAGATTTAAGCCCGTCAAATAAAACAAACCTCAATGACATGGGTGTATTTCCAAAAGGGAGAAACATCTACTTTGGTATCCGTGAACATGCTATGGCTTCTATTGTAAACGCAATGGCTCTTTATGGCCCGCTTATGCCTTTTTCAGCGACCTTCTTTGTTTTTTCAGATTACCTGAAACCTGCTGCTCGTATAGCGGCACTCACTAGAATTCAGCAGTTTTTTATCTGGACGCATGACAGTATCGGCGTAGGTGAAGATGGCCCGACACACCAGCCGATTGAGCATCTTTCACAGTTTCGTGCACTTCCAAACTTTTATGTATGGCGTCCGGCTGATGGTGCCGAAAATGTTGAAGCTTGGAAAACTGCGTTAGAGATGAAAAAATCTCCTTCTGCGTTTGTATGTTCCCGTCAAAATCTTGCACTGCTTCCAAAAGCTGTGGCTGGTGAAGTTAGCCGTGGCGGTTATTTGCTTTCTAGTGACGAAAACGCAACTTTGACACTTATGGCTTCAGGAAGTGAAGTTGAACTTGCACTAAATGTAAAAGCTAAATTGAATGAGTCTGGGGTAAAAGTAAACGTTGTTTCAGTTCCTTGTTACGATCTTTTTATTGAACAAGATAAAGCTTATATGAGCAGTATTATTAAAGCAGATACGAAAAAGGTTGCTATTGAAGCTGCTCGTGGTCTTGAGTGGTATAGACTTGCAGATGAAGTTATTGCAATGGACAGCTTCGGTGCATCAGCTCCGGCAGAACAGCTATTTGAAAAGTTCGGCTTTAGCGTCGATGCGATTGTGAGTAAAATATAGTTTCATAAAGTAAAACTCTGGGGAGAGTGTATCGGATGAGAATTGTTCTGATTGTTATTTTAATAGATTTGTTAATTTTCACTCTTGGCTCTTTGTATGTCACGGATCCTTCCGTGCTTCATTATAAAAATAATCCAAACTCTTCGGATCATTTCGGATATGAATGGAAACTTGAAAAGAAACACTAAATATTTCTTAATCTAAACTCTTAAATCCAGTCCATTTTTTTAGGGCTGGTTTTTTTTAAACCCACTCATGTTACAAACCTGACATGAAATTTTCAAACTTAAAACTCACCACACCTTATTTAGAACTTGATTCAATTTTTTATGACAAGGTTGAACCGACTCCGCTTAAAAAAGCTTTTCTTATCTCTACTTCACAAAACGCAGCAAAGCTTTTAGGTGTTGCAGATGATGTTTCACTTGATGAGCATATTGTCAACATAGTCAACGGTTCTCATAAACTTGAAGGTTCAGAAACTTTCGCCATGTGCTATGCAGGGCATCAGTTTGGTTATTTTGTCCCGCGTTTGGGCGATGGCAGGGCGATAAATCTTGGTAAAGTAAATGGACAAAACCTCCAACTTAAAGGTTCAGGACAAACGCTGTATTCTCGTCAGGGGGACGGACGCGCCGTACTTCGTTCAAGCATTCGGGAGTACTTGATGTCCGAAGCAATGCACGGTCTTGGCATTGCCACGTCACGTGCTTTAGCACTCATCGGCAGCGATACGGATGTTGCCCGTGAGCAGTGGGAGAAGGGAGCAATAGTGCTGCGTTTATCCCCGACCTGGGTGCGTTTTGGTACTTTTGAGTATTTTGGAAGAGGAAGTAAGCAGGGACATTTGCAAATGCTGGCTGATTACGTGATAGAAGAATCATTCCCGCATCTTAAAGGTGTAGAAAATCTCTATCTTAAAATGTATAAAGAGATAGTGCAAAATACAGCGACAACAGTAGCAAGATGGCAAAGTGTCGGCTTTAATCACGGGGTTATGAACACGGACAATATGTCTATAGACGGACGAACTATAGACTATGGGCCTTTTGCATTTTTGGATGATTATGACGCGAACTATATTTGCAACCACACAGACGTAGAAGGGCGCTACAGTTTTAAAAATCAGCCGGGCATTGCACATTGGAATTTGGCTCAGTTGGCAAAAGCACTCTCGCCTATTGTCAATTATGAAAACGCAATAAAAACTCTTGATGAGTGTTTTGGATTGACTTATGAAAATGAGTACCTTGGCATTATGTATAAAAAAATGGGACTGTATGAGAGAGATGAAAAAGATGTGGAGCTGGTTAAATATATGCTGGGTTCTTTGCAAAGTTTTCCGGTTGACTACACGAGATTTTTTAGAACACTCTCACGATATTCAGGAGACAAAAGTGAGCTGCTTGCATTGGTAGAATTACAAACTCCTCTGAGCGAGTGGCTTGATGAATATGATAAAAGGCTTGAGAAAGAGACTCTATCCCAAGAAGAGAGACAGACGCAAATGTTGGCAATCAATCCGAAATATATTTTAAAAAACCACATTCTCCAAGAAGCTATAGACGAAGCAAAACAAGGGAGCTTTTTTATGATAGAAGATTTACTCAAAGTTGCACACAATCCTTTTGACGAACATGAAGAGCTTGAATATCTTTGCAAGCCAACACCGCCAAAAGCAAAAAATCTCAAACTGAGCTGCTCCTCATAATGCAAACGCAGTATAAAACGATAGAAGCACTCAAAGGTGAGGATGTAAAACTTGTAGAAGTAGAGCTCATGCTCACCCTAGAAGAGTTGCAAACTTTTGGCGCGTATTGCATTCAAAATGAGATAAAGTTTAACGATTGGATTCGCAAGCTTGCTTATGACAAGCTTGAAGAAGAGGCTGCTGATACTTAAAAGCCGGCAAATGCTATAATGACGCAAAAAGAGACAAAATACTTCATGACAAATCTTATAAAAATCGACGATATAAATCTGCCTGAATTAGAGATTTATCATAAGTTCAGAGAGAATGCTTTTGAGGGTGACAACAGTTTTGTCGCAGACTCTCCAAAAGTGGTGAATGAGCTTTTAAATACATCTTTGGAAATTAAAAGTATTCTTGCTACAAAAGAGTATTATGAAGAGTTTGAAGATTTAATTGCACAAAAAGAGATATCGAATCTTTATGTGGCTGAGAAAAAAGTTATTGAAAGTATAGTCGGACATACTCTGCACCATAACTGTATGATGCACGGTATAAGACCGGCTTTGACACCCTTGAGTGAGATGGACGATACCATTATTATGCTCGATGCCATAACTTCAAATGAAAACATCGGTTCCATTGCAAGAAGTGCGGCGGCTCTTGGTGTAAACTCCTATCTTATCTCAAAACACTCACCCCATCCTTACTCAAGACGTGCTCTTCGCGTTTCTATGGGACATGCAAGCAAATTAAAAATAAACAGCTATGAAAATATTTTTGACACTATTTTAGAGCTAAAAAATTTAGGCTATACAGTTGTCGCCGCAGAGGTAATCCCTGAGTCTATTTCATTGGCAAAATTTGAAGTTCCGAAAAAGTGGGTGCTTCTGATGGGGATTGAGGGAAAAGGTTTGAGTGAAGAGATAATATCTGCATGTGATCTTTGTGTACTCATAGAAATGGCAGAAGGAATCAGAAGCCTGAATGTCGGGGTGGCCGCTTCGATACTCATGTATAAATTTTTACATTGAAATACTGCTACAGGCATAGGATCGAATTTTCGTCACTCTTATGTTGCCAATTTGATGTTACTTCGTCATCGGATTGATTCATTTTCGTAATACTTCAAGTCTAAACTTCGTCCATTAAAAAATAAAGGACGACATATATGAAAAAGAAATGGATCTCTCTTGCCGCTGTTGCGGTACTTGGATTAGGTTTTGTTGGCTGTGGCACTAATGATGAGGACGCTGTTGCCGTGCAAGAGGCAGTGGCTGCAACGGCAGTAGAGTTTATCGGTATGGAAGCACCATCAAACATTGCTGACATGAGCAGATCATTCTCTACAGCTAAAGCGCGTGTTTACACAAGTGCTACAGAGTACAAGGATTATCCTCTTGAGTACACAACACTCTTTGGTGTTAAAGATAAAGTAGGAACAAATCCAAATGCTGCAGGGCAACTTTATAACTACAAAATGGAACCTCTGATGGACAAAGACGGAGCGCCTGTTATCGCTGAAACTCCGGATGCAAACTCACTCTTAAATGTGGATGGAAAACTTTTTATGGTTTCACACTTAGAGTATGATTGGATTCTTGCCGATGGTTCAAAAGCACCTTCAAGAATGCCTATGAATATGCTTCTTACAAACATCGAACAAGCTGCAGACGGTAAACTCAAAGCAGTTGAACAAAAGGCAATTGACCACTCAAGCGTTGAGGGCGGATGGATTTTCTGTTTTGGTTCACAAACTCCATGGAACACACACTTAGGCGGAGAAGAGGATTATGATCTTTACTACACAGACGCCAGTGGTACTAAAAACGCGGGAACTGCTGCAAAAGGTATTACAGCCATGACGGAACTTTACTGGGAAAACACCAAAACTGCAAATCCGTATCACTATGGATACAACCAAGAAGTTGAAGTGAAAGCTGATGGCTCATACGTTCTTAATAAACGTTATGCAATGGGTAAAGGTACTTGGGAGATGGCTAAGGTATTTGGCGATGGTAAAACTGCACTTTACGGTGATGACGGCACGAACGTCTTTTTAGTTATGTTTGTAGCTGATGCAGTAAATGACCTCTCTGCAGGTACACTGTATGCGCAAAAGTTTACACAAACGAATGCTGATGGAAGCACAACGGCCGAGGGGACTATGAGCTGGGTAAAACTAGGTCATGCTACCGAAGCAGAAGTTAAAACACTTGCAGACACTCTTACATTTGCTGATATTTTTGACTATCTTACACCAACTGAAGTAAGTGAAGGTGCTGATACGACTGGTTATACAATCATCAAAGCAGGACACACGGGTAAAGAGTATTTGAAATTAAAAGCAGGCATGGAAAAAGCTGCTGCATTTCTTGAACCACGCCGTTATGCTTCTATGCTAGGTGCTACAACTGAGTGGAACAAAATGGAAGGTATCGCAATCGATGAAGCATCTAAAAAAGCTTATATGGCTATAAGTTACCAAGATAAGGGGATGCTCCAAGATGACAGTTTTGCAACAGACCATATCAGAGTTGTAAAAAACAACTGTGGTGCTACGTATGAGATTACTCTTGCTAGTGATCAAAATGATACAGACGGCAATGCTATCGACTCTGAATATGTTGGTGTGAGCATTATGGCTCCTGTTGGTTTAGTAGGGGAAGAAATTGCTGCTGATGCAGTTGGAAATACTTGTAATCCAAACAAAATCGCTAACACGGACAACATCGCTTTCTCTGAAAAAATGAGAACTTTATTTGTTGGAGAAGACAGTGGAACGCACACGAATAACTTCGTATGGGCATACAATGTTGATTCGAAAAAACTCTCAAGAATCGCATCTGTCGTAGCCGGCGGAGAGTCTACAGGTCTTCAAGTAGTTGACAACATGAATGGTCACTCATACATCATGAGCAACTCACAGCACCATGCGGACTTTACTGGTACAACTCCGGCTGACCTTAAAGCTGTTCTTGGCGCACAAATTGATAAATATGATGCAAACTTCGGTTACATCGGCGGAATGCCGGGTCTTAAATAATTTCAAGGAGGCTTTTGCCTCTTTGCCCTGCTCCAAAAAATCCATCTACAAAAATTAAAATCAGGCAAACTCCATGAAAAAATACTCCTTCACTCTTTTTATTTTACTTTTTGTAAGCGGATTAACCTTTGTAAGTTGCGGCTCCGACGATAATACAACAGCACAAACGCTTGATGAAGAACAAAACGCAACGTTTACGCCGGCACCCATGATAAGCGAACTTCGCAGCCGCATTCTTTTTAGCAATCCTTATGCAAATATCCCTGCGCAGTGCTATATTGAAACTTCTTTTGGTACACAAAATGCCTGTCTTTTTTGCCACTCAAACGCAGCGGCCAAACAAAAGCTGGGAAGTACTTTGGCACAAGCAGGTTTTGATGAGTACATAGGCAATCTTCAACTCGAATACGCCTTTGGACCTGCAGACAGATTTAGCGTCTCTCCAAATATCAACCCGTGGGAAAACACTATAACGCCGCACAAGTTAGACGAAGCCTTTGCAAAACTTGGCATCGATGCAGATGCTTGGGACATGAAAAGCTACATCCAAACCGACAACTGGCAAGCGGCATACAACAAAAAAAGAGGCGATGCCAAAGTAAGCAATAGCGGCATAAAAGATGATGCATTTCGTCTCTTTCCCGCACTCAACCCTAGCGCTTTGCCTGCTCAGGATGACGGATTTGTACGAACAACAAATGGTGATGAAGCCATCTTTAGCGACCAAAAAGGTCATAATACAGGATGGAGAGCCGTAAACTTTATGCCTTATGGTATTTTTACACCGCATACGGGAAGTGTGAGCGGTATTTATATCCGTCTTGATGCCAAGTTTATGCAAGAGAGCAACGGCACTTTCAGTCTTGATATCTACAAGCAAAATCTAGAGCTTTTGGAACAAGCTATCCAAGACAGAATCCAAAATGACGTAACACATTATGTAGGAAAAGCTAGTGATGAACCGCTCCACAGAGGTCTTTTTCCGCTTAAAACAGAGTTTGCACATCCGCTTCATTACGTGGACGTAGAAGCAGACGGAGTAACTTCAAAATTCCCCGGGACACGCTCTGCTCGTGTCAAAGAAATTCGCTACATGTTCAAATGGTTTATGCACTACACAAACGAAGCTGTTATAAAAGAGGAAAATGCACCACTTTATTACAATGAAAAAGAGACGTGGATAGACAATGGTGCAGGATGGTGGATGAGTGCGTTTATAGAAGATGCAAACGGATCACTTCGAGGACAAACACCCCAGGAACTCATGCAGTGCGTAGGGTGCCATAGTTCAAAATACAGCTTCGAACCAGCTCAATTCACCTCAGGAACGGGCAATACTATCGACACGGTTTGGTCATTTTCACGCAAATTTGCGGGCGATTTAGGCTGGAGAGAGATGGATTATCTGGGATATGAAAAAAATGTTTCTGCAAAAAACGATGAGACTGCAGGAAATGCGCACAGAGGCGACCCTATAAACCGTGATGCCAACATCGGAGAGTATCGAAAATTTTTGAACCATGTTGTCGGGGCTTCCCTCTACGGAGATATGCCAAGCTCCATGGAAGCGTATCTTAAAAACAGTATTACGAAATTAAACGGATATAGTGCTGATTTTCCTGCTTTAGCCTTTGAAAATGTCGCACAACTCAGAGAGATTCAAGAAACAAGACTCTCCCTCATTCGAGAATTTACCGCCAAAAAAGAGTACCTCACCCAAGAAGACTACATCCAAGCGCCGCTTCTTTACCCGACGCTTGATGAGTCGCTAAAAGCTGCGCAGGGGTATAGAAAAATAGTTAAAACGCAGCGTTTTACAAAAGGAAAAGATTATTTTGGCAAAACTATTTTTACTTACAAATACTACAGAGATGCAAATGAGAGCTTTACGCACATAGACTCCACTGCATACGAATTTGGCGAGACGATTACCGATAGACCTTATCATACAGAGGAGACAATTCTTTGGGGAGTGGGCAAAGTACCGACTCTTATAGATGAAAACGCAGAGAACTATGACCCGAATTATCTGCCAATTTTTGCATATCCGCAAACGTATGAGGTGAAATAATCTTTATTACAAAAACGCAAGAAGTTTGACAGCAATAAAAATCACTCCTAAAAATAGAATAGATGAAGCAAAAACCAAAGCAGTAACAATCCTAGGACTGCAATCATATAGCGATGCCAAGTTTACATTTGCAATAGCAAGAGGCATCATAATCTCTATGAAGATAATCCCTTTTATCATAGGTTCCAAGTTTAAAAAATAAAGGACAGCAAACGCAACAAGCGGAAGCAGCAAAAATTTAAACGCAAGAACCCATAGAACCAAGGTTTTACTAATCTCATTTATTTTCGTACCATATAAATACATTCCAAATAAAAAGAGCTGCATCGTCATAGAGGCATAGGCGCCCATCATGAGCGTACTTAAGACTGTCTCTGAGGGTGCATATCCATAAAGACTGAGACCTATGGCGATTATTGCAGCCCAAAGAATAGGTATTTTAACGATGTTAAGAAGAGATGTTTTTGTATCAAAACTCCCACGCGAGTAGTAAAAAACGCCGATAGTGTAAACCACAAAAACATTGACAAGATTGACGACTGTCGTGTACGGTATGGAAGCTTCGCCAAAGATGGCAATATTTATAGGAATGCCTAAATTTCCAGTGTTTCCTATGATGGCGGCGACTGTGGCAATGGAATACTCTTTTTTATTTTCAAACAAAAACTTCGCACCAAACGCAGCCATAAGCACAACAATGAGCACAATTAATAAGTAAACAGAGGGAGCATAAAGCAGGGTAATGTCTATGGGACGAATGAGCAATCCCCAAAAAGTTAGAAATACTTGTAAGAAATAGACATTAACAAGAGTAATCGTCTTATCATCCATCTGCTCTTTAAAGCTCATTTTAGCAATAAAACCGATGACGATAAAAATATATACGCCTAATATGGAAAATAGTATGGAACTCATAAGGGATTATATTATAATTCCTCTTCACAAATAAAGGCTTTATAGATGCAAACAATAGAAAATATTAACCAGACAATTAATGAAAACTTAGCGGTAATGCTGTATTTCTCTGCACCGACATGTAATGTGTGTCATGCACTCAAGCCTAAACTGCTTGAAGCAATAGAGGGAAATTTTAAAAATTTTGAAGTTATAAGCATTGATACTTCTATAGAACAGGAAACTTCCGCGCACTTTAGTGTTTTTACTATTCCCACTGTTTTGGTATTTTTGGATGGAAAAGAGTTTTTGAGAAAGTCACGTCATATGAGCGTTGGTGAGGTTATCCGCGAAATAAAACGCCCTTATGAGATTATGAACTCATAGATATAATAAATTGTTATATGAAACTACTTAAACGCAACAACTAATTAAAAACTATCATATGGATTAAATAGCTCATAGGAGTATAATCATCCTTATAAAAATTTCTTTTAAAGGATGTATCATGAAAGCTTTTGCTTACCTGTTAATAGTTGTGTTTTTGAGTGCTGGTTCTTTGTTTGGAGCTGCATTTAATGTAGATGTTTCTCATACGAATGTTGGCTTTAAAGTCAAACATATGATGATAAGCACGGTAAATGGAGAGTTTAATAAATTTAAGGGCAGTTTTGAGTTAGATGACAAAACAAATCTCCTTACAGCGATGAATGCCGAGATAGATGTTGCGTCTATTAACACAAACATTGAGAAAAGAGACAATCATTTGCGCTCAGCAGACTTGTTTGATGCGGCAAAGTACCCAAAAATCACTTTTGTGCTTGAGAGTGTTAAAGGCGATAAGGCTTACGGAAAACTTACTATTAAAGATGTGACCAAAGATGTTGTACTAGATTACGAGTTTGGCGGTGTTATGCAAGACCCATGGGGAAATACTAGAGCAGGGCTCACTCTTAGCGGCAAAATCAACAGACTTGATTACAACATCAAATGGAATCAAATCTTAGAGACTGGCGGTGTGGCTGTGAGTGAAGATGTGAAATTAGAAATCAATATAGAAGGTATTCAAAGTAAGTAGTTTGTTTTCTTAGAGGTATAAAAATGTTCAAAAAAATACCAAAAGATAGTATGTATGTCTCAAGCAAAGGCTGGCTAAAGAGTCGTTTTCACTTCTCTTTTGCCGAATATATTAATCATGACAACAGAAACTTTGGAGTGTTAAGAGTTTTAAACGATGATATTATCAGCTCACAGAGCGGTTTTGATATGCACCCTCATAAAAATATGGAAATAGTAACCTATATTATTCGCGGCGAATTAACACACAAGGATTCTCTAGGCAATTCCGAAACTCTCAAACGCGGTGAAGTTCAGTACATGAGTGCCGGAAGTGGAATAGCTCATAGTGAGTACAACTTGAATAAAAATGACGATATACGACTGCTTCAAATGTGGATAATTCCTCCAAAAAACGACTTGCCTAAACTCTATGGTTCACATAGATATACTCTAGAAAATAGAAGAAACAAATTTTTGCCTATTGTTTCTTCGCAAAGCGCAACTTCTAAAATAAAACTTCATCAAGATGTAAACATATATGTAAGCGAGTTAGAAAAGGGGAATTCTTTAGATTATCATTTGGAAGAAGGCAGACAAATTTACTTTGTACAGATTGAGGGAAGTTCTTTCGTTAATGGGATAACTTTAGAAGATTCAGATGCTTTAGAAATTATGGATGAGCGTTCTCTTACGATAGAAGCTTTAGAGAACTCCCACTTTTTATTTATTGAAATGAAAGAAGCGTGAATTTAAAGCTTTTTTTAAAGAAGTCCAGGAGTATAATTGTGAAAAGTACAAAGGAATTATATGGCTCATAAGCATATTAAAAAAATAGAAAAAGTGTTTGAACATCCTGTCGCCTCTGATTTGGATTCTAGGAAATTGGTTGCTGCGTTGGAACATTTTGGCTGTGAAGTAGAGCAGACGAAAACAAATAAGTTAAAGATATTTTGTGGCTCAAAAGAGTATGTTCTGGGGATGCACCATTCAGGGAATTTGTCGAAGGATGAGGTTGTTGGTTTGCGTCATTATTTGGAAGAAGTAGGGTTGACACCTGAGAAATTAGCTGAGTAAACATTTTACCCGCCAAAAGCGGCTGGGTAAAGTATGCAGCACTTTTTACCGCATAAACGCAATAAGTGAGGCTGTCACAGCTACATTTAAAGATTCGACACCGCGTTTCATAGGAATACTGATTTTGTCGTTACAAAGTTTTTCAACTTCCGGGCTTACACCTTCGCTTTCATTTCCCAAAACAAAGATAGACTTTTTCGCTGCGTTTAAGTCATAAATACTATTTTTGGCATGAGAAGAGAGCGCATAAATTTTTGTATCTTGCAAATCTGACAAAACATCTTCTAATCCATTACAGTAGTAAATTGGAAGCTTAAAAAGTGTTCCCGCACTTGCTTTGATGACAAGAGGAGAGATTTTAGCAGAGCTTTTTTTCGGCAAAATAATACCGTCAATGTCTCCTGCTGCGCATGAGCGGACAATCATCCCAAGGTTTTGAGGATTTTGTATGCCATCAAGGGCGATGAGTTTAAAAGAGTCAAGATTTTTAATCTCTTTTGCATTTGTATAAAGTTTTGCGAGTATATCTATGGCTACACCTTGGTCTTGTTTGGCATTTTTACTGATACGGCTGAGCGCTGTTTTATCATGGTAGCTAATCTCAATGCCGCGTTTTTTAGCAAGTGCAAGTATTTCAGAAATTGCTCCATCTTGTTTGTTCGAGTTTGCCATATGAAGTTTATGAATTTCTACGGTTGAGTCTTGTAAAATTTCAATGACTACATTTCTGCCATACAGTGTAATTATTTTTTCAAAATACGCTTTTTTATCTAAATACTCTTGTGAATCTTGCACTATAATGTCCCTTTTTCTAAGACTTGTAATCTTTGAAAGTCTCTCTTAGTTTGAGATATTATATACGATTTCAGTTTTATTCTTGATTACTTTAATCTCTGCGACGCTTAATCCCTCTATTTCAAGTGACATAAACTCTTTTATAGAATTAATACTGTGAAGGGCGAGTTCTCGCAAAACTTTACCTCTGTAAGCTTTGGCCCAGTGACTGACACTTTTACCGTCTTTTAAAAATTTAAGTGTCGTATAGTTTTTGTTTACTTTGTAAAATTTGTCGTAGTAACCAGCACGCAGGTCTAAAATCTCATCCTTGGCAAGATACAAATCTAGCTGATATGAAAATCTGTCTCTGTAAAATTTATCTGGTTCAATGGTACCTATTGAGTTTCCCTGCTTGACTTTGTAGTTAGCAATGGTATCTGAGCCTAAAATCGCTCCATATAAATTTGAGAAAATAATTGTATTTTTCTTGAGATACTCTTGTGCATTTTTTTCAAGCGAAGGATAATCCAGATAGTCGTATGCTACGCCGCTGTAACGCTCTATGGCACACATAAGCGGTGCAGAAGATAAATCTTGCAGATATGGTTTGCAATCATCAAATTTTTTTAGTCCAAATAGCTCCACAATCTCTTTTTCATTTTCATTCTTTACGATGGCATTATATGTGTCTAAAATCTCTTCTCTTGCGGAGTTTGAACCAAGAAGCTCTTTTCTCTCTGCGTTTCCGCCACTTATTTTTCCCTCTGATGGGGAAAATAGAATTTTTAGCATAGATAAACCTTTTATTTTTTAATGATATAATCAATGAAAATTATACTTTAGCTTAGTCAATAAGGACTTGAGTTTAAAGTAATAAGTGTAGAGCAAATGGAAAATAAAATAAAGATATTGGGCGCTTACGGAAGTAATGCTAAGGGATTTGGAACAACTTCTTTTTATTTGAATGCAAAAAACGTTATTGATGCGGGGAATTTGCTCAATACTTTGGAAGCTTCATCTACTTCTATTGAAAACATTTGGCTTACGCATTCGCACCTTGACCACATAACAGATATAGCCTATATTTTGGATAACTACTATGGCAGTAGAGTAAAGCCACTGAATATTATGGCACTTCCTCAAACCATAGCAGCAATTAAAAAACATTTCTTGAATGATATTATCTGGCCTGATTTTGCAAAGATAAAGTTACACGACTCTTCTGGAATGAGTGTAACGTATACTGAAATAGAATTAGGTGTGGAGTACGCCCTTGGAGAAAATGAATTTATAAAAGCAATACAAACAGACCACACGGTTCCTAGTTGCGGTTATGTATATAGAAAAAATCAAAGTAGTGTAATAATCTCAGCAGACACTTACTCTTTAGCGGATGTAATTTCTGAAATAGAAAATAATCATACTATTACAACTGCCATACTTGAATGCTCTTTTACGTCTAATATGCAAAGACTGGCGAAAGAGAGCAAGCATATGACACCAAAAATTTTGTTTGAAGAGTTGAAAAATCTAAAAAGAGATGATATAAGGTTTTACATTAACCATATGAAACCGATTTTTTTAGAAAAAATAAAAGAAGAAATCGCCAAGAATAGGGCCCTGTATGAGATGAATATTCTAAAAGATGAAGAAATTATAAACTTTTAGATAAAAGTCTTGACAATGAAAATGTTTTGCACTATAATTCTGGCTCAAATTCGATGCCGACATAGCTCAGTTGGCTAGAGCAGCTGATTTGTAATCAGCAGGCCCGGGGTTCGAATCCTCGTGTCGGCACCATTGAATTTCGAATATTAGAAACAGTGTTAGACCAGATTATTAGATTATATATCTCATGGTGAGATAGTCAAGTGGCCAACGACGGCGGACTGTAAATCCGCTCCCTACGGGTTCAGAGGTTCGACTCCTCTTCTCACCACCATTTCAATGGCACATGCGGGCGTAGCTCAGTTGGCTAGAGCGTCAGCCTTCCAAGCTGAGGGTCGAGGGTTCGAGTCCCTTCACCCGCTCCATTGAAAATCTGGAAGCTGAAGTACAAATTCATCTTTACTTCATACTACTATATGCAATAGAAATATTTATATAGAAATCTAATCATTTAACTAATATCATTGTAAAAAAATTATGCAATTATTGCTTATAAATACATCTATATTTATGCTCTCGTGGCTCAGGGGTAGAGCACTTCCTTGGTAAGGAAGAGGTCGGCGGTTCAAATCCGCTCGTGAGCTCCAGAAACAGCAAAAAATAAATGTTATGTTTTGATTAAGCAATAATTGAATAATTTTTGGGTATAATTCCATTTCTATTCACAAATTAAGTCGGAGGACACAATGGCAAAAGAAAAGTTTGAGCGTAATAAGCCTCACTGTAACATCGGTACAATAGGTCACGTTGACCATGGTAAAACTACATTAACGGCAGCAATTACAGCTGTACTAGCAGTAACTAATGGTGCAAAAATGATGGATTACGATGCAATCGATAATGCTCCAGAAGAAAGAGAACGTGGTATCACTATCGCTACTTCACATGTTGAGTATGAGACTAATAATCGTCACTATGCACACGTTGACTGTCCAGGTCACGCGGACTACGTTAAAAACATGATTACTGGTGCTGCTCAAATGGACGGTGCTATATTAGTTGTTTCTGCAGCTGATGGTCCGATGCCACAAACACGTGAGCACATTCTTCTTTCAAAACAAGTTGGTGTACCATACATCGTTGTTTTCATGAACAAAGAAGATATGGTTGACGATGAAGAACTACTAGAACTAGTAGAAATGGAAATTCGTGAACTATTGGATATGTATGATTTCCCAGGTGACGATACTCCAATCGTAGCTGGTTCAGCATTGAAAGCTCTTGAAGAAGCAAAAACTGGTACTCTTGGCGAGTGGTCAGCAAAAATTCAAAAATTAATGGCTGAAGTTGATAGATATATCCCTCAACCAGAGCGTGAAACTGATAAACCTTTCCTAATGCCAGTTGAGGACGTTTTCTCAATCTCAGGTCGTGGAACAGTTGTAACTGGACGTATTGAACGTGGTACAGTAAAAATTGGTGACGTTATCGAAATTATCGGTATCAGAGACACTCAATCAACTACTGTAACAGGTATCGAAATGTTCCGTAAAGAAATGACTGAGGGTGTTGCAGGTGATAACTGTGGTATTCTAGTTCGTGGTATCACTAAAGATGCTGTTGAGCGTGGTCAAGTTTTATGTAAACCAAAATCTATTACTCCACATACTAAATTCTCAGCTGAGATTTATGTATTAAGTAAAGACGAAGGTGGACGTCATACTCCATTCTTTACTAACTACCGTCCACAATTCTATGTACGTACTACAGACGTTACTGGTGCAATTTCATTACCAGAAGGTACTGAGATGGTTATGCCAGGTGATAACGTAAGTATTACTGTTGATTTAATACACCCGATCGCTATGGAAAAAGGTACTAAATTCGCTATCCGTGAGGGTGGTAGAACTGTTGGTGCTGGTGTTGTATCTGAGATTCTTGCATAATTCGCTAACGCGAATATGCATTAATCCTTTAAAAGGCTAATAACATGAGAGAAACAATACATTTAGGTTGCGAAAAGTGTACACGTCGTAACTACCATACTACAAGAAACAAAAAAACTCACACTGAGAAATTCACAGTGAGAAAATTTTGTAAATTTTGTCGTGAACACACTATACACAAAGAGATGAAACTTTAGTTTCACTCTTTTCGTAGTCATTTAAGTTTTAAGAAGAGTCAGCTCTTTTTATATATAAGTAGGCGTGTAGCTCCAATGGTAGAGCACCGGATTCCAAATCCGGGTGTTGGGGGTTCGAATCCCTCCACGCCTGCCACATCATTTATTATTAGTACAGCTTAGAAGCTTTATTTATAATAAATGTAGTTATGGGAATGTAATAATGGATTTAAGTAAACATATCAGAAATGCAAAAACAGAATTAGCTAAGGTTATCTTCCCTACAAAGGGGCAGGTAAAGCAAGCATATATTGCTGTTCTTATCGTTGTTGCTGTAATAGCTGCATTTTTGGCGCTGGTTGATTTGTTTATGTCATCAGTTATATCTGCAATTTTAGGTTAAGGAGAAGTTATGGCACACCAATGGTATTCAATCCAGACTTATGGTAATGACAGAATAGTAAAAGCGGCTATCCTTAATATGATAGAAGAGTATGGTTTACAAGACTCTATAGTAGAAGTTATAGTTCCAACTGAAGATGTAATTGAAGTTAAAGATGGAAAGAAAAAAGTGACAGAACGTTCTTTATATTCTGGATATGTATTTGCTAAAATAGATTTAAATACAAAAATTCAGCATATGATTCAATCTATACCAAAGGTTTCAGGGTTTATTGGAGAGGCTAATACGCCAACACCATTAAGCGAACATGATATTAACGTTATTCTTGACCGCGTTAATAATCGTGCAGCTCCGAAACCTAAAGTATATTTTGATAGTGGTGAGACAGTTCGTATCGTTGATGGACCATTTGCAAACTTTACAGGAACAGTGGATGAGTATGATTTAGAGCATGGTACTCTAAAACTTAATGTATCGATATTTGGAAGAGCTACACCTGTAGATATTTCTTATACGCAAGTAGAAAAAATAATTTAACTCAATAAAAGGAAACAAACATGGCAAAGAAAGTTGCAGGCTATATCAAGCTACAAATCAATGCTGGTGCAGCAACACCGGCACCACCAGTAGGACCAGCTTTAGGACAACGTGGTGTTAACATCATGGAATTTACAAAAGCATTTAATGAAAAAACAAAATCTCAGATGGGGTTTAAAGTTCCAACTATCATTACTGTTTATACTGATAAAAGTTTTTCATTTATCACTAAACAACCGCCTGCGTCTGCGCTTTTAATGAAAGCTGCTGGTATTAAGAAAGGAAGCGAGAATCCTCTTAAAAACAAAATAGCTAAGATTACTCGTGCACAATTAATGGAAGTTGTTGAGATGAAAATCCAAGACTTAAATACAAATGATAAAGAAATGGCTGCAAATACAATTGCTGGTCAAGCTCGTTCAATGGGTATTGAAGTAATAGATTAATATTTAAATATCGTAACCACAGTGATGTAAAATAATGTGGAAGAATTTTAGGAGAATTTGAAAATGAGTAAAAGATATAAACAATTAGTTGAAAAAATAGACAATACGAAAGTATATTCAGTAAGCGATGCGTCTGCTTTAGTAAAAGAGTTAAAAAGCGCTAAATTTGATGAAACAGTTGAAATTGCATTAAATTTAAATGTTGATCCAAGACATGCTGACCAAATGGTTCGTGGTGCTATCGTACTACCACATGGTACAGGTAAAACAGTTCGTGTAGCAGTATTTGCTAAAGGTGCTAAAGCTGATGAAGCGTTGGCTGCTGGTGCTGATATTGTTGGTACTGATGATTTAGTACAACAAATTAAAGATGGTATATTCAATTTTGATGTAGTTGTTGCTGCACCGGATTGTATGGGTCTTGTTGGACAAATTGGTCGTATTCTAGGGCCAAAAGGTTTAATGCCTAATCCTAAAACTGGTACTGTTACTCCAGATGTTGCTACTGCAGTTGCTAACGTTAAAGGTGGCCAAGTTGCTTTCCGTGTTGACAAAAAAGGTAACATTCATGCCGGTATCGGTAAAGTAAGTTTTGAAGCAGATAAAATTGCAGAAAACTTAAGTGCTTTTGTTGGTGCAATCAACAAACACAAACCAGCTACTGCTAAAGGTCGTTATATTAAAAATGCTGCTCTTTCATTAACAATGAGTCCAGCTGTTAAACTTGATATTGCTGCTTTACTAGACATTAGATAATTATAATAATTTTTAATGCCCTATTCGTAGGGCATGATAAAGTTACTTATTTTACTTCGTAACTGCATTTTATGGACTAAAGACAGTGGGCGTTTTGCTTAATTAAGGAGAAATCCTTGACCTGCTTGAAGTGTTGTCTGGAAAGGAGATATTTTTATGACAAAAACTAAAAAAGCTGAAATTATTGAAGTACTTTCAAATGAGTTCAAAACTGCTCAAGCGGTAGTTTTTTGTGATTACAAAGGTTTAACAGTTCCTCAATTAGAAGAACTTAGAATACTTGCAAAAACAAAAGACGCAAAAGTACAGGTTGTTAAAAACACTTTAGCAACTGTTGCACTTACAAACGCTGAGCTTACTGGTGTTGTGTTGAAAGACACTAACATTCTTGTATGGGGTGAAGATTCTGTTGCTACTTCTAAAATAGTATTTGACTTTGCTAAAAAAAGCGATAAGTTTGTAGTTAAATCTGCATACATTGATCGTGAAGCTGCAAACGCTGCGAAAGTTGAAGCGTTTTCTAAACTTCCAGGCCGTGAAGAGTTACTATCTATGCTTGCTGCTACTTGGGTTGCACCAATCAGAAACTTTACAATCGGACTTGATGCACTAAGACAGAAAAAAGAAACTGAAGCTTAATAGCTTTTAAAACAAAATTATAATAAAAACAAGGAGTCATATCATGGCTATAACTAAAGAAGATGTATTAGAATTTATCTCAGGACTTTCTGTATTAGAACTTTCTGAATTAGTAAAAGAATTTGAAGAGAAATTTCAAGTTTCTGCTCAACCGGTTGCAATGGCTGGTGGTGCTGTAGGTGGTGCTGAAGCTGCTGAAGAGCAAACTGAATTTAACGTTATCATTACTGATGCTGGCGATAAAAAAATCGGTGTAATTAAAGTTGTTCGTGCTCTTACAGGTTTAGGTCTTAAAGAAGCTAAAGATGCAACAGAAAACTTACCTTCAACAATCAAAGAGGGTGTAGATAAAGAAACTGCTGAAGCAGCTAAAAAAGAGCTTGAAGAAGCTGGTGCAAAAGTAGAAATTAAATAATTTCAACTTTACCTTGAGGGCTCTTGCCCTCAATTTTTGGGCGCTTTTACGATGGGATTTTGGTCCTTTTGTAAAAGTGCCCTTATGTCGTTTATAAGCACTGTAAATAAATGTATCTAGAGACGTCTAGATATTCATTTGCTTAATATTAAAATTAAGCTCCTAAATAACAACTCATCGAGGTAGCATATGTTAAATACTTTATACTCCGGAAATCGTCTTCGTGTAGACTTCTCTAAAACTCCTCAACAAATTGAAGTACCAAACCTTTTACAACTCCAACAAAGTTCTTACGATAAATTCTTAATGTTAGATGACAAAGACAGAACTACAAGTGGTATTGAAAGCGTATTTCAATCAGTTTTTCCTATTCATGACACTCAAAATAGATTAACAGTTGAATATATTGGCTCTGAAGTTGGAAAGCCAAAATATACTGTTAGAGAATGTATGGAGAGAGGCCTTACTTATGCCGTATCTCTAAGAATGAAAACGCGTTTAGTTTTATGGGACAGAGATGAAAACACTAAAGAAAAACTTGGTGTAAAAGATATCAAAGAGCAAAGTATCTTTGTTCGTGATATTCCACTTATGACTGATAGAACGTCATTTATCATTAATGGAGTTGAAAGAGTTGTTGTAAATCAACTTCACCGTTCTCCTGGTGTAATCTTTAAAGAAGAAGAGTCAACT
Organism: Sulfurimonas sp.; assembly: GCA_013791885.1. Taxonomy (GTDB): domain Bacteria; phylum Campylobacterota; class Campylobacteria; order Campylobacterales; family Sulfurimonadaceae; genus Sulfurimonas. Next base: position 13,852 of record VMSZ01000007.1, on the reverse strand, counting down.
ACTTCTGGTAATAAATTGATATACACAGGTCAGATTATTCCAGACCGTGGTTCATGGTTGTATTTTGAGTATGATCCTAAAGATATTCTTTATATGAGAATTAATAAACGCCGTAAAGTACCGGTTACAATTATGTTCCGTGCACTTGGTTATTCTAAACAAGATGTACTTAAATTATTTTATCCAATTCAAACAATAAGCATACGTGATAATAAATTTACAATAGATTTTAATCCAGAGGATTACACGTTAAGACTTACTTATGACTTATGTGATATTGATGGAAAAGTTTTAATTGCATCTGGAAAAAGATTGTCAACTAAAAAAGCGCAAGCATTTATTGAAAGCGGACTTAAAACTGTTGAATATCCTTTAGAAGTTCTTCTCGACCGTTATTTGGCAGAGCCGATTATTGATCCTGAAACAGGAGAAATATTATTTGATACTATGACGCACATAGACGAGACTAAACTGAAAAAGATTTCAGAAATCGGTGTTAAAGAATTTAATATCGCTAACGATTTAGCTGATGGTGTGGATAGTTCAATCATTAACGCATTCAATGCAGATGCAGATTCTCTTAAACTACTTAAACAGACTGAAGATATAGAAGATGAAAATGATCTTTCAGCTATCCGTATTTATAAAGTTATGAGACCAGGCGAACCGGTAACAAAAGACGCCGCTAAAGCTTTCGTTAATCAACTTTTCTTTGATCCGGAAAGATATGATTTAACAAGAGTCGGTCGTATGAAAATGAACCACAAACTTGGTATGAATATTCCTGAATATGTAACAGTTTTAACACATGAAGATATTATTGAATCTGTAAAATATGTTATTAAAGTTAAAAATGGTCTAGGTCATATCGACGATAGAGATCACTTAGGTAACCGTCGTATTCGTTCAATCGGTGAACTTTTAGGAAATGAGTTACATAACGGTCTTATTAAGATGCAAAAAGCTATTCGTGACAAACTCTCTACTATGAGTGGTCCAATGACAGAACTTATGCCTCACGATTTGATTAACTCAAAAATGATTACTTCAACTGTAATAGAGTTCTTCTCAGGCGGACAACTTTCACAGTTTATGGACCAAACGAATCCACTCTCAGAAGTAACACATAAACGCCGTCTTTCAGCACTTGGTGAAGGTGGTCTTGTTAAAGAAAGAGCAGGCTTTGAAGTACGTGACGTTCACCCGACTCACTACGGACGTATTTGTCCAATTGAGACTCCAGAGGGACAAAATATTGGTCTTATCAATACTTTGGCAACTTACTCTAAGGTAAACGAGCATGGTTTTATTGAAGCGCCATACAAAATTATCAGAGATGGAAAAGTAACTGATGAGATTGTTTATCTTACAGCTACACAAGAAGAGGGCAAAAAAATTGCAGCTGCTTCAAATCCATTAGATGAAAACGGGCAATTTGTAACTGAACTGATTACTATTAGACAAGATGGTGAAATTCTTACAAGAAAATGGAGTGAGTGTGAGTACGCTGACCTCTCTTCAAGTATGGTTGTCGGTGTTGCTGCTTCACTTATTCCATTCTTGGAGCATGATGATGCGAACCGTGCTTTAATGGGTTCAAACATGCAACGCCAGGCTGTGCCTCTAATCAAGTCAAACGCACCAATGGTTGGAACAGGTGTTGAAAAACTTGTTGCTCGTGATTCTTGGGAATGTGTTAAAGCAAAGCGTTCAGGTGTGATTGAAAAGGTTGATGCGAAACATATTTACATAATGGGTGATGAAGATGGAGAAATCTATATAGATTACTATCCATTACAGAAGAACCTTCGTACAAATCAAAATACATCGTTTACTCAAAAACCAATTGTAAATGTTGGTGAGAGAGTAGAGAAAGATCAAATTATTGCTGATGGTCCGAACATGGATCAAGGTGAACTTGCTCTTGGTGTGAATGCGATGGTTGCGTTTATGCCATGGAACGGGTACAACTTTGAGGATGCTATTGTTATCTCTGAAAGAATGATTCGTAAAGATGCTTTTACATCTGTTCATATTTATGAAAAAGAAGTTGAAGCGAGAGAGTTAAAACACGGAGTAGAAGAGATTACTCGTGATATTCCAAATGTTAGAGATGATGAATTATCTCACCTTGATGAAAGCGGTATTGTAAAAATCGGTACTATTGTTCAGGGCGGAATGATCCTTGTTGGTAAAGTTTCTCCAAAAGGTGAAGTAAAACCAACTCCGGAAGAGCGTTTATTACGTGCTATTTTTGGTGAAAAAGCTGGTCACGTTGTCAACAAATCACTCTACTGTGCTCCAAGTATGGAGGGTGTTGTTGTTGATGTTAAAATCTTTACAAAAAAAGGTTATGACAAAGATCACCGTACATTAGAGCTTGAAAAAGAAGAGAGAGATTACTTAGAGCGTGAGCACTATGACCGTCTTCTTATGATAGATAAAGAAGAGATGTTAAGAGTAACTAAACTTTTAACAAAAGAGCCTCTAGTAAGTGCTATCAAAATTGGCGATACTGAATACAAAGCCGGAGATAAGATCAACGGTAAAGATTTAGTAGAGGTTAACCGTTTTGCAATGAACGCTATTGTTAAGTCATTCAGCGAAGAGATTCAAGATGAGTATACGAAAACTAAAAACTATTTCCAAAAACAAAAACGTGTTTTTAGAGATGAGCATGAAGAGAAACTGAATATATTAGAAAAAGATGACATCCTTGCTAATGGTGTTGTTAAATATGTTAAAGTTTACATAGCTACAAAACGCCAACTTAAAGTCGGTGATAAAATGGCTGGTCGTCACGGAAATAAAGGTATTGTTTCTATAATCGTTCCTGAAGTTGACATGCCGTATATGGAAGATGGAAGAAGTGTTGATGTTTGTTTAAATCCACTCGGGGTTCCTTCTCGTATGAATATCGGACAAATTCTTGAAATGCACTTAGGTATGGCTGGGCGTGAACTTGGAAACCAGATTCAAGAGCAGTTTGAGACGAAACAAAAAGATTTCATCGATACTTTAAGAGCAAAAATGATTACGATTGCAGATGTTGCAGGTATGATGAACGCTGTAAAAGTTATTGGTGATATGAGCGATGAAAAATTCTTGAAATATGCGAGAGATTGGTCAAATGGTGTTAAGTTTGCAACTCCGATATTTGAAGGCGTAAACGCAGTAGAATTTGAAAAACTCTATGAACTTGCAAAAATGGATGCCGATGGTAAAACTGTTCTTTATAACGGTTTAACTGGCGAGAAGATAAAAGAGCGTGTAAACGTTGGTTACATGTATGTTCTTAAACTTCACCACTTGGTTGATGAGAAAATTCACGCACGTTCAACTGGACCATACTCTTTAGTTACACAACAACCGGTCGGTGGTAAAGCACTCTTTGGTGGACAAAGATTTGGAGAGATGGAAGTTTGGGCTCTTGAAGCATACGGTGCTTCAGCAGTTCTAAAAGAGATGTTAACAATAAAATCAGATGATGTTGATGGTCGTGTTCGTGCTTATAAAGCATTGACTAAAGGTGAATTAGTGCCAGCTTCAGGTATTCCTGAAACACTATTTGTATTAACAAAAGAGCTTCAAGCATTGGCTCTTGATGTAGATATCCTAGACGAGGTTAAAGACGATGAGTAAATTAGTACCTGTAGAAGTAACAGAAGATAATAGACCAAATGACATTAAGCAGCTGCAATTTCGACTTGCATCTCCTGAGAAGGTCATGTCTTGGAGTCATGGTGAAGTAAAAAAACCAGAAACTATTAACTACCGTACGCTAAAACCTGAGCGTGACGGTCTTTTTTGTGCAAAAATTTTCGGTCCTGTAAGAGATTATGAATGTCTTTGTGGCAAATACAAAAAGATGCGTTACAAGGGTGTTGTGTGTGAGAAATGTGGTGTTGAAGTAACAACTACAAAAGTTCGCCGTAACCGTATGGGACACATCGAACTTGTAACACCTGTCGCACATATCTGGTATGTAAGTTCATTACCTTCTCGTATTGGTACTCTTTTAGGTATCAAAATGAAAGATTTAGAACGTGTACTTTATTATGAGGCGTACATTGTTGAAACTGGCGGTGAGGCATACTATGATGCTGAAGCTAAAACGCCTGTACTTCAATATGATGTTTTAAATGAAGAGCAATACCGTACACTTGTTCAGAGATTTGGTTCTTTAGGATTCAAAGCTCGTATGGGCGGCGAAGTTGTTCGCGATTTACTTGATTCAATTGACCTTGTTGATCTATTTACTAATTTAAAAGAAGATATAGAGCAGACTAAATCAGAAGCTAAGACGAAAACAATTGCAAAAAGATTGAAAGTTATCGAGTCATTCTTAAATTCTGGAAATAATCCAGCGTGGATGATGTTAACGGTTCTTCCTGTTCTTCCACCGGATTTACGTCCGCTTGTATCTTTAGATGGCGGTAAATTTGCAGTTTCTGACGTAAATGATTTATACCGTCGTGTTATTAACCGTAACCAACGTCTAAAGCGTCTTGTTGAACTTGAAGCTCCTGAGATTATTGTTCGTAATGAAAAACGTATGCTTCAGGAATCTGTTGATGCATTATTTGACAATGGTCGTCGTGCAAACGCAGTTAAAGGGGCAAATAAACGTCCTCTTAAATCTTTAAGTGAAATCATTAAAGGGAAGCAGGGACGTTTCCGTCAAAACTTACTTGGTAAACGTGTTGACTTCTCTGGACGTTCAGTAATTGTTGTTGGACCATCGTTAAGAATGGATCAGTGTGGATTGCCTAAGAAAATGGCTCTTGAACTTTTCAAACCACATTTGATTGCTAAACTTGAAGATAAAGGTTATGCGACAACAGTTAAAGCTGCGAAGAAGATGATTGAAGACAAAACAAATGAAGTTTGGGAATGTCTTGCTGAAATTGTTGACGGTTACCCAATTATGCTTAACCGTGCTCCAACACTTCACAAATTATCAATTCAAGCGTTTCACCCGAAACTTATTGATGGAAAAGCTATCCAGCTTCACCCATTGGTTTGTGCTGCGTTTAATGCGGACTTTGACGGTGACCAGATGGCTGTTCACGTACCATTAAGTTCAGCTGCAATTGCTGAGTGTAAAGTACTGATGCTTGCATCTATGAATATCTTACTTCCTGCGTCAGGTAAAGCTATTGCTACACCTTCACAGGATATGGTTCTTGGTATTTACTATATTACTTTAGAAAAAAATGGTGTAAAAGGGTCAAATAAACTTTTTGCAAATGTTGATGAAGTAAATATTGCAATGGAACATGATTCACTTGATATCCATGCAAAAATTAGAACACGTGTAGATGGACGTATTATCCATACAACTGCCGGGCGTTTATTATTGAAAGCAATTTTACCTAGCTTTGTTCCTATTGAACTTTGGAACAAAGTTATGAAGAAAAAAGCAATCAATGAAGTTGTTGATTATGTTCAAAAATACGGTGGAGTAGGTATTACAGCATCTTTCCTTGACCGTTTAAAAGATTTAGGTTTTTCACAAGCTACAAAAGCCGGTGTATCTATTTCAGCAGATGATATTAGAGTTCCAAAAGAAAAAGTTGCAAAAATTGCAGATTCTAAGCAAAGAGTTATGGATATCCAAAAACAATTTGAAGCAGGTCTTTTAACTGAGCAAGAAAGATACAATAAAATCATTGACGTTTGGACAGATACAAACAATATGCTTGCGGGCAAAATGATGGAATTGGTTCAAACTGACAAAGACGGTTTTAACTCTATTCATATGATGGCTGATTCTGGTGCTCGTGGTTCTGCAGCACAGATTCGCCAGCTTGCCGGTATGCGTGGTCTTATGGCCAAACCAAGCGGTGATATTATTGAAACTCCGATTATCTCTAACTTTAAAGAGGGTCTAAACGTAATCGAGTACTTTATTTCTACGCACGGTGCGAGAAAAGGTCTTGCGGATACGGCTCTTAAAACAGCAAATGCGGGTTATTTGACTCGTAAACTTGTTGACGTTGCGCAAAATGTGAAGATTGTTGAACATGATTGTCATACACATGAGGGCATTGAAATTTCAGATATTTCTGATCAGAATACTTTAATTGAATCTTTAGAAGATAGATTAAATGGTCGTGTATTGGCAGAAGATGTTATTGACCCTATCTCTAATGAAATCCTTTTCGCAGAGGGAACTTTACTTGATGAAATCTCTGCGAAAGTAATCTCTGAAGCAGGTATTAAAACTGCACATATCAGAACGCCGACAACTTGTAAGAGTCAAGACGGAATTTGTGCACTTTGTTATGGTGTTAACCTTGCAACGGGTCACATCGTTCGTACCGGTGAAGCTGTCGGTATTGTAGCTGCTCAGTCAATTGGTGAGCCTGGTACTCAGCTTACACTTCGTACTTTCCACGTTGGCGGAACTGCAAGCTCAACTGCTCAAGAGAGACAAGTTGTTGCTGAAAAAGAAGGTTTTATTCGTTACTACAACCTTAAAACTTACCTTTCTAAAGAGGGTAAAAACATTGTTGCTAACAGAAGAAACGCAGCTGTATTATTGGTGGAGCCAAAAATTAAAGCACCGTTTGAAGGTAAGTTAAAAATTGAAACAATCCATGATGAAGTTTTAGTAAGTGTTATTTCTGCTAAAGAAACAGTACGTTACACGCTTCGTAAAAATGAGATTGCAAAACCGAATGAACTTGCTGGTGTAAGCGGTCAAATCGAAGGTAAGTTTTATTTACCATATGAAAACGGTTCGGAAGTAAAAGAGCATGAATCAATCGTTGAGACTATTAAAGATGGCTGGAATATTCCAAGCCGTATTCCTTATGCATCTGAATTATTGGTGAATAATGGTGCTCCTGTAACTCAAAAAATATATGCTAAAGAGAGTGGAAATGTAAAATACTTCCTTCTTAAAGGTGATTATTTAGAAAGATTTACCGGTATTACTGCAGGGTATGCGGTTAAAGAAAAAGGTTTATTTGCAACTGTTGTTGATACTAATAACCGTGAAGCAGTGCGCCACTATATTGCACGTGGTTCCGTGATTGTAGTAGAAGATGATTGTGCTGTTGAACCATCAACGCTGATTGCTAAACCTGCAAATGATGAGTCAGTTATAATTGCAGAGTGGGATCCATATTCAAATCCAGTTATTTCTGAAGCAAACGGTGTTGTTAAATACGAAGATATTATTGTTGGAACTACTGCAAGCGAGCAGTTAGATGAACTTACGGGTAAAACACGTTTAATGATTAATGATCACGTTTCATCTGATTATAAACCGACAATAGTACTTGCAACTGAAGATGGTGAATTGTTAAGATATGCAATTAATCCTAAGTCGTCTGTATTCGTAAAAGACGGTGCAACGGTTAAAATTGCAGATACAATTGCTAAAACGCCAAAAGCTCTTCAAAAATCAAGCGATATCACCGGGGGTCTTCCTCGTGTATCTGAACTTTTTGAAGGTCGTCGTCCTAAAGCAACTGCAATGATTTCAGAAATTGACGGAACTGTAAGTTTTGGTAAATTACTACGCGGTAAAGTTAGAATTATTGTTGCATCTGAAACAGGTGTAATCAAAGAGTACTTTGTTGATAAATCTCATGTTCCAGTTGTTAGCGATGGTGACTTCGTGCATGCTGGTGAGAGATTGACAACCGGTATCATCTCTTCACACGAGTTACTAAGAATTATGGGTGTTAAAGCACTTTATAACTACCTTGTAAGTGAAGTACAACAAGTTTACCGTTCACAAGGGGTTAATATCTCTGATAAACATATTGAAGTTATCTTTACTCAAATGTTAAGACAGATTAAAATTATTAAATCTGGAGATACGAAATTTATTGAAGGCGATTTAATTTCTAAAGCGAAATTTGCACAAGAAAATGAAAAAATCATGCGTCTTGGCGGTCGTCCAGCGATTGCTGAACCGTTCTTGGTTGGTATTACTCGTGCTGCGGTTTCTGCAGATAGTATTATCTCAGCTGCTTCATTCCAAGATACTACAAAAGTATTGACAGAAGCTGCAGTTTCAGCAAAAGTCGATAACTTAGAAAATCTTAAAGAAAATGTTATTATCGGTCGTACGATTCCAGTTGGTACTGGTATCTACAAAGATCAAATGGTAATGTTTGCATCTGACGAAGATTAATAAAAACTCCCTAGCAGTATGTGAGATTAATTCACATACTGTTTCCTCAATCTCTTAATTCACACTTAAAATAAGCAAACTTTAATTACAATCTCTGTATTATTTCGTGTCTATAATTCCCTAAAATTTAGGGGATTAAATTCTACTGGAAAAATTAAGTAAAGGAATTGTATGCCTACAATCAATCAACTGATTCGTAATGAGCGTAAACGTGTGGTTAAAAAATCAAAATCACCAGCTCTAGTTTCATGTCCACAACGTCGTGGCGTTTGTACACGTGTTTACACAACAACGCCTAAAAAACCAAACTCGGCTTTAAGAAAAGTTGCAAAAGTTCGTTTAACTTCAGGTTTTGAAGTTATTTCTTATATCGGTGGTGAGGGTCACAACCTTCAAGAACACTCAATCGTACTTGTACGTGGTGGTCGTATCAAAGATTTACCTGGTGTTAAGTATCATATCGTACGTGGTGCACTTGATACAGCTGGTGTTAAAGACCGTAAAGTTGCTCGTTCTAAATATGGAACAAAAAGACCTAAAGTTAAGTAGTCATTATTGACAGAAGGCCTCAAGGCCGAATGTTCAAGCTAACTACAGGATAAACCTTGAGTGGTTTATTTTGAGTAAATTTGAAAAAATTGAAGTAAGGAAAATTACAAATGAGAAGAAGAAAAGCTCCCGTTCGTGAAATTATGCAAGATCCAGTTTATGGAAGCAAAGTTTTAACGAAATTTATTAACAAAATCATGTATGATGGTAAAAAATCTACAGCAGAAAAAATCATCTACAGTGCGATTGATATTATCAGTTCACGTGGTGAAAAATCTGGAATAGACACATTTAACGATGCTATTGATAATGTTAAACCAGTAATCGAAGTTAAAAGTCGCCGTGTTGGTGGTGCTACTTACCAAGTTCCAGTAGAGGTACGCCCAGTACGTCAGCTTTCACTAGCTATTAGATGGTTAGTTGATGCTTCTCGTAAAAGAAATGAAAGAACTATGGCTGAGAGATTGGCTAATGAGTTAATGGATGCTTCATCTGATAAAGGTTCAGCATTCAAGAAAAAAGAAGATACTTACAGAATGGCTGAAGCAAATAAAGCGTTTGCTCACTATCGCTGGTAATCTTTAAGTAACCACTTTGGACTATCCTAACCTTTTAGGTTAGGGCTCCATATGACGACCTCTTTTGTGAAAACGCAACTGCGCTTTTATGAAAGAGGTCCAACTCTATAAAAAATCACTTGAAGGCATTATTAAAATGGCAAGATCGCATAAACTAGAAGATGTAAGAAATATTGGTATTGCTGCGCATATTGATGCGGGTAAAACAACAACTACAGAAAGAATTCTTTTCTACACAGGTGTTGAACACAAAATTGGTGAGGTTCATGATGGTGCTGCTACTATGGACTGGATGGAACAAGAACAAGAAAGAGGTATTACAATTACCTCTGCTGCAACAACTTGTGAGTGGGCTGGAAAACAGATAAATATTATCGATACTCCGGGCCACGTTGACTTCACTATTGAAGTTGAACGTTCAATGCGTGTACTTGATGGCGCTGTATCAGTATTCTGTGCTGTTGGTGGTGTTCAGCCTCAATCAGAGACTGTTTGGAGACAAAGAAATCGTTATGGCGTACCGTCAATCGTATTTGTTAACAAAATGGATAGAACGGGAGCTGACTTTTACCAAGTTGAAGATCAAATCCGTACTCGTTTAAAAGGGAATCCAGTTCCTATACAATTACCAATCGGTGCTGAAGACAGTTTTACAGGTATTGTTGACCTTGTAAAAATGAAAGCTATCGTTTGGGATATTGATGCTGAAATGGGTTCTAACTATCACGTAGAAGAAATTCCTGCTGATATGGCAGACAAAGCTGCAGAATACCGTGAAAAAATGATTGAGTCAATTTCTGAAGTAGATGGGAATGAAGAACTTGCTGAAAAATACTTAGAAGGTGAAGCATTAACTGAAGATGAAATCATCGCTGGTATTAAAGCTGCTACACTTGGTATGCACATTGTTCCAATGACTGCAGGTACTGCATTTAAAAACAAAGGTGTTCAAACTTTACTTGACGCTGTTGTTGCTTACCTTCCAGCTCCAACTGAATGTGCTCCTATCAAGGGAACTATGATGGACGATGAAGAAATCGAAGTTGTTGTTCCATCAACTGACAATGGTAAATTTGCATCTCTTGCGTTTAAAATCATGACGGATCCATTTGTTGGAACGTTAACTTTTATCCGTGTTTACCGTGGTTCATTAGAAGCTGGTTCATTCGTACATAACTCTACTAAAGATAAAAAAGAGAGAATTGGCCGTATTGTTAAAATGCACGCTATCAAACGTGAAGAAGTTAAAGAAATTTACGCTGGTGAAATCGGTGCTGTTGTTGGTCTTAAATATACAACTACTGGTGATACACTTTGTGATCCGGATGATACAGTTGTTCTTGAGAGAATGGTATTCCCTGAACCGGTTATTTCTGTTGCAGTTGAGCCAAAAACAAAAGCTGACCAAGAAAAAATGGGTATTGCACTAGGTAAACTAGCTGCTGAAGATCCATCATTCAGAGTAAATACTGATGAAGAGACTGGCCAGACTATTATCTCGGGAATGGGTGAGTTACACCTTGAAATTCTTGTAGACCGTATGAAAAGAGAATTCAAAGTAGAAGCTGAAGTTGGTGCTCCACAAGTTTCTTACCGTGAATCTATTAAAGACCAAGTTAACCAAGAGTACAAATATGCGAAACAATCTGGTGGTCGTGGTGCATTTGGTCACGTTTACTTAACAATCAAGCCGGGTGATGCTGGTACAGGTTTCGTATTCCACAATGATATCAAGGGTGGAACTGTTCCTAAAGAATATATTCCAGCAGTTGAAAAAGGTTGTAAAGAGTCTATGGCTAACGGTGTTCTTGCCGGCTACCCAATGGAAGACATTGATGTTACACTTTACGATGGTTCATACCACGATGTTGACTCGAATGAGATGGCGTTTAAACTTGCTGCTTCAATGGGTTTCAAAGAGGGTTGTAGAAAAGCTAGACCATCAATCTTAGAGCCAATGATGAAAGTTGAAGTTGAAGTTCCTGAAGATTACATGGGTGATGTTATCGGTGACCTTAACCGTCGTCGTGGACAAGTTAACAATATGAGTGACCGTTCAGGAAACAAAATTGTTGATGCGTTTGTTCCACTTGCTGAAATGTTCGGTTACTCAACTGACCTTCGTTCTGCTACTCAAGGACGTGCTACATATTCTATGGAATTCGATCACTATGAAGAAGTTCCTAAAAATGTTTCTGAAGAAATTATCAAAAAACGTAACGGCTAATCTAGCTTCTTAAATACTTCCTCTCAGGAAGTATTTACCTCTTTCTCTACTCTTCTTAGTTGACTATATGTTTAGCTTTAAAATTTATTTTTTACAAAAAGTATAAATTTTGCGATTCCTCTGAATAACCCAATAACACTATAAACTATAAACGCATAAAGAAACGGATGCAGATAATTTGCATGAAGTTGCATCTTTGTAAACCTCTCAAGCGGCGAAAACATTAAATCTGAATGTTGAAGCAGAGCCAACAAAACCAATATTATTAAGTAATAAATTATTTCAGTACGTATTTTTTGAATCATGTGAAATTGTAGCATTATAATTTGATATAATTAAAAAAAATAAAATGATATGGAATTGAAAATGAAACTTTTTATAACTTTATACTTCTTCACGACTCTCCTTTTGGCTGCAAATCCAACAATATATTCAGTTTTAGGTGATGGTGTTTATAATAATGTCGGTAATATTATTAAATTGAAAGAAATTTCGAGTTATGCAGATGAAAAAGATAAAATTGATATCTATGCACAAGAAGTCTACGCAACTAAGAAAATAGGTCATGCAATAGAACAGGGGGATAAATCTATTGATAAACTGACATATTTAAATAAATTAAGAGATCTCTCCAAAGAGAACGATTATTATGTTCGAAGTGCACACATTAAGTTGAGAACTTCTATGAGCGATGGAGATAGTGAGCTTTTTTCAAGTCTGATTAACAGCGGGCTTATAGATACTTCTAGATATAAAGATGAAATAATTAATTACTATATCGGACATGTTGAGGAGGTAAACCCTGAGGGAGTAATTCAGAACTTTATCAATGAAGATAAGCATCTTAGAAGAGAAGCTGCAGCTAATCAAAAGCTTTACAAATCTAAGCAACAACGCCAAAAAGAAAAGATTCAAAGAATTAGAAAACAAGATGAAATAGAGCAAAAAAATTTAGAAGAGTCTCTTCAAAAAGAGTTGGATAAGAAAAAAAGTGAAATAAGAGAAAGTCAAATGAAAGAGCTTGCTAAATAATCAAAGCCATTCAAAATCTTCAAATTCACTTGGTCTTCCTTGGAGAGTAAGGTAGGGTTTATAGTGTGATTTGTAGGAAAGAGACGGACAGGCCTCAACATAGTAGCCTAGATAAATCCATTTTTTAGCTTTTTGTTTTGCGAATAATATTTGATTATACAAAGATAATTTTCCTAAAGCCAAATCACTGTAATCGGGGTCATAGTAAAAGTAGATAGAAGATAACCCGTCTTTTAAAATATCAATTAGGTCAACTCCTATAAGTTTATCCTTATCAAAATACAAAATCTCATATCCGAACTCATTATGTCCGCTGACAAAAGAGTTGTGATAGTGCTGAGCAGTAGTTTCTTGATAATCCCATCCTTTCTTATCTCTCATACTAAGATGATACTTGTTAAAGAGCTCTAAATGTTTTTTGCTTAGTGTTGGCTGCTGTATGTATGTTTGTATATGAGCAGATTTTTTTAAAACACGTCGTTGAGATTTTGAAAAAGAAAAATTATCAACATCTATCTTAATGCTTTGGCACTCATGACAGTCTGTGCATATAGGTCTAAAATACATCTTGCCAAATCTTCTGTATCCTCTCTCAATTAAATCTTGGCAGTTTTTTTGGGAACAGTTATCTATAATCTTGTAATGTGTTATTGTTTCTTTGTCTTTGAGGTAGGAACACTTGTCGTTTAGTGCAAATTCTTTAAGTAAATTCATAGAGCGATTTTGACATAATTTGTATTATAAAAAGCATAGAAGGGTTGATATTGAATTTTTTTTTAAAGCATAAAACAGTTTTATTGCGTTTAGGAGGTGGGCTTATGTTGATTGTAGGTTTTACAATTCATTTTTGGGCAGCTCCAAAAGAAGGAGTGAGTGAGATGGAGATTGCAGCAGCAAATGTAGCACGTATGGAAGCCAGTATGGCCGGTTCAAATAATGCCGCAGTAAAGCCTAAAACGCAGAGTTCTGCAAAGATCTTGGAAGAGCTAAAAAGCACTCAGGAAAAACAGATGCGCTATCTGACCATAATTGCCATGGTTTTGGGTGCGGGATTTCTAGGATACAGTTTTATAAAACCTAAGAACGATTCTGGGCGATAAGAACACCCTCTATCATCTCGTCAATATCTCCATCAAGAATGGCTGTTACATTTGAGTAGGCTTCATTGCTTCTGCTGTCTTTTATCTGCTGGTATGGTTGCATAACGTAAGAGCGAATCTGGTGTCCCCAGCCTATTTCACTTTTAGCTACCCCGTCTTTTTCAGCTTTTTGTGTCTCTATCTCTAGTTCGTATAAACGCGACTTTAACATTTT
>VMSZ01000042.1 GCA_013791885.1 Sulfurimonas sp. | reverse complement strand
CTTCTTATCTGTTATTTTAGATAATATAGCACTTTTATTTATACGGGAAAAACATTGACTCATAGACAGCGATTAGAAATTAAAGAAAAAAATGATTGGTGATATTAGAGAGACAAGCCTTGCAAGAGAAAACGCAGCCCATGGCGCCTGACTGTTCCCTTGGAATTCTCATTCGCGAAGGGATGATACCGGATGAACTTGTCTTTGACCATGGGGATATATTACGGGATTATTTAACACAAAAAACGCACTAGGGTTTTGCTAAGATATTTTAACTTTTGTAAAACACCTTTGCACTCGGAACAACCGAGACTGATAAATCCAGATGCATATCTTGGTCATCAAAAAAAATATCTGCGCCAAAGGCTTTTAATATTTCATACTTTTCACTTCCTCCTAAAAAGAAAGCTTCATCTACTCTTACTCCCCAAACATTGAGTGTTTTTATGACTCTCTCATGCGTCGGAGCGCTTCTTGCCGTGACAAGCGCCGTTCGTATTGGCGACTCTTTGTCTTTAAACTTCTCTTGTATGGCAGAGAGTGTGAGCAGTAATTTTGCAAAAGGACCCTGTTCTAGAGGATTATCTCGGTTGTGCTGCTCATGAGCGATAAAAGCTTCAAGTCCGTGTTCTTTGTATATAAGTTCAGACTCTTCTGAAAAAAGTACCGCATCCCCGTCAAACGCAATGCGTACCTGATCACCTCTGGAGTTATGGACACTTTGGTCTGAGGGAAGAATTTTTGCGGCAGCCACTCCGTTTTTGATGGCATTTGTCACATCGTTATCATTGGCTGAGAGAAACAAATCTACTTTAAACGCTTGCAGATATTCTGAAATATCCCGTCCGCTTGTCCAGCCTGAACGCAGTATTTCTAATTTATGTTCATTGATTGCGTTTGTAATTCTGAGGCTTGTAGCTGCGTTGTTTCTTGAGAGAATTATGACTTCAACCTGTTTCTCTTCTGCGCTGAAATATCTGTTTATTTTGAGGAGATTTTCTATGAGTCTAAAGCCTGTACCTTTAGAAATTGGCTCGTTTTCATTCTCAAGCTGGTACCTATAGTACTCATCCAACCCTTTATCTTCAAAGATTTTGTTTTCAGTCTCTAGGTCAAAAAGCGCCCTTGAAGAGACTGCTACGACGAGTTTATTTGTTAGGTTGTATGACATTTTCTTCCAATGATTTTGACTAATTTATTTAGCACACGCAATTAAGACTACTGCAAAAGCCTCATAGCATTTTCAGCAGAGGTGTTAGACTGGCTTTGAACAAACGAGCCTACTTGAGACATCAGGTTTGTTTTTGAAAAGTTTGCACTCTCAGCTGCAAAGTCGACATCTCGAATTTGAGATTCTGCTGAAGCTGTACTTATTTGCATTGCAGAGGTGTTTCTAATGTCCGATTCCATCTGATTTTGCAGAGCGCCAAAAGATGAACGTATACTGCTTATATTCGCTATTCCTGCGTCTATCACATCTAAAGAAGCAGTTGCGTTTTCTTGTGTAGTCACGTCTATGAAAGATGAAAAGATAGTTGACATTCTTGCATCTGCGGACACCTTTCCGACTCCTGAGCCATCAAGAAGATTTATTCCATTGAAACTTGTAGTACTGGCTATCTGACCTGAAGACTTCATTAAACCATTTATCTCGCTTTGAATGGATGCTCTGTTGTCTGCGTTTAAAGATGCGTTTGAAGCCCGCATTGTCAGTTCTCTTATTTTATCTGTATTATCACTGATGCCCCGCATCGCGCCATCTGCAACCTGAGTCATCCCAACACTGATGTTCAGATTCATAATAGATTGACCCATTTCTGAGACCTGTGAAGAGAGTTTATTCGCTATACTCAACCCTGATGCATCATCTGCTGCGCTATTTAACTTTGTCGCGGCGGAGAGAAGTATCAGACTTTTATCTAACTTAGAATTATTTAGCGACAAGTTTAAATTTGCATTCATTGCCGGTAAATTATTATTTATTTGAAAACCCATGATAAATCCTTTCATTGGAATCAGTTGTATTGATATGCTTTAGATTGATTATACAACTTTTGAAATTATGTGAGGCTGACAATATTATTTTAAATTTACTGGGTTTATTTCTTAGGTTTGAAGGATTATTTAGCCATCCATTTTTTGATGGACGGCTGACCGAGAGAATGGGGTAATTAAATGAGAACTAGCAGCTTACGCTGCACAGTTAAATTTCGTTGCTGTAAGAGAATGTAACTTTAGTTGCACTTGCGATGCGTTCTGGATTTAGGTTGTAGCATTCACAAAGCGCTTCTTTTGTTGCTTGACTAAGAGAATCAAGTTCGATTCTGTAATCTACGACGGCATCCTCTTCGGAGACTTTCATATTAAATGTGACAATTTCTTCTTTTGAAGGTTTTCTACTAAGGGTAATATACAAGCATTTCCTCGCTTATTGAAATTTAGGATGGAATTATAGCGACAAAAATGTAGATTTAATTCAAAAATTTAGAAAATTGGTTAAAAGTTAAGCAAATTTTTTGAGTAAAAATCAAAAAAATATTGTATGACTCTAAAAAGCTCCTATTTAGCACTATTTAAAATACTATACACTTTTGAGATTTAACACAAAATCTATGACTTTTTCCTCGGGCATTTCACAAGGTTTTAAAAGCCCTTCACCTATTTTTGCATAATAGTTGAGACTGATAAAATCCTTATTTCCCAACTCTTTTGCGTAGAGTTTTATGAGTTTTCCGTCCAGCTGCGTTTGCTTGGAGAGCAGATACCTTTTTTCTTTGTAAAAAACATCATAACTTCCATCTTGCAAGGCTAACAGCTTCGCATGAAACGCAGGTTTTAAACTCATTTAAAAACCTCTGTACATGCTTGGAACCAGAGCATCATTTCCAATATCTATCGCCATCTTCAGCTCATCTAAAAGTCTCTTTGTGTCTTTAGGAAGCGTTCCTGAGAGATGAAGTGCGTTTGATGCGTGGTTCGAGCGGAAGATGATTTGATTAGCAGGATGCAAGAGTTCTAAAAACCTCTTTTGTTCGTCTAAGATTTCAAAATCATTGAGTGGGCGAAAGTCAGCAAAATGCTTGTAAAAATTCTCTTCTGCATCTTCTTCTAGTCCTAACTGCAAGGTACTTAAGTAATTTACGGCAGTATTGTTTATGACATGCGCGGTATCGGCAATATGTTCTTGGCTATATTGCTCTCCGCCTAGACCTAAAATGACCGTTGCAGATATCTTCATGGACTTAGGAACTTTACCCAGTGACTTTATAATGTCACTTTGGTTCACCCCTTTTGTAATCTTTTTTAAGATGACATCATTCCCGGTCTCAATGCCGTAATAGATGAGATTCAATTTATTTGCCGCCAAGAGCTCTAACTCCTGCTCGGATTTTTCTAAAAGGTTTTGGGCAGAAGCGTATGTAGAGACTCTTCTTAACCTTGTAAATGAAGTTTGCAAGTATGCGAGTATCTTTAGTAAAGTTGCCGTCGGAAGTGCAAGAGCATCACCGTCAGCTAAAAATATTTTATGTGCGTTTGGGTAGATTGCAGCAAAAGTGTCAATATCTTTGCAGATAGCCTCTAAGCTTCTCTCCTGATATTTTTTAGTTTTGTACATGGAACAAAAGGAGCAGTTATTGTAACTGCACCCTAGAGTGACTTGAAGTATTATATTCTCAGCTTCGGCGGGTGGTCTAAAAAGTGGGTAATCATAAGTTATCATTCTCGTATTTTATCTTTTAAAGAATAATGTAGACTATGCTAGGTAGAGTTTTTATTTACTGTGAATTAAATTATATTCCTGAATAAACTCTCTTGCATTATCTCCTCTCCAGTACTCTGCAAGCCCAGTCAATCCATCTGTGAGGTAACGAGTATCATAACCTTTGAGTTTCAAAAATGTACGCGCCATAATTGCTCGGTCTTTATGAGGACACGCAGTAACTATAACTTTTGATTTATCAAGTTCGTTTAAACGTTTTGGCAATTCATTCATAGGAATGTTGATTGCGGCCGGCATATGCCAGGCTTCATACTCTTCTTTAAAGCGAATATCCACAAGCTGTGCGGTACCTTCTTCAAGCATAACAGTAAGCTCAACACTGTTGATTTTCATAGCCTTCCGCTCTTCATAGGTAAATGCACTCAAGTAACTCTCATAACTGAGCACTTGAGCCTCTGCAAATAAACTCACAAAACCGCACAGAAATAGCAAAATTATTTTTTTCATTTTTAACTCCTATCGTGCAAATATTGAAATTTACAACGCCTACTTTATGCCCTCGTCATCGAGCCTTCTGTATTTACTGCATGCGTTGCCGCTGCCCATGTTACAGGCTTTTGCATGAAGTCTTTTTGCCTCGCTTTTATTCTCTTGTATGCCTCTGCCTTTTCTGTACATCTCTGCCAAATAGTAACACCCTTCAATTTGCCCTTGATCACAAGTGTAGCCATACAAAATGCTTGCCATCTCGTAGTCTCTGTTTGCTCCGCGTCCCCTGTCGTACGAAACACCAAGATTGTAACATCCGTTAATATTTCCAAGATTACATGACTTTGCATACAACTCAGAAGATTTAGAAAAATTCTGTTTTACACTTCCTTTGCCGTATTCGTATATAACCCCTAGATTCGAACAAGCTCTGGCATCTCCCGCATTACACCCCATAGTATAAAGTTCACTGGCTCTTTGTTCATTGTGCCTTGTGCCTTTTCCGTATTCATACATGTATCCAAGATTGTAGCATCCATCCAAATCTCCCCCATCGCATGCTTTGGTCCACAATACAATGGCATCTTCGTAATTATTGTTTTTATATTCTACAAACCCGTCTGCCACTAAATCAGCATACAAGTTTAAACTAAACAACAAACATAACCCCAAAAATAATCTTTTCATTTTCCTTCCTTTTTTTGAATTACTCTTCAAAAGATTATAACTTAAAATTATATAATCATCAATAAAAATACAAGCGCCGTGTTTTTTTATCTCTACATAACTGATTTGTTTTTCTTATGCAATTTTTCATATAATCACTCTATGCAAGTTCCAAAACATATTCAAATAAAAATTGGCGATATAACCAAAGAGTGCTGCGACGCAATTGTAAATGCTGCGAACAGTTCATTGCTAGGAGGCGGAGGTGTCGATGGCGCCATACACAGAGCAGGAGGAAGTGCAATACTTGACGCTTGTAAGATTTTGCGCAACTCAAGCTACCCAAACGGCTTAGAGACGGGAAAAGCTGTGGCAACTACGGCAGGAAATATGTGCGCTAAATACGTCATTCATACTGTCGGACCAATCTACCCGTCATGCGGCGAACAATGTGAAACTCTCTTGTCTGCCTGCTACACAAACGCAATGAGTGAAGCAATTAAGCTTGGTTGTAAGTCCATTGCGTTTGCGGCAATTTCAACAGGAATTTACGGTTACCCAAAAGAAGAAGCTGCAAAAATCGCTTTTAAAAGCGTTGTAGATTTTACACAACACACAAAGATTGACGTCATATTTATTTTTCATTCGCAAGAAGATTACGCACTTTTTACATCGGCTATAGAAGCGTTATAGATGCTCACTAGTTTGACTTTTTAAAAGTTTTTGCAGCAAAATATCTTCAACATTTTGTCTTGAATCAAAAATTGCCATTATATAGACGCTCTCATTGCCTACTTTATATATTATTCTCCATGGCGGAGCAATAAGCTCTCTATATAAAGTAATCCCTTCCTTCTGCAGTTCAGGAACAACGCGACCCCTCAAAGGAAAAAAATTGCTTGAATGGGCTTTTTCTCTTATCTTCTGATATACCTCATTTGCAATGCCAGGAGTATCTTTTTTTATGTAAGCGACTATATTTAAAAGGTCATTTTTTGCATTTGAAGTCCACTCTAGTTTATAAATCTTACTCATTTTGCAAGCAGTTCTTCTACAGAGCTAAATACATCTTCTTCGCTATATGTATCTCCATTTTTAATATCTTCTTCTGCAAAAGAGAGAAGCTTCATAATGGAAATTGCATTTCTCATATCTTCATAGCTTTGCGGGTCTTGTATAACCGCTTTGGCTTCACCATTTTGTGTAATAATCATAGGTCTATGAGTTTCGTTAATATGTTTAAGTACATCAGCCGCCCTACTTTTCAAATAAGTAACCGGTTTTATATCATTGATAATTTGCATTACAATCTCCTTCAGTCCTTTAATAGTACCAAATATAGTCTTAATATTAAATGTGATGCTAATACGAGGCTTTGTTATATTTTTGGTCTTTTAAATCTCAGAAGTGGAGATTCACTTACAGGGGTGTAACTTATTACTTGAATTAGGAGATGGGTTCTACCTGAGGACAGGTGGAACCAGTTAAAATAAAATGTTGATTTTCATAAGGACTTCCTTTTGGTGGTTAACGGGGGCGCGGGTTGAACTGTAAATTTTCACAGAAAATTTATTAGTTCCAAGGTTTTGTTAAACATTCAACTAAAGTTGTATGTCCCATCCCATTTCATCCAATTTTTCATTGAACTTATTTATCATCATTTGATTTGGTTTAGAAACTTCATATGAAGTATCAAGTATGTATGAGTGCTTTAAATCAAGACCTTTTACTATTTGCTTGTTTTTTTGTTTAAGTTGATTATGAATAATTAAAACATTTTTAGTCAATTCAAACATGTCAATATCATCTTTTTTAGTAGTTTTATATAGTTTATCAAACATTCCTAAATCATAACATTTTTTATTTATTGCCATTCCCCATCCGCAACCAATATCGGCATGTTCTTTTTCGGAGAATTTAAAATTCATGATCATCTCTTTTCTTGTAAGAAAAGCAGCAATAGCTGCAATCACAGTTGAAACTCTTTCATTGCTATTTAAATATTTACTAGAAGAATTAGTATTAATATATAAAGTATCATTGAGCATTACTAATGCATGAAAGATAATTTCTAAACCAATGTTTACATCTTTAAAATTAGCAGTTAACATTTGATTAAATTTTGTACCATTTTGAAGTATGGACATTGAAATTTTTGTACCGAAGTAGTCTGCCCACATTTCAAGTGTTTGTGAATCGAAATTATTTTTATCCTTATATTCAAGATGTTTATTAACTAAATGAGCAAGTTCATGACCAATCATAAATAAAATATATATTTTTGATGTATCATCATTGATTTCAAAAAATTGAATATCACTTGATATTGCAATATACGATTTCCTTCCTGTGCGATAGACTTTCATTGGTATTGATATGTTTTCTATAATTCTATATTTAATAAATTGTGCATGTTTTTCATCAACAAAAAAATCTTTAAAATCAGAAAAAATATTATCTATAAGTTTTTTATGCACTAAATATTTCCTTTATTCTTAAGTTCAATAGCTGTTTAACGGGGGCGCGGGTGAGTAACTGCCGTTGGTAAAACTTTAGTTTTTCCAATGGTTGCTTGCTCCTCCCGCTTGTTATCTGGCGCTGTGCGACAGATGACCAGTGGGTGTTCAACCCGCGCCCCCGTTATCCGGTCGCGTAGCGAGCGGATAACGTTTAAAATTAGCCAATGAATTGCCCGCAGGGTAATTTATTGGCTCCTCTGATTTGTTATGTGTTTATATATTTTATGAAAATAATTTACTAATTGCTATTAATTTCGGACCTTCTAATTTTATTGTTTTAGAGTTTTCACGAATAAAACATTCAGAACCAACAAAAGAAAGTTCTGTTTGTTTAGGAATTCTTATTCTAATGACAGTTAAACCTTTATAATCGATAACATCTAATTGACTTAAAATTTGACTCTTCAGTGGTTCCGAAAGTTGAGATTTTTCAATTTCACTCATTATTTTATTTATATAATCATCTAAACTTCCTTTTAGTAAAGGAAGCTCTCTATCAATTCCAACTATATATCTATTGTTGATCGACTTATATTCTATAGAATCTAGTTTTAAAATTCTATCTGCATCTTTTTTTTCATCTGCTACACCGATAAATAAATAACCATCAGCTTCAGGTCCTATATTTGAAATTCCACACATAGTATTTATGATATCAATATACAATTGATTATTAAATTCTCTTTGGTCTGATAAGTTGAAAAACCCCTGTTTGCATTCATATCTGTTAGACTCAATTTTTGCTCGTCGTATAGAGTTTTCAAAGTCTAGAGCTAAACCTGCACCATGTTTTAAAACGGGTGGATCTTTCTTTACAAAATATTTTTGAATTAAACCTGTAGTAATATTTATATTTTTTTCTCGATCTGAAGATACAGAATAGTTTGCAGTTGATGTCATTTTTGACTGTAATTTTTTTACTGATTCAATGATATTAAATG
>VMSZ01000049.1 GCA_013791885.1 Sulfurimonas sp. | reverse complement strand
TGCGGATAAAATGGCAAAACTAGAACTGGAAAACCAAACCCTTAATAATAACTATGGCAAGAGGTTTTTGAATCTCTGAACCTGGCCCTGTTGCGAATAGCATAGGAATAAGTCCGAGTGCTGCAATAAACGCAGTCATTAAAACCGGACGTAGTCTTCTAATGGAACCCGTCATAACAAGTTCTTTAGCCTCATAAACGCCATGTTTTAAATCATTGAAGTAATTCACCATAACAACCCCGTTCAAAACTGCAATACCCATAAGTGCAATAAATCCGACCGTAGCAGGAACACTCATATACTCTCCAGTAAAGTAAAGTCCAAAAACACCTCCAATAAGAGCAAAAGGAATATTGGCCAAAACCAAAACAGCTTGCAAAGATGATTTAAAAGTCACAATGAGCAGTATAAAAATAAGCACTAGACTCAAGGGCACAATGAACGAAAGACGCTTAGAAGCACGTTGCTGATTCTGGTATTCTCCTGCATAATCTAAGAAATAGCCCTGAGGGAGGTCAATACCGCTCTCAAGTTTGCCTGAGAGTTCATTAACAAAACCAACCAAATCCCGACCTTGCACATTCGTCTGAACCAATGATTTTCTCATGCCGTTTTCATGGTCAATCTGTACAGGTCCTTGTGTCATGGTAAACGCAACAAGTTCATCAAGCTCAATGCTTACGCCATTGTTCAACACATAATGAAGATTTTTTATCTTGCTCATAGAACCCTGAAACTCTTCATCACCCTTTATCATAAGAGGAATACGTCGTAATTCTTCTTGAATAATTCCTTCCTGTGAACCATTAATGGCCGTTTGCATATAGGCCGAGAGTTCATCTCTGCTTACGCCATAACGTGCCATTGCCTCATCTTTAAAAGCAATTTCCCAATAGGCTACACCTTCGTTGGCTCTTTTATAGACGTCACTGCTGCCTTGGACTCCCTCGGTAATTTTTACAACTTCTTTTGCAATATCATCCAGTTTTTTGGAATCTTCCCCGTAGATATTTACGACGATATCTCCGCGTGAACCGCTAATCATCTCAGATATTCTCATGGCAATAGGCTGAGTAAAGCCGTACTCTATACCCACAAATTCATCTAAAACTCGTCTAAACTCGTCTTGAATCCACTCATTTGAAGGAACTCTCCACTCAGCTTTTGGCTTAAGCACCAGGAATGTGTCCGTGTCGTTGAGCCCCATCGGGTCAAGCCCTATCTCATCGCTTCCGCCTCTAGCTACAATGGAAAGAATCTCCGGTACTTCACGCATCAAAGACTGCTGGATTTTAAGATCAATATCACGGCTTGCTTCAAGTGAAATGGAAGGATTTTTTTCTATCCCGATAATGATATTTCCCTCATCAAGCTCCGGCATAAAAGTTTTACCGACTTGCATGAAAGCACCAACAGCCAAAATCCACAAGATACCGGCCGTTATAAAAACTATTTTTTGATTTGAAAGCACAAACTTTAATAGAGTCTTATATCTGTTTTCCAAGAATATCATAAGTGCCGGCGCTTTATGCGTTTCTTGCTTTAAGATGTAAAAACTCACTACAGGAATAAAGGTCAATGCTAAAATAAGAGAAGATGTAAGTGCGAAAACAATACTGAGTGCAACAGGCACAAAAAGTTTTCCTTCCAAACCTTCGAGTGTTAAAAGTGGTAAAAATACTATAATAATGATTAAAATACCCGTAAAAACAGGCGTTGCCACTTCTTTTGCAGAACGCAGCACAAGTGAGAGTTTCGGTTCATTTTTATGCTCTTCATCATGTAGATAAGAAGCAATGTTTTCCACCATAACAACACCGGCGTCGACAAGCATACCTACGGCAATGGCCAGACCGCCTAGACTCATGAGGTTTGCTGTCACTCCAAAGTAGTTCATGGCAATGAAAGTCATCATGGCAGCAAATGGCAAGATAATCGCAACACTAAACGCAGAAGCAAAATTTCCCAAAAATACAAAAAGAATAATAATAATTAAGATACTAGCTTCTATTAATGCTTTTGTTACCGTGCTTATAGCTTTGCTTACTAGCTCAGATCTGTCATAAAAAGTATTGATAGTCGTGCCTTTTGGCAAATCTTTTTCTATTTTTTTAAGCTCATCTTTGACTCTTTGGACAACTGCGGAAGTATTTTCCCCTTTTCTTGAGAGAACAAGACCCTGCACAGCTTCATTTTTTCCATCTTTTGTAACAAAGCCCGCTCGGGTGAGTGAACCTATTCTCACCTCGGAGACATCGGATATTCTAATGTTTACACTATCATATTTTAGAATAAGATTTTTTATATCTTCAATATTTTTTAATCTTCCCTCTGAGCGGACATACAAACTTTGCTCACCGAGAGAGAGTCGCCCTATTCCATCGTTTTGATTATTTTTTGACAAAGTCTCTTGAATATCACCAAGCGTTATTCCGTAGAGCTTCATCTTTGAGTAATCGGGAACAATCTCATAGGTTTTTACATAACCTCCCAGTGCGTTTGTATCGGCAACACCATCTATGGAACGAAGGCGTTTGTTGATAACCCAGTCAAGAAGCGTTCTTTTTTCCATCAAATCAAGTGTGTCAGATTCAATAGTAAACATGAGTACTTCGCCCAAAGGTGTTGTTATTGGAGCGAGTCCTCCCTCAACATTTGCAGGCAGTTCACTTTTTACTTCACTGAGTCTTTGGGCGACCTGTTGTCTCGCCCAGTAGATATCCACTCCGTCATTAAAATCAATAGTAATATCGCACAAGCCATATTTTGAAAGTGAACGCACTATCTTTTGGTTTGGTATGCTTTGAAGATTTTGTTCTACGGCAATTGTAACGCGGGATTCCATCTCAGCAGGTGTCATACCCGGCGCTTTTAAAATGATTTTTACCTGAACGGGGGCAACATCCGGATAGGCGTCTATCGGGAGTTTCATCATCGAATAGAGACCATACAGAAGTACTCCAAACGCAAGCAGAAGAATTAAAAAACGCTGAGAAAGTGCATACGCAACTAATCTCTCACTCATCTTTTTCCTCCATAGCACTTAAAAGCGCTGCTGTTGAAGTTGCGGCTACACTGTCACCTGCATGAAGCTCAGCACTGACGACGTAACACTGGGTTCTCTCTTGGATGATAGTAACATCAAGAACTTCAAAACCTGTCTCTGTTTTTTTAAATAAATACGGTTTGTTGTCACTAAAAACCAAAGAGCTTTTTTTGACTTTAAACGCAGTGTCAACATTTTTATAGATGCGTACATCATAAACCTTGTTTATAAAGATGCCTTTTGCATCTGTAATGGCTGCACGTATTTTGACACTTTGGTTTTGAGGATTGACAATATTTGATACAGCCACAATGATGGCTTCATGTGATGCGAATTCTGCAATATCGCCTAAAGACAAACTGCCCGCAATATCTACAGGAACATCAAGTTCAAGATATCTTTTGCCATCGCCATAGATAAGCATCAGATTTTTATCGGCTGAAACATATTCTCCGACATTTGCATCAATTTCATAAACAACACCGTTGACACTGCTGTAAAGAGTCAACTCTTTTATCGGCGTTTGTGTATTTGCAAGTTTTTTCAACATATCTTTTGTAAAGCCGTTTGTCAAAAGTTGTGCTGCGTTTAATTGTACTCGTAAGTCTGAACTGCGTTTTAATTGCTCTGAAGCCAAGACGACTTTTTTGGCAATAATACCTTCTGATTCAAGTTTAACATCTCTATTGTAATTTTGCGTACTGTTTTTATTTTCTATCAAAGAATCAATATACTCTCGCTGCATTCCAAGAAGTGCATTACTTTGGAGCGTTAAAAGTTTGTCTCCTTTTTTTACGGGAGAAAATTTTCTCACATAAATCTCTTTGACTATTGCCTCAACGTTTGAACTGACCGAGAGCATATCTTTTTTATCTAAGACAGCCATACCGTTATATGGACCAAAGTCAACAGTACCGACAACTGTTATTTCTTGAACCTTAATGCCCAAGTCATTTTGCTGTTTTTGTGAGATTGTAATGTTTTGCGATGCAAAAACCGTTGCACCCAAAAGTAATAAGTTAATGAATATTCGCACAGTGTTCTCCTAAGCTTAAATCTGCTGTTTTGTAGAGCTCAAAAAGCTCGTCATAATATTTTCGTTTTATTTCTAACATTTCTAGAACATTTTGTGTATACGAACGCGTACTGTCTAAATGTTCCATCATGCTTCCTTCGCCTGAGAGACGCGCTGTTTTGGAGAGTTCTTTGAGTTCGAAACTCATCGGAACAAGTTCTTCTTTAAAAAGCATATATTCATCATAAAGTGTCTGAACCTTGAGAAGCATATAGTTTGAATGTTCTTGTATCTTGGACATAAGTGAATTCTTTTCTGCCTCAATAGAAGCATCCAAATGAAGATATTTTGCTTTTTCAAGTTCTCTTTGGGAAGATAAAAAATCCATAGGAATTTTCACACCAAAAGTATAACGCGTAGTATCAAGCTCTTTGTTGTACATCAGTTCATAACCCAAAGAACTCAAGGCTGTATTTTGCAGACTGACAAGAGAATCTGTTGATTGTTTCATAAAACCGATTTCTTGAATTTCCCCATGCTCAGTTATCTCACCAAGTTGAATGTCTTTGCGAATTTCCACAAGATCACTGCATTGGACTTCATTTATAACAAGGTTGTCAACGCTTTCATTTAAATAAGCAGTTTTTTCCAAAGCATTGCGTTTATACGTATTGAGTGTTTGATAAAGTTTTACCAGGTCGAGTTTGTGAAAAAGTAAACTCTGCTTTGATATCTCACCTAAGTCATAAGCCTTTTGGAGTTGAGTCACTCTAAAACTTTGCTCATCATAAAGCGCCTGTGCAGTCTCACTCATCTCTTTGGATACGCAGGCGTTGTGGTATCTTGCTGTCACTTCAAGCGTAAAAATATGCAGCTCATGCTCCATTTTTTGTTCTATGGCCTTTATGGCATACTTGCTTGCGTTTTCTTTTTGCGTTGCGCCAAAAGGCTTGGATATGTTTTGAGAAAATGAAAGTCCGTATTCCAGTCCATCTTCAGCAGGAGCTTTTGCATGAGTAGAACTTAACCCAAGATGCGGGGCTTCATAAGTTGTGAACAGCTCTTCGTTTGCGACATCTGATGCAGCTTTTTCTTTGATAACCGCAGCACTGTGGCTCTCTTTTGCATGGTCTAATATTTCAGTTAAACTATAGGCATACATATTGGCAGAAACTAAAATAATGTAAGATAATTTTTTTATCATTGGAATCCTTTTTAAAATATTTTATTTTTATTTTTAATAAGGTTAACTTAGAGGAGGCCTTTGGGGAACTATACTGATACAAGATAAAAAACTTTTCTGTAAACGCATAGGCTTGGAATTTGGAAGGGAAATAGTTGGGATGAGAGGCTGTGATACAACTGCATCAAGCATTGCGTGCATTGAATTATGCACTTTCGAAGCTACATCTAAAGCATTTTTATCATACTTTAAATAACATAACTCATATTGAGTGTCTTTATCTATGGACTCAAGCACATAATCGTGAAATGTAAAGAGTGTAAACGCAAACAATAAAGCCGAAAGAATCATAGTTTTGTATTTTTTCATAATTGGTAGAATTGTATTCAAATAACCATTATTTAAATATAGAAATAATAAATTAGATTTCTATTTTAAAGCAGACACCATATTTGGTATTATAAACGCTTAATTTTCCATTGAGATGTTCATCAATAATCATCTTAGACATATAAAGTCCAAGACCTGTTCCCTGTTTTTGATCTTTGGTAGAAAAATAAGGATCAAATATTTTATCTATAATTGTTTCATCAATTCCGCCGCCGTTATCACAAATTTCTACACGCACTTTTTCTCTTGTCGCGGTTGACCTGATAACTATTTTTGGATTTTTGATTTTATTATCTACTAAAGCATCTTTTGCATTTTTAATGAGATTAAGCAGAACCTGCGTAAACTCATTTTTATAGACCTGCGTTAAAGCAGTTCCCTCAGAGATTTGCTTAATCTGTATCCCGCTCATGTCCAATGAATTTTGCATCAATGTTATGCTTTTTTTAACGACATCTCCCACCAGGACAAGCTCTTTTTCTTTATCAGGTCTAAAATAGTTTCTAAAATCATCAATGGTTGCCGACATAAATTCTAACTGCTCATTTGCTTCTTTAATCTTGCTCTCAAGATACTCCTTAGAAAGCTCTTTGTACTCATAGGCTGAATCTATATTCATAAAAACATAGGAAATTTGATTCAGCGGCTGTCTCCATTGATGCGCAATCATACTGAGCATATCACCCATTTCAGCCATTTTTGACTGCTGTATAAGCATTTTGTCTTTATTTCTATGAGCATTTATCTCATTTGCCACTCTCTGTTCAAGAGAGCGGTTAAGCTCATGGAGTTCAATACTTCTCATTTGGACCTCATCTTGATACTGCTTAAATATTTTATTGATTTTTCTTGAGAGCAGTAATGATAAAATCACAACAAAAAGCACTATCAAAGCCGACGCTTTTAGAATAAAATCAAATTCTTCATCTAAGAGCTTTTCTAAATCTTTTTGTTTTTTCAGCTCTTGGGAAGTCATTGAGAAATTATCAAAACCATATATCAAATGCCAATCCAATTCCTTGGAGTAAATACTATAGTATTGGTATCTGACTATCTCCTTATTGTGCCACTGAGCTGTATCTTGTAAATTCTCCCGTATCGCAGCCAGATCATTCTCATTGAGTCTCTCTTCGCCTGTTCCTGAAATATATTTCTCTATTTTTGCATCAAAAACAGCAATAAAATCAGATTTGTCTACCGGAATGCTCTTTACCATTTCAAGCAAAGAAACTTTCAGTTCTTCTATCTTATCTGCCACCCTGATATTTGAACCTATTATAATGTTGTATTCTTTGAGATCTTTCACTAATATAATTTCTTTCTCGAGTGTTTTTTCATCTCGTGAAGTTAAAAGTCCTACTCCTTTTTTCCTTGCGATTTGTATCTCTTCTAGTACAATAGAACGTAAATCTGCATCAATGTATGCTGCTAAATTATTTTTATCTCGGTTTTGACTTCCCATTAAAATGGAATTCCCCTTATAGTCCGTTACAAAAATAACACCTCTATCCTCACCATCAGATATATTGCTCAAAGCATCTATAATCCTGCTTTGAATCTCAGTAAAAGATTTTTTATTTTTATACTTTTCATGGATTTGCATGGCATTTTTATAGGCCATTTTGACTCTTGCGTTTAACTCCGATTCTATCTCTTCTTGAATGCTGTTATATCTATACTCAAAAAGCAGATTGAGCTGTTTTGTCCACATTTGGCTTTTTACTTTTTTTGACTCTGTATGCTCTTTGATTGCCTGCTCTTTTGTAAAATTAAAGTGCTGCCGCATCTTTTCAAGATAAAACGAACCAATAAAAAAACTCGCAAGCAAAACTAAAGTCAAAGGAATTACAACTATAAGATAGGGTATTAATCTATTTTCATCTGCTTTCATACATCATCCTCACTAAGGAGTCTTAGTTCTGTTTTTGGCTTAAGGCCTAGCTCTTTCATATTTTGAGCTCTTTTAATAATATTCCCGCGCCCTGTACTGAGTCGCTTCATTGCATTTTCATGAGCACCTTGGGCTTTTTGTAAAAAAGAGCCTATATTTTGCATTTCATCAACAAAGCCGACGAGTTTTTCATACATAGCCTCTGCTTCATCAGCTATTTTTTTAGCATGATCCTGCTGTTTTTGCGTACGCCAAATGTGTTCTATCGTTCGCAGTGTTACGAGGAGTGTCGAAGGTGAAACAACTAAGATATTATTCTCATATGCTTTTTTAAAGAATTCTCCATCTTCACTCAGTGCTAACATAAATGCACCTTCTATGGGCATAAACAGCAGCACGTAATCAAGTGTGTTAATTCCCCCAAGTCTCTCATATTTTTTAGCGCTGAGTTCTCTAACATGCGAAGCTATGCTTGCAAGGTGCTCTTTTAGGGCCAAAGACTTAAGTGTTTCGTTCTCTGCACTTATAAATCTCTCATAGGCATTTAAAGAAACTTTAGAATCTATGATGATATCTCTCTCTTGGGGCATTTTAATGACAACATCAGGACGGTACACTTTTCCTTCATCATTTTTAAGCGTACTCTGCGTTTCATACTCAATACCCTTGCGAAGTCCTGATTGTTCGAGAATTCTCTCTAAAACAATTTCGCCCCAGTTCCCCTGCGTTTTATTCTCACCTTTAAGAGCTTTTGTCAAATTAACCGCATCACTAGAGAGTTGCTGATTCATCTCTTTTAAACGCAGGAGTTCATTTTTTAGAAGATGTCTCTCTCTGGTTTCGTAATTAAACTGTTCTTTAGATTGTGTGGAAAAATTGCTGATTTGCTCGCGAAATGGTTTGAGCAGCATTTCAAACTGCTCTTTATGCACGTGGTTAAACTGTTTTGATTTATCTTCAAAAATTTGATTTGCTAAAATTTTAAACTCTTTTGAGAGTTCATCTTTGGCGTTTTGCATCGCGTTTAGTTTTTCCGCTGAACTTTGTATCTCTGATTCATAGCGTGTATTTAAAATTGCATGATGAAGCTTTAACTCATTTTTTTCTTCTAAAATTTTTTCTATGTAAATACGGAACTCTTCATTTTGAAAAAACTGCTCTTTACTTATATCTTTTTGTTTTAAATATAAAAACAGTAATACAACGGCAGACAATAGGCCCACGATGGCGATAATTAAGTTCAAATCTAATTGCAAATAAAATCCTCTCAAGTTTGTAAGTGATTATACACTTTTTGAATCTCTCATAAATAAATGTGGCATAATGAAATATAAATCATCAATACCTCAAGATTTTATCCTGACACAAATTAATAAATTATCACTATCAGTGTCTTTAGGAAGCATTATAAACTTAACTAATTTAAAATATACACATCTTTAATTATTCCTTATAATTTTTTGGGTATAATTCGCGAAATACTTTGAGGGGAAGATGCTTTTAGTTTAGCAATCTTGTATCATCTCCTTAAATTAAAGGATTAAGATGCAAGAAAATGCACAACAAAACTCTTCAGTAGAAGAACTCACATTCGATGACCTCGGTTTAAAAAAAGAAGTACTACGTAGTATCAAAGATGCTGGATTCGTAGTTCCAAGCCCTATTCAGGCACAGGCAATTCCTTTTGTTCTAGCTGGACGCGACATGGTCGGTCAAGCACACACAGGTACAGGTAAAACTGCTGCGTTTGGTCTTCCGGCTATCAATAATATGCACCTTAAAGGCGGCGTTGAAGTTTTAGTTATTACTCCAACACGTGAACTTGCGACTCAGGTTTCTGATGAGTTATTTAAGTACGGCAGAAATATGGGCGTTAAAACTGTAACTGTTTATGGCGGTAGCTCATACAGCCGTCAACTTGACCTTATAAACAGAGGGGCAAATATAGTTGTTGCTACTCCGGGACGTCTTTTGGACATTTTGAAAAAGAACATGATAGATAACTTTGCTCCAAGCATGGTTGTTTTAGACGAAGCAGATGAAATGCTTGACATGGGATTTTTGGATGACATTAATGAAATTTTTTCATACCTTCCGACAAACCGTCAAACACTTTTATTTTCAGCGACAATGCCTCAGCCGATTAAAACTCTTGCTTCAAGAATTTTACAAAACCCTGAATTTGTCTCTATCACTAAAGGTGAAACAACAAATACTGACATTGAACAACTTTACTATGTAATTGAAGAATCAGAAAGAGATGATGCAATCATCCGTTTAATGGACTCTGAAATCACAAAAAAATCTGTTGTATTTTGTAGAACAAAAAGCGAAGTTGACAGACTTTCAAATGTTTTATCAAACGCAGGTTATTTAGCAAACGGTCTTCATGGAGACATGGAGCAGCGTCAACGTGAAACTGTTATTAAAGGTTTCAAAAGCAACTCTGTAAAAGTACTTGTTGCAACAGACGTTGCTGCACGTGGTATTCACGTTGATAACATTTCTCACGTTTTCAACTATCATATTCCGTTTGATCCTGAGTCTTATGTTCACCGTATCGGTAGAACTGGGCGTGCAGGTACAAAAGGGAAAGCAATTACACTTTTAACTCCGTTAGAATTCAAAGAATTACAGCGTATTAAACAAAAAGTTGGAACTTCAATGGCTCACGCTTATGTTCCAAGTAAAAATGACCTACGCGTATCTACTGTTGAAAATATGGTTAAAACTATTGAAGACCAACACATCTACGATGAGGCACACAAAGTTTTAGACAGACTTAAGCAAGATATTGATGAAGAGACTATCATGTTCAAACTAATCTCTATGATTCTAGACAAACAAGATATCAAAGGGCCAAATAATATTGGTATTCCGGCTGATAGAATTGAAGCAATCCTTGAGAGAGCTAACCAAAGAGGCGGTGGCGGTAGAGACTTTAAAGGTCGTAGCCGTAACAGAAGCGGCGGTTCAAGCTCTGGTGGCGGATACCGTGGAAGCAAACCAAGCTCAGGCGGCGGTTCTGGCGGCGGAAGTCGTGAACGTGGAACACGTGATGG
Source organism: Sulfurimonas sp. (assembly GCA_013791885.1). Classification (GTDB taxonomy): domain Bacteria; phylum Campylobacterota; class Campylobacteria; order Campylobacterales; family Sulfurimonadaceae; genus Sulfurimonas. The sequence continues at coordinate 35,562 of VMSZ01000049.1, read as the reverse complement.
CGGTGGCGGCGGTTACCGTGGGAACAGTTCTTCTTCTGGTTCAAGAGGTCGTTCAACTGCAGGTAGAGGAAGAGACTAGTATTTACTAACTCTTCTTTGCAAAATTGACTCCAAACTACTTTGGAGTCTTTCTTCTCTCCTCTCACCAATTATTTTTTCACTCCAAAATTCATTTACAAATATAATTTGCTATAATCTTCTAAAAAAGAGTTCCATCATGCATATAATTTACGAAGACAAAGATATTTATATAGAGAAGGAAGACGCCCAGATACCTTGGCTTAAAATATTTACCCAAGAGCCTTTTAAAGAGCTTGGTGATCTGCCAAAAGAGCTTAGAGTCAAACTTTGGGATGTTTATGACATTGTAGAAGATGAAATGAAACGATTTTATCATCCAAAAAAAATCAATATGGCGTCTTTCGCCAATATGCTTCCCCGTGTTCACGTTCACGTAATGGCGCGATTTGAGGATGACACACACTTTCCAAACCCGATGTGGGGAGAAAAGCTCAGAGAATCTTCTCTTGATTTTTCAGAGACAGAAAATGAGTTTCACAAAAAAGTGTTTAACGCTCTTCAAGAAATGAAATAAGAAAAAAGTCAGGTAGTTAATCTTGATCAGAGTAAGGGACGAAAAGAAGTTTTTATCCAACGAATAAATTGGATAAAAATGTTATTTTAAAGGTGAGAAAGGGACGAGTGCTGAACCCCAGGTTAATCCCCCGCCAAAAGCATCAAGAAGTAAAAGTTCTCCGGCTTTAAGCTCGCCACTTTCATAAATATCGTTGATTGCCATAGGAATAGAAGCACCTGAAGTATTTCCGTATTTATGTACAGTAAGAACAACTTGTTCATCTTTCATCTTCAATGCATCACCAACAGCTTTTATAATTCTGTAGTTTGCTTGATGCGGCACAAAGTGCTTGATATCTTCACTATGAATATTATTATTTTCTAAAATCTCTACAACATCTTTTGTTAAAGTACGCACTGCCACTTTAAAAGTCTCATTACCCTTCATCTGCATATAGCATCCTGCAGCCTCTTGATCAAGTGAATCATGAGGAGAGCCTGTTCCACCGTTTGGAGTCATAAGCAAGTCGGCAAAAGTACCGTCTGCCCCGGTTTGTATGTCTATGATCGCTTCGTCTTTATTATTAGTCGCACTAATAACAGCAGCACCAGCGCCGTCACCAAACAAAATACAAGTGCCTCTGTCTGTATAATCAGTTATAGAAGATAATTTTTCAGCACCGATAATAAGTACGTTTTTTTTCATACCGGACTCTATAAATGCTTTTGCAATTGAAAGAATATAAACGAAACCGGTACATGCTGCAGAGATATCAAACGCAGTAACATTAGGCAATCCAAGCTTAGTTGAAATTATTGTAGCAGTTGATGGCATACAAAAATAATCGGGAGATATAGTTGCACATACAACCATATCTATATCTTCTTTTGCTATTCCGCTTCGCTCAATCGCTTTTTTTGCAGCCGCAACACCCATATCACTGGTAGTTTCATCTTTGCGTGCGATATGACGTTCTTTAATTCCAGTGCGCTTAGTAATCCACTCATCTGTCGTATCGACCATTTGAGCCAAATCATCATTTGTTAAAATTTTTTCTGGAACATAAGCACCAATAGAACGAAGAGCCGCATAAGCCATTAGTCTTCCTTTATTTTCAACTGTTTAAGTCGAGATATGATGCTTTCATTTACACCAGTGTCTACATAACTGATAGCCTGATAAATTGCATTTTCCATAGCTCTTGGATTACTTTTTCCATGACTTACGATTACACATCCTTTAATGCCAATCAGTGGTGCTCCGCCTACTTCAGCATAATCTATCTGCTTTTTAAGAAGTTTAAAAACTTTTCTCATTAGAAGTGCGCCAGTAATTGCAACCGGGGATTTTCTAATATAATCTTTAATAAGTCCGCTAATTGTAGATGCAACACCTTCACTTGCTTTTAAAACCAAGTTTCCGACAAAACCATCACATGTAATAACATCACAGGTTCCGTTAAATATGTCACTACCTTCTACATTTCCTTTAAAACCTTTATAGCCTTTAAGGATTTTAAATGCTGTCTTAGTGACTTCATTTCCTTTAGAATCTTCTTCGCCATTTGCAAGAATACCAATACTCGGAGTTTCTATTTTAAACATATCCTCTGCGTAGCAGCCACCCATAACGGCAAACTGCGCCAAATGTTCAGGTTTCGAGTCTACATTGGCGCCTACGTCTAAAATAATAGAACGACGACCAGTTTTTGTGGGCATAAGCGCCACAAGTGCCGGACGCAGAACACCTTCTAATCTACCAAGTCTAAGAGTAGCAAGTGTCATTGTTGCTCCACTGTGTCCAGCAGAAACAAGACCATGAACTTCACCATTTTTTACAAGATCAATAGCTTTATAGATGCTACTTTCCTTGCGTTTTACAGCATCAGTTGCGGCGTCACTCATCGAGATAACATCATCTGCTTCTACAATTAAAATCTTATCTCTATAACGTTTTGGTAACAGAGGTAAAATTTCCGACTTTTTGCCTACCAAAATAAGCTCAAATGATTTTCTCTTAAGTGCTTCCAAACAACCTTTTACAATTGGCTCAGGACCGAAGTCCCCGCCCATTGCATCAACTGCAATCTTCACCATTAATTATTTATACTCACCAGTAGTAGGGTTAACGTGGTGTGGTAATCTATATGTTCCATCTTTATCTTTAACTGGTTTAGCTAAAGTAATTTTGTAGTGAGTTCTTCTCTTCGCTGAACGTGAATGAGATACTCTTCTCTTAGGTACTGCCATAGTTTTAATTCCTTTCTATTTTGATTAATACGTAGAAGGAACAAGTCCCTCCTACTTCGCTTGGGCCGCTGTGGCCATTAAAGCTATGCCTCTTTGAGGCAAGAATTGCTTTTTTACTACACTTTAAATTCTTAAATTAAGAATTTTGACAATTTTCGCAACTAAAATAGTCGCTTTTGATAAGCTCAAGTTCAGAATGTAGTATTTCATCAAGGTCAGCTACAGAATCAAACGATTCTATAACATCCAGTTCAATACGTTCATCACCATCAAATAAACCATCAGAGATAAAAAATTCTAATTCTTCATCCAAAGGTAATTTTATGGTTTGCCCACATTGGCTACACTCTGTATCTACAAAACCGCTAAGGTTTGCTTTAAGTAAAATCAAATTACCCGCATGGTACTGTAAATAACCTTTAAAATTTGTCTCCTCAGATTCAACTTCGAAGTCTAAAGGTGTCTTGGTTACTTTTCTGAGTAAAATCTTCACAACTGTAACTTAAGAAATTTCTCTCTCAGAGAAAAAGAACGCAATTTCTACAGCTGCATTTTCTACAGAATCACTTCCGTGAACTGCGTTTGCATCTATGTTTTCAGCGAAATCAGCACGGATCGTGCCAGCTTCAGCTTCTTTAGGGTTTGTAGCACCCATTAAATCACGGTTCTTTTGCATAGCGTTTTCGCCTTCAAGAACAGAAACAACTACTGGTCCACTGATCATAAAATCAACTAAATCATTGAAAAAAGGTCTTTCTGAATGTACAGCATAAAATGCTTCAGCATCACCACGAGAAAGTTGAATTTTTCTAGTTGCAGCTATTTTAAGGCCATTACTCTCAAAACGATCTAAGATTTTGCCGATAACACCTTTAGCAACTGCGTCTGGTTTGATTATAGATAGAGTTCTTTCCATCAAATCTCCTGTTAAATATAAAATTAGAGTGGAATTATATCTAAAAAAGAAAGTATTTTTATTGAATTTTAAAATTTAGGGGACAAAACTTATTTCGTATGGGTAAATCACCCATACAATTATTATAAGCACTCGGGAGAGTGCTTATGAAAAACCTATTCTACTACAGGTTCTTGACTTGAACGTTGTTCAGCTGTAATATCTGAACGGTGCTCTGGAGAATCACCAATAGCATCCCAAACTATACAACCCTCAGTAGGACATGCAGTAGCACAAGCTGGTTCATCATGATGACCAACACACTCTACACATTTATCACCATATACATAGTAAATTTCTTCACCAGTTGGATTATCATCCTCGTCTACGATTGCTTCTACTGGACATTCGTCAATACAAGCGCCACAGTTAATACAAGTGTCATTAATATATACAGCCATTATTTTCTCCTAATTTTTGTTGAAGTAACTATACACAGAAGATTTTTAAATGTAGCTAAAACTAGTTTTAATCCATTTAAAATTCAGCCGTACGTTACCTATCTTACATAGTATTGATGACGAATGAATTCATCATATATATACCGTTTTACCTATAAGCCTAAATACTCTCTGATTGCATCCGCTTTATTTGTAACTTCCCATGTAAAACCTTCTTCTTCACGGCCAAAGTGACCATAAGCAGCAGTTCTTCTATAAATTGGGCGAAGTAAATCAAGCGAAGTGATAATCCCTTTTGGAGATAAATCAAAAAGGTGCTTCACACACTCTTCAATTTTCTCTTCTCCAACCAGGCCTGTTCCGTGTGTATCTACCATAATAGATACAGGCTGTACAACACCGATAGCATAAGCAACTTGAATAGTAGCCTTATCACAAACGCCTGAAGCCACTAAATTTTTAGCAACCCATCTTGCAGCGTACGCAGCACTTCTATCAACCTTGGTTGGGTCTTTTCCTGAAAATGCTCCACCGCCGTGAGGACAACTTCCGCCGTAAGTATCTACGATTATTTTACGTCCTGTCAAACCTGCATCACCTTGTGGTCCGCCGATTACAAACTTGCCTGTTGGATTGATATGAAAAACAGTACTTTCAGTCATCATATCCGCAGGAATTACATGTCTAATAACCTCTTTAATTACATCTTCATGAATTTTTTCTTGAGATACATCAGGTGCATGTTGTGTTGAAACTACTACTGTTTCCACAGAAACCGGTTTTCCGCCGACATATTTGATACTGATTTGTGCTTTTCCATCAGGACGAAGATAAGGAATAATTCCTTCTTTACGAACTTCTGCCAATCTTCTCGTTAATTTATGCGCCAAATGAATCGGCATAGGCATTAAAACATCTGTTTCACGGCATGCGTATCCAAACATAAGACCTTGATCTCCGGCACCAATTTCACCATTAGATCTGTCAACACCTTGATTAATATCAGGTGATTGCTCACCAATACCATTTAAAACTGCAGCAGAGCGGTAATCAAAACCATACGTTGCATCCGTATAACCTATTTCTTGCACCACTTTTCTTGCAATCTCTTGCATCGGGGCATAAGCCGTTGTTTTCAGTTCGCCTGCAATTACACAAAAACCATTTGATACTAAAGTTTCACACGCAACGCGCGCATTAGCATCATGCTCAATAATATAATCCAGAATTGCGTCACTGATTTGATCTGCCATCTTATCAGGGTGCCCTTCTGTTACAGACTCTGAGGTAAATATATACTCTTTCGTCATCGATTTTCCTTATTGAAGTATAGAGTCTCGCTCCATAAATCGCAGGAATTATATCGAAGAATCTTAAAAACTCTGTTTTATATGAAAAACTCAATTTCTTGTAAAGAAAAAATAAGCATTTAAAAGATAAAAATTTTCCTTAAATAATTATACTTATTTGGTTCATCAGATTTATGTTAATATTTTTTTGTTACACTACGAGCATATTAAAACTTAAAACCCAAAGGAAATATATATGTTAGTAACAAATCCAGCTCCAGACTTTACAGCAACAACAGTTTTAGCAGACGGTTCAATCGTTGAGAACTTCAAATTATCAGAAAATCTAGGTGAAAAAGGTACAGTACTTTTCTTTTACCCACTTGACTTTACATTCGTATGTCCTTCAGAAATCATTGCGTTTTCTCACAGAATCGAAGATTTTAAAAGCCGTGGCGTAAACGTAATCGGTGTTTCAGTTGACTCTCAATTTTCACACTTTGCATGGAGAGAAACTCCGGTAAACAACGGTGGTATCGGTCGTATCAAATACCCTCTTGTAGCTGACCTTACAAAACAAATTTCTAAAGACTACGACGTGCTTTTCGGTGAAGCTGTCGCACTACGCGGTTCATTTTTGATTGATGGTAAAGGTATCGTTCGTCACGCAGTAATCAATGACTTACCACTTGGCCGTAATATTGATGAAATGATTCGTATGGTAGACGCAATGCAGTTTACTGATGAGCATGGTGAAGTATGTGCTGCTGGTTGGCAAAAAGGTGACGAAGGTATGAAAGCATCTACTGAAGGTGTTGCTGAGTACTTGGCAAAACACGAAAACGACCTTTAGTCGTTCTCTTGTCACTCTCACATTATGTGAGAGTGCTTAAACTTTATTTCGCTAAATTCATGATGTTTTGCATCATTAGTCCCTCTAGAAAATCACTTCCAAGTTCAACATAATACTCGTCACTGTTTTCTTCATTTGTCTGAATAGTATATTCAATATTTATCTCTTTATCGCCTTCAAGTTTAGCAGTTGCTTTACAGCTTCTCATCTTTATCGCTTCATCATAAGCAACAGGACGTATGGAGTCAATACTGAGCATCTCTTTTGGTAAAGCAGCCACAAACATTGCAGTATAAGGTGCCTCTTTCATATTATCAAGCATCTGAACATAGAGATCTTTCACAAGAGTAGTAACATCTTCATCCGAACATTTTGGAGCTTCTGAACTTAGACAACCGCTTAAAGAAAACAAGACAAACGCAGACAATAGAATTTTATTCATGGTCTAAACTCTGGATGGCTTGTTCAGAAGAATTTGTTGCTCTATTGTAGTAGTTATCCTGAGGTGTTTTTGCACATGCACCAAAAGCAATGCCTAGAACTATTAAAAAAATCATTGTTATCTTACTCATACTAATACTCCAATTTAAATTTATTTTCACGATTATAGCATAGTGCTAATTTTTTACAAATTCCATGGCTTTTTCATTAACGAAAATAAGTTCACTCCATTGTTTTGATGGGGCTAAGAGATTCAAGCGCGCTGGGTTAGAACTACGCGAAAGTGCAACATAAAATTGCGAAGGAGCAAAAATTTCATTTGTCTGAATTATTAAATCTTCTATGCTCATTCCTTGGGATTTGTGAATAGTAATGGCAAACGCAAGTTTTATTGGAAACTGATAAACGCTAAAAATCGGCTCTTGCAACATCTCTTTTTTTCCATCTATGTTTTTCTCTTTCCAGACTTCCTTACTCTGAGCCACTGCTTCAAGTTTTACAACTTTACCGTCACTCTTTTGCACATAAACACAGGAAGAATCGACATTGACAACCAAGCCTCTCTCACCGTTAAAATAGTTCCAGGAGTTTCTTGTAAAAAGAACGGGAGCCCCAATTTTGAGTTCTAAATCTTTCTCTATACGCGCGTCATCCATAAATCTTTCTATCTCTTTGTCGCTGGTTGATTTGAGATGTTTGATGACCTGTGCTTCTTTGACAAAAAGTTCACTCTCAATATTAGAGAGCTGTGCTCTATTATGAAACGCAGCGCTTGCGTTTTTACCAAACAAAAAAGTAAACGCATCGAGCTCTTGGGGAAGCGGTTTTATAAATTCATTGAGTTCATTATGAATGTTTTCGTCAATGTAGCCAAAGCGAATATGATTGAGCAACTCTATAAATTTCTGATCGTCTGTTCTGTAAATATGCGTCAATTCTACCTTAACAAAATCGAAGCTCTTCCAAGAATTTGACTCAAAAGCAAAATTTACTTCACTTTGCCCTCGAACAACCGGGGGAAGCTGTAAAAAATCGCCCACTATTAAAAGCACTCCGCTAAATCCGGCTTGAGAGAGTCTTAAATGAATCATGTCAAAAAGAGTGTCGCTCACCATAGATATTTCATCTATCACAATCAACTGCATACTTGCTATGAGTTTTTTTATCTTTGTTTTAATCTCTAATTTTGCGTTTAGCTGAAGTTCATTTACACTGTTTGCAATACCCAAGTCAAAAAAACTATGAAGAGTCTGCCCGCCAATGAGGGTTGCTGCCATGCCTGTTGAAGCTAATTTTGCAACTTTTTTAGCATCTTCTTCGTATGCTTTAATAATTTCACGCGTGATAGTAGTTTTACCGACGCCCGCTCCACCGGTCAAAAAAACGTTTTGCTTTAACTTTAATTTATTTACAATGCTACTTAAATAATCCATAATCCGATTATAGTAAAATATCCCAAAAAGAATCAAAAGCGGGTATGAGAGTATGGAGAGAATTTTAATAGTAGAAGACAACAAAACTTTGGCAAAACTTATTGCCAAAAAACTACAAACTGCTTTGCCCTTTGAAGTTGATGTGGTCTTTAATATGGCCGAGGCAAAGCTCTTTTTGCAAAGATACACCTACTTTGTAACACTTTTAGATATCAATCTTCCAGATGCTCCAAACGGAGAAATTATTGATTATGTTCTCTCTAAAGGTCAGCATGTCATCGTACTCAGTGGAAATATAGACAAAAATTTCAGAAAAAAAATACTGCAAAAGAATATTATTGACTATGTAAACAAAAGCGGTATAGAAGATATCAATTACATCATTCAAAGCATTCAAAGACTTCAAAATAATAAAACTCACAAGATTTTAGTTGTCGATGACTCTGTTGTTGTCAGAAAAATGATGAGCACACTTTTAGAGAATCTTTTTTTTACAGTCTATACTGTTGCCCACGGAGAAGAAGCCCTGGGAATGCTAAAGACGCATCCGGACATCTCTCTCATGATAACTGATTACAATATGCCTGTCATGAACGGACTTGAACTTGTCAAAGAGACAAGAAAAATATTTAGCAAAAATGATTTGTGCATCATCGCTATTTCTGTGCATGATGATGAAGAGATGAATGCTCTCTTCTTGAAACAGGGGGCAAATGATTTTATTAAAAAACCTTTTTCCAAAGAGGAGTTTTCTTGTCGTATAAACAATTCAATTGAGGCACTTGAGAACCTCCATGCGCTTACAAACTATGCAAACAGAGACTACTTAACCGGACTTTACAATCGCAGATACTTTTATGAACATATGTCCGAATATATGGCTGAAGCAAAAGAGAGTGCTGAACACTTTACAGTAGCAGTAGTAGACATTGATTATTTCAAAAAAATAAATGACAGTTATGGACATGACACCGGAGATAAAGTCATTGTAAATCTGGCAGATATTTTAAGATCTAATCTCAAGCATAACGACATTATCGCGCGTTTTGGCGGTGAAGAGTTTTGTTTAGTATTTAAAAACAAAAATATGAGTCAAACAATACCCGTAGTTGAGCGATTAAGAGCCGAAGTACAAAATACAAACATTAAAATAGATGCTCACACCACTATAACTATCTCTATCTCCATAGGTCTTGCTTCTCATAATAGTGAAGATGGCTTAGAAGAGTCCATAAATCAAGCAGATATGATGCTATACAAGGCCAAACAAGAAGGAAGAAACAGAGTTGTTTACGAATAAACAGCTTTTACAGCAGGATTAGCTCGCCAAAAGGAACTTCTACTTCTTTTGGGCTCACCCACTTTACCTCATATTGTGGCGCTTGCGGTGGGAAGTTTCCTTGTAAATCTGTAAAATATAAAAGTAACTTCACATCATCAAATTCTTTGTCTATAAACGCAAACACAGGCCGAAAGTCGGTTCCGCTTCCACCTTTGACTTCACACTCAAGTGCCTCCCCGCTGTAAAAAGTTTTATGGAGTTTAATTTTTTCATCACACACCAAAAGCTCAATCTGATACCTTGCTACCATACTCATTAAAAAATTCACTTCACTCAAAAAACTACTCAACAGTATTTCATCTATGGAACCGGAGCTGTCAATGGCAACGACTATTCTAAAAGTCTGACTCACATTAGATGGGAGATAAATTCCCTGAGAGATGAGTTTTTTACTCGGAGGTAAAAGTGTGTAGTCATCTTTAAAATGTCTGTCAATAGCAGATTTCAGTTCATCTCTCCAGTCTATTTTGCCAATAAAATCAATCTTAAAAAACCGCTCTATCTGCGCAGGAGCTTCCCCTTTTTTGAACTCTCTCTCTAAAAGCGAGATTGCTTCCTCGGCTAAGAGTTGTTCTTGAAGCAGTTCTTCTTGAAACAGTGCCTCTTGTTCTTCTTGGCTTAACTGCGTTTGGTTCTCTGCATTTTCTTTATTTTTTTGTTTGTTATCTTTGTTTTGAACATCCCCTGCATCATCTGCTTCATACTCCAGATTGTCCTCTTCGCGAATCATATCTGACTTGAGCTCGGCATAAATCTCTTCCGCGTACATCCCCTGAAATCTTTTTCTGTACTGCGCTCCGTAAGGCAAATCAAGGCCGTTTTCTACAAGCATATCGTTAATGGCCATGTCTGTCGCCATCTGCCACAACCACCCGCTGCGTCCGTTTTTTCGGCTCTCGTGTGCAAGTGAGACATGCATAGCCCCGTTTGCCAAAATAAATTCCAATTCAGAAATCGTTGCGTTATCTAAAAAATTACCGCTGTACTCAAGTTTTTTTCCATCACCTTTAAAGGCCTCTATGTTGTCATTCAAAACAAGCTCCAACTTTGAAGCAAGCGTTCCAAAATAAGGATAATCAACCAAAAGTTTTGCTTTTGCCTGAGAGATTTTTTTGTCCAATGGATTCAAGAGTTCAGCCCTGTCTGCGTTTAGTTTTTCTATTATAACAAATTAAAATTTGCCCTGACTTTTGTTCTATTCATCCGCTATAATTCTAAAAAAAATTCAAGGACACGCATGCGCTATTTTTACAGCTCGTTTATCATAATGGCTATAGGCCTTTTGCTCTCGTTTTATCTCGGCGGTTTGGCTGCTATTTACATCACGTTTCTTTTGATTATCCTTGAGATTTCTCTCTCCTTTGACAATGCTGTGGTCAACGCCAAAGTCCTTGCAAAAATGGATCCAATCTGGCAAAAACGTTTTATTCTTTTTGGTATTCCTATTGCCGTATTTGGCATGCGTTTGCTTTTTCCATTAGCTATTGTGGCTATTGTAACCGGTATGGGTCTTTTAGAGACCTTAGATGTAGCCATGAACGACCCTGCCACATATGAGAGCATTCTCAAAAGTACGGAGGGAACTATTTTTGCCTTTGGTGGTGCCTTCTTGCTTATGGTATTTTTAGACTTCTTTTTTGAAGCACGTGAAATCACCTGGTTTGGAATGGTAGAAAATTCCCGCATGCTCAAAAGATTTAGCGGTGTATCAAATATAGAACTTATTATTGCCATTATCGTGGGGCTTTCACTTGGAGAAATTACACAAAATTTTAGTGTTGTCATGGCCTTTATGTTTGGTGTATTACTCCATTCTCTGCTTGGTATGGTTGACCATTTTCTCTCAAGCAATACAGTAAAAAGCGGTATTGCCGGTTTTATCTATTTGGAAGTTTTAGATGCAAGTTTTTCATTTGACGGGGTAATCGGAGCATTTGCACTGACAAGCAATATTTTTATTATTATGATAGGTTTAGGTGTAGGAGCGATGTTTGTACGTAGTTTGACAATTTACTTCGTAGAACACAAAACACTCTCAGAATACCAGTATCTCGAACATGGAGCACATTACGCAATAGGTATTTTAGCCATAATTATGCTTATGAAAATTACTATGCACATCAGCGAAGCAGTAACTGGAACTGTCGGCATAGGGCTCATTTTGGTAGCATTTTTGCATTCTGTTTGGGAAAATAAAAAAGCATCAAAAGCTTAGTTTGAGAAAAACTTCTTCTCAAACTCCTCCGCTGAAATTGGTTTTGAGATGAGATAGCCTTGGATGTAGTCACACTCTATGGAGCTCAGATACTCTTTTTGTTCCTGCGTTTCAACACCTTCTGCTATAACTAAAATGCCCATTTTATGGGCCATGGCAAGAATCGCTTCACATAAGACCTGGTCATTGTAGTCGCTAACCACATTTCTAATAAAAGATTGGTCAATTTTTACGTAATCAATGTCAAATTTTTTCAAATACGAGAGTGATGAATAGCCTGTTCCAAAATCATCGAGAGAAACACCAACTCCTCTTTTCTCAAACTCAAGAAGTTTATTCTGAACGTCAGATGTTTGTTCCATCAAAATTCCCTCTGTTATTTCTACAACTATTGCATCATTTGACAAGTTGTGCGCTTGCATCAAATCCAAAATCAGTGAGCGTTTTCCTTCATTGCGAAACTGCACAGGCGATTTATTGACCGATATCTGGAAGTTTGATACATAGTTATTTCTCCACAACTGCACCTGTCGTACAGCTTCTTCAAACACCCATGCCCCAATTTGAGTAATAGACCCGCTCTCCTCGGCAATAGGAATAAAATCCGCAGGGCTAACCATAGTGCCGTCAGATTTTTGCCAGCGAATGAGTGCTTCGGCTTTATGAATTTCTCCTGTTCTAAGATGCATGATTGGCTGATAATAAAGAATAAATTCGTTTTCTTTAATTGCTTCACGAAGTGTCTGCGCTATGGTCATACGTTTTTGTATCTTTTCTTGCATGAAATTTTCATAAAACCGAAATCTGTTTCGCCCATTATTTTTTGCTTCGTACATTGCCTGATCGGCATTAATCAAAAGGCTTTCGGCTTTGGAACCATCATTTGGAATCATAGTAATACCAATACTAACTGAAATAAAATATGCTTCCAAATCAAACATGAACTTTTGAGACAATTCAAACAGAAGCTTATTTGCAACATTCTCTGCATCATCGGCAGATTCTATATTTGTGAGTAAAACTGTAAACTCATCTCCGCCAAAACGCGAGACAACATCACTTTTACGTACGCAAACATTGATTCTGTTGGCAGCTTCTTTAAGTAAAACATCTCCTTTATCATGCCCGAGAGTGTCATTAATATCTTTAAAATTATCTAAGTCTAAAAATAAAAGCGCCATTTTTTTATGGCTTCGTCCAATCTCATCCAACTCTTTCTCAAGGCGGTACATAAAAAGTTTTCTATTACAAAGACCTGTCAGTCCATCAAAATTCGCTTGATACCAAAGTTCTTTTTTTACCTCTTTTTGGTCAGTAATCTCACTAAAAATAGCAATACGACGGTAAGGATTTTTCAGGTGGTCAAAAAGAGTACGAATAGAAAGCCACTTTGAAAAGACATTTCCTTCTTTATCAACATCTACAATTTCTCCTTCCCAATTACCGCTGATAGAAAGAGATTCCCACATTTGGTGGTAAAATTCAGAATTTTGATTGCCGGAACTGAGAATATGCGGTGTTTCCCCTTTTATATCTGCCAAAGAGTAGCCCGTAAGTAATGTAAACGCGGGGTTAAGACTAACTATATGTGCCTCGGAATCACTGATTAAAATTGCATCCGAACTATTTTCGTATACCAAAGCGGCCAGTTCTCTTTGGGCTTCCTTGAGTAACTGTTCTGTAATATCACGTGCAGAACAATACACCAAGTTTTTTTTACCCACATGAATAACGCTGAGATTTATCTCCACATCATAGAGTGTCCCGTCTTTACGACGGTGTCGTGTTTGTATCCGTTCATTTTTCTGTGAAAGTTTTTGTAAGTTTGCCTGTATAGTTTCTAAAGGAAGTGCATCATCCCATTCTGAAACACTCATATCTGTCATCTCTTCACGGGTATATCCAAGCATTGAACAGAACTTGTCACTTACCTGTACAAGCTTGCCGTCTTCATTCAAAATATGAATACCATCTGCCGAAGAGTGTAAAAAAGCCTGATTTTTTTGACTCTCATAAGACAATCTTCTGCGCAAAGTAAACTCAATAACAATGCCGATAAAAATTAAAATCAGTAAGACAAAAGAAGTCCAAATATATAAACGATATTTTTCATAAATGTCGTTTATAGTAAATCCGCGTGCCTTATCGTAGGGAGCTAAACGCAGCACTTGATATATATCATGAACATCTCTGTATTCAAGCGGTGCGCTCCAGCCTATATCTCCATTTTTCGCATTATTGTGAGGAACGAGCTGCAACAAAGCGATAACAACTTCATTTGATAAATCCTGTCTTGGGTTTGCAAGCTGGGCAATCGGCCATCCGGGGTAGAGTTCTGTTGAGAGCATATACGGAAAATCAACTCTGTTTTTTTGATTGATAATTTTTATGGAGTTTAAGTCCAGCTCTTCGTTTTGTGCCATAGTTTCAAGAACATCCGTACGGACAAATCCTGCATCTGCCTTACCTGAGATAACATCTCTAACTACATTTTGCTGCGGCATACCTGTAAAGGCAAATTCTAAATCCTCCGCAAAAATATTATTTTTAAAAAATTCATACATTTGCACTGCGTAACCGCCAAACCCTCTCGCTTGCGTGGCCGCAATTTTTTTACCTTTTAAATCTTCAATCTTTTTTATGTCCGCGCGATTTGCACGCGTAAATATTACCCCTCCAAAACGCTCAAGCCACTGCTCGTGTTTGTACTCAATCATAGTCGCTATACGTGAGATACGGTATTCTTTTTCCAAATATACATAGTGCCCGGGATGTGTCACTACAAAATTTATTGCAGAATTTTTAACAGCCTCATTTATCTCCGGCTGGCTCAAAGGGACAATGCTAAAAGAGTATTCAGGCTTCATTTTGTTAAGGTACTGTGCCATTGGTTCCCACTGCTTGAGCGTTTGCGCTTTGTTTTTAAAGGTTAAAACACCTATGGCAACCTTCTCTGCTCCAAAGAGATACGAGAAAGTCATGAAAAACAATAAAGCAAGCTTTAACGGCATAAACAAACCTTTTTTTTAAAACAAAATATTTTAAGAACATAGTAGAGCAATATAAATAAAACTAATATGAAGTTTTATCACGATTTGGTTATTCCAAGAGATACATAAACTTTCTCACCCACTCTTTATAAACTTCTGAATGTTCCATTACGATACCGTTTCTTTGTAAATCCTGGACTATCATCACGGCAAATTCGCCCTTGAGACCTAGCGTGTATTTGAGCAGATTGTCCAGCTTTTCTTTGTCTCTTAAAACAGCGCTGACAAGCCCCGTACTCAGAGCATAAAGGACATCTATCTCCTCTGGGTAATCGCCCTCAGCGCTTGAGAGAATTGACTCAATGTCAGGCAGTCTGCTCATAACTTTTGCAAAACTCAAAAAGCCCACAGCCACCTCTTTGCCAACCGCTCCGCTTATTGCGTTTAATACCAAACTCTCATTCAACCCGCTCTTAAGAATGCTGTTGACATACTCCCAGCTTCTAGGCGTTGCAAAGCTCTTATTTTCGCTCTTTGCATCAAATGTGAACAGATGTTCACTCTTGTAAGAGATGTAAGAAATGATTCTTGAATCAAGCTCTTTTTTGTACGCCCACAAACGCCAGTCATCAACATCCACTTCCATCTCAAAGTGCACGAACCTGTTTGCCAAAGGAGCGGGCATTCTGTAGGTTACACCTCTGTCGCCCTCACGGTTCCCGGCGGCTACAATTGCCCAGCCATCAGGAAGCGTGTATTCGCCTACTTTACGGTCAAGAATGAGCTGATACGCCGAAGCCTGAACCGAAGGCGGCGCGGAGTTGAGTTCATCTAAAAAGAGTATTCCCTCGCCCTTGCTTGGCAAAAACGCAGGCGGCGCCCACAGTGCCGTGTGGCTCTCTTTGTCATAAAAAGGAATTCCTTTAAGGTCGGTCGGGTCCATAAGCGACAAACGCAGGTCTATAAAACCTATGTCTTTTTCATCGGCTATCTGTTTAACAATCGAAGATTTGCCTATGCCCGGTGCGCCCCAAAGAAATGTGGGAACTTTTTGTTCTACGAGTGCGCTTATGGTGAGTGTTAATTCTGATGCTTTCATTGCTATACCATCCAACCTATATTTTGTGTTTGTATATGTTTGCCAAAGGCTGCGTTTTCTTTTACTAAACGCTCAAATCTGCTATCGAGTTGGAGTTGGTACAAAACTTCAACGGGTGTGCTTTCATTTTTCGCCAAAGCTGCAAGTATCTGCGTTTCCTCGCTTTGTCCAAGCAAAAGTAAAATCTCCTCAGGAGTATTTGAATTTTTTGCCAAAGCTGTGTGATTGGCTGCGTTTGCATAAGCTTCTTGCAAAATTTTATGAGGCGTTTGTGCGTTTGCATACAAAGCCGAACTTATGATTTGACTCTCCTCCTGGGAGAGTTTTTCTATAATCTCTCTTTGAAGCAAAGAGTTTGCTCCAAGAATCGCCTTCACTTCTTCACTCTGCGTTTGGTAAAGCCGCTCTTGCATTTCAAGCGTTAGTGACTCATTTGCAGCCAAGAC
This sequence comes from Sulfurimonas sp., assembly GCA_013791885.1. GTDB lineage: Bacteria > Campylobacterota > Campylobacteria > Campylobacterales > Sulfurimonadaceae > Sulfurimonas. The sequence goes on along the minus strand of VMSZ01000049.1, from coordinate 19,272 downwards.
CAAAGCATACTTTTCAAACAAAAGTTCAAAAAGCTCTTCATCTAAACGAATAAATTGCCCTATATTTTTCGCAAATCTCTCTTTGCTCAGGAGCTGTTTAACAATTGCTTTGTCTAAGTTAGCATTACGTGAAAGTGCCTCTAACACGTTCTCATCCGACTCAATGAACAATTGTTCTTGCATCATCGCATCGCAATTTTCTCTCAAAGCAATCAAGGTCTGCACGTAAGTATTTGCTTTTTTTACAAACGTTTTCAAAACAGACTTTGGCGTTTTAGGATGCTTTGCTATGGCTGTGACAATCGCGAAGTTCGCACTGTTTTTCTTGGCGTTTAAACTCTTTTGCAGAGGTTCAAGTAAAGCAATGGTTTCTATGAGCTTTTCATTCTTGCACTGGGCTACAAGATGCATCAAACCTAAGGTTGCGTACTGAACATTGTGGTTGCGTTCTATATTTTCGTAAAAACGTCCAATGAGTGCTGCTGTGACATCACGGTTGTCATCATTTTCAAAAAAATCTTCGCCGTCCCATGCGTACATCTTGAGAAGTCTGAAAAAGAGTTCATCACTAATCATCGTGTTTTTTATAAAAGCTTTGAGCCGCTCTTTATCATGAGAAAGTTTGAGACTCATAAGTAAAACATCTGCATCAATTTCTTTTGCTAATGCACGTTCAAGTTCATCTATGGAAATGCTTTTGATGTTTTTATTTTCATACAAATCATCACTCGCGTTTTGCTCATAAGGCGTCATCATCCTGCCATCAATACTTAAAACTACCTCATCGCTGTACTCTTTAAGAACAGTGATTTTATGGTGGCGCATCTGCGATTCAAACTCTTCAGAGCTGAAGGCACGGCTTTTACCAAAGAGAAGTATGGTTTTGTTTTCTAGTTCTTTTAAATTCATAAAGTGATTATACTAATTTATTTTTAGTAAACCATCTCAAATTAAACAAGCTCCCAATTTTAAGCCTTGATACAACTAAATATATGTAACATGCTTAATAAAAGTGTGACTTTCTAGGCTATATTACACTCTAATTAGTTTATACACTTTAAAGATGATGGAAAATACTTATGACTTTTGACGACCAATTCACCACTCTGACGTATGCCCTGCTCGCCTTACCGTTTTTATCTGCATTAATACTCTTGCTAAGCTTTAAATTTTTAGGCAAAGCTTCATATAAAATTTCAATATTTTTTTCACTTTTGACACTTCTTGGTGCTCTTTCTCTGGGCTATCTTTTTTATGAAAATTCACTGAGTGAAAAACTCCTCTTTGCAAATACCCTTTACACGCTAAACATTAGCTCTTTAACTATTGTTATGAGCATATTTGTAAGTTTGGTAGGACTCGTTGTCCATAAATTCTCTATCAAATACATGTACGATGAAGAGGGATATATACGCTTTTTTATCCTGCTCGATATGATGATCGGTATAATTTTATCGCTTTTGTTTGCTGGAAATATTATTGTTATTTTGGCTTTTTGGCACCTTATCGGGCTCAATCTCTATTTTATTCTTGTACACAACTACAAAAGAGAAAAGACCTACAAGTATGGTTTTTACACCTATTTTACCCATCTCTTGGCAGACATTCCTCTCTTTTTCGCCATTTATCTTATTTTTGACTACTACAAAACGCTGGATTTGCATACTTTTCTAAACGCAATCAATACAATGGAAGTGCAAAATATCAGCATATTTTGGTTTGATGTCTCTTCACTTCAAGTTATCGGTCTGCTTATCATGCTTGCCGCACTCATTAAATCAACCCAGTTTCCCTTTCACATCTGGCTTGCCTACACGCTTGAAGGTCCAAATCCGGCTTCTGCACTTATGCACGCAGGAATAGTAAACGCAGGAGCTTTTCTCATTAACCGCTTTGCTCCGCTTTTTGTTCATGCCGATTTTGCTCTGCACTTGGCGTTTTTCGTCGGTTTCATTACCGCCGTCATCGGTTCTGCTTTGATGCTTGTACAAAACGATGTCAAAAAATCTTTGGCCTACTCCACAATCGGGCAAATGGGCTACATGATGCTTGAAATTGGCGTTGGCGCCTTTGCCCTTGCTGTCTATCACCTCATAGTCCATGGACTCTTTAAAGCGACTCTCTTTTTGGGTTCTGGCGATGTCATTCACAATGCAAGAAAAGCCCCAAATATCAGTGGAAAATCCTACTTTAACTTCTTCTTTAACGAAGAAGATACCGACAGAACCCCTTGGTTTATTCATGCTATTTTAACAACCGTAGCACCTATGGCCATTGTTGTGGGCATCTATGTCTGGCTCAGCGGAGGGCTTATGCACTTTCAGGGTGATGTCATCCTCCTCTTCTTTGCATGGCTCACGGGAGCGCAGGCTATCTTCTCCGTCTACCGCTCAGTTTTGAGCAAAATGTGGGTTATGCTCTTTTTGACTACGCTTCTCTTTTCTGTAGCCATTGTTGCATATTTGAGTATCGAGCACTGGTTTGGCGGGATTATTTATACCAATCAAGAGTTAAGCAGCGCCATCTTTGCATCGGCTGCAATTCCTGAGCTGCTCTTTTACGCCATTGTTTCAATCGCTCTGTTTTTAGTCATTGTGGGATGGATTTTTGCCTTTTACTCTGAAGAAAAACGTAAAATAAAAATAAATGAGCTCACAGGTTTTTACCACTTTATTTATAAAACACTCTCGAGAGAATTTTACATCTTAGATATGATTTCCTTAGTCTCATTCAAACTTAAAAGTCTTTCCCTGAGACTCAATACAAAATTTAAATATTAGGAGCCTTGATGTTAGAAGAACTGCTTACAACCTTGGCTGTACTTTTTTTACTTCCAATATTTCCATTTAGCATGCTGAGCAATTTTATACTGAGTAAATTTAAAGGCCTCATGCTTTTGTTTGTGCTTTCCTCCATGTTTTTTACAGGCGCACTTCTTTTAAGCAGTTATGAAAATCAAACAGTTATAGTGGCCATATCGGTTGTGGCACTTTTTAGCACCATGTTTTACGCGTTGCGCCTTTTAAGCGTAAGTCATGCCTATAGTTACCTTATCTTCTACTACAGCACAATCTCCGGTTTTGCATGGCTGTGGAAATCCGTAGATGGAGAGATGTCGGTCTTTTTCATTGCGTTTATCCTCCCGATTATAGGTTTTGGATTCCTTGTTGCGTTTTTAGACAAACAGTTTAAAACTACGTATTTTAAAGCTTTTAAAGGGCTTGGCAATGTTATGCCGAGGTTTTCCGTCTTGCTTGTCATATCCATTGTCGCGCTTATCTTCACACCCTATTTTCCGGGTTTCAGGATATTTATTGAAGAAGTAGTGAAGTTTGACATCTACTATCTTATTGCCATCGTTATCTCTTGGCTGCTTATCAGCTGGTCAGGGATTACTCTTATTGAAAAACTCATCTATGGAGTTGCTCAAAGAAAACTTCATTACAGAGATTTATCACCCTTGCAAACAATATTTTTAGTCTTTCTTTATCTTCTGAGTGTCGGCATCGGATTTATATTTATGGAGGTAAACTTAGGATGATCGTAAAAGAAAAAGATATTCTTTTCATAGATTCACTCGTTGAGAGTGCTGTTGAGCATATTCCAAACTTTTGGCCTATGAAATCTTTTATTCACCACAATCCGTTGCACGGTTTTGAAAATATGCATTTTGAAGAAGCCGTAAATAAGGCGCATACGCTCTTTCATGCAAAAAAATCCCTCACCAGAGAGCAGTACCAGAGGTTTTACCAAGAGGGCAAAATTGAGGATATGTATCTTAGAGAAGAGTTAGAAAACTTTGGCACAAAATGCGGACACACCCATCCTCTTCTGGAAAATCTTTTCATACAGCTTATGACAAAGTCACGGGAGTGCCACCATTTTGACGAGATAACAAACGTGAGCCCTCTCATCCCTCAAATAGCCAAAAATCTCTCTCCTGAGTCTCTTAACGATTATGCTGATTTTAATGCAAACCTTGTCAAACACCTTGCCAAAGAAAAAACTATCTATGATGTAGTCGATATGCTTTTTGCCACCAACGTGGGAGAAGCGCTTGATGACATTATGTCGCAGATTGCTATGCGTTTTTTGGGTGAAGGACAAGCCATTTGGAACATGCCAAAACGTGAAAAAGGGATGTTTTTATCTTGGAAAGAGATAGTCATGCAGGACAAAGTTTTTTTCAATGAAAACGAAACCCTCTGCAGACTTTTACGGGAAACAGCACTTGCGGAAGACATCATTTTCATGGTTCTAAAAGAGCTCAAGATTCCACGCTCATTTTGGGAAGAGTACTTTACACTTGAACTTACAAAACTTCACGGTTGGAGCGGTTTTTTAAAATACAGAAGCAAGAGCTCAAGCGAATACCAGAAAAAATATCCTGCTTTTATGGAAGAATTTTTGGCTATACGCCTCTACTACTCCTATATGCTTTTAAAAAAGCAGGAAAATTCTTTGGGCTTTTTTCCAAGTATGAAAGAGCTTGGAAGTTACATTATGAACAACAAAGAAGAGGCCTTTTTACGAGCTGAGTATAACAGCGGAAAACTTCTTTTAAGTTATTTTCAAAGTGTTGAGAACTTTTTGCACGAAACACAAAAAACAGATGCCAAAGAGATTTACGACCAATATATTTATGACAAAAAAATCCATGACTGCGAGGTCCTTGCAGAGTATCTCTACAAAGTTCTTTCTCTTGTTCTCAAGGAAGAGCAGATACAAACATTGCAAGCTCAAGAACTCAACGCTATAAACGCAGCCTTGCAGGATTTCGAGGATGAAGAGGGTTTTATTTGGCTCAAAGCGATGGAAAAAACCAGCATGATGCAGCTCATGAGCGACTATGTTCAGAGCAAAAAAACGCAAGAGCAGGTAAATAGCTCTGATGCCCAACTCTTTTTCTGTATAGATACCCGTTCAGAACGCATACGCAGAAACATCGAAGCTGCAGGTGCTTACGAGACTTACGGCATGGCAGGTTTTTTCGGGATTCCTTTTAAATCCATTGATGTTAGTAACAGATGCGAATCGGACTTGTGTCCGGCAATACTCACGCCAAAACACATCGTTTACAGCTTTCATGAAAAAGAGGCCATTAACTCCAAGGGACTGATGAAAATTGTCAAAAAAGTTTTAAACGAACTCAAATACAATGTTCTCACTCCTTACGTTACCGTCGAAGCCATCGGTGCTCTCTTTGCCTTTGATTTTTTTGGTAAAAGTTTAGTGCCAAAAGCCTACATGCCTTTGAGAAAAAAAATCTTTGACCCCAAGGTTGAGGAAGAACTTCGCATAGAGCGTTATACCGAAAAAGAGGCGACAGAGAGTATTACCGCTATACAAAACCAGATTATCAAGTTTGTTATAGAAGAGAAGTTTAACATTAAACCATCTTCGCTTGACGATGAAATTCTCAACGAAATCAGAGAGATAGCCCTCAGCAAAGAAGACATAGTTCAAGAAGACCAAGACGGCGTAGCCATAGATTCTGTGACAAAACTCGGTGCAAAATACAATCTTTTACAGATAGAAGAACAAAGACTCATAGAGCTTCTGCGCAAAGAGTACAAGGTTTCAGCCGGTCATATGCGCATTCAAAAAGCAAAAATGGCCAAGGTTGGCTTTAGCTTCAAAGAGCAGCTGTATTATGTTCAAAGCGCACTTAAAACTGTCGGGCTCAAGAGCTTTTGCGATATTGTGGTTTTGTCCGCCCATGCAAGCCAATCAGAAAACAACCCTTATGAATCCGCACTTGATTGCGGAGCCTGCGGAGGAAGCAGTTCACTTATAAACGCAAAGGTTCTCGCCTATATGGCAAACAAACAAAATATACGCGAAGAACTTCATAAACATGGAATTCATATTCCTGAGCAGACCTATTTCATAGCGGCGCTTCACAACACTACCAGCGATGTTTTAACTCTTTTTGACGCACATGCTCCGCACTCCCATCATGAAGCTCTGAAAAAACTCAAAGCAGATTTGGAGCTTGCCGGCATGCTAACTGCCGCTGAACGTATGGCAACTCTGCCTCTTTCGAACACAAGGAGCAAACAGGGCGCTTTTTCTTTAGCTAAGAGAAACACCATGGATTGGTCACAGCCAAGGCCCGAATGGGGACTCTCTAAAAACCACTCCTTTTTCATAGGAAAACGTGAAAACTCGAAAAATATGAATTTAGCAGGAAGGACTTTTTTACATTCTTATGATTATACGGGCGACAAAAAAGGGGCAATTTTGAGCGTTATCTTATCCGGTCCTCTCGTTGTCGGGGAGTGGATTAATATGGAACACTTTTTTTCTACACTAGACAATAGTGCTTTTGGAAGTGAGAGCAAGGTTTACCACAATGTTGTCGGAAAACTCGGGGTTATTTCAGGAAATATGAGCGACCTTAGAACCGGTCTTCCCTCACAAACAGTAAATTTGGAAAATGAGCCTTATCATGAGCCGCTGCGTTTAATCACCATGATAGAAGCACCTTTTGAGACGCATAAAAATGTTATAGACAAGATTCACAAAATAAGCGAACTTGTATACAACGAATGGATAAAAACCATTTTTATAGATGAAAAAGAGACTGCGTTTTTCCTCTATGAAGGTAACACACAAACTTGGGAAAAACTTGAATTTAAAACATTTACACAAGGAGAAAACAGAGCATGAGAAACCTCAAAAAAATGAAAAAAGTAGAGATGATTATTGAGGGTGAGTTTTTAGCACACCTAACAAGACTACTCGAAAAAATAGAAATTCAAGGTTATACAATTTTTCGTAACCTTGAGGGCAGAGGAAACGCAGGCTACCATGAAGGACAGCTGCTATTTAATGATGAAGACGCCCTTGTCATGATTATGACCGTAGTTGATGAAGCCAAAGCTGAAACAATAAGCGAAGGGCTTGCCCTCTTTTTTGAGAAACATTCTGGCGTGATGTTTATTACCGACACACACATGATGTAAAAGAGTCACCGCGTTTTTAAAAGCGGTGAACATAACTCACAAAGTAGTTTCTGCCTTCTCTCTGAATTCCGCCATCGGCAGTGTAGTAATAATAGGCCGGCATGCGGACATCTGCGTCAAAGAGATTTTTAACGGTCGCACGGATTTCGCTTGAGGGAGAAAGTCTGTATGTTACGGTTTCGTCAAAAATATGCACAGCTTTTGCCGTTGCATCATACTCATCAGCTTCTTCAAGTACCCACTCCAACTCTGTGGATGTTGTTTGAGCAAAATATCTCCAAGTTGTTCCAAAAGAGAGCGCTTTTATAGGCGTGTAGATGTACATGGCTTTGAGCATCACATCTGAGATATCAGGCATACTGACATTTACCGCAGGCTGGCCGTCTTCTGCCGGTATGGTATAACCCGCATCTATATAGGTTGCGTTGAAGTAGAAGTTATGTGCAAGTTTCGTTTTGTAATTATATTCAAACTCCACACCGCGGCTCAGGCGTCTGTCGAAATTTTGATAGCCTGGATTAGTATCTTGAAACTCTTCGAGATCTATAACATTAGTGAGTTCAGAATAAAATACATTGAGAGAAAATCTATTATAAAAGTTCGGAGAATAGATAACGACAGCCTCATACGTGTTTGTCTCTTCCGGTTTTATATTTTCATCACCCGCACGAAAGTTTATATGTCCGTTTTGGTACGCTTCCATAAAAGTCGGCGCACGAAATGCTGAGCCGTAAAGAACTTTAAAAATCAATTCATCATTTGCTCTGTAAACTATACCTGCTCTTTTACTCAACTGCGAACCAAAGTCTGAGTAATTGTCTAAACGCAGTCCAAGAATCACATCCACAGCGTCACTTACAGAGATGAGATCCTGTGCATACGCATACACATTTGTTCTTGTTACACTATTCCCGCCGTCTAAAAGATGTCCGACTTCTCCATTTTCATAAGATGTCCAAAACGCAGGCTCTTTATTAAGACGATAACGAAAAGAAGGGTCATCTCTCAGAGCTAAAGGGTCTGCCGAACTTACAATAGCATCTTCCACGCTGCTGAAAAACTCATCTTTTCGCACAGCAGCGTATTGCAGACCAACTCCTAGAGAGATATCATTAGAAGCTATTTCAGGAAGTCTTACGCTGGATTCAATTGCATAGTTTTGCTCGGCTGATTTCTCATAATAAAAGAATCCATCCTGCATATCTATACCAACAGAAGAAAATTTACCAATCTGACTGCCTATGCTATATATATTTGCACTCGTATCCAACTCTCTATGTGAAAAATTTGCCTTGGTTTCAAACTCATAGTCATTGTAACTGTGTTTATATGCAAGCTGCGTAAAAAAGTAAGTGTTAATGTGTTCTTCGCCTTTTTGGGGAATAGGATCGAGCTCTCCCTCAAAACTATAAAAATTTCCGTAAACGCTGCGTTTGAATCTTGCCAAAAACTCTAAACCGCCATTTTGCGCTTTAAACCCAAGAGACAAATCTCTCATACCTTCATCCGTATAGCCGTCTTGTGGTTCAAAATAGAGCTCTTTTGTATTCGTCTGATAATACCCGTCACTAAAAATCTTCCAATCACCTGCGTTTGCAAAGAGATTTCCCCCAACAGTTCTGTAGCCGTAGCTCCCTGCTCCTACAAAAACTTGATTCTCTTTTTTAGCGTTGCCGAGTTTTGTTATAACATTGACCGTGGCATAAAATGCGCCTGCACCGTAAACCGTTGAAGCCGGGCCGCGAAGCACTTCTATCTTTTCAATAAGCTGCATCGGGAAGTCCATATAAAAACTTGTTGTCCCTGAAACTGCATTGTTAATTGCCACGCCGTCGATAAGAATTTTTATCTTGTCTGAAAGATAGGCATTAGGATTTTTAAAGCCGCGTACCGTCGTCATAGTGTAACCCATCTGGTTAATCTGCACCTGAATGCCCGGAAGCATTCCAAGAGCCTCACCAAGATTTTGAATCCCGCCATCAACAAAAGTCTGAGCATCAACTACTGTCACAACAGAAGGAAGATAATCTACATTTAAAGATTTTTTGGTGGCTATTTCACTCACCTCGCTCAGAAGTGATTGAAAGTCTTCCATTTGCTCTACTGACTCGTTAGCATGTAGTGTTAAAGTGAACACTACTATACCCATTGCTATAACCCAACTTTTTCTCATTTTTGCCCCCTGAGAATTTTACATATACCCCGTTAAAATACACTATTTTCTATTGTTATCACAAAAATAAGATTTAATTTACAAATTGATGTTATACTAACAAAGATTTATTTAAGCTTTAAATGCCTCAAAAGAACCTATAAAAGGAGCAAAAAATGGTGTATAGATTCTCCTCTGTTTTACTTTGTTTTGTTCTATTTTTAAATCCTTCTTTCTTGTACGCATTTTCTTATGATGATGATTCTTTAAACATTTTTGCAAAAATTATTCCGCGTTTTATCCTTATGAGTGAATCCAAAAACAAAATTGACAAAGAGATTACTATATGTCTTCTCTACGACTCCATTGAAAAAAATACGGCTGATTCTCTTGCAGATAAAATCAAACAAAATTACCCCCAAGGAATTAAGAATTACAATATAGTCACCATACTTAGTGAATACACAAACCTTCAAGCATGTCAAAAAGCTCAACTTCTTTTTCTTTTCAACACAGACGAAAACAACCTTCGCAGAGCCTTAGATTTTTCCAATGTTCATAAAACTTTGACTGTCTCTTACGATGCTGCTCTCCTTGAACTTGGAGTCGATATGTCTCTTTTTTTAGGCCGGAATATTCTTCCTTATATAAACATAAAAACTATTCTTGCCAAAGAAATTAAGCTTGAAAATGTATTTCTAAGAATCTCAAAAATTTACAAAAGCGGGGAAAAATAATGCCAAGCATTAGTTTTAAAGTCAAAATAATTCTCGCAATAGTATTTTTCACTCTTTTTATAAGTGCAACAGAACGCTACCTTTTAGCCCAAAACATTGTTTCTCAATTTAAAAAATCTAAAGAATCCAAAAACTCTTTGCTCATCAACACAATTTCTCCTGTCATCAGCTTAAACCTCTCTTTAGGACTTCATGAGTCCAATACAGAATACCTCGAAAAAATCATAGAACAAAATAATGATATACAACTCGTGGAACTTTCAGACAAAGATCTAAATTCACTTTTTACTTTTACAAAAACCTCAAACAATAATTTTAGAATAGTTGATTCCAATATTAATCTTGCTTCAAAAGAACTCTATGACCCTTTAACAGAGGAAGAAATCGGAACTATTGTAATCCTTTTTTCCAACGATGAATTTTATGAACTCCAAGACTTAAACAAAACTACAACCTTAAAAATCTTTGCTCTCATTTTTGTATTATTGATTTTGTTTATTTTTCTTCTACACAGAGAGTTTAAGCACCTGACATTACTTAGTAAAACTGTTTTATCTTACAACCCAAAACATCATAATCTCAACCTGGAACCATCACAAAGAAAAGATGAAATAGGCGTCATCCAAAACGCAATCGTCTCTATGTTCCATAAAATAAATAATCATGCAAAAGAGCTCGATGCAATTAATCAATCACTTGAAGAAAAAGTGCAAAAAAGAACAGCAGAACTAGAAGAAGCAAATAAAAAACTCCAGCTTCTTTCAACAATGGATCCCCTCACCGGCATAGCCAACAGAAGACACTTTGAACAGGTTCTTTCAGATACCTGGGAGCTTAGTAAACGCAAGCAGTCAATGCTGTCTATTATCATGTGTGACATTGACCACTTTAAAGTAGTTAATGATACTTACGGACACCAAGTTGGAGACGTAGTTTTAGTTAGTGTTGCTCAGATGATTGAACAGTCTCTAAAAAGAATGACGGATATTGTTGCAAGATATGGGGGAGAAGAGTTTATCATCGTCATGTATGACACCGACAACGACGGAGCCGTAGCACTGGTCAGTACCATTCAAACTCATCTTAAAAGCAATTATTTTAAAAGTATGCAAGACAAACCTGTTACACTGAGTTTTGGAATCAGTTCTTGTATTGTAACAAAAGATTTAAAGAGTGAAGATATTATCAAACAAGCAGATACGGCCCTCTACAAAGCAAAAGAAAATGGCAGAGATGCCATCGTCTCTTTTAAAGATTTATAAAAAAGAGAGCTCTTAAAAGAGTTCATTTTTTCTTCTTGGCTATAATAAAACAAATATATTAAAGGGTACAAATGTCAAAAACAGTAGAAGACGGGTTTAGACTCTATAACGAAAGAAAATTTACTGAAGCTTTTGAGATTCTTTTTGATGCGGCAGCGTATAAAAATGACGGAGAAGCACAATATTATGTGGGTATGATGTACAGAAACGGTTTTGGAGTGGAACAAAGCGAAGAAAAAGCCATGAATTGGTGGGCAAAAGCCAGACGTAACGGCCAGAGAGATGCTGCCTTTGCTCTTTCTGAAATAAAAACTTCCACAAAAAATATGTTTTAGGAGTACTGATGAAACTTTACGCACCTTGGGAAAAAGCTTTTCAAAAAGTAGCGACGCCGTTTGAGCACTTTTTACATGCCCAGACAACTACAGGTATTATTTTAATGGCTATGACTATCATAGCGCTTATACTTGCCAACACGCCTTTGGCTGATGCGTATATGCATCTTTTTCACACAAAAATAGACTTCAGCGTAGGTTCATGGAGCATCTCACACTCTATTCATCACTGGATAAACGACGGCTTAATGGCCATCTTTTTCTTCATTGTCGGACTTGAGATAAAACGTGAAGTTTTAGTAGGAGAACTCTCAAATATTAAAATTGCAATTCTTCCTATTTTAGCGGCTGTTGGCGGAATGCTTTTGCCGGCTCTTATATATTTAAGCATCAACAGTGGCCAAGAAGGTGCAAACGGTTGGGGAATCCCTATGGCTACAGACATTGCATTTGCAATTAGTGCCTTAGTTCTTTTAGGTAAACGCGTCTCCCCTGCTCTTGTTACTTTTTTGGTTGCCCTTGCTATAGTTGATGACCTTGGCGCGGTAGTAGTAATAGCTATTTTTTATACGGAACAAATCCATTTTCTGCCATTAGCACTTGCGGGAGTATCATTTTTAGTCTTGGTCTCTTTTAACCGTTTTGGTATTCACGCGGTACTGCCTTACTTCATCGTGGGAGTTGTTATGTGGCTCTTTATGCTTGATTCTGGGGTTCATGCTACTATTGCGGGTGTTATCGCGGCTATGTCCATACCATCAAAGCCAAAATGTACCCCTGTCGATTTTACGCAGCACACAAGAAATCTTTTTGAAGAGTATGATGCGTATCCCGTAACTACAGACCATATGATGCATGAAAATCAGAAAGCGCTCCTGCAAAATATTAAAGACAGGATTGACGCTGTCGGTTCTCCCGCACAAAGATTGGAGCATGATTTGCATCTTCCTGTAGCTCTGATTGTCATCCCTCTTTTTGCTCTTGCAAACGCAGGTATATCAATAGACTTCTCCTCCATAGGCAACACGATAATCCAGCCGGTATCTCTTGGTATTATGGCCGGGCTTATCTTTGGAAAAGTTTTAGGAATTGCCGGAGTTGCTTGGCTTGCAATTAAACTCGGCATAGCAAAGTTGCCAGAAAACAGTACGATGAATCAAGTCTTTGGAGTTGCATTCTTAGGGGGCATAGGTTTTACTATGAGTATTTTCGTTGCAGATCTTGCATTTATGGGCAATGATACTCTCATTTTCCAGGCCAAGGTCGGAATACTTGCCGCATCACTTTTTGCCGGGCTTTTTGGCTTTATCTGGTTACGATATATTGCCAAACCTGCCCAAAACAATTAAAACTGCTTAAACAAGAGACTTGAAATACCCCATTTCATGTTCTCCTAAAATTCGAATCATATTTGTACTTCCGGGAACTCCAACGGGGTCTCCTGCTGTAAGTACATAACTCTTGTCAAGTTTTAAAACATTTCTCTCTAAACCTTGTTTGACCACCTCACTCATCACTTGTCCAAATGAGCTCTCATTTACCATAAACGCAGGAACAACGCCCCAACAAATAGTCAAAGAACGGGCTACTCTCATGTCATGCGTTACTGCATAAATATCTCTTCTAGGTCTGTAACGGGAGATTTTTTTGACAGACGAGCCTGAAGATGTGAGACAAATTAGTCCCCAAGCCTGAACATCTTCGCAAAGTTTTACCGCCGCCTCATTGACACTGTCTGTTGCATCATGGAGCTTAAACACCGAGCATTTGTTAAACGGATACATTTTCTCAGCACCCTGAATGGTTTTAACCATAGTCTCCACCGCCAAAACAGGATTTCGCCCGACAGCACTCTCTTCTGAGAGCATCACCACATCTGTTCCATCAAGCACTGCGTTTGCAATGTCGCTTATCTCAGCGCGGGTTGCCGTCTCTTTTTCTGTCATAGACAAAAGCATCTGTGTTGCGGTAATAACAGGCTTTGAAGCTGCGTTTGCTTTTTTAATAAGCATTTTTTGCAAGGCAGGAACTTCATAAAAAGGCACTTCTATGCCCAAGTCACCACGAGCGACCATAATGCCGTCACTCGCTTCTAAAATGGCATCAATGTTTTCAACCGCGTCAAACTTTTCAATCTTTGCATATAACTGCACTTTGCCGCCATAGGTCGTAACTATTTTGCGGGCTTCAATCATATCGGTTGCATCCTGCACAAAAGAAATAGCCATAAAATCTACCTCATTTTTCACACCCCAAAGCATATCTACTCTATCTTTCTCAGTCAAAACATCTATACCTAAATGCGTATTTGGAAAATTTACACCCTTTTTCGAGGTAAGAATTCCTCGATTCTCTACGCGTACACTTACACTTTCTTCATTGACATCAATAACATGCGTACGGATAATTCCATCATATAAATAGACATAATCACCGAGTTTTAATTGTCCCAAAATTGCAGGCTGGCTTAAGCATGTCACATAAGAGTTTTCACCTGTTTTTTTACCGAGAATTTCATTTTTGGAAAACTCCAAAGTATCATCTTCTTTGAGATCAAAAGGAAGTTCGAGCTGTCCAATTCTAATCTTTGGACCACTGATGTCTTGAAGCACTCCGACAAGAAGTCCGGTCTCTTTTTCTGCCTGACGGATTTTTTGCAGCGTTTCATAATGGTATTCATGAGAACCATGCGAAAAATTGAGTCTAAAAACATTTACACCCGCTCGGAGGAGATTTTTAATACTTTCAAGAGAATCCGAAGCCGGTCCTATAGTCGCTAAAATTTTGGTACGTTTTTTCATATTTTGCCTGTTACTTTCATATTATTTTAAAATTATTGCATACCATTGTCACATACTGGCTACAAAAGTGCCTAAAGATAAATCACCTGCGAGCCTGCATATAAAAAATCCAGCTCATCGGAGGGCGTTTTGTAAAGAAGCGGGCTGTCAAGATCTAAATACTTAATGACGTCGCTGTATGCCATCGCCAGATGCAGGGCTGCGTTTATGGAAATTGGACCCTCAAGCATAGAACCGAGCATGCATTTGATATCGTTTGCTCTAGCATACTCTAAAATTTCAACAGCCTTAGAAAGACCGCCGCATTTCATCAGTTTTATATTTATTATATCTGCACATCTGTGTGTATACACTTTTTTGACATCTTCGAGCGTAAAAACCGCTTCATCTGCAAGTATATCTATGGGTGTTGATTTTGTTATAACACACAAGGCATCCAAATCTTCTGCCGCAACTGGCTGCTCAATAAGCTCAATTTTCACGCCCTTCATTGCGTTTATAAACATAAGGGACTCTTCCAAATTCCAGGCCTGATTGGCATCAACAAGAATTTTCACCTTTGGCAGTTCTATACAAAGCTCACGAACAACTTTTATGGCATGGTCTACATCTTTACCCACTTTTATTTTTAAGATGTCCATACCCTCTTTATAGGCCTCTTTTGCATCCCGAATCATCTTATCTTCACTGCCTAAAGAAATGGTAATATCAGTTTGGAGGTCGCATGGCTCTTTTGCACCCAAATATTCATAAAGTTTTTGCTGTTTTTCTTGCGCCATCAAAGAGACAAACGCCATGTCAAGAGCAGCTTTTGCAGAACTTCCAATGGACTGTTCATGAATAAACGCAAGTGAATCTTGGGGCGATTCACCAAGAATAGGTTCTCGAACAGTTTCAATGGAATATAAAATCTCCTCAACCCCTTCGCCCGTAATAGCCTTAGTTGCCGGAGCTTCGCCAAACGCAACAACTTTATTTTCACAGCTTACTTTCACTCGGACAAACTCCACACTTTCAACCCGTCTAAGCGCCGTAATAAAAGGTGTCTTTAACTCTATAAGTTTAATTTCTGTTTCAATATTTAGTATTTTCATAAGAAGATTATACAGTGTATATTTGAAATAACAGTCACTTGACCGCACCTTTGTTTTGATGTATTATATGTCATGAATAAAAAAACTGTTACCTCCTGGGCACTTTATGATTGGGCAGACTCTACGTATGCTACTACTGTTATGGCTGGTTTTTTTCCTCTTTTCTTCAAAACTTATTACAGTGCAAATGCAGATGTAACTCTCAGCACCGCACAGCTTGGTTTTGCAAATTCTCTTTCAAGTTTAATCGTTGTGCTTATAGCGCCGCTTTTAGGTGCCATAGCTGACGCAGGCTCCATTAAAAAACGCTTTTTATTTTTGTTTGCCTACTTGGGTATTTTAATGAGCGCAGCTTTAGCACTTGTTGGCCAAGGTCAATGGGAGTTAGCAGCCTTTGTTTACGTACTTGGAAATATTGGCTTTATGGGCTCAAACACTTTTTATGATGCTCTGCTCTCTACAGTTTCCGATGAAAAAAGTGTTGATTTTGTTTCAGGCCTAGGCTTTGCTCTTGGCTATCTTGGCGGTGGAATCTTGTTTGCCATCAATGTCTGGATGCTTCAAAATCCTACACTTTTTGGTTTAGAAAACGAAGCTGAGGCGGTAAAGGCTTCTTTTATCTCTGTGGCTCTTTGGTGGGCACTCTTTTCTGCACCTCTCTTTTTGTTTGTTGAAGAAAAAAAAGAGCCTCTCGAGCACGAAGGAACTTTGCTTCTTCAAGGCTATCTGAGACTCAAAAACACCTTCTCAAAAGTAAAACAGCTTAAAGGTCTGCTACTTTTTTTGGTCGCATACTGGCTCTACATTGACGGAGTTGACACAATTATCCGTATGGCGGTTGATTACGGTATGGCGCTGGGGTTCGATACAAAAAATCTTATTCTCTCTCTTTTGCTTGTACAGTTTGTCGGCTTTCCCGCAACCCTGCTCTTTGCAAAACTTGCACAAAAATGGGACACAAAAAAAGCAATTTTCCTTGCAATTGCCATCTATCTTTTTATTATTCTCTTTGCTTCTCGAATGAGTGAAGTCTATGAATTTTATATTTTAGCGCTTATGATAGCCCTTGTTCAAGGAGGTATCCAAGCTTTAAGCCGCTCTTATTATTCAAAAATGATTCCTCAGAAAAACGCAGCCGAGTTTTTTGGTTTTTACAACTTTTTAGGAAAATTTGCCACAATTTTGGGGCCGCTTTTAGTTGCCATAGTCGCACTTTTTAGCCAAAACTCCCGTATTGCCATAGCCTCAGTCGCCATCTTCTTCATAGTAGGCGGCATTTTGCTCTTTTTTGTCGATGAGAAAAAAGTAAAAGAAGATGTTATAAAAGCCTTGAGTTAGCTAATGCAAAAACTTAAGTCAGCCCCGCAAGATATACCAGAATATTTCCGACAATCAAACCACCGAAGGTACCTATGAGGTAACCCATTATTGCCATTAAAACACCGATGCTTACAAGATTCTTGTTATATGCTGCTGCCAGAATTGGCGCGGAAGCAACACCGCCGATATTCGAGAGTGAGGCAATGGCGATGGAGAAGAGGTCTAATTTAAAAAGTTTGGCTCCAAGCACCATAATAAATGCATGAATAGACAAAATAACAAAACCGGCAAAGACATAAAGACCAAGTCCACTGAAACTCTCAAAAACAGCTTTTGAACCGATGAGCGCAATGAGGACGTAGAGCATTGTCGTTGCCACTTCGCTTGAGCCGTTGACATTTTTCAGCCTTGTAAATGAACCGGCAACACCAAAAAAGGTAGCAAACAAAACGATGCTTGTAGTTTTGTTAAGTAGTTCAACATAATTTGCAAGCACCTGCGATGCGAGGGAAACACCAAGCGCCAAAAAGATGAGCAGCCAATAGCGTTTAGCACCCATAGCACAGGCACAGCCTACGTCACTCAAATAAGCAAGATTCTCTTGGCTCTTTGTAAATTTGTTAAACGCGGCGGCAAAGGGAACTAAAAAAAGCAAGAGCATCACCCACAATGTATAGTTCACGCTATCTACCACAAGCGCAAAACCGAAAGCTTCCTGACTTGCTCCAAGTGCCGAACCTACGGCTATCATATTTGCCGTTCCCCCCATCCAGCTTCCAGCCAGTGCCCCAAACGCAGCTGCCATATCTGCGTTAAACGCAAACAGATAAGAGACAAAAATAAAAGAAAATGCGATGGAGACAACCGCCAGAACATAGGCGATAGTGAGCGTTTTGCCAAGTTTTAGAAAGTGCCGTATGTCAATTTGCAGAAGCATTAAAAAAAGCATGGCGGGCAAAAGGTTTCCTTTCGTAAGCTCATAGACTGCGTTTATCTCCTTGTTGGAGTCAAAAAAACCCAAACTCGCAAGCAACATTGAATAGGCATAAATCATCACTACCGCAGGAATAACTTTAAAAATTTTGAGTTTCGCTTTTTGCTCTAAAACAGCAAACGCAGTGGCGGTAAACGCCAAGGTAAAAAGATAGGTCAGCGGTGAAGTTATCATAGTTTACCTTTTATTTTTTCTAGAAGTGTAACATATCTTCATAGGGAACCAAGAAGGTTCCTCTCACTGAAGCTTTAGTGACTGAATATGATTTATAAATGAGGGTTTTTATGAAAAAAATGAATTTGGTTCTTCTCTCGTCATTGCTACTTTCGGGCACTGTTTACGCATCAACTTTAAGTAAGATTGCTGATGAGGATTCTCTCATAGTTTACAACAGCAACATCGGTCTTGTTCATGAGCAGAGAAATTTAAGTATCTCCCAAGAAGAGAGCAATATTATTTATGAAGGTGTTGCCAACAGTATAGAGATTGATTCTGTCAATGTTTCTCTTCCTCAAGATATTAAGCTCAAATCACAGCAGTACCGTTTTGACAAACTCACCCAAAGTAAACTTCTTGAAGCGCATATAGGCAAAAACATTGAAGTGAGACTTCCAAAAGATGACCAAAGTTTCAAAATCATAAACGCAACCCTGCTCTCAAGTGAGAACACTAAATCACTTGTGCGTTCAAGCGATGGGAACATCATAACCGTAGATTCAGACGCCATCATTTTTAGAGCAATTCCTGAAGAGCTTATTACAAAAGCATCCTTGGTTTGGAACGTAGAAACAACAAACAATGTAAACGCAGCGATGCAAATAGACTACCTCATAAACAATATCTCCTGGCAGAGCAACTACATCCTTAACCTCTCCAAAGACGAAGCCACGCTTGATGGATGGATAAGTATAGATAACCGTTCAGGAAAAGCCTACGAAGATGTCGATCTGCATGTTTTAGCCGGAGACATTAACAGAGCCGTGCAACAGCCTGTGCGGTATAAGCAGGTGCGAGCCATGGCAATGATGGAAGATTCGTCAAATGTTGCTCATCAGGCCCATGAAGGCTACCATTTCTACACCGTTCCTTTTAAGGTAAGTATTGCGAACAACGAAAAAACGCAGATAAAATTTATTCACAGAACAAATATTGCAGCACAGAGAAAATACACCGCAATACTTTCAAATCCGTCTAATTTTAACGGTTACAACGAGCATACGCTTACCCAGTCTATTTCACTTAATCCTCTGGATATAGCTTTGCCAAAAGGTATTGTCAGAACCTACTCTCAACTCAACAAAACAAATATTCTTCTGGGTGAAAGCAATCTTGAGCACACTCCAAAAGAGTCAGGCATTAACTTAGAAATTGGCAAAAGTTTTGATCTCAAAGTTACAGAGTCCATAGAAAAAAGAGATGACAGCCAATACAACCTGAATGCGACTATGAAATATACTCTCAAGAATAACTCAGAGGAGACAAAAACTTTTGAACTTTTCATACCGTTTAATAAAGATGAAAATTCAAAAGTCAAAACTGACGCTGCGTTATTCTTGAGAGTATATTTCATAGTCGCATTCAGGTTGTATTGGCTGTCATCTCTTTTTTC
>VMSZ01000063.1 GCA_013791885.1 Sulfurimonas sp. | reverse complement strand
ACTGCAGTAGCAGCAGAGATAGATTCAGATGCAGCAGTATCAGATTTATTAGCAGCAGCAAACAACGCAGCAGATGCAGCAAACGCAGCCATCGCAAATGCAGAGCAAGCAGCAGATACACTTGCAGCAAACCCTAACCCTACAAGCGCAGATATCCAAACTGCGCAAAACGCAATCGATGCAGCAGAGACAGCTATTGAGACAGCAGCAGACGCAGCAGCTTCGTATGAAAACGCGGCAACAAGTGCAGGCGAAACAGTCCAAGACACTACAACAGTAGGCTCAACTGATGATGCTCAAACCACCCTTGATGGTATTGAACTTAATAATGAAGAGGTAATTGTAGTTACTATAAATTCAGATAATTTAGCTGATACAGAAAGTGGATTTAGTGTTTCTGCATTTGATGCTTTTGGAAAAGAAGCTTCTATTAGTAATAATCAATATGGTTTTGGAGTTACGGGAAATGCTTCAGGTGCAAATGCGGAGCTTGGATATAAAGCGGGTGTTGGATCTGAAAAACTAGTAGTGGATTTTGACAATGATGTCTCATCGGTTGATGTGTCCTTTGGATGGAAAAACAGCAATGAAGATGCAGAGGTCACCTTCTATAAAGATGGTGTAGAGGTTGGTAGTACAATACATCACGGAGGATCTGATAGAATTGATGCTGCTGTAACTCTTCAGCCGGACAATGGTTCAGCATTTGATCAAGTTGTATTCTCAGCACCAGCAGGTGGAGATCATGATTATATGATCAACTCTATATCGTTTAGCGCTACACAAGCTGATGTGTCAATAACTGAGGAGGAATCTGCAGATTATGACACTGCTGCTTTAGCACCAACTTTGAGTGTTTCGCTTGGAGATGCAGTTGCACAGGTCGTTCAAGTTGTAGATACTGAAGCCATGACAGCTCAAGGGATTACGCAAGGTTCAGACGGCAATTACTACCAGACAACATACGCAGAAACTGCAAAATTAATGAAAACTGAGACTGTAGAAGTTGGAAAAGCAGAAAAAATAAGACTTGATGATGCCCCGGATAACGGAGTTTTAGAGGTTCAGGGAAGTGATGGCAACTGGTCGGAAATGGCTGTCGGTCAAGAATATGATGCCAATGTACAGGTACGATTTACACCTGATAGCAGTGCAAGCAGTGCAACAAAAGATATAAAAATAGGAACTTTCGGTGAGAATGAGGGAACGAATAAGTTTTCTGAAAAAGCAGATGTAAGCGACTGGGGTTCAGTCGCTAAAGACGGTAAAAGCGTTACTTTTACCGATGGCGAACTCAGCGTTACGACAACAGTTGTGGAAAATGGGTCTGAGCAAAAGCTTGCTGCTTATAACAAAGCGGGAACTTCTGATGGTGCGGGTATAGGTGATACGGATGGTGCCGGTTTAAGTCGCGGTGAGACGATGGTAGTTAAAATCGATGGACAAGATGTTAACCAAGTTGTTTTCAAACTTGACGGTCTTGGCGGTTATTTTGACGAATCAAGCTCTCATGCGACAGAAGTGCTTATTACAGCGTATGATAAAAACGGCAATGAGATTGATGCTCAAGGCGGTTTCAGAGAGTCAGGCAAATTTGTAGATAGTTATGAGTTTACGACGACGGTTCCGGTAGCAAGATTTGAAATCACGACTCAAGGAAGTGATGGAAACTTTGTTGTGCAAAACATGACCCTTTCTAAAACCATAGTTGATGACGTAAAATTTACCGCTATTGCCGAAGATGGAACTGAACTCAGCGTAGTGAGCGATATTAACATTCAGCAGGGAATGGGTACTACAAATGTTACAAACCTTCTTCCTGTTTCAGATGAGCCGATGACAAAAGATGTAAAAGTCGTAGACATCGAGAGAATGGAAGCAAAAGACGCGCTTCTTGTTGATGGAACATGGGTTGTAGAGAGCGGAGAAGTACAAGTGTCTGCGCCGATGAAAGATGAGATACAAGGCTATGAATATCAAGTTGATATGAGTGCAGCACTTAGCGATACTGATGGAAGCGAAAGCTTAAGCGACATGACAATTTTCGGACTTCCTGTAGGAATCACGCTTGAAGGCTACACTCCAAATGCAGACGGAAGTTATACTGTTTCTTTAGATGAAAACGGTGAAGCGAATGTGACAATGATTAGCCAGAATGCACTTTCAAATGATGATATAAACAGTATAAAAGCAAGTGTGACTTCGACAGAAGAGAACGGTGGAGATACATCAACAGTTGAAGTAAACGCAGAAGTTGAAGTAACTGGCACAGAGGGTGATGACACACTCAATGGTACGGATTCTGACGAGTATATCGACGGCGGAGCAGGTGCCGATACGATTGCTGCAGGTGCCGGTGATGACACAGTATTGTTTGATGCAAATGATGTTTCAATTGACGGCGGTGAAGGTTTAGATACTTTAGTCTTTGAAGGTGATATAAACATTGATCTGGGTGCACTTGAAACTCAAATCACAAATATGGAAACTTTAAATCTTGGTGAAGGCAGTCAAAATATTTCTTTGAGTCTTGAGGACGTAGTAGATATTACAGACGCTGAGAACCTTCTTCGTATTGATGGGGACGCAGGTGATACAATAAATCTCGATACGCTCAACACGGGTGGTTCCGGTGAATGGACTTTGGGTGAGTTTAAAACAGATTTAGAAACAGGACAGACTTACCAAGAAGTTACAGGCGGTGAAGGTGATAACACAGTTACACTTGAAATCAGTACAAATATAACAATAGAAGAGAGTTAAACTTTTGGTGCTACTTTAAAAGTAGTACCAAAGAGACTCTGTCGTTTACGTGAAGTTTTGTAAAAATGGCGCTGACATGTGCTTTTACTGTTCTTGGGGTAATCTCAAGCTTAGAGGCAATGGCATCATTAGTCAGGCCATTTAAGATGAGATGAATGACTTCATTCTCTTTAGGCGTAAGTTTATTGTTAATAAGTTCCGTCGCTTCCGCACTCAGGGCTGTTATATTTATTCTTCTGGCAAGGGCAGCAGTCAGCTCCGGATAAGTCCATACTTTCCCATCCAGCACAGTCTCAAACATCTGTGAAAAGTGAACAGTAAGCATCCTTGAATTTCCATAAGCTTTTACACCGTGGGAGATAAGCATTTTCCCGGTGACTATTTCAGGAACTCTTTCAAGAACAATTGTGTTTTGAGGGAGCTTGTCTGAGTAAATAAGTTTGTTCAGATCATGTGCAACACTGTCATAATCTGCTATAAGCAGACAAGTGCCCAAATTTTCTAGCTCTTTTTGCAGAGAATCAAGATTATAACACGATCTGCAAGATTCTACTGAATGTCTGCGTTTCCACTCGTCTATCATGTCGAGATTTGAGCTAAAAAAAAGTATCTGCATTTTATCTCTCCGAAAATACATATTGTTTAGATTTTAAAATAGGTTTCAAAATGTACTGCATAACTGTTTTTTTACCTGTAACAATGTCAACACTTGCCGTCATTCCGGGGATGATGTTAAGCGGATGCTCTTGTGTACCCAAATAGTTTTTTTCAGTTTCGACATGAATAAGATAAAAAGTATTGTCTTTTTTGTCCGTTATAGTGTCCGGAGAGATACTCACGACTTTTCCTATCAGCCCTCCATGAATGGCGTAATCATAAGCGGAGATTTTTATTTTTGCTTCGGCTCCCGGGTGGATAAACGCAATGTCACTCGGTTTTATTTTAATTTCGAGATAGAGTTTTTTGTTGGTAGGAACAATCTCTACAAGGTCATCTCCTGGTTTTATAACTCCGCCGACAGTATGAACAAAAAGTTTTTGCACAATCCCCTCAACAGGTGACTTAACCATGGTTCTCTCAACTTGGTCATCAAGTGCGACTTGTCCCATTTTAAGTCTTTGTATCTCCGCCGTAACTTCGTTTAATTCTTCTTTTGCAGTGTTAATAAAAAGCTGCTTAGACTCTTCTCTTTTGTTTTTATACTCTTCGATGGCAGATTGCAGCCTTGGAAGCGAGAGTTGCGCGCTTTGTATATCATTTTCAATGGCGTTAGCTTCGCGTTTAAGTTTCAAAAAATCTACCTTAGACTTGACACCTTCGCGAACCATCGGCGCTGTCATTGCTATCTCTTCTGTTACGAATTCAAGAGATTTTTTAAGTGAGCGTATTCTTGCTTCTGCTTCTTTGTACTCTTGTTTTCTTTGGGAAATTTGCTCTACAAGCGAGTTGTCTTTGGCAGTAAACTCTAACTTGTTTGAGTTATAAAGTTTTCTATTAAGTTCTATCTGTGTCAAAAGTTGAGGGTCATTGGTTTTAATTTCTCCAAATCCCAAGCCGTTTGCTTCGGCGTAAAGTCTGCGCTGTTTGGCTTCAAGTTCTTGGAATTTCATCTCATTCGTTTTTGAAGTAGAAGAAGATTTTGCATTGTTGATTTTTAAAATAACCTGGTCGACTTTTACAATTTCACCCTCTCTCACTAAAATAGAGTCTACAATTCCACCCTCGAGATTTTGGATAACCTGATTTTGTCCATAAGGAATAACATCGCCATCGCCCCGTGTTATTTCATCTATTTCAGCCAAAGAAGCCCAGACTATAAAAGCAAAAATAGTAAAGAGCCAGATTTTAATGACTTTACTTACATTTGAAGGTGCTCTGTTTAAAATTGCAGAACTCAAAGAGTTCATAAATTCGTAGTCTTTTTCGTTGTATTCTACGGGTGCGTTTGCTTTTTTATTACTCATTTTTGTCCTCCTGTGCCTTGGAGTTGTTTGAGCGCTGTCTCTTTTGGAGCGTCTATGAAAATTTTCCCTTCATTTACCACTATAACTCTGTCTACAATTTTGAGAATAGTCATTTTTTGGGTGACAATGAGAGATGTTACTCCCTTTAAATTTTCAGCAAGATTGTCTAAAAGTTTTGCTTCGGTAATTTGGTCCATTGCGTTTGTAGGCTCATCCAGAAGCATAATTGGTGTACTGAGTAAAAACGCGCGCGCAATTCCTATGCTTTGGCGCTGGCCTCCTGAGAGCCCTTGACCGCGTTCACCTATTGGCATCTCATAACCTTTAGGGTGTTTTTTGACAAATTCGGATGTTCCGCTTATTTGCGCCGCGCGTATCATCGCTCCGTCTGTTGCGTGTGTTGCTCTGTAGGTAATGTTGTCTTTGACGGTTCCGCGAAAGAGCATGATGTCTTGAGAGACATAACTCATGTGTTTGCGTAAATCTGCAGGGTCGATCTGATTAATATCAATGCCATCAATGAGAATCTGTCCGCTGTCAGGCTGATAAAGTCCGAGGATGAGTTTTTGAATACTGCTTTTTCCAGAGCCAATGCGCCCGATTATGGCAACTTTTTCACCAGGCTTAATGACAAAAGAGACATTTTTAAGAGCTGGCACGTCATTCCCCGGATAGCTGAATGTTACGTCCACAAATTCAATATGACCGCTAAAGTCAGGTCGCTCAACAAATTTTTTCCCGCTTGGGCGCTCGCTTGGCTGAGAGATAATTTCATTAAGCGTTTCATACGAAGTTTTTGTATCCTCATAGTTTGTCATAAGTGCTGCGACTTGACTCATTGGTGAGAGTGTTCGTGATGTCAAAATAACAATGGCAATAAGTCCACCCATCGAGAGTTCAAACTCTTGAATCAAATAAACGCCATAGACAATTATCATGACGGTATTTATCTGAATAAGAAGTTGCGTTATGGTTGGAATGGAAGCTGAAAGCATGCGTGATTTAAGGCTTTTTCCTGCAATTTCTCCTGTCGCTTCTTCCCATTTCCACTGCATTTGACTCATAGTTCCAAGACTTTTGAGTGTCTCTATATTGTTGAGTGTTTCAATAAGAATAGAACTTTTTTTAGCACTTGCTTCATGCGTACTCTCAATAGAATCTCTGAGCGGTTTTTTGATGAAGTAGGCATAACCTATAATGAAAATCATAGTAACAAGAGGAATTAAAACAATTTCACCGCCAATATAAGCAATGACGAACATAAAGATGACCGCAAAAGGAAGGTCTATAACAGCGGCCATAGTTGCGTTTGTTAAAAAACTTCGAATAGAGTCAAAATCTTTTAAGTTACTGGCAAAAGAACCAACCGAAGCAGGGTGGTTTGCCATTTTCAGGTCAAGAACTTTTTCAAAGATGATGGAAGACATAATAACATCACTCTTTTTCGCGGCACTCTCTAGCAGATAGGTTCTTGTAAATTTTAAATAGGTGTCGATGATGTAGACAATGGTTACACCGATGGCAAAAACCCACAGTGTTTCTATGGCGTTGTTTGGCACAACTCTGTCGTAGACATTCATAGTAAATAAAGGTGAAGCCAATACGAAAAGGTTAATTAACAAAGAAGCGTATAAAACATCTTTATAAACGCCGGCAGAGAGTTTTATAGTACTCCAAAACCAGTGTTTTTGCTGCAGATGCAGTGTTCTTGAATTTTCGTCCGTATATTCAAAGGCTTTTTTGACCATAAAGCCATAGCCGATGTATTCGTCCACCAAATCTTCTACATCAACCCACTGCTCTATAACATCTTCGGCAGGCATAATGATTTTTGCCTGAGATCCGTCTTCACTAAATCTGTCCAAAATGCAGGCACTTTGGTTGGAGAGTAAAATAATCATAGGAAGTTGCAGAGGCGAAATTTGTGAAAGTGGTCTGCGGATAAGACTTGATTTTAATCCGGCTCTCTCTGCTGCACGTGAAAAAAGTCCCTTAGCGTTATTTATGGAAAAAAGTTCCGGAGAATCGGCACCCGGTTCAACCGGTAAGCCGGCCGTGAGAGCTTCTGCGGAAAACGGTTTGTGATAAAGTTTCGTAAAAAGCACCAAACAGTCAAGTAAGGCGTCCATTCTAAGATTATCTGCGTTTGTCAAAAACATTGTGAACCTTTTTTTATTTGTTTAATTTATGAACTATTATATCGACACGATTGTTTTTGTCGCTGTCGTCGCTGTACATTGGCGCTGTGTCTGCGTTTGAGATAATCGTAATATTACCCTCAAGTGCTCCTGCGTTTAGGAGTTTTTCTTTTACAGTCTGAGCTCTTTTTGTTGAGAGTTCATAGAGTGCTTCTTTTGATAAATCCTCATCTTGGGCATTGGCTAAAATTTCAAACTTGATATTTTTAAGTCCATAGGGATTTAACTGAGTAATTAATTTTTCTAAAAGTTCCTCTGAGTCACTTTTGAGCGTTTCATCTGAAAATAAAAATCCGCTGTATCTCTCAATTCTTTGCGTTTGGCTCGAATACTCAGCGCAGCCGTAAATATTTTTCAATTCGCTTGAGAGAGAATTCGCGCAAAGGTCTTTCTCATCAACAATCAAATCTTTGTCTCTGTCATATTCTATAGGTAAAGTGTCGAGATTTTGAGGTTCATGCCCATCTAGACCGACATTTGCATAGCTAAACGCATGAGAACCCATCAGTGTTGGGACTAAAATACCCATGGAGTCTAAAATTCTAAATTTTGCAAATAAAAGACTGTATTTGGTTGTAATTACCTGTGATTTTGAACCTATAAAGTCATTTTGAGCTGAAAGCAGATCCAAAAGAGAACGGCGACCCAAATCATACTCTTTGGAGTAAAGTGTCAGAGTTTTGAGGGAAAATTCTTTGTAGTGTTCAAGGTGTTTGAGCTGCTCACCGAGTTTTTCGTTTGCGCTCCAAGCTAAATTTAAAGACTCTATGACTTGGCGTCTGAGCGTGTTTTTAGATTCTACTTCCTGATGCACTTGAGAAATACTTTTTTGTAGGGCGGAGGTATCGGCAAAGCCGTTAAAAAGATTGTAGTTTACATAAGCCATGGCACGAAAACGGTCATCTTCGCCTTCTGCGGCACTCATATTTTTGCTCATGCTTTGAGATATTTCCACATCAAGAGAGGGGTAAAAAGAGGATTTTTTCTCTTTGTGAACTGCTTGGGCTAGTTTGATGTTGTAGGTACCTACCAAAAGTGATGGGTTGTTTTGCATTGCAAATTGGGTTGCTTCTTCTTTACTTGAAGGTAAATTTACGTTTAAAACAGGCTGAAGCATTTGGCTTGGCTCAAGGTTACGGCCTAAAATCTTCTCTAAATTATATCTTGCATCAAGCAGGGTATTTTCTTGAACAACGAGATTTGCTTTTGCCAGAGCTAAAGAAGATTCTATTTTGTTGACTTCTGAGAGTGTTGTGAGTCCGGAGTCATAAAGTTTTTGTACTTTTTCAAATATATCTTCATCTATTTTGACATTTTCTTTCGATGTTTCTAAAAGTTCTTGATTTTTCATGACTTGAATGTACGCGTTTACCATCTCAAATGACATGTCGTTTACTTTTTCTATGTAATTGTAAGCCGCAGCAACTACTCGAAGTTCTTGCTGCTCGATTTGGCTTGTCGTCTCAAAGCCTTTAAAAATGTTTTGTGTGTATGTGATAGAGTTTTGGTAAACATCAAAATTGTAGGACTTATCTTCTGCAGTGAGTGGAACATTTCTTTTTTCAGTGTTTTCATTCCCCGCACCCAATGAGATGTCTATTTTTGGGTAGTAACCCGCCTCTGCGTTTGTAATATCTTCTTTTGTCGCATTATAATTTTTAAGTCTCTCTAAAACAACAGGATTAGTGGAAAGAACTTCCTCTACCGATGTTTTTAAATCCTGAGCATTGAGTGATACAAATACTGATAAAGCTAAAGCTAATTTTTTTTTCACAAGTATTCCCCCGAAAACTTACCTTATTTATGAACAATAAACTGATTTTTTAGATTTTAATGATTATATCAAACTAATTTTAGAAACACAAAAGAATTTTATATATTAGTTGATTATCTTTTAAACACTTGACGAAGATACCCAAATTTATGCTTCTTATGGAACTATGCTATAATCTCAACTCCAAAAATCCCGTACAAAAAGTGACTCATGCGCTCATCAGATGTAAGTTTTATATTAAACAACAAAGATAAATTATTAACACAAATATATTTTGACTTACAAAGATTTTTTGAAGAGAAATATGGCAAAGATACCGTAGTATTTATGGAAATAGGCACCTTTTTTGAAGTCTATGAAGTGAACAACGATGATGAGCAGATTGGTAAAGCTAAAGAGATTGCCGAACTTCTCAACATTCAGCTCACTAAAAAAAATAAAAACATCGTAGAAAATTCAGACAAAAACCCACTCTTAGCAGGTGTTCCTGCAGTCTCATTTGAGCGCTATCTCAGCAGACTTATTCAAGAGCAAAAATATACCGTCATAGTTGTCAAACAAAAAGGCAACCCGCCTAAAATAAGCCGTTACATTTCTCAGATAGTCTCACCGGGAACGAACTTTGACTACATCATCGACAATGACGACAACTATATTGTCTCTCTTTTAGTGGACAAATACAGAGGCATTTACAATGTCGGCTACTCGGCCATAGACGTCACAACCGGGAAAACTTGGCTCTATGAAACGCACGGAACAAGCGAAGACCCTTCGTATGCGCTTGATGAAGTATTCAATCTTTTAAATATTCATAAAACAAGCGAAGTTGTTGTTACTTTCTTAGAAGGGGTCCAAGACCAGCGCCATGTTATGAGTTATCTCGAAATTGCCGAGCATTACCACTACAGCGTCAATAATGAACGCCCAAAAGTAGAGTTTCAAAATGAGCTTTTCAGGGAAGTTTACCAAATCCAGTCGCTTCTCTCACCCATAGAACATCTCGACCTAGAACGCTCGCCGATGATTACTGAAGCACTTGCGATTTTAATTCATTTTGTCATTGAACACGACATTCATATTGTTCAAAAACTCGACCGCCCAAACATCATTGACAACCGCCGTTTTATGTACCTTGGAAACAATGCGCTTGAACAGCTTGGTATCATCTCAAAAGATGTTAAAGAGTTCACGCTTTTAAAAATGCTCGATAAAAGTGCGACGGCTATCGGGCGCCGCCTTTTAAAAGAGCGTTTGCTCAACCCAATTTTAGAGAAAGAAGAACTCGAACGCAGATATAACCTCATAGAAAAACTCTCTTCCCACGTAAGACATCTTGATGAGACGATGCGCGGCGTTTATGACATTGAAAGACTCTCACGCAGACTTGATTTGGGACGTTTGCATCCATTTGAAATGAACCATATTTATGACTCTATGCTGAGTGTCAAAGAGCTGATTCAGTACACAAAAAAGTACAAAATCCAAAAAACTCCTTTTCACGAGAGTGAGTTGGATGAATTTTTACGTGACATAAATAAAAGCATAGATTTGGATGTATCCCGCCGTTTTACAAACAACACGGTGGATGAGAATTTTCTTATGAGCGGAGTAGATGAAGCCATAGACACTTTGGTCAAAGAAAACGCAGTGATGTTTATAGCCTACGATGACATTATGGCAAAAATTCAAGAGCTTCTTGACGCTCTAAACGCAGGTTCTTCTGCTGCGCGTTCTGTTACGCTCGGGCTTTTGGAAAAAGAGGGTTACTACATTTCGCTGAGTAAAAACAGGTTTTCGCAGATAGAGAGTGTTTTCATCAAACACGAAGAGTTTGCAAAATTCAGTGTCAAGAAACTGACAAACAATGTAAAAATAAGCTCTGATTTTACAGACAAACTCTCTGACAAAATCATGAAAAACCGCCGTAAAATAGTCTCTTTGGTGAAAGAGAGATTTATCCAGTTGCAAGGCGTATATGAGCGACGTTATTCGCTTCTTTTTGACAGAGTTATAGCGTATGTGGCAGATTTAGATGTGGGTGTTAGCTCATCTAAAGTAGCTCAGATGTACAAACACTCGCGCCCGATGATAGTCGAAGCACAAAAAGAAGAGAACTTTATGCAGATTATGCAGCTGAGACATCCTCTTATAGAAACGCAGGAGCGCGGCGGTATTTACGTTCCCAATGATATTGTTATGGGAAACAGAGATTATATGGACCTGCCACATCCAAAAACAGTAATGCTTGACGTGGGTGTGCATGATGGCCACGACATCAACGGCGTCTTGCTCTATGGCATCAACTCAAGCGGAAAGTCTTCACTGATGAAGAGTATAGGAATTGCGACACTTATGGCGCAGTCTGGCTTTTTTGTGAGCGCGGCTGTTATGAAGTTTTCTTTGTTTGACTCTCTTTTTACCCGCATTGTCTCGCGTGATAATTTGGCAAAGGGACTTTCTACTTTTGCGGTTGAGATGCTGGAGCTAAAAAACATCTTTAACCGTGCAACTGTCCGTTCTTTGGTTTTGGGTGATGAGATAAGCCACGGAACTGAAACGCTCTCTGGTGTGGCAATTGTGGCAAGTGCCATCATTAAACTCTCCTCCATCCGAAGTATCTTTTTGTTCGCAACACACCTGCACCAGCTCTCAACCATGCAGGAAGTAACAAAACTCGACAATGTGGTAGATTTGCATCTGAGTGTAGAGTATGATGAAGAAAAAGACAGACTTCTTTTTAACCGCGTACTACAGTCTGGAAGCGGAAGCAGCATTTACGGGCTTGAGTTTGCCAAGTCTTTGCATATGGACAGCGACTTTTTGGACACTGCAAACGCAATAAGAAAGCGTCTGGCAAATGATTATGACGAGCTTGAACTCCTTGTGAAGAAGAAAAAAAGTAAATATAACAAAGATCTGTACGTTACAAAATGTATTATTTGTGGAGCGGTAGCTGAAGATGTGCATCATATTTCACAACGCTCTTTGGCGGACAGCGCAGGTTTTATCGGGCACTTTCACCAAGACCACAGACACAATCTTGTCCCGCTTTGCAAAGAGCACCATAATCAAATTCACGATGGAAAGATGAAAGTGGATGGTTTTATTATGACTTCAAAAGGTTTGGAATTGCAGTTTGAAGAGCAGATGCAAAAGAGCAAAAAAACGCAGGTCATTGAACCTGAGATAAATATAGTTGAAGAGCAAGAAGAGCCAAAGTCAAAAAGCGGAAAAATTTTATTAGACGATTGGTAGTTTAAAAACTTCTATGCTATTTTTGTGCTATGCTTTGAACATATAATTTTTTAATGAAAATCTAAAGGAAGAAAATGTCGCTGATTAATGTTTTTACTGACTACGTAGTAAATAAAAAAAGTCTCAAAGAGTATGTTGAACTTAGAAAAACTCTTCACGAAAGAGGGGAGTTTAATGATGAACTGCTTTGCCAGGCACAAGATAATCTAGACCGTCTCAAAGAAGAAGACAGAGAAATATACAATGGGATGTACAGCGTTTTAAAAGAGATTATGCGAAGAGATGAGGGTTATTTTGTAGAATATCCGATAAACTTTACGAGAGAAGTGCTCAAACTTTATGAACATGGAAACACTCCAAAGAAAGTATATGAAGAGTATAAACGCAGTATAGAACATCACGGCAATAACGCGTAAAAAATTGTCGTAGAGTACTTAAAATACTTTTTTAAGTACTTTGAGAAAAAATGCAAGATTGATATGTATCTCTTTGTCCCCAAACCATAATCCTAAAATCTTTTTTTGAATACTTTTAGATTTATAAAGCCTCATCATAAGCGATATTGTAAAGTCATTATATAAAAATATTTTTTGCAGTTTTTTTAATGTAGTGAATTTTTTGAGATACTTTTTATTCCATCTTTTT
>VMSZ01000068.1 GCA_013791885.1 Sulfurimonas sp. | reverse complement strand
TTATAAAGTTTAATAATGAAACTCTTATAATTGCTTTGTGTTTCTTTTAAGTTTTGAGTAGAGATAAAGTCTACAAACTCTTTATATTCAACCCTTTCACCATAAAGTTCACAAAATCTTTCATGCATTTGTAAAAGTGAATATTTTATAGATTTAGTATATACGAACTCTTTTTCATTATATACAGTTACAAACGCATCATTCTCTTGAATATACACAAAACAGTGTACACCGCCGTTGTCTATCAACTCTTTTGTATAAAGAGACTTTAGTAAAAGTGGTGCCGGAATAATCGTGTCGATATATTTAATTCTATCTACTACATCTCGATATGTTTGCGTTATTGTTAGTGGATCAACAATAAAGACATTAAAATGCCTATTTTCAGCATCGAGATTTGCAAACGTTTCTATAAATTGAATTTGATACTCAACTGCTTGATCAAGAGCCAATTCATCATAAACTTTATTAAAAATGGCATCAGCTAAATCTTCCTGCGGAATATTTTTACTAATTTCAATTTTTGCGTTAATAAAACTATGTGTATCTAAGAAAGAGATGACATATTGATTTTTTGCATAAGAAGGTGTTGTAGTAACATTTAAGAAACTAGAGACACCATTCACGTACGTATTATTGTAGGGATTAACTGATGTTACACTTGAAAAAGAGTGTTGATTTGATTGACTCATTAACTATAATCCTATTTGAATTTGGCCATTAACATGGTGCAAAATTCATCATTTTTGTAAAGCTCTACTCTGTAAACTTTTTTTTCATCATCAAGTGAAAAATTTTCACCTATGTTTCCCAGATTTAAAAGTATCCCACTCTCATTCACAACACCTGCAGATGAGTAACCGATAACGTTAACTCGAAGACCCTGCTGAGTTAATACCTTAAAATCGTCAGTTATAGAAAAATATGAAGCTTTTTCTATAAAAGTAACATTTCCATCAATCTCAACTTCATATTTATCTGGACATTGTTCAGATATTGTAAAGTATTGAGGCCTAAGTACTGCCACTTCTTTATTTGCGATATAAATCGCGACTTCCCCTCTAAGGTCTCTTATCTCACCTAAGGGATGGGAAAAACAAAAGAGATTGTCTGTTGATTTTATCGGAATGTAGCTTAAAGATTTTTTGATTTGATTTAGATTTAGAGAAATGTTATTATTTATGTTTAAAAAACCATAGTTTTCTATAATTTTAGCTATCTCAGTCTCATTAAAATCAAATTGTCTTATATAGGAAATATTCATTATTTTCATAAATTCTTCTATAGCGAGGAGTTGATAAAAAACTTTTTGACTTAAAGAAGATAAGTTTTTACTGCTTTCAATAGCAAACGCAGGTTTGTTGTTTGTTACAGCAAAGTAAGTCAGTGAGAGTTGCATCGCTTCATCTTCAAATTTTGTATTAGTATTTTTGACATCGAAACTGTGATGGTTTTGTAAGAGTTGTTTGTTTAAGTTCTTTTTGACTGTAGAAGCAATTTCGTTTAAATCTCCAAAAGGCTGATTTTCTTTAAGTTTACACTGGTCAATAACACATGTTTGTCCCCATGCGTTTGGATTAAAGATATTTCCCTGTTTCTCTTTTCTATAAAAACCATGTCCATCATGCAAGTTTAAGACTAATGAAACATTTTTTTCCAAAATTATTTTTTTTATTTCTTCTACAGTTTGTTTGTCATTATCATGGGCATCAATCACTGAGAATTTTCTATTCATATCCCCATATATACCGCGTGAATTTTTTTGAATACTCTCTTTATTGAGGTTTGGTACTATCCATAAGTTTTTTGATTGAATTTCATAGTGTGAACTAAGAATAGATGCGGCGAAGTATCCTCCCGGCTCATCGCCGTGTATGCCACCTATAACAAGGAGTGTTGTATTTGAGTCTGGATTCTCTTTTTTTATAAGTTGGACTGTTGCAAAAAGAGAATTAAACGCAAGTATGAGAAGCAAGAGAAATTTCATCTATTGCTCTGTAAATATTTTCATTTTATTATCTTCTAGTTTTACCATAAGCGACTTATCTCCGCTGAATTTAAAAGAATCCGATCTGTAATGCTCTTTAAAAGTTATTTTAAAAACATTCTCATTATTTGGGTAGGGCACTATGCTTATGTTTTGAAAAACAATTGTCTTTTTTTCATCTTTTTGAAAAACTCGCATTTTATAATTTTTGAACTCCTCATAGTTCATTCCATCATCTCTTACAAAATTTTGTGTGTAAAAATCAAGGTAGCTTGATGTATCGCTGTAAATCCAAGCATATCTCCATTTAAACAATTCAGAGAGCAGGGATGCTAAAACTTCTTTTGGAGGGTTTTCTTCTACTTTTTTGTTGTTGATGATTAAGAGTGTCTCTGCATAATTGATTTTTCTGTTCAAACACTCAATACTGTCATTTTCAATAGCAATACAACCTTTGGTGTACGTATCTCGCTCTTGTTCTGTAGGGACTCCATGTATCCAAATGCCATGCCCATTTTTACCCTGATATCTGTCATAAATATTCGGATATGAAGTGACAAATGCCAAGGGGCCGTAAAATGAGTCTAAATTTGTTTCTTTGGAGAGTTTTTCAACTATTCTGTAGATGCCCACAGGAGTTTTTAAATCTCCTTCTTGAACTTTGTCACCGTTATTCTTTCCTGTAAAAGCATTGTGTTCTTTAACAAATTCATATTTATTATCTTTATTTCTGACATATAAAGCAAGAGTAGATCTGTCTTTGTCGCAGGTAAGAATACTTGAATACTCTTCTATAAACCCAAATCTTGTATCTTTGTCTTTAAGGTATTCACTCCAATAACTCTCTTTGGTTAGTTCTTCATCCATCATCTTCGCAATATTATCTATGCCGTTGATTCTATAATTATTCAGAGAATCATTAGCGTTTAGCACAACTTGAGAACATAAGATAATTAAAATACTCTTTAAAACAGCCCCTGTCTTAGTTTTCTTCATTCTCATATCCTATCTCTTTTAGATAAGCCTTGTCTTTTGTCCAGCCCTTCTTGACGCTTACCTGAAGTTCAAGATAGGCCTTTTGTCCACTTAAAAATTCTATTTTCTCTCTAGCATATTTACCAATACGTTTTATAGACTCTCCGCCTTTACCGATAATAATTCCTTTTTGAGACTCTTTTTCTATAATAATAGTTGCATAGATTTTATCTAAACCTTTTTTCTCTTCTATTTTGTCTATTAAAACATCTGACTCATAAGGAATTTCGTCGCTGACATTTTCAAAGATTGCCTCACGGATAAAGCCTGCATAGATATCACGTACAAGCTCACTTGTTAAATCTTCCGGATTAAAAAGATAAGGGGACTCCGGTAAATTTTTAGCTATTGTTTCAAGAAGGTCTTTGTGGCCTATTTTTTTAGGAACTGCTATAGGAATAAGTGCTTCAAACTGATCCGAGAACTGATTGTACGAGGAAATACGTTTAAAGAGTTTTTCTTGAGTTACCTGATCTATTTTGCTTAGAACTATAATATGTTTTACACGGCCATTATTAAGTTTTAAAAATTTTTCATAATGTTCAGTGGAATCTGTAATAGGAGCGAGATAGACAATTAAATCACAATCACCCATAGCTTTGAGTGCTTCATCAAGCATAAACTGATTTAGTACTTTCTCTCTCTCGTGAATACCAGGTGTATCAACAAATATAATTTGATTATTGTTATGCATAACGATGGCGTTTGAGCGTTTTCGTGTCGCGTTTGCTTTTTGGGAAACCATGGCAATGTTTTCACCTAAAAGTGAATTCATAAGTGTACTTTTACCTGCGTTTGGACGGCCTATGAGAGAGACGAAACCACTTCTAGTAGTTTCTTGCGTGTTGTTTTTGTTCATCTGTATACGCCTTTGAATGAGTTTGTTATAGTATATATCTGGAGAGGTCTTCGTTTTGGACTACAAGATCGAGTTTGTCATGAACGAGTTTGGCTGTAACGGTAAATTCTTCACCTTTATGCTCATCTGCATCAAAACTGATGTCTTCTAAAACTTTTTCCAAAACAGTATGTAAGCGTCTTGCACCTATATCTTCTGTTATCTCATTCGCACGATGAGAAAGCTGTGCTATAGCTCTGATGGCTTCATCATCAAACTTAAGAGTGACATCTTCTGCGCTTAAAAGTGCTTCGTACTGTTTTAAGAGTGAGTTTTGCGTTTGTGTAAGTATTTGGTAGAGCGTCTCTTCTGTCAGAGCTTCGAGTTCTACTCTGAGTGGAAATCTTCCTTGAAGTTCAGGAATTAAGTCGCTTGGCTTACTGACATGAAATGCACCTGCAGCAATGAAGAGAATATGGTCTGTGTTGATAACTCCATATTTAGTAGTTACACTGCTGCCCTCTACAATTGGGAGTAGGTCGCGTTGTACGCCTTCTTTACTTGGGTCATTTCTGCCCTGAGATT
Source organism: Sulfurimonas sp. (assembly GCA_013791885.1). Lineage (GTDB taxonomy): Bacteria > Campylobacterota > Campylobacteria > Campylobacterales > Sulfurimonadaceae > Sulfurimonas. The sequence continues at coordinate 77,609 of VMSZ01000068.1, read as the reverse complement.
TTTCACTCAGTGCTATTTTGTCAATCTCATCCAAAAATATAATCCCGCCATCTTCGGCACGTCTAAGTGCTTCTGCATTTATGTTGGTCATGTCTAAAAGTTTGTTCGTGGATTCAAGTTTGAGCATAGACTTTGCATCTTTTACAGTTACTTCTTTTTTAGAGTCTTCTTTACTCATAGTTGAAAATATTTTAGAAAAGCTCTCTTGCACTTTAGCCATTTCAGGAGGCATGTTTGTGTCGTTAAATTCAATATTTACTTTATCGAATTCAATTTCAATAATTTTGTCATCCATTTCGCCAGATTCAACCCTCTTTTCCATTGCGGACAGAAGAGTCTGATAATCATCTTTTTTACTTTCACTTGCACCTAAAGGAAGAGGAGGGACAAGTTTTTCAACTATTTTATTTAAGACATAGTTTTCAATTTTCTCTCTGTTTTCTTCTTCTTTTTCTGCTTTTACAATTGAGATGGAATTCACCACTAAATCACGAATCATAGACTCCACATCACGACCTACAAAGCCGACTTCTGTATATTTGCTAGCTTCTACTTTAATGAAAGGAACCTTCATCATTTTTGCAAGTCTACGAGAAATTTCTGTTTTTCCAACTCCGGTTGAACCAATCATCAGAATGTTCTTTGGCATGATTTCGTTTTGAAGTTCTGGAGAGAGTTGCATTCTTCTATAGCGGGTTCTAAGGGCTAGAGCAATGGTCTTTTTTGCATTTTCTTGAGAGATAACATACTGGTCTAAAAATGCAACGATCTCTTTTGGTGTTAAGTTCATGAGTTCTTTTCCTAGAGAGTGAGAATTTTTATATTGTGGTTTGTGTAGATACATAAATCTGCAGCAATGTGAAGGCTCTCTTTTACAAGTTCCTCTTCATCTAAAACCGCATGCTTTTTGAGTGCGCGCGCAGCTGAAATTGCATAGTTGCCACCGCTCCCAATAGAAGCTATTTCTCCATCCTCGGGTTCAACGACATCACCGTTTCCAGTGAGGATAAATATGTGGTCTTTATTTAGAACAATCATCATAGCTTCAAGTCTGCGAAGAACCTTGTCTTTTCTCCAGGCTTTGGAAAACTCTATAACAGACTTGAGCAAATCACCCTTTTTATCTTCTAAAAATTGTTCAAACATTTCAAAAAGGTTAAATGCATCTGCAGTACTGCCGGCAAAACCGGCAAGGATTTTCCCTTGGTGCAGAGTACGGATTTTTGTTGCATTACCTTTGAGAACTGAGTCTCCAAAAGTTACCTGCCCATCTCCACCTATAACAGCTTTATTTTTGCCTTTATAGGCAAGTATGGTAGTTGCATCAAACACTTTGTTTGTCTCCTTTTTCAAAGAAGTGAATTCTTTGAAAAATTCCTCTCACTGAAGCTACACCTAGAGGCGAGATAAAATAGGACATATTTTACTATTCTCCTTGAATATCCACATGAAGTACTGCATGAATTCCATGACCAAGTTTTAAATCCAGCTCATGTTCACCAACAGTTTTAAGAGCAACTTTGTCTGTTATGTGCTTTTTGTCTATTTCTATATTATGCTGCTCTAGAAGGGCATGTGCAACATCATCTTTTGTAATCGAACCAAAAAGATGTCCATTGTCTCCAAGAGGTTTTGTAATTATTATTTCAGCTTTATCTAATTTTACCGCCAACTCTTTAAGTAAAGTTATTTCATCAGCTAAATTTTTTGCTGCTTCTGCTTCATCTTTGGCATGTTGTGCCAGAATGTCAGCAGTAGCATGTTTTGCGAAGCCTTTGCCAATAAGAAAGTTTTTTCCGTAGCCGTCTTTTACTTCTTTAACTTCACCAGCTTTACCTAAGCTTTTTACATCTTTTATTAAAAGTACTTTCATTATTATTCCTTGATTTAATCATGATGGCAAAAAAATTGCCATCTAAACTTTTCGCACGAATGCGATTATCTTTCTTTTTCACCGCCGTAAGAAACGATACCGTGAGTTAAGTTTCCTATTTTTTTGTATCCCATATCGCCAAGAATTCTTGCACAGTGTGCGCTTCTGCTACCAACATGACAATAAAGAATGATATTTTCATTTTTATCTAATTTTGCTTCATCAAGCGTTTGGAAGAAACTACTTGTAGGCACAAGAGCATCTGCTCCTTTAATGTGACCCATTTGCCATTCCATATGCTCACGAACATCTACAAGTTTAAAATCAACCATTCCAAGTTCTCTTGCTTCAAGGAGAGCCATCATCTCATCACCATCAATTTCACTTTGACTGACTAAAGATGCACACTCCTCTTTAGTTAAACCGCGTGAGTGTGTATGAACAGCTTCTTCCATTCCAAGCTCAATTCGTTTGGCTGCTGCAAACTCAGGCGTACAAAATATTTGACAGTGACAAACACCTTCTTCTGGAATCTCATGTTCTAACGCAGGTTTACAAGGGCAGATTCTGTCTTCAACACTTCTTGGTTTTTCATCCACAACTTCAACCATAAAACAAGGACAAAAACGTTTGTTGTACATCATCTTGTTTCTGGCAAGACCCATTTGAACACCCTCATTTATCTCTGCCTGAGGGTTGTACTCCCAGTTAAATTGCTTTACAACTTTATCTGTAAACTTAATAGTTTTTTCCATCTCTGCCTGAAATTCAGGTGAATTCATGTCAATTTTGATAATGCTCATTTTTTATCCTTTTTATTTATTTAAGTGATTTCTTTTTTTACCGGCGATAATTCTTCTAAGCGCATTGAGTCTGATAAAGCCTTCTGCATCTTTTTGATTGTAAACTTCATCTTCTTCGAATGTTGAGTGCGCTTCAGAGTATAAAGACATATCTGATTCGCGGCCTACAACTTCTACATTTCCTTTGTAAAGTTTGAGTTTCACAGTCCCTTGAACATATTTTTGAGTAATATCAATTGCCGCTTGCATCATTTCTCTCTCAGGAGTAAACCAAAAACCATTGTAGATAAGTTCAGAATATTTTGCAATCATGCCATCTTTCATATGTGCTTCTTCGCGGTCGAGACAGATTGACTCAATTGCGCGGTGAGCTTTAAGCATGATAGTCCCGCCCGGAGTTTCATAACATCCACGTGCTTTCATACCGACAAAACGGTTCTCAACGATATCAACACGGCCTATACCGTGCTTGTTTCCATACTCGTTTAGTGTTCTAAGAAGAGTAGCCGGAGACATCTCTTGACCGTTTACAGAGATAGGATCGCCATTTTTATACCCAATAGTGATATATTCTTTTTGATCTGGAGCTTTCTCTGGAGAGGTAGTCCATAACCACATTGACTCTTCTGGCTCATTCATTGGATTTTCTAAGTGTAGACCTTCATAAGAAATATGAAGAAGGTTGGCATCCATAGAATAAGGGCTTACTGTAGGATTTCCATTTGCATCTAAATGCTTTTGGTCTATTTTAATTCCATGTTCTCTTGCATAAGCTAAAAGTTTTTCTCTTGAGTTTAAGTCCCACTCTCTCCAAGGTGCAATAACAGTAATGTCAGGATTTAGACCCAGGTAGCCAAGTTCAAATCTTACTTGGTCATTTCCTTTTCCGGTAGCACCGTGGCTTACTGCATCAGCGCCCATTTTGGCTGCAATCTCAATCTGTTTTTTAGCGATTAAAGGTCTGGCAATAGAAGTGCCGAGAAGGTACTCGCCTTCATAGATGGCATTTGCTCTAAACATAGGGAAAACATAATCTTTTACAAACTCTTCTTGTACATCAAGAATAAAAATATTTTCAGGTTTAATACCATTGTCAAGTGCTTTTTGACGTGCCGGTTCAACATCTTCACCTTGTCCCAAGTCCGCTGTAAATGTAATGACTTCAGCCTTGTACTCATCTTGTAGCCATTTAAGAATAACGCTGGTGTCTAATCCACCAGAGTAGGCTAAAACTACTTTTTTAACTTCTTTTTTCATATAAAAAACCCTTTGCTAGAGAAATAATTACCGCGATTATAACGAAAAAGAAGTGAGGGGATTCTTATAAGGAATGAATTTTGTAGGTGTTTAAAAAAATACAATCAAGGTGTTGCAAAACTAAGCATACCAGAAGGTTTGATTTCAGGGAGCGAATCACCCCTTGGAATCAAACAGTATCCCTGTGACTTCTTGCATTTTTGGTAAAAAATCTGCAGCTTGTTCTGCTGGAAATCTTCTAATCATTTTGCTTGTTTCAGATTCGACTACAGACACATAAAATACATCATTTGTATCTACACCGAATTTAAGATTCGTATTCATCGGAGCCATTGCATTATTGAGCTCTTTCACTAAATCTTCAACCTGCTCCTTAGAATTAATCTTCTGAGCACTAGCCGTCGTATCTTTTTGCATCTGTTTTACAACGTCAACATTTTGAGGCTGTTGCACCTGCTGTTTAACATCCTGAGCCGCTCTTCCTTGAGTCTCTTGTGAAGCTAATTGTGATTGTTGATGTCTTGCGACGTTTGCTATGCCATCCATGACTTACTCCTCTTTAAAGAATATTATTACACTCCAAATCGACAGATAGAAAAATAACTTTAATACTTTTTTACTAAATTTAAAATATATAATTTTATGATACTCTTGCACTCATGAAAGACTACATCGAATTATTACAAAAAGAACCCGTTTTAAAGCGCCTCTCGACTATTCAGCTTATAGCATATTTTGGTGCCTGGTTTAGCAATGTTGCTATTTATACTCTACTTTTAAGTATGAATGTTTCAGCTGAAGTTGTTGCGTTTACTGCAATGATACATTTTTTAGCCGGAGTCATTCAAGCACCATTTTCAGGGGTAATTATAGACAAGTTCAAACCTAAAAAGTTGATGCTTGGACTCATCACTCTTGAGATGTTTACAACATTTTTTCTCATTTTTATTAATCAAGTTTCTGATTTGTGGCTGCTTTACACGCTTATATTTATTAAGATGGCGGCAGCGAGTTTTTATTTTACAGCCGAGATGTCTTTGTTGCCAAAAATACTCTCCGGCTCGAAATTGCAAAAAGCAAATGAGATTCACTCAATTATTTGGTCACTTTCGTATACTTTTGGTATGGCGATAAGCGGATTTGTAGTCTATTTGCTGGGTGTGAAAATAGCCTTTATTTTAGATACCTTTGTGCTTATGAGCGGCGTTTATCTCTTGGCTACTTTAAAAATGGAAATTGAAGTTTTTAAAACGCAGGAAAATCTTTTAAGGATGATGCGGGATACTTTTACATACTTGAAAAAGTATCCGCATGCTATCCACTTGATGATTTTACATTCATTTATAGGTTTGACTGCGTTTGATGCTTTGGTTGCTTTGATGGTAGATAAATACTACGCAGGGATTATAGCTACATCGCTTGCCCTTGGCTTGTTAAATGCCAGCCGTGCTGTAGGTTTGGTTATTGGGCCTATGCTTATAAAAAACTGGATAAACAATAAAAGGCTCACTTATGTTTTTATCTTTCAGGCAGTTGCTGTTTGGATTTGGGCTTATGTTATGGAAAATTTCTACCTTTCTATTGCGGCAAGTGTACTGGTTGGACTCTGTACTACAACACTTTGGTCTTACACATACACACTTTTGCAAAAAAATATTGATGAAAAATATTATGGGCGGATTGTTGCTTACAACGATATGCTCTTTTTATCTTCGGCTGCGTTTACATCATTTATGATAGGTTTTTTGGCAACCAAAAGTTACTCTTTGGAATTTATTACATTCTTGATAGGTTTAGGCTTTTTAATAGCTTCTATTTATTATACTTGGATACTAAAAACGCAAAGTATAAAGGATGACGAAATATGACGTTTGCAATTCTGGGTGGTTTACTTTTAAATATCGGTGCCTATTTGACGTATAAAGGACGGATATACCAGGCAGTTATAGTGTACCTATTTGCTGATTTGTGTTGGATGATTATGGCTTATGTAAGAGACGATATGCTTGGAGCTTTTTTTATTATAGTCGGAACCATTTTTGGTTTTCTTGCGTTTATGAAAATGCAGCGCGGTGAGATGAATAAGAGTTTGAATAAGGAAGAAAATGATTTATAAATCTAAAATAGGAGATATATCACTCCAAAATCTTGTAAGACTTTACCCTGCTGTAGTTGTAGACATGCATGGAGAAGTCGCAGAGATGAGTTTGGAATGGGTTGATTTATATGGTGAGAAAGTAAAGCTTTTGCGCTATATTCTTGTATTTGATTACACTCAGCCGGGCGATGATATAAAAAATAAAAAAGTTTTAGAGTTTGAGACAAAAGAAGAACTCATCGTATGTATGCAAGAGGTATCCCAATTTTTCCAAAGCTAATCTCCTCTGACACAAAAAAAGTATTTTCTCTCGCAATTCCGGCGGCGTTAAAGCACCTCGTAGACATACTTCAAATCCTCATAGATATGATAATGGTTGGAATGGTAAGCGTTTACGCTCTTGCAGCCGTTGGTATGAGTATGCAGTTTATGATGGTCATCAATGTTTTAATGACACTTTATGTAGTAGGAGGTAATGCACTCATCTCGCGTTTCATCGGAGAGGGGCGTACAAAAAGAGCTTCATCACTTTTGTATTCTCTTGGACTTTTTGCAACTGTTTTGGCAGTTTTTGTGAGCATTATTGTTTATATTTACGCTGATAGAATGTATGCGATTATGGGAGCAGAAGCTGAAGTTATCATACAGGGTGCACTCTACTTTAAGATTTTGGCTCTTGGTTTTGTACTAATCTTCATAGACACACTTTTGTTTAATGCACTCTCGGCCGCAGGGGATACGAAAAGCTCCCTTTACATCAAACTTTTTTCCGCCGCTTTGAATGCTTTTTTAAATTATGTTCTGATTTTTGGACATTTTGGATTTCCCGCGCTTGGCATAGAAGGTGCGGCTTATGCAACAATCATAGCTTACGGCTTTAATGTTCTTGCCTACTTTTTTCTTCTCAAACTTCCTCACTCAAAATTAAAACTCCTACCAATCATCCGAGTAAAAGATATGATTCGTGCATACCATATTGGTTGGAGTGCGGCTTTGGAACGTGGGATTTCGAGTCTTTCTTTTTTGGTTTTTGTTTCCATCATCACCGCATACGGAACAGCGGAACTTGCGGGCTATCAGGTTGGCTTACGCATCGAGGGTATTGCGTTTATGCCCGGTTTTGGCTTTTCAATTGCGGCTATGGCGCTTGTCGGGATGAATTTAGGTGCAAAAGATAAAGAGAAAGCTTACAAGATGGGAATAATAAGCGGCAGAGTTGCTTATGTTTTTATGGGAAGTGTTGGTGTTTTTCTCATACTTTTTCCAGAGTTTTTGGTCAGTTTTTTCACACAAGACTCAGAGACTATTAAAGTTGCCTCTTTTTACCTCATTCTTGTTGGTCTTGCGCAGATACCCTTGGCAATCTCTTTTGTTTACTCTGCCGCACTCAGAGGTGCCGGGGCTACAAAAACAACTTTGAAAATAAACGTGGCTTCACTATGGATATTTCGAGTTATTCCCTCTTATATTGCCTACAAAACGGGTTTTGGAATCATCGCGATTTTTGTTATTATGAATGTAGAAACGCTCTTGAAGGGTTTAATGTATTACTACATCTACCAAAAAAGAAGCTGGCTGGATACTAAAGTTTAAAGCTCTTTTTTGCTAGAATTTCATCATGAATTATGAAGAATATATAAACGCAATAGAGAAATTAAATCTCTATTCTTACCATTATTATGTTTTAGATGATCCGCTGACAACGGATGAAGTGTATGACAAGCTTTACCACGAAGTCCTTGAGTTCGAGCAAAAACATCCAGATAAACTTCTGAAAAACTCTCCGACACAAAGGGTCGGCGATGTTATTTCTACGGGTTTTACTAAAGCTGCCCATCTTTCACGCATGTGGAGTTTGGAAGATGTTTTTGATGCTGATGGACTTGAAAAATGGCTGACTAAAACATATAAGCTAGATAAAAACATAACGTTTTATTGTGAGCCGAAGTTTGACGGAGCAAGTTTAAATCTTGTTTATGAAGATGGCGTTTTAGTAAAAGGCATTACGCGCGGAGACGGCGAGATTGGTGAGCTTATCACGCAAAATGTAAAAACAATACGATCAATTCCCTTAACGATTGAACATAAGAATTTACTTGAAATACGCGGTGAAGTTGTTATTTTTAAAGAAGAATTTGAGCGGATAAACGCAGCGAGACTTAGCCTTGGCGAAGCAGTTTTTGCAAACCCTAGAAACGCAGCTGCGGGAAGTTTAAGACAACTTGACAGCTCCGTTACGGCTGCAAGGAATCTGGTCTTTTTACCTTATGGTGTCGGTGAAAACTCTTTGGAACATAAACTTTTGAGTGAGAAGATGGAATATATTTATTCTTTGGGCTTTAGAAAACCGCCAGAAAGAGCTGTTTGTAAAGGTGCGCATGAAATTGAGTCAATTTACAATCAGATGGCTCATGACAGAGATTCCTACTCGATGATGCTTGATGGCATGGTTGTCAAAGTGAATGAAATAGCCTCGCAGATAGATATGGGCTATACAGTTAAAGTGCCGCGTTTTGCAGTTGCTTACAAGTTTCCGGCAGTTGAAAAAATTACAACGGTTAAAGAGATAGTGCTCCAAGTAGGGCGTACAGGTGCTGTGACGCCGGTTGCAATTGTGGAACCGACTGACATTGACGGGGTGGTGGTTGAACGTGCGACTCTGCATAATTTTGATGAGATAGAGCGAAAAGATATTCGCCTTGGCGATAAGGTCATAATTTTGCGTAGCGGTGATGTTATTCCTAAAATTATAAAAGTTTTAACGCATGAACGCACTGGAAGCGAACTCTCTTATGTCCGACCTACGCATTGTCCGGTTTGTGGATCTGAGCTTTTGGATGAAGGTGTTTTGCTCAAATGCCAAAATCTTGAATGTGAGGCGAGGGTGGTGAATTCTATTATCTATTTTGCTTCCAAACCATGTCTCAATATTGACGGCTTGGGAAACAAAATAGTTGAAGCACTTTTTACCTCAGGACTTGTAAAAAGTGTGGTTGATTTGTTTGATTTGACTTTGGAAAAACTTTTAGAGCTTGAAGGTTTTAAAGAGAAAAAATCTCAAAATCTGCTTGATGCCCTGCAAAACGCAAAAGGGTGTGAATACTGGCGTTTTATCAACTCTTTGGGAATCGAGCATATCGGAGAAGTGGCTTCTAAAACGCTGAGTGAAGCCTTTGGTTTTACTTTTGTAAACGCAACCAAAGAGCAGTTAATTGCTTGTGATGGCATAGGTGAAGAGATGGCTGAGTCGGTGTTGGAGTTTGTACGGGTAAACGCAGAGACTATAGCCAAACTGCAAAATATATTACAGCCGCTTGAACCTGTAAAAAGAGAAGAAGCTGAGGAAAACCCTTTTAAAGCCAAAACAGTTGTTTTAACCGGAAGCATGAGCCAATCACGTACAGAGGTAAAAGAGTTACTTGAGAGTCTCGGGGCAAAAGTCTCAGGCTCTGTTTCCAAAAAAACAGATTTTTTGATTTACGGTGAAGATGCAGGAAGCAAGCACGACAAGGCTATGGAATTGGGTGTAACTTGCCTGAACGAAGAAGAGATGCAGGCGCTTTTACGTGGATAGACTCGATAATTATTTGGTGAAACAAAATTTTGCACAAAGTAGAAATAAAGCTCAGGAGCTCATAAAAGAGGGTTTCGTAAGTGTCAATGGAAAAGAAGTTTCAAAAAGCTCTTTACAAATAGGCGCAGAAGATATTGTAAGTGTGGGGGAACATAAAAAATATGTTTCGCGTTCAGCACATAAACTGAGTACTTTTTTAGATGAGATAAAGTTACGTGTAAAAGATGCAGTCGCTTTAGATATAGGCTCCTCAACCGGTGGTTTTACTCAGGTTTTACTTGAATACGGGGCTAAAGAGGTCAGTGCTGTTGATGTCGGGCGCGACCAACTTCATACGAGTTTAAGAGGTGACAGTCGCGTTTATTCGTATGAGAGTTGTGACATTAGGGATTTTGAAAGTGAGAAAAAATTTGACCTAATTGTCAGTGATGTTGCGTTTATCTCTTTGCTTTATATTTTAGATGATGTGGATAGACTCGCAAGTAAGGATATAATACTGCTTTTTAAACCTCAGTTTGAAGTCGGACGAGAAGCCAAACGCGACAATAACGGTGTGGTCTTGGATGATAAAGCCATACAAAACGCAATGATGAGGTTTGAAGATGCCTGTCAACTTAAAGCATGGAAGCTCAAAGTAAAGTCTCCATCAAAACTAACCGGAAAAGAGGGTAATCTTGAATACTGCTACTATTATGAAAAATAGCACCGCCATTGCAATCGGCGGTTTTGACGGGATGCATATCGGGCATCAGCATCTTTTTTCTGAGCTTGGAGAAGCGGGGACTATAGTTGTGATAGAGACGGGTTATGCTAATTTGACTCCAAAAAAAGAGCGGGAACATTTTTCACATCATACTATTATGTACATAGAACTTGACACTATTAGACATCTTAATGGGGAAGGTTTTATAACGCTTTTAAAAGAGAAGTTTCCAAAACTGCAAAAAATAGTTGTCGGTTATGATTTTCATTTTGGCAAAGACAGAAAGTACTCGTTTTCTGATTTGAAAACTCTTTTTGATGGTGAAGTTATAGTTGTTGAAGAGGTGTCTCACCATGGAGATTCTGTTCACTCTCATAAAATACGGGCAAAACTAAAAATTGGCGACATTAAAGGTGCAAATGCATTTTTGGGACATAACTACACTATTCGTGGTAAACACGTAAGTGGTCAGGGAATTGGAAAAACAGACTTGGTGGCAACGATAAACATTGAAACAGACGGCTTTTTAATACCAAAAGAGGGCGTTTATGCAACACTTACGCGAATAGATGATGAAGAACATTATCATCCTTCTGTTTCTTTCATTGGACACAGAGTGACAACAGACGGCTCTTTTGCAATAGAGTCACATGTTCTCGATGGAGAGGTTGTCTGTAAAGAGAAAGCCTCCATAAGTTTTGTTGCGTTTTTGCGAAGCAACGAGAAGTTTGATAATTTAGAAGATTTAAAAAACGCAATTAAAAAAGATATAGCAAAAGCATCAAAAGAGTTGAAATTTTTACAGTTATAAATATAAAGGAAATAAAGAGATGATGAATAGAGAATATTTACACGAAAATAAAGAGATAAAGTTTACGTTTGAGCAAAACCAAAAAGATTTCATAGTTGACGAGATAGGTTTGGAATATAAAGGAAGAGGAAATTTTTTAGTTTTGCTTGTAAGAAAAGTGGAACTCACAACTTGGGATATGATTGCAGAATTTGCTGCGTTTTTAAATCTTCCGGCTGAGAAAATCGGTTACGCAGGTCTTAAAGACAAACATGCGACAACTACGCAATACATCTCTGTTGAAGCAAAATATGAAAACGCAATTAAAAAATTTAAACATCCTCAGATAAAAATTTTAAAATCTATGCGTCATACTCATTCTATTAGAATGGGAGATTTAGTGGGCAACCGTTTTAGTATCAATCTTTTTGGAGTAGAGCCTATTGAAGCGGGACAAATTGAAAAGCTTGCAAGAAAAGCTGAAAAAGTAGGAATGCCAAACTATTTTGGGTACCAAAGATTCGGACGCGATGAAGATTCAATCGAGCAGGCAAAAGAGATGATAAGCGGAGAGCTTCATATTGAAGACACGAAAGTCAAAAAGTTTCTTATTTCTATCTACCAAAGCCAGTTTTTTAACGAATGGCTCAGAGAAAGAGTACTCCTAAGCCGCGAACAAAATGAGGGGAACTTTATGCTTTTAAACGGAGATATTTATCTTGCAAATGACGGCAAACTTTTTACTCCAAAAAATGTACCGCAAAAAGATTTTGAAGATAAAAAAGTAGTTCCGACAGGTCTGTTGTGCGGAAGAGGTGTTTTTCGTGCGAGAGATGAAGCAAGAGAGATTGAAGAGAAATACGATGATGAGTTTTTGTATGAAAAAGGTCTCAGACGTGAAGCAATCGTTTTTCCAAAAGATGTTGTCTATAACTACAATAAAAATTTTTCAATTTTTAACATTGCGTTTACGCTTCCAAAAGGCTCGTATGCAACGGTATTTTTAGAAAATATTGCAAATAAGAACTTTTCTGCAAAGAAAATTGCTGACAAAAGTAAACAAAGATAAGTAAATCTTTAAAAAAGCATCGTTTATTATAATAATTTAATGCTAGTTAGACTATAATCTCGTAAATTTTTAGACAAGGGAGCACACCTATGGGTGAATTGTTTACTTTTTTCGGCCTTATCTCTCACGATAAGACATTTATGTATGTGACACACATGTTACTATCTGCAGGTATTGCAATACTAATAGTAAAAATGGCGATGTCAAATCTTCAACTTGTCCCAAGAGGCGCACAAAACGTTATGGAAGCATACGTTGGCGGCGTTTTAAAAATGGGAACGGATGTTATGGGTAAAGAGAATGCGAGTCGCTATCTTCCTCTAGTTGCTACTATCGGTCTTTTTGTCGGTATAGCAAACTTAATTGGTGTTATTCCAGGTTTTGAAGCTCCTACTGCATTTTTAGAAATGCCTCTTACGTTAGCTTTAGTTGTATTTGTTTACTACAACTATGTTGGTATCAAAGAGCAGGGTGTTATTAAATACTTCAAGCATTTTCTTGGGCCTGTTTGGTGGTTATACTGGTTAATGTTTCCAATCGAGATAGTTTCTCACTTCTCACGTTTAGTTTCACTTAGCTTCCGTCTTTTTGGAAATGTTAAGGGTGACGATATGTTCTTGATGGTTATTTTGATGCTGGCTCCTTGGTTGTTACCAATGATTCCATTTGCACTTCTTACATTTATGGCGTTTTTACAAGCTTTCATCTTTATGATGCTTACTTACGTTTACCTTGGTGGTGCTATCGCTGTAGACGATCACTAGGTCGTACACATGCAAAAAGATATGTTCGAGAGAATCATAAACTTTTTGCTTGGAGCATCATGGGCTATCGTGCTCTTTGGTGCTCTTATAACTTTTAACATCTTCCTCGTTTTAGGTTTTGGCCTTGCGTTTTTCATCACAATACTCTACGTTATAATCTCACTTTTTCTTATCTTGGCTCTTGATGCATTTTCTGTCAATAAACAGCGTTTGGAAGAGACAAAAAAACAGACAGAACTTTTAGAAAAAATCCACTCTAACACACAGAAGTAAAAAGCTTTTAAAGCTTTAATTGGATAAAATCAAAAATCTATTATTTTTTTTAATTAAGGAAACTTATGTTCGAAATAGTTATCGGTCTTGAAGTCCACGTACAACTTAACACAAAAACTAAACTTTTTTGCTCGTGCCCAACAAGTTTTAATCACAAACAAAATACTAATACCTGTCCAACATGTTTGGCGCTTCCGGGTGCATTACCTGTTTTAAATAAAGAAGTATTGCATAAGTCTGTCATGCTTGGAACTGCAATAGATGCTACTATAAACAGAACTTCTTTCTTTGATAGAAAGAGCTATTTTTATCCTGACTCTCCATCGGCATATCAGATTACACAACTCTACACTCCTGTAGTTGAACATGGAAAATTACAGATTGATTTTGAAGACGGAAGTCACAAAATCATCAGAATTAACCGTGCACATATTGAAGCAGATGCTGGAAAAAACATTCATGAGGGTGATATCTCCAAAGTTGATTTAAATCGTGCTGGAACACCTCTGCTTGAGATAGTTTCTGAACCGGACATGAGAAGTTCCGAAGAGGTAATTTTGTATCTTAAAAAGCTTCACTCAATCATTCGTTACCTAGATATAGGCGATGCGAATATGCAAGAAGGGAGTTTTCGTGTAGACGTCAATGTCTCTATCCGCCCAAAAGGCGATGAAAAACTTTATACTCGTGTTGAAATCAAGAATATTAACTCTTTTAAATTTATTGAAAAAGCAATTGAACTTGAAGTTGCCCGTCAGATAGAGGCTTGGGAAGACGGCGTTTATGAGAGCGAAATTTGCCAAGAGACAAGACTTTTTGACCAGACAAAACAAGAAACCCGTTCTATGCGCGGAAAAGAAGAAGCGGCTGATTACAGATATTTTCCAGAACCTGATCTTCTTAAAGCAGTTGTAACAGACGAGATGATCTCTGTCTATTCTAAAATTCCGGAACTTCCAGATGAGAAAAAATCCAGATTTGTCCAAGAGTACGGAATGAACGAGTATAACGCAAGTGTTATAACTTCATCGGTTGAAATGGCGCATTTCTTTGAAGCAATGATGCAAGAGGGAATTTCTGCCAAAAACGCGACTACTTGGCTGACGGTAGAACTTCAAGGGCGTCTTAAGGGAGAAGTGAATATTACAAATTCTCATGTAGATGCTAAGAAACTTGGACATTTAGTCAAACGTATTGAAGACGGTACTATTAGTGGAAAAGCTGCTAAAGAGGTCTTAGACAGACTGATGGAAGAGAATCTTGATGTTGATGGTGTAATTGATGCACTTGGTTTGAAACAGGTGAGTGATACCGGTGCACTTGAGACAATCTGTGACGCAATCATCGCAGCAAACGGTGACAAGGTGGCAGAATACAAAGGCGGAAAAGATAAACTTTTTGGTTTCTTTGTCGGGCAGGTCATGAAAGAGAGTAAAGGCAGCGCTAATCCGCAAGCTGTTAATGACATCCTTAAAGTGAAACTAGGGTAAATGAATTTTCTAAAACGCTTAGTCATTGATGCTTCTTATTCCATAGACGGATCTAAGAGCTATCAGAAGCAAAAGCGTTTTTTTTATAATCTTTTAGAAGAAGACAGCTACAAGTATAAAAAATACTTTGACATTACGATGATAATGCTTATTTTTGCAAGTATTGCCATTTTAATTGGAGAAGTAAAGCATGATCTTGATGAGAGCCTAATCTACTTTAACAGCTACATTATTTCACTTATTTTTCTTATAGAGTATCTTTTAAGATTATGGGTAAACAGCAGCGTTTCTAAAATTATAATAAACAGATATGAATATGACTCTTTTATCGGCAGAGATTTTAATCTCTATAAAGCTCTGAGAAATGTAGCTGCAACAAAGTTTTCATATATTTTTTCCTTACGGGCTATTATAGATTTATTGGCTGTATTACCATTCTTTCATGAACTTAGACTGCTTCGTATTTTTATTCTTTTTCGCGTTTTCAAACTCTTTAGATACACGAAAAGCTTTCAAACCCTTGCTTCTGTTTTAGCTACGAAAAAGTTTGAATTTTTAACGCTTGCCATGTTCTCTTCCATAGTTATTTTTGTCTCCTCCGTACTTATTTATGTGATGGAAGCGAACAACCCAGACTCACCCATAAACACTCTCTATGAGGCTATTTACTGGTCTGTTGTGACAATTTCTACTGTTGGTTATGGAGATATTACTCCTATAACTGACGAGGGCAGATTTGTGGCAATGTTAGTAATTACGGCAGGAATTGCTGTGCTTGCGTTTACAACTTCATTGTTTGTTTCTGCGTTTACAGAAAAACTCGATGAAATCAGGGAGATGAAAACAATCGAAGATATTTCTAATATCAAGAAATTTTATCTTATATGCGGATATGAAGATGTTGCAAGAGAAGTAGCTATGCTGCTCAGAAATCAACATAAAGATATTATTGTTCTCGATGAAGAGTACTCTCGTGTAGAAAATGCTAAAAAAGACGGCTTTACCGCACTTCACTATAATCCGGGCAGTATAGAGAGTTATCATAAACTCAATATGGATATAAGTACTCAGGTCGCGGCTATTTTGTGTTTAAGAAATGATGATGTTGAAAATGTATATACAGCACTGACGGTACGCTCAATAAATAAAGAAATTTTTATTTTGTCTTTACTTATGAATGAAACGAACCGTAAGAAGCTTATATATGCCGGAATTAACGAGGTTATTTATCCTCAAGAACTTGTCGGCATGATAACAAAAGAGCTAGTAGGCCAGCCGGTTGCGTTTGAAGCAATACATGAGCTTAGAAACGAGCAGTCAAGCATCAATATTGATGAGATAATAATTACAGAAAGAATTTTGGTCAACTGCAGCTCTATCGGAGAACTTGATAATAAACGCTATCGAGTTGTTATTCTCGGTATTTATAAAAAAGAGAGTGGACATTTTTATTTTAATCCTCTTGATGATATATTTTTAGAAGAGGGCGATTATCTGCTTGTGATAGGAAACAGAGTTTTTATTCAAGAGTTTGAGACAAATCTTCATTCAAAGAGTAAAATATGAAAGATATAACAGCTTTAGTATTTGGTTTTAATAATTACGCCTCTGAAATTATAGACAACGTCATACAAAAGTACAAAAAGGTTTACACTTACTCTTTAGATGTAAAAGATGCAGAAAATGAAAAGTATAAAATTAAAAACTTTGATTTGAGTGACGAATGGAATGAAGTCGCAGAGCTTATAAATAACAACAGATGTATTGCTTTTTGTGTTTTAGAAGATGATGCGCAAAATATTTTTTTAACTATTTCTCTACGCGCCAGCTTTAAAGAGTTGATGATAGTAGCGCTCGCTACAAACAAAGAGAGCGCTGATAAATTGGAGATGGCAGGTGCAAATAAAGTAATTCCTATAGTAAAAACAACTGCAGATATTATTTCAAATATTATTACAAAACCGATTGCTACAAAGGTTTTACACAGTATTTTATATGAAGAGAGTGATCTTAAAATTGCACAAATTTTAGTGGAAAAAGCAGACGATTTTCACGGTGAGTTTCCTGCAGATATTGACTGGAGCAGGTATAAGGGAATTTTGGTTTTATATATTATGCATGCAGATATGAGTCGCGAGTTTATCTATTCATCCAAGGCCAAACATAATTCGCTGATTAATGGCGACATATTGATTGTGACAGGGTATGAAAGAGATATTCAAGAATTTGAAAAATTAATAGGGAGCAGAAAATATGTCAATTGGGGTAATTGGAGCTGGTAAATGGGGCTCGGCTTTAGCATTCGCATTAAGTGAAAAAAATGAAGTCTTTATAACTTCACGAACTCCAAGAGATATGAAAAATTTTGTCTCTTTGGAAGATATTTTGAAATTGGAGTATTTGGTCATAGCCATACCGGCACAGCAAATTTCATCGTGGCTGGAAGAACATTTTATTTATAATGGGCAAAAAATTCTCGTTGCAGCAAAAGGAATAGAGGCTAAAAGCGGAAAATTTTTAAATGAGATTTATTCAGAATATGTTCCGGAGGAAAACATCTGTTTTCTCTCAGGCCCCTCTTTTGCAACAGAGGTAATGCAGTCGCTTCCGACAGCGCTTGTTGTCAATTCGTATAATGAAGAGTTGAGTAAAGAATTTGCCTCTTTTTTCCCGTCTTTTATAAAAGTATATACTTCAACGGATGTTGTAGGTGCGGAAGTGGCAGGTGCTTACAAGAATGTTATTGCAATTGCCGCAGGAGTTTGTGAAGGTTTAGCTTTAGGCAAAAATGCCGCTGCTTCTCTTATATCCAGAGGCTTGGTAGAGATGCAGAGATTTGGTTTGGTATATGGAGCCAAAGAGGAGAGTTTTGTAGGTCTTAGCGGAGCCGGAGACCTCTTTTTAACGGCTTCTTCAACCATGAGCAGAAATTTCAGAGTAGGACTTGGGCTTGCTGCTGGGAAAACGCAAGAAGAGATACTCAAAGAGTTAGGTGAAGTAGCAGAGGGTATAGGTACGGCTTATGCATTGTATGACATTGCCAAAGAAAAAAAACTTTATCTTCCTATTGCAAGAGAAGTGTACGAACTTCTTGAAGGTAAAAGTCCACATATTACACTCAGGGATCTTCTTTCAAATTAACAATTACAAAGGCCGACATGCATACTTTACAACAACTTCTCTCGGGTGAACTGCAAGGGATTAAAGAACTCAAGATTTCTGAAAACCTCACTGCGTTTCCCATGGAAATATTGAACTTGGCTGAGAGTTTGGAGATTTTGGACCTGAGTAATAATCAGCTTTGTGAAATACCACAAGAGATAAACAGATTTAAAAATTTAAAAATAGCCTTTTTTTCAAACAATAATTTTACAAAAGTTCCCTCTGCGTTTAGAGAATGTGAAAATCTTACTATGCTTGGTTTTAAAGCGAATAAAATTGAAGAATTTGATGAAGACATCTTGCCGCTTGGTATCAGCTGGCTTATTCTCACAGACAATAAACTCAAAAAATTGCCAGATTCCATAGGGAAACTGACAAAACTGCAAAAATTTCCTTTAGCCGGAAATGAACTCACAGAATTACCCCAAACAATGAAAGAATGTAAAAATCTCGAACTCATCCGTCTCTCAGCAAACAAACTGCAAGAGTTGCCTTCTTGGCTGCTCCAACTTCCAAAACTTTCATGGCTTGCGTTTTCAGGTAATCCTTGTTCCGTGAGTCCAAAAATTGTTCATAAAGAAATCTCTTATAAAGATTTGCAAATTGGGGAACTTTTAGGCAGCGGTGCCTCCGGAGAGATATTTAAAGGCTCTTGTGAAGAGTTGCAACAAAATGTGGCAATCAAGCTTTTCAAAGGTGCGATTACAAGTGACGGTTATGCAGAGGATGAGATGAATGCCTGCCTGAGTATGGGCGAACATCCAAATCTCATAAAAGTTTTGGCAAAAATAAAAGAGCCGGAGCGTTTAGGCTTGCTTTTAGAATGTATACCAACTAGCTATTCTAATCTAGGAAATCCTCCAAATTTTGAGACGTGCACACGAGATACTTATGAAGAGTCGCAGATATTTACTTTAGAAACTATAAACGCAGTGGCAAAGTCCATCGCTTCGGTTGCCGCGCATTTACATGAAAAGAATCTTATGCATGGTGACTTGTATGCACATAATATCTTGATTAATGAAGAGAGCGTTTGCTATCTGGGTGATTTTGGAGCGGCAAGTTTTTATGATGCAAACAACAATAGTTATGAAAAAATAGAAGTTCGGGCTTTTGGCTGTCTTTTGGATGATATGCTCTCACGAAGTCCTATAAAAGAGAATGAGCTGTACAACAGTTTAAAGAATCTGAGAGAGAGATGTCTGAATGAAGATGTGCAGAGCAGACCTCTATTTTCGCAGATGAAGTTCAAATAAAAATCGATATATAAAACAACAAGGAGAAGAGAACATGAAAGAGCATGCAGAAGAGTTGAAAAAGATACTCACAGCGTTAATTATAGGCTTGGTTGTGTTTGCTTTTTCTCTGAGTCTATTTACCATGACACAGAGTTTTCTTCTGGGAATTATTGCTGTTTTGGTCACTTTATGGACAAACGAAGGCTTGCCTTTGGCAGTTGTCTCTTTGTTGCCAATTATCTTATTTCCGGCATTTGGTATTTTGGAGACAAAAGCTACGGCAATAAACTACTCAAATCCGATTATCTATCTGTTCTTAGGCGGATTTTTACTTGCAATTGCGGTTGAAAAAACTCATTTGCACTCTTGGATAGCCAATAAAATGCTTACGCTTTTTCCAAACACGCCAAGAGGAATGATTTTTTCTTTGGTGATTACCTCTGGACTTTTAAGTTCTATTTTGTCAAACACCACGACAACTTTGCTGCTTATTTCCATTGCTATTTTTATTACAGATGAAATAAAATTGAAGATGCGTTTTGCTCTTGCAATTGCATACGGGGCAAGTGTCGGCGGTATTATAACTCCCATAGGAACACCGCCTAATCTCATACTTCTTGGAATTATGAATGACAAAGGAATGGAGTTGATACCATTTTTTCAGTGGACTTGGATGGTCGCACCTCTGGCATTTATGATGTTTTTTGTAGTTGGATGGATTCTGAGTATTGGTGTCTCATCTGTGCCAATTGTTCAAAACAAAGAGAAAAAGCCTTTAGATACTAAACAGAAAAAAGTTTTGTTCTTGCTGGTATCTTTAGTTTTTTTACTTCTTTTAAATGCACCCATGAAGCCTTACTGGAATGGACTTGGACTCAATGAGTCGGGAATACTTTTAGGATTTGGTCTTTTGTTATTTGCTCCGGGATTTCATCTTTTGGATTGGATGGAAGATAAAGGAAAGATACCTTACAGAATTATGTTTTTATTTGGTGCCGGTTTTTCCATTGCGTCTGCGTTTAGTGTAACGGGTTTAGCTGATGTGCTTGCAACATATTTAGTGTCGCTCACCAGTCTGCCTCCTCTGCTGTTGCTTTTAAGTATAGCAGCTTTGATTACTTTTACAACCGAGATTACTTCAAATACAGCACTTATCTCAATCATGCTCCCTGTAATTTATGCAGTTGCCCAGCAGACTGGTATGAATACAACACTTTTCATGATGGTGGCAACTCTTTGTGCAAGTTATGCGTTTATGCTTCCAATAGCTACGCCTCCAAACGCCATTGC
The DNA here is from genome assembly GCA_013791885.1 of Sulfurimonas sp. Taxonomy (GTDB): domain Bacteria; phylum Campylobacterota; class Campylobacteria; order Campylobacterales; family Sulfurimonadaceae; genus Sulfurimonas. The sequence continues at coordinate 57,225 of VMSZ01000068.1, read as the reverse complement.
CATGAGCAGCGGGGCAGTGGATGTGAAGAGTATGATTCGTTACGGGTTTGTGCTCAATCTTTTTGGCATCTTTTTTATCGTCATGATTGCTGAATTTTTTTGGAAAAATATCTTAGTTTTTTAACATAACTCTTACAAGATTTAGGTTAAAATTTTGCATTATATTTGTGAGGTGAAATCATGGTTGTTCATATAGTAATGTTTCAGTTTAAAGAAGAAAATAAAGCTTTAAATCTGGCAAAAGTAAAACATAAGTTGGAAAAACTCGAGGAGCATATTGATGTTCTTAAAAGTATGGAGGTCGGAATTAACTTTACTGAATCACCAAGAGCCTATGATATGTCACTATACAGCACTTTCGAATCTCGTGGGGATTTGAAAATTTATGCTGAGCATGAAGAACATCTCAAAGTAGTAGAACTTATTAAAGAAGTGACTACTGATTCAAAGGTAGTCGATTATATTCTTGAATAAGTGAAAATTTTTTGACGAAGAAATGTTCTAAAAAAAAGACTTAAGCCGTCATATTAATTTAATATTAAATTGGCATTTCTTAGATATTCTGCTATTATAAACAGAAAAATAAGGATTGTATTATGAGTGAACCAAGATTAGAAGATATTGAAGATTATAACACTCTAGAAGGTGAAAAGAAAAAGATTGTTCTTGCAGTTATATTGGCGGGATTATTGATGGGTGTTGTTTATGTATTCGCGTATAAGGTATTTGACAATAAAGATGAAAACCTTACTGTTGAACAATCTATCAATAAAATTCCGATGAAGTAACGGCACACGATATGTTGATAAGTATTGTTGGCGTCTATACACTTTATATAGTTATTTCTATCTATACGAGTGTCATGCAGATAGGATTTGTTAACCAGGCAAAAAGAAAGAATGCGGTTTTACTGAGTCAGGGTGATTATTTAAAAGCAGGCAATTACGCTGTTGCAAAAGAGAAACTCTCTATTGTCAACTCTTTTGTGGATTATCTGCTTTTTATAGCCTGGATTGGGTTTGGAATATCGTTGCTGGAGCAGAATCTTTTTTTTCAGAACGATGCTGTTATGAATATAGCGATTGTGATGGGCTTTTTACTTATTAACTCTCTTGTCTCTCTGCCTTTTGCTTACTACCAAAAATTTGTGCTTGACAAAGAATATGGCTTTAATAAATCTACCATGGCTCTTTTTATTAAAGACACACTTATTTCTTTTGTTATGACAATAGTTTTAGGATCTTTGGTCATTTGGGGAATTTATGCAATCATGAGCAGTTTTGCTTTATGGTGGTTATGGAGTTTTGTTTTTATATTCGCAATTGTAATTCTCATCAATATGCTTTATCCGACTTTTCGAGCCATGTTTTTTGACAAACTTACACCGCTTCAAGATGAAGCACTTGATGATGAAATAAAAAATCTTATGCAAAAAACAGGTTTTGTAAGCTCTGGTGTTTTTATTAGTGATGCAAGTAAACGCGACGCGAGGCTGAATGCTTATTTTGGCGGTTTTGGCCGTGCAAAAAGAGTTGTACTTTTTGATACGCTGATTGAGAAGCTCTCAACGAAAGAACTGTTGGCAGTTTTAGGACATGAACTTGGACATTTCGCTCATGGTGATATTTATAAAAATATTGCTATGGTAGGTGTGATGCTTTTTGCTATGTTCGCTCTTTTTGGTAATTTACCTGAGTCGCTGTTTTTAGAACTTGGAATGAGTCAAACGCCATATCTGACTATGATACTTTTAATGCTGTTTATGCCTGTTTTAGGCTTTATTATGATGCCTCTTATGGGAATTGTAAGCCGACATAATGAATATGCAGCAGATAAAATGGGAAGTGAACTAGGTGGAGCTGCAGGTTCAATTGAGCTTGCAAATGCACTGCAAAAACTTGTGACTGAAAATAAAAGTTTTCCGCTTTCTCATCCGCTTTACATCTTTTTTCATTACACACATCCTCCTGTTTTAGAGCGTTTAAAAGAGCTTGGTGTAGATATCGGCAATGTAGATGAAAGTTCTTTAGAGGCTCAATGCGAAGCCAATATTTAGTCAAGGATCTTTTAAAAGAGATTACGAATACTCTTAACCCTTATATTCCGCGAGCATCAAGAGAAGCTCAACTTCTTTTGATGGCGCATCTTGAATGTGATGAGCTTTGGCTTATTACAAACCAAAACACACTCTTAGAAAATCTTGAAGAACTTTTTGCCTGGGTAGAGAGACGCGCAAATAATGAACCTTTTGAATACATTATAAATAAGGTTAGTTTTTACAGCGAAGAGTTTTATATTGCTCCAGGAGCTTTAATCCCTCGACCTGAGACGGAGATTCTTATTGATGAAGTACTCAAAAGAGTTCCAGATAAAAATGCAGTGCTGACTTTTGCCGAAGTGGGTGTAGGAAGCGGAATTATCTCCATCATGCTTGCGCTTCATCTGCCAAACGCAAAGTTTATAGCCGTAGATATCTCAGAGGCCGCACTTGCTATTGCGAAGATAAATATAGAAAAATTTAGACTTGAAGATAGAATTGAGTTGCGTTTAGGTTCATTGTTAGAGCCTGTAAGTGAAGAGATAGACTATCTTGTGTCAAATCCTCCTTATATAGCAAATGATGTTTTTCTAGAGTCAAATTTGTCTTATGAGCCACAGAATGCACTCTTTGGCGGAAGCATCGGCGATGAGATTATTCAAGAGCTTCTTAATGAGGCATTAAAGCGTAATATTAACTTTTTTACGTGTGAAATGGGTTATGACCAACAAGATAAAATATCACACTATTTAGCAAATAAGAAATATGAAGCGTTAGAGTTCTACAAAGATTACAGTGGCTTTGATAGAGGCTTTAGCTTAAGGTTATAAAAGTGAAAAAAAATATATACGTAGATTTTAGTTATTTGATTATGCTCGCGGCAACTTTTGGCGGTGTTATTGTTTTAGGTGCACTTGTTGCTCCTGTTATTTTTAATACAGACAAAATTTTAGTTGATATGCTTATGGACAAGTATAATGCAGGAATTGTAATGGGTGAAATATTCCATCGCTTTTCTTATTGGCTTTATGCTGTTGTAATTGCTGTATTTTTATATGAAGCAGCCCTCTACAAAACGGGTCAGCGTGATGCTATAGCCTTTGCTTCAAGCGCAGTTGTACTTTTCACGTCTCTCATGTTTAGCGGCGTGTATGCCCCTCATATTCTTGCTATGCAAGCACTTGGAGTTGAAGCGACACAAAGTGATACTTTTGAAAATATTCATATAGCAAGCGAAATAGATTTTAAAATTTTAGCAGTTGCTCTGCTTGTACTTTTCATTCGCAGGTTGATGCTTTTACGTACTGCTCAGGCCTCTTTTTAACTCTTTTTTAACACAATTTTGATACCATCTCTCCTTTACTGGGAGAATATTATGGTATCGCTTCGACAAACTTTTTTACTTCTCTTTTTCTTTACTGTGCATCTTATTGCCTCAGAACCCTCAGAAGCTTTTAAAATCAAAAAAATATATCCGATGGGTGAAAAAATATATACGCAAAAATGTTCAAAAATCAATCCAAATAATTTTACAAGTTTTGAAGAACTTCAAACTGCCATAAAAATTCAAAAATTATGTTCTTTACAAAATGAAACACATATAAACGCAGTCGCGTTTTATCTTTGGGATGTTGTTAGAGTCTCAAAAAAGAGTAGAGAACTTCCAAATATAGAAGTGCATAAGGATGAAAAATGTCCCGTTTGTGGTATGTTTGTTTATAAATATCCAAGATGGGCGGCACAAATATACTTTAAAGATAAAACACACTATTCTTTTGACGGAATGAAGGATTTATTGAAATTTTACTTTGACGAGCCTCATCCGGAAACTATCGAGATGATTCTGGTACGCGATTACTACTCGCAAAAAACCATAAACGCAAGAGAAGCCTATTATGTTTTAGGGAGTGATATTTACGGACCAATGGGAGAAGAGCTTATAGCATTTTCAAATGAGGCGGAGGCGCAAGGTTTTCAAAGTGACCACAGAGCGAAAAAAATACTTTTTTTTAGTGAGATAACAAAAGAGGATGTATATAAACTCGATGAATAAAAAAAGTAAAATAACCTCTTATATCTTTATATTTTTACTTCTATTTACTGCAGGTGAAAGTTTTTACCTTCTCAATACTAGAGGTATAAAAGAAGAGTCATTAGAAAAAAAGAACCGCTTTGTTAAGGTGATCGGCCTTCCGGATTTAGCTTTTAGTTCACAAGACGGCGTTTTAAGACATAGAAGTCTGGGGGATGTTTTTACTCTTTATAAAGATGCACCTAGCTTACGTGAGAGTTTCTCTTCTTCTTTTGCAATCAATCATTTTGAAGATAAAAAGAGTGGCTATGAAGAGTAAAATAAATTTTTATCTCATCGAGTTTGCAATCAACTCCTTACTTAGACAAAAAGCAAAAAGTATTTTTATAACTGTTGTTATTACGTTTTTAACTTTTTTACTTGCATCCGTATTCTTTATCACTAACTCAATAAAATATGAACTGAATGCGACACTTGATTCTTTACCGCAGATAACTCTTCAAGATGTTCGCGGCGGACGTATTCATGATATAGATATTAAAAATGTTGAGAAGATTTTAGCGATAAACGGAGTCAGTGATGCCTCCTCGCGCGTTTGGGGGTATTACTATTTTGAGATGCTTGATGTTTATTTTACAGTTGTAGGCATAGAAGAATTTGAAACAGCATTAACTCCTGCTTTAGCGTCTTTGTCTGAGAAATTTGATTTCAATAGCATTGCAATGTTTGTTGGAGCCGGTGTAAAAAAGAAAATGAGCGAGAGATATTATAAAGAGTATTTTAACTTTATAAAACCTGATGGAAGCATGAAAAAAGTAAATATCGCCGGTGTTTTTGAGAGTGATTTGGAACTCGAAGCAAATGATATGATAGTCATGAGTAAGCAGAATGTGAGAGAGATTTTTGCTATGAGCGAGGAGAGAGCGACAGATATTTCGGTTCATGTTTCTAACCCTAAAGAGATAGCTACTGTAGCACAGAAAATTAAAGAGCAATTTCCAAGTTTTAAAGTAATTACCAAGGATGATTTGAAACTGAGTTATGAGAATATGTTTAACTATAAAAGTGGAGTTTTTTTAGCTCTGTTTGTTGTTGCGATATTTACATTTTTTATTATCATCTACGATAAACTCAGTGGCGTAAGCAGTGAAGAAAAACGCGAAGTAGGAATACTTAAAGCTGTCGGTTGGAGAGTTGAGGATGTTTTAAAAGAAAAGTTTTATGAAGCAGGCATTATTTCTGTCTTTTCTTATCTGCTTGGAATCGCACTTGCGTTAGCGTTTGTATACCTGCTGCAGGCACCTCTTTTACGAGAAATATTTATTGGCTACTCAGATTTGAAAGTTAGTTTCAGACTGCCGTTTGTAATGGATTTACAAACACTTTTGTTAGTTTTTTTTCTAACAATTCCAATTTACATAGCAGCGACGATTATCCCTTCATGGAGAGTCGCAAGCCTTGAAACCGATGAAGTGATACGCTGATGATAGAATTAAAAAATATATCGAAGATTTATGAGAGTAATGAAAATAATAGAGTGACTGCTCTTAAAGATGTTAGCATCAACTTTAAAGAGGGCGAGCTGATACTTCTAAAAGGTCCAAGCGGAAGCGGTAAAAGCACTATGCTTTCGCTCATTGCAGCACTCTCAAAGCCTACAAGTGGAGAGGTGATAGTTGATACAAAAAGAATATCAAAACTCGCAGACACCTTTGCCGCAACATATAGACGTAATAATATTGGTTTTATTTTTCAAAAGTATAATCTTATTCCAAATTTGAGTGTTGAGGATAATATTTTACTTCCTCTCATTCCTTTAAATCTCTCAGAAGATGAAGCACAAAAACATGTGAAGAGTGTTATGGAAAAATTCCATATTGCTCACAAGAAGGAGATTGCTGTTAAAAGTCTCTCAGGGGGAGAACAGCAACGTGTAGCCATAGCAAGAGCAAATGTAAATAAGCCAAAAATTATCTTGGCAGATGAGCCTACTGCTAACCTTGATAAAGAGTTGTCTTTGAAGTTTATAGAGATTTTAAGAGAGTTAAAGTCGCAAAATAAGACCATTATTGTCGCAACACATGATCCGCTTTTTTTCGGGCTTGATTTTGTCGATAGAGAAATAGAGATGCTAAACGGTGAACTGTTAGTATGATCTTGTCTCCTGAAATTTTAACACTACTCATTTTAAATGCAATTCTGACATTTTTTGCAATAATTGCTTTTTATTTGAGTCTTAGAATTTTTTGGAAATATGATAAAAACTCTTCTGCAAAATCACAGTATGAGCTCGAGAGTCAAAGCTATCTGGCGGCGACTATTATTAAATATATTTTTGCGATTAAAATACCCCTTTTCTTGTTTTTTATATTTACACTTGACAAACTTTCGGGAAGTATCGTGGGAGCGATGTGCGCTGCTGGAGTTGTTGATGCAACTGATTATGGAACTCCGCTTTTAATGTTAAAGATTTTAAATCTGTATCTTTTTGCATACTGGATTGTCCTGCATAATGAAGATTCTAAAGATGAAAACCAGCCTTATGTCAGAGAGAAATTTGCTTTTTACTGCGTAGCATTTTTTCTATTTATTGGTGAAATAGTTTTAGAGTTTGTTATGTTTGATGCCATTGACATAAAAAGTGTTGTTGATTGCTGTGGCGTTATTTATTCAAGCAGCAGTGCCTCGTATCTCTCTTATTTTTTAAATATGAATCAGCTTGTTTTGCTCACACTTTTTTACACTCTATTTCTCTTGATGTTTCTTTTTTACAAGCTCAAAAATAGATATGCTTTTACTTTAGTCAATCTCTTTTTTATCATAGTGTCGCTTATAACGCTGATTTCATTTTTTGGAACTTATATTTATGAGCTTCCAACGCACAAGTGCCCATTTTGCTTTTTACAAAAAGATTATCATTACATTGGGTATATTTTATATGCGTTTTTGTTTTTGGGGACGTTTTATGGTCTGACTTTGGCGTTTAAAGAGAGAGAAGAGGGTTATAAACTTTCACTGTTTTTTAATTCTGCATACACTATAGGTGTTTCAATTTATCCTGCGTTATATTATTTTAAAAATGGAGTTTGGTTGTAGCGAGAGCATTATCTACCGCCAAATTTATCATTCCACCACTCTGAGGGTGAATAGTGGGATTTTTTGATATGCTCTTCATCAAAAGAGAATTCATAGTTGTTGCAATAATCTAAAATAATCTCATAGGCTTCATTGATAAGCATACTCATCTGCGTTGCTTTTTGGACATCATCTTTATGTTTGTCAGGATGCCATTTTTTCATAAGATTTTTGTATTTGTTTTTGATTTCTTTAAGGGAGGATTTTTCACGAAGGCCAAGCAAACTCTTGGCTTTCATGATTTTTTCAAAGGAGTGCAATAATTTTCTTAGTCTTGTTGTTGTCTCATATATGCAGGAATGTCAAGGTAATCACTGTTTAAATCACCGCCAACAACCAATCTTGGACGTACTTTTGCACGTGGAGGAATATTTTCACCTACAAAGTCACCATTGTTTGACAATTCTTTTGCTGAAACTTCTTTTTCAAAACCAGTAGCAACAATAGTAATTTTGATGTAGTCCTCAGGCATCGTTGAATCTGTTGATGTTCCCCAGATAACTTCAGCGTCCTCATGAGCACTGTCATGAACAACATCCATAGCTTCAGCGATTTCCATCATTGGAAATTCAGGGTGCATACTAAAGTGAACTAAAACACCCATCGCTCCGTTGATTGACATATTGTCAAGAAGTGGAGACTCAATAGCCGCTTTAATAGCTTCATACGCTGCGTTTTCGCCCTCATGCTCACCAACACCCATGAGTGCCATACCTTTGTGACTCATTACAGTTTTTAAGTCTGCAAAGTCAAGGTTGATGTCATTTTCACCACTTGAAAGAATGACACCTGAAGTTCCGCTGACAGCTTGTGCTAAAACGCTATCTACTATTTTGAAACTTTCTTTAAGGCCAAGTTTTCTATCAATGATAGTTAAAAGCTTGTCATTAGGGATAACAACAATAGAATCACTCTCTTTTTTAAGCTCTTCTAAACCGGCTTCTGCAAGCTTGATTCTCTTGTTCCCTTCAAATTTAAAAGGTTTTGTAACAACAGAAATAGTTAACGCACCAATTTCTTTTGCTATCTGAGCAACGATAGGTGCAGCACCGGTACCAGTACCACCGCCAAGACCGGCAGAGATGAATACTATGTCTGCTCCCTCAAGAGCATTTCTAATTTCATCATAACTCTCTAGTGCAGAATCTCTTCCAACAACCGGTTTCATACCAGCACCAAGGCCTTTAGTAAGCTTTGTGCCTATTTGAATCTTAGATGCAGCACAGGTTTCACTTAAAACTTGTGCATCAGTATTAATGAGCATCATCTCTATCCCAGTAACACCTTGATTAATCATGTGACCAATCATGTTACCGCCACCACCACCAACGCCAACAGCGATGATTCTAGCTCCACTTATATTACGCGCTTCTTCTACAGAAAATGCTTCAATGCTCATATCTTACTCCTTTAAAATAACTGGGTTGCCCAATTCCAAAATTTACTAAAAGCTCCGGCTTCTTCACTCTTTTTTTCTTTTTTTTCTGACAAATTGACCATCTTCTCTTTGATATTCAAATCAAGAGATGGCGGCACAATAGGAATATCCTTAGCCTCGCTGAAAGATACTGTTGTTGTTTCTGTTGGCAATTCATTCGCGTGTCTAACTCTTTTGTTGACATCTATCTCGTAAGGAGTATACGCAGATGCGCTATACATAATAAGGCCGACAGCACTTGCATACTCTGGTTCTCTCAAGTTATCAAACAGACCATCCATTTCAATAGGACGTGCAAGACGAACCGGAACAGAACCAAAGGTTGCTATGGCTAAATCTCTGATGCCTTCCATTTTTGAAAAGCCGCCGGTAAGTACAATACCTGCGCCAAGCTGATCTTTTAAGCCGCTTTTTTCTATAAATTGTGCAAGAATCATAAGTGTTTCTTCAACTCTAGCAAAGATAACATTATGTACAACTTCCAGAGATACCTCATGCGTAGAGTGCTCATCACCAATAATAGGAAGTTCGATCAAATCGTTACTTGGAGTAAGGAGTGAACCGTAAGTAAGTTTTACATTGTCTGCAATATTGAGTGGTGTATGAAGCGCCATAGATAAATCGCTTGTCACATGGTTAGAACCAACACCTAAAAATTCGTTATATCTTATAGAATTTCCTGAAAATATTGCGATATTGCTTGTATTTCCACCCATGTCAATAACAGCAATGCCTAACTCTTTTTCGTCTTCATTTATTGTGGCAATTGCAGAAGCATAAGAGTTGAGTACGATATTGTCTACTTCAACACCTGCGCCGCGAACAGCTTTTCTTAGGTTGTTGAGATTTGATTTTTGTGTTGTAATGATATGCGTTTCAACTTCAAGTCTTGAAGCATTCATGCCAAGTGGATCTTCTATAAAGTCCTGATCATCTACTTTAAAATTATATGGAAGTGCATGAAGTACTTCAAATTCGTTAGGAATGCTTGCATTGTAAAGTGAAGCATGCATAACTCTTTCTATTTCTTTGAAGCTGACTTCTTTAGACTGGATGTTTACAATACCGTTTGAGTTAACACTTTTAGTGTAAGCACCGGAGATGGAAACAATAGCGCTTGAAACTTCACTTCCTGAAACACGTTTCGCATCATTTACCGCTGTTCTGATAGAACGGGAGGCTAACTCGATGTTAGTAATGCTTCCTTTTTTGAGGCCTTGAGCCTTAGTAGTTCCAGCACCTGTTATGGATATAGAGTTATCATTGTTTATTTGAGCAATGATTGCGCAAATTTTAGTAGAGCCGATGTCGATGGCTAGAATAGTTCTACTCAACTTATAGTCCTTGGATAAATATCTCTGTCTGATATTCGTTTTCTAGATTTTTTATAAGACCTTCATTGAACATTGCGCTCTTCAATCTCATAACAGAATCCCCTTGATTGTTATTTGAATTATCTAGCAACTTTTGTTCCAAAATGTCATAAAGTATCACTTTTCCACTACTTAGTGTTATATAAGATCTTTTAATTTGTTTGTCAAAGAGTTTTGCCAAGAATTCACTTGCTTCTTCTGCACTTAAACCTGCTATTTTAGCAGAATCTTGGACAGTTACATAGTCAGTTGCCGATCCTTTGAACGTTGCTACTGAATTTGTTGCCAGTTCAAGAAGTTTTGCTTTTTGTGTTTGTGTTATATAAAGTGGTTTTACTTCACTTTTTGCTTCTTCATATGTTTTTGTTATGGAAGGGTTTGTTTTTATGAGTTCAAACATATAGTATGCGCCATTGACAAATACAGGTTTCATAAATGGAGATGCCGAAGTGAGTTTTGCTATTTCTTCTAGAGTAGCACTGTCAAAAGGATTATTTGTATTTGAAATAGTGGTAGTCTGTATACTTACATTTTCATCCAGAGTACCTTTTTTATATGCTATGTACGTTCTTAGTGCTGCATCTTTTGATGCTTTTGCATCAAGTTCATCTAGAATGTTTTCTTTAGCATTTTCAAGTGAAAGAATTTTTCCTTCAGAATCTTTGAAATGTGTTTTGTTCTCAGAGTAGTATGTACTAATCTCATCCGCAGTATATTCAGCTTTTACATTGTCCTGCTTGATGAATTTTACATCATAACTCACTTCAGTCATGAAATTATTCTTCTGCGTTTCCCAAAAAAGTTTCACCTGCTCGTCTGAGCTATCGACGTTAATGTCTGAGAGATTCAGTATTTTGTACTCAATTTTATCTGCAATACTTAGAATTGTGTTGAGTATTGCAGATTCGCTTTCACTCACCTCGACTGGAAGTAACTTAAAAGTTTTTTGTATAAGTAATTGTTTTCTCAGGTCATTTTCATATTCTTGGATGCTGAGTTTATTTTGAGATAAAACCGTTTTGTAAACATTGCTGTTAAAAACGCCATTCTCAAAGAAATATTCTTGTGTCTTAAGTGCCGTAAGAAGTTCTTCATCGCTTACGCTTAAGTCATATTCGGCTGCAAGGTTAAGAATGTAAGCCTGTTGTATAATTTGCTGCATTGCCTGTGCTTGAAGGCCAAAGCTTTTTGCTTTTTCTTCATCAAAGTTACCCTGAAGCATTTGATTATATTGAGAATACAAACGTGAGTAACTTTTTTGAAGTTCACCCATCGTTAACTCTATATTACCTACTTTTGCAACTGCTCCAGCCTTATCACCATAACTATACTGACCCCATCCAACAAATCCAGCACCAATAAACGCTATAGTTGAGATCCAGATAGTAACGATGAGATATTTTTTATGTCTTTGCATCCATGTAATCATCTATAAAATACCTTCTTTTATTATTTGCGTTATTCTACGAGAATTCGTATTAAACCATCATAAAAACCTGCTGTTTGTTAGTATTATGTAATAAATATACACATGTAAAAGCCATATTATCTTTTGTTTTTTATTTTTTTACAGGGCAACAAGAAATATGGATAAAATACTTCTATAAAATAAAATACAAAAAGATAAAAAATGAATAATTTAGAGTTGAAAAAAAGAGATTTAGAAGTTCTTTGGCATCCCTGCACGCAGATGAAAGACCATGAAATACTTCCGCTCATTCCCATAAAAAAAGCGCATGGCGTTTATTTGGAAGATTTTGACGGAAATACTTATATAGATGCTATATCCAGTTGGTGGGTGAATCTTTTTGGACATACAAATACTTATATAAATACCAAGATTAAAGAGCAAGTTGATACGTTAGAACATGTAATTCTTGCCGGATTTACACATGAGCAGGTAGTAAGACTTTCTGAGCGTTTAGTAGCATTAACACCAAAAGGGCTGGCAAAATGTTTCTACTCCGACAATGGCTCAAGTGCAGTAGAAGTAGCACTCAAGATGAGTTTCCATGCGCATAAAAACGATGGAAAAAATAAAAGTATATTTGTTTCGCTCACAAACTCTTATCATGGGGAAACCATAGGCGCACTCAGTGTTGGAGATGTTGAACTTTACAAAGATACGTACGCTCCACTTTTACTTAAAACACTCCAAACAGCGACACCAACAGATATGAGCTTAGAAGCTGCACAAAACGCAGCCGCCGCGTTTGAAGAGCTGTGTAAGCAAAGGGCAGACGAGATATCAGCACTTATTTTGGAACCGCTTGTCCAGGGTGCAGGTTCTATGCACATGTACCACAAGGAATTTCTAGTTCTGGTGCGTGAGATTTGTACCAAATACAATGTGCATCTTATAGCCGATGAAGTTCTGGTCGGTTTTGGACGAACGGGAGAGCTTTTTGCCTGTGCTCACGCTAACATAACACCAGACTTTCTGGTACTCTCAAAAGGGCTTACAGGCGGTTATTTACCACTTTCCGTTGTACTAACAAGCAATGAAATATATGCGAAATTTTATTGTGATTATGGAGAGTATAAAGCTTTTTTACACTCACACTCTTATACAGGAAATGCACTTGCCTGCGCAGCGGCAAACGCAACACTTGATATTTTTGAAAATGAGAATATTATAGAAAAAAATAGAGCGACAGCTGCGTTTATGGGAGAAAAACTTCAAAAATTTTTAGAATTAAAAAATGTAAAAGAGGTACGACAAACAGGGATGATTTGTGCAGTGGAGCTTCAAGGTTATGAGCCGCAGCAGAGAATAGGGCTAAAAGTTTACGAATATGGACTTCAAAATGGAGTCTTATTAAGACCGCTTGGGCACATTGTTTATTTTATGCCGCCTTACATTATAACAAACGCAGAGATAGACATCATGATGGATGTAGCTTACGAGGCTATAAAAATACTTCCCTAGTCAAAATTAAAAGAGTTGCCGGCACTGCTCTCGAGCATGAGAAGGCGGCAGCTTTTCTCTAAAACTGAGAGTTGTTTCGCCATCTCGTGCAAATCCCTGTTAAAAGCATAAACCCCATAACCGCGTATAATCATTATATTTGGTTTTTTGGATAAGAAGTAGTGGGTAATTTCACTTTGCGCTCTGTCATACCAGTTGTCAAAAGATTTAGGATCGACTATTTCTATGGAGCCAAGCTCTGTGTAACCAAAATAATCTTTGGGAGTAATGATGTTATGGTCGAGAGAATAAGCGGTTGTAAAAGGCGGCATCGTAAAAGTGATGAATTTTGCATCGGAAATTTGTGAGTAGATGTAGTAGTGAATGTTGGAGTCGATACTTGCTTGATTCCAGCGGTAATCTTTCTTAAAGTAGAGCTCAATCAAATCATTTTCGTCAATTGCATCAAATACACTCTCTTTTGTATTGATAAGAAAGCGGTTGGACTCTGTCTTTGCAGAAATGGAACCATGATAGATACCAAAGAAGTCCTTTCTGAACATAGAAAGTGCTAATTTTGATAACTGTTTTTTTAGGATTAATCTATTCATGCTCTGCTCTTTTGTGAAATTTATGGTGTAAGTATATAGCTAAAAAGTTAAAAAGAAGCCCAATAACACCAGCATGAAATCCAAAAGGCTTAGATGGAAGAGGTGTGAGTAAAAAGAGTAAAGTTACAGCAGAACCACATAGGACTCCATAGAGTATGCTTTTGGATTTTAGGGACTTGAGATGAATTCCAAGCATGATAGCCGGAGCAATCTGGACTAAAATTTCAAGTTTTATCTGTATAAGCCACCAAATGGTTGACGGAAGATTGATAGCCAAAATTACCATAAGCGTCATAATGAACCATGAAAAAAGCTTTCCGACATAAGTGAGCCTTTTTTGACTTGCATTAGGATTTCGTTTATGGTAAATATCTTGAGTGAAAAGTGAGGCAATGGCGAGCATAGCACTGTCAACGGTAGACATGATAGCTGCAATTGCCGCTGCTACAAAAAGTGTAATAACGATGCTCATACCTTCAATGTTCGTAAGTTTGTTGAGCATTAAAAGGATTATCTGTTCACTGCCAGCTTTATCTAAATTTGGAAAATGAGCTGAACCGATGATGGCAATAATAATAAGAGGCAGGGTAGTTAAAAGCGGCATAATAACCATTAAACTTAGCGAGTGTCTCAAAGAACTTTCATTTTTTGCCGAATAGATTCTTTGTATGGCTTGGGGATAAACTGAGATACCGAAGAATATGAGGATTAAAACACTCAGCCATGTAATCTGGTCTGAGAGTGTGACTGCTTTAAAAAGTTCAGGATTGTTTTGTAGAAATAGTGTGCTGTTTGCCTCAAGCGAGCCATAATGTATCATGACAACGCTAAAGATGATAATGACACCTACAAAAAGCAAAACTCCCTGAATTGCATCTGTCCAGGCAACGCTTCGCATGCCTCCGAGTGTTTCATATACTACCATGACAATGGCCATAAAGATAATACCTTCGGTGAATCCAATGCCTCCGCCGGTGACATACTCCATAATATAACCTATGGCTTTGAGATTTGTAAGCATGTAGTTTGAGAGTGCAAAAATGGAGATGGCTACAATGATATAAGTGAGTGTTTGTGAGTTGTAGCGAAAATTTATATAATCTCCAACTGTAATAAAACCATGCTTTTTACTCAGAGGGTAGAGTTTTGGAGCATAAATGAGATAGCCGGCGACGATGGCGATCATGAAGGTGACGCCTACAAGAAAGAACCAGCCGTTTCTGTAGGCACTTCCGGCAAAACCGATGAGGGAGTTACCGCTATACTGCGTGGCATACATGGTTAAAAATAAAACACCGACCCCAAAACCTTGACCGCCAAGGTAGAAGTCTTTCATACTCTCTTCTTTAGAAGCAAATTTTCCTGCAAATCCAATGAGAATGAGTGAGGCTAGATAGAGGACTAAAAACCAGATGCCACCCTCTGAGAGAAGTGCCGTCTCACTCATTTTTGTCTCTTAACTTTTTCCACTTTTTTTCTATAATGAAAATCAAAATGCCAGCGTAGAGTATAGTTGCTCCAAGAGAAGCATATACCCAAAAAGGCAAGCCATAAGTGATATCTGAATTTAAAAATGGAATAGTGAGAATGAGGAGTAAAAAAGAGAGTTTAAACATGTAAAGCCGGTTACTTGAACCAGCCCTTCATTTTGTCTATGGCCGAATCAAGAACGCTCTCATGCGGTTTTGATTCCTCTATGCCAAAAGATTCCTGGAGTTTTACAAGCAGCTCTTTTTGTTTGTCATTGAGCTTTTTCGGGTAGGTAATATTTACCTGTGCAATTAAATCACCTTTTCCGTGTCCGTGAACATCGTCAATTCCCTCATTTCTAAAAGTAAAACGCTGTTTGTCTTTTGTTCCAACCGCGAGTTTGAGTTCAAGCTCACCTGTCAGGGAAGGGATTTTAAGACTCTCTCCGCTTACTGCCTGGGTAAAAAACACAGGAATCTCAATATAAACATCATTTCCGTCACGAATAAAATGCTTGTCAGGTCTGACACTGAAAGTTACATACAAATCACCGCGAGAGCCGCGTTTGCCAATATTTCCTTTGCCGGAAACTCTGAGACGATTGTTTGTATCAATCCCTTTTGGAATTTTTATAGTAACTTTTTCTCTGACTTCTTCATATCCGTTACCGTTACAAGATTTACATTTTTCTGCCGGAGCTGAACCGGCTCCATGACAAACAGGACAAGTCTGAGAGAAGGTCATGAAACCTTGTTTCATATAAACCTGACCTTGGCCTTTACACTGAGAACAAGTAGAGAGTTTTCCATCTTTTGCACCTGTTCCGCTACAATCTTTACACGAATTTTTGTAAGAGAATTCTATCTCTTTTTCACATCCAAAAATGGCTTCATGGAAGCTGATGTGCATATCTACGTTCATATCAAGAGGATATTTTTCAACATCTGCAGGATTTTTTCTACGGCGAGAACCGCCACCGCCAAAGCCGTTAAACATCTCTTCAAACATAGAGCCTAAATCATCGAATCCACCTGAAGAACGGCCTCTGCCGCCCATACCCTGAAGACCTTCTTTGCCGTAACGGTCATAAATACTTCTTTGTTCATCATCGCTCAGACACTGATACGCTTCGTTACAGAGTTTGAACTTATGTTCTGCCTCTGCATCGCCTTGATTTTTATCCGGATGGTACTTCTTTGCCATAGCTCTGTAAGCTTTTTTTATAGTTGTTTTATCCGCATTTTGCGAGATTTCGAGTATTTCGTAATAGCTTAAATTTTCCATACTTTCCTACATATTTATAAAATTTTTCGCAATTATACCGTTTTTACGGTTTAATTTTAAGTATAATATAGTTCATGAAAAATATACACTTAATTACTCTCATTTCTCTGTTTTTTGTCGGTTGTACAACAACCCCGGTTATACCTTTGGAAGAAGCACCTCAAGCTTCTGAGATTATGGTAGTAGAAAGTAACGATACATCCGAGAGTATGCAAGAACTTCCTCCCCTTGTGCTTGAAAATGTTGAGAAAAAACCGCCTGAACTTCTGATGCCCCTTCCTAGAATACCTCTGAAAATATCAGAACACATGCCAAAAACTACGCTTGTAGGAACAAAGTTTTGTTATTTGCCGGAGTGGGAAAAAGAAAACTTTCAAGAAGCGCTCGCTGCGTTTGTAAACAGTTGTAAAACGAAAAAAACGCAAACACTTTACAGTGATTTGTGCCACAGAGCGCAAGAGACCAAAGATGCAAAAGCTTTTTTGGAAAAAGAGTTTACGCCCTACCAGATAAATGCAAGTGACGGATGTAAAACAGGGCTTTTAACGGGCTACTATGAGCCTCAACTCAGAGGTTCCTTGACAAAAACAGAGGTCTATAAATATCCTGTACACAAAACTCCGGACGATTTGATTATCGTTGATTTGGGTTCTGTTTATCCTGAACTTAAAAAATACAGATTACGCGGAAAAATAGTAGGCAATAAATTAGTTCCTTATTATGCAAGAAAAGATTCTGAAAAACAAGACAATACTCCAGAGAATATTATCTGTTATGTGGACTCTAAAATTGATCTCTTCTTTTTAGAAATCCAGGGTTCAGGGCGTGTTCTTCTTGACAATGGAGAAAATATTTACATAGGCTACGATAACCAAAACGGACATCCTTATAAAGCTATAGGACGATATCTTGTTAAGAAAAAAGAGCTTAAACTTGAAGATGTTTCACTTCAAAGCATTCGTGCCTGGCTGGAGAAAAATCCAGCAAGAATAGATGAAGTTTTAAATTACAATGACTCTCTTGTTTATTTCAAACAAAAAGATAAACCGGCTTCGGGTTCTCTTGGTATTGAACTTACTCCAAAAAGATCCATCGCCATTGACAGAAAATTTATTCCGCTGGGAAGTTTGCTTTATTTGAGCGCTGATGTGGATGAGAATAAATTTTGTAACGTTGTTTTGGCACAAGATACAGGCGGTGCAATAAACGGGGCTGTACGTGCTGACCTTTTTATGGGGCATGGTGAAGATGCTATGCAGACAGCAGGAAAACTCAAGTCAGAAGATTTAAAACTTTGGATTTTACTTCCAAAACATGCGAAAGAAGACGGATCGTGAATCACTCCTTAGAAAAGTTCAACCGCTTAGTAGAAGCTCTTCAGCTTTTGCCGACAGTCGGAAAAAAATCTGCCACACGGCTTGCATATCATATGATAATGAAAGACAGTTTCAGCGGTATGAAAATATCTCACGCTATAGAAGATGCACTTGGCAGTCTTAAAAAGTGTGCTGCGTGCGGTGGAATGAGTGAAGATGAACTTTGTTATATCTGCTGCGATGAAGGGCGGGATGAGAGGCTTTTGTGCATTGTAGAGAATGCAAAAGATATTCTTCTTTTAGAAGAAAACGGACTTTTTGACGGAAGATATTTTGTTCTTGATTCTTTGGAAGAGTTAAGTATTACGCATCTTGAAGAGTTGGTTAAAACAGGTGTGAAGGAGATAGTATTTGCTATTACCCCTTCCATTTCAAACGACGCGGTTATTTTGTATATTGAAGATAAACTTCAGTCGTACGATTTGAATTTTACAAAAATAGCTCAAGGCGTGCCGACGGGTGTAAGTCTGGAAAATATAGATTTGCTTTCACTTACAAGAGCACTTGAAGACAGGGTGAGGGTATAAATGGTAAAGATTTTTTTAATTGTATTGATGTTGGCGGTCAGCTCTTTTGCGATAGAGTCTAAAAATGATAAAAATTTAGAGTTGGAAAGTTTTAAAAAACAAGACGATGAAGCAAAAAATTCTATGAACAGATGGCTTGACGGTGTTTTTGGTCTTCAGCCTCATAAGCCAAACTATATTTTGCCTATTGAGTATAGAGAAAAGCCTTACAAATCGTATGACACGAATCTTTACAAAAATATAGAAGCGGAGTTGCAGGTAAGTCTAAAACTTAAAATCGCGAAGGACTTTTTTGGTCTTGGCGAGAGTTACTATTTGGCTTACTCACATAAAGCTTTTTGGCAGATTTATGTGGATTCTTCCCCGTTTAGAGAGACAAACTACTCTCCTGAAGCTTTTGTTGTTTTTCCTGTTTTAGACACCAAGAGTATTTTTCATATGAGAGCGCTGAAATTTGGTTTAGCTCATAATTCTAATGGTCAGGGAGACACTTCAGATGTTGTCTATCCTGAGGGTTATACAAATCCCGGGAATCGTTCAAGAAGTTTAAACTATGTCTACACTGAGGGCACTTTTCAGTATGATACGCTTATAACAGAGCTGCGTTTATGGGCCCGCATACCAGAAAATTCTGAAACGGATGACAACCCTGACTATACGGACTATTCAGGCTCTATGGAAGTGAAATTTAGCTACTTTAGAGGCAAACATATGTACACGCTTATGCAAAGAGGCAGTGTTTCCACCGGCAAAGGGGCGACGGAATTAACCTATTCCTATCCTTTGGCAAATGACGCTTATCTGTATGGGAAAATCTTTTCAGGTTATGGCGAAAGTTTGATAGATTATGACAACTACATCACAAAGTTTTCTTTAGGCTTTAGTTTCTCCCGATAAGCAACTCCTATTGCTCTCTTTGTAGAGCTCTAGTATCTTTTTACACATAATCAACTCCACTGCTTTTTTATTAATAAACAAAGCTGGTTCACTTTGCTACATTCTTTAATTTGGTGTTTTGTGATTATTTGGGCTAAGTCTTACGATTGAGAGATTGTGTTGTATGTGTGAGATTTTAAAAGAGATAAAGCGAAAGGCGTGGAAGGGGGGGGAAACCACGCCTCAAATATTAGAAAACTAAGTCTAAGTGACCTGAAACATCTGCAATATACCCACCTGCTTCATCTGATGGAGAATTGTGATGTGCAAATGCACTCGAAGCTAAAGCTGCTAATACCAGTAATATCGCTGTAAATTTTTTCATGTTAATCCTTTGTGTTTAAGATGGAGAAAGTTTAACAAGAGAGAGTTAGTGTTGTGTTAGCAGAAGAAAAGATTGTAAATCTTTAATCAGCAAAAACAGCATCACATGAAGCGACACTGTTTTTGCTATGAACGACTGCAGAAGAGAAGTAAATCTACGGTGTTGCCAATCCACCATCTGTAATAGTCCAGCCATCAGTTGCTATCATATACGCTCTAGCATCTTCTGCTGCACCTGCACTGTATTGACTGTTTCCACCATCAAATGTAACATTCGGTTGAAGATTTTGAGCATCCCAACCGATTAGCAATGCATCGTAATTTGGAGTGGACAGAGTGGCACCATTAAACATTGATTCCATATTTGTCACTTGGCTCACATCCCAAGAACCAATGTCTTGGTCAAATGGTGTATTATAAAACATCCATCGCATATTTGTTACATTTCTTACATTCCAAGTGCTTAAGTTTTGGTTGAAGGCACTGGCCTGATAGAACATACTGTCCATCGTAGTTACACTGCTTACATCCCAACCACTTATGTCTTGATTGAAAGCAGAAGCATTTAGAAACATTGCTGTCATATCCGTAACACTGCTAACTACCCAACTGTCAATTGCTTGATTAAAAGCAGAAGCACCCCAAAACATACTATTCATATTTGTTACAGCGCTCACATTCCATGAACTTATATCTTGGTTGAAAAGATGATTATTTTGGAACATATAATACATATTCGTGACAGCGCTTACATCCCATGAACTAATATCTTGATTGAAAATAGAGCTAAATCCTCCAAACATAGCTCGCATAGTCGTTACGGCACTTACGTCCCAATTACTAATATTATTATCAAAAGAAGCAGTATTGTAAAACATGTTGCTCATGTCTGTGACACTGCTGACATCCCATGAAGTCAAATCTTGACTAAAGGCAGAAGCTGTGTTAAACATGCCATCCATATTAGCAACACTGCTGACATCCCAAGCATCTATATTCTGGTTAAAAGAAAGAGCGCTGGCAAACATATACCTCATAGTCGTTGCACTGCTTACATCCCAAGAACTAATATCTTGGTTAAAACTCGCAGCACCGCTAAACATATGACTCATATCAACAGCACTACTAACTACCCAATTGTTAAGCGGCTGATTAAATGCAGAAGCTCCAGTAAACATCCCTGTCATTATTGTGACTTTTGAAACATCCCAGTTATTTAAGGCTTGATTAAATAAGACGGCGTCACGAAACATATACTGCATATCTGTGACATTTGCAACATTCCAGGAACCAATAGGTTGGTTAAATGAAGAAGCTCCGCTAAACATATAAATCATACTTGTCACACTGCCGGTATTCCAAGAGCTGATGTCTTGATCAAAACTCGTCGCACCATGAAACATATTGTCCATAATGAGCACATTGCTTACATTCCATGAATTTAAACTTTGATTGAAATCAGATGCTCCAGCAAATATTGCTCTCATATTTGTGGCATTACTAACATCCCAATTCCCAATGGGTTTATTAAAAGATGAAATTCCTTGAAACATAGAATCCATATTGGTCACATTACTTACATTCCAATCGTTTAAATCCTGATTTATTCCTGAAATCATAGAGAACATGTAACGGGTTTCCGTTACAAGGGAAAGGTCAGGAATGTCCGAAGCGTTCACAACCATATTAGAACATCCCCTAAAAGCACGATCCATAGATGTCCATTGTCCCTCTCCCCACTGATCAATTGATAGGAGTTTCTCGTGGTCACCTATACCAACCATATAACCATTGAAAAAAATTCTCGGGAAATCACCTTTAATGTCAATAGTATAAGTTCCGGCAGATGCATAGTTACAAGTGTAGTTACTGGTTTGTCCAGTGGCCTCGTCTATTCCATCATGGTCACAATCGACACTGTAGTTATACCCTACGCCTGTTGTCGGTATTTCAAACTGTGTATCGGAGGAACTGCCGACATTGTCAGTTTTTACTGTAATGACAAAGGTCGCTGTTGAGACTTGATTGTTGATAGTTATAGCTACGGTTGCTGTTGCTGAATCTTGAACACCGTCATTCACTTTAAAGGTAAAACTGTCTGCACCATTGTAGTCTGCATCTGGCGTGTATGTTGCGACATTGCCATTGAGTGTTACTGCGCCTGAACTAGGCAAACTTACGATAGTGTATATAAGATTATTTACATCACCATCATCAGTTGCGTTTAGCGTTATAGCTTGTGATGTATTTTCCCACATAGTTATATTTTGGTCAAGAGCGACCGGAGGCTGATTGGGAACTACTGAAATCACAACCGTATCTGTATCAGTCGCACCTTCATTATCTGTGACGGTTAATGTGACTGTGTAATTGCCCTCAGCTAAACCTGATACAACAGACGTCGGGTTATTGCTTTCTTCATTAATGGGACCACCCAACCATTGATATAACTCAATAGTACCATCCGGGTCGCTGCTGCCACTTCCGCTGAGTGTCACTGACTCTCCAAAGCGAATTGTTTGATCTACCCCAGCGTTTGCTATTGGTGAGGTATTGCCATCGTGATCATAAATACAACCTGTTAAAGAGACTAACACAATACTTAAAAAGAAGAGAATCAAAGCTCTCATTTTAACTGTTTTCATACCAAACTCCTTAAAGTCTATACTAGTAGGGTACGACAATATCTATTTTGATACATCACCCATTGGGGTGACATAAAGATTTTTGTATTTATACAATTTTTTAATAGTTAGAAAAGAGTAAAAATTTATTCTCAGATGAGGTGAAAAAAGTGTCAAGAAAAAAGGTGAGAAAGAAAAGATGTAGCAATTATGGCAGTATCCCTAATTCATTCTTTATGCGCAGCTAGATGTAGTGCGAGTGTGTATATACACTTTTGGTATTTACTTTTATTTTTTATTTTTTCATAGCTGTTACTGAACATAGAATAAATAAAATACTTTGGCTGTCTGTTATAGAGTGTCTTGAGCATACTTATGAGTATTTCTGGGCTTATATGATGACTAAATTGTGGTGTTTGTTGTATTAACATATTACACGCCAAAGCATAATGGTCGGTTTTTGAGTAACAGGCATCAACAAACACAACTTCATCCGCTTCTAAAAGTTCTAAAATTAACTCGGGTATTAGCGCAAACGCAGTCACTAGCGTAGTCTCTTTAGGCTCAAATTTTTCAAGCTCTTTTAAAACATCCACTCCAAAAGCATCTTCACCCCGAAGCGTATTTCCATAGCCAATAATCACCCGCATTAGTTACGCGTAAAAATTCGGATAATTTTTTTGTTGTGGTCTCGAAGCTCGATGTTTGAAGAGACGATGCCAAGTGCGTGCGTTGAACAGCTCAGGCATGGGTCATAACAGCGAATGAGTGCTTCGACACGGTTGAGTGCTCCGTCTGTGACACTGTTTGGGTCTACAAAAGTCTGGGCAACCTGCTTGACCCCTGCGTTCATTGCAAGGTTATTATTTCCTGTTGCAATGATGAGGTTTACTTGTTGAATTATGCCGTTTTTGTCCACTTCGTAGTCATGAAAAAGTGTGCCGCGAGGGGCTTCTGAACAGCCTACCGCCTGCGTTTTTATAATTTTTGAAGTTAGATGAAGAGAATCACCCATACTCGCATCAATTTTTAACAGTTCTTCTATCTTCTCTATGGCATAAATCATCTCAATGAGGCGTGCATAGTGGTAATAAAAAGAGTTTAAAACAGGTTTCCCTGCGTTTAAGTTTTTAAAATTCTTTAACTCTTCATCTGCTTTTGGAGTGCCGCAGGCTTTGGCAATGTTGAGTCTTGCAAGCGCTCCGACTCTGTACATTCCCTGCGGATAGCCAAGAGGCTTATAGTAGGGAGATTTTAGGTAACTGTCACTTTCTACAGCTTCGCCTATAAACTCTTTATATCTGCCTGGTTCAATTCCTTCATGTAAAACATTTCCCTCGCTGTCAATGAACTTCAAAGCTCCGTCATAATGTTCGAGATTTCCCTCTTTATCTACAAGCGCCATAAAAAGTGAAGGGAACACTCCGAATGAGTCTATCTCTTTTTGAAACTTGTGAAGATTTTCTTTGAAAAATGTAAGAGTCTCTTGAGCGATTTTCATAGCATCCGGAATTTCTTGGAGTATTAAATCTCTCGTCTGCGTATCGAGACTCTTTTCGACGCCTCCGGGGACAAGCCCATCAGGGTGAATGCGTTTTCCCCCCAGTGCAGAGATTATTTTTTGTCCAAAAGCTCGCAGTGTAATTCCGTCTTTTGCCATCTGAGGATGCGTTTGCATCATTTTAAAAATGTTTCTATCTTCTTTTTTTGCATCGAAACCGTAAATAAAATCAGGAGAGCTGAGATGAAAAAAACTCAGAGTATGTGATTGCAAAATCTGAGCAAGGTTAATGATTTTTCTTAGATTTATTCCAGCCTGAGGGGGTGTTACACCTAAAAGTTCATCACAAGCCTTCGTCGAAGAAATAGCATGACTTACGGGACAAATGCCGCAGGTTCGTGCCGTTAAAGCCGGCATTTGTGAATAGAGTTGCCCTTCGCAAAACTTCTCAAAACCCCGAAACTGCGTAACATGAATTTTGGCATCACTCACTTTGTTGTTCTCATCCAAATCTATGGTTATTTTTGCGTGACCTTCTATACGTGTGACAGGGTCAATAACTATTTTTTTCATTTTCCAAACCTTGTATAGTCGCTGATATTTATCTCTTTACCTTCAATCAAAGCTTTGAGCATTTCGTAAATTGCTTGTGAGGGAGTAGGGCACCCCGGTAAAAAGTAGTCCACTTTTACTACTTCATGTAAAGGTAAGACTTTGTCTAAAAGTTTTGGAACTATTTGAGATGGATAGGCTTCACTTTTGTTTTCATCTGCAAGTTCAAAATAGCCACGTTCTAAAACAGCCTCGGAGCCGAAAAGATTTTTCATAGCAGAGATATTACCCGTGATGGCACAATCTCCAAGAGCTAAAATAAGTTTGGAGTTTTGGCGTATTTTTTGAATGAGTTCTATGTCATGGTCACTGCTAAGAGCACCTTCGACAATAGTTAAATCAACATTCTCTGGAAACTCTTTTGTATCAACATAGGGACTGTATACGACATCTACATACTGGGCAATTTCAACGAGCTTTTCATCCATGTCTAAAATAGACATGTGACAGCCCGAACATCCGTCAAGCCAAAGTGTGGCCAATCGTATCTTATTCATGATGTCCCCTGCGTTTTAAGAGTTCAGTGATTATCTCGCGTTTTTTAATGGCTTCATCCGGAGTAATATCTTTTTCAAACAGAGCTCCTGTTGGGCAGACATAAACGCATTTTCCACAGCTTGTACAGCTTAAACTCTCAGACCAAGGCTCATCCATATCGTGGATAATTCTCGAGTTGATACCTCTATCGACTATATCAAGGGCATGTGCACCTTCGACTTCATCACAAACACGAATACAACGAGAACAGAGAATACATCTGTTTGGGTCATGAACAAAATTTTTATGGGAAGCATCGATTTCAAATCTTGCGTTTAGGTAGGGTACATTGGAATGCTCAAGGCCAAGCTCGGGAGCTTTATCCTGCAGTTCACAATCTCCGTTTGAAACGCAAACACTGCAAGTATGTGTTCGCTCGCTAAAAAGCATAGAGAGAATCATTTTTCTGTTGGCTTCAATTCTGGGTGAAGTCGTTGTGACTTGCATCCCTTCTTTTATTTTTGCTGTACATGAAGGGATGAGTGAGTCACTTCCTTTGACTTCTACTATACACATTCTGCATGAGCCGACACAGCTAAGTCCTTCGAGATAACACAGCGTCGGTATTTCAATGTTATTATCGCGCGCGACTTCGAGAACTGTTTGGTTAGATTGTCCTGTGACATCAAGACCGTTGATTTTAAATGTTTTGACTCTGACTTTTTGTTTAATCATGACGTATCCCTTCTAAATACTCACTCTCAAAATATTTGAGTGTACTCAGTACTGGATTCGGAGCAGTCTGCCCAAGTCCGCAAAGGCTCGTATCTTTAACAACATGACACATCTCTTTGAGAAGTATATAGTCTTCTTGTGTTGCGTTTTTGTTAATGAATTTATCAAGAAGATTCGTAAGTTGTGTCGTTCCGACACGGCAAGGCACACACTTTCCACAAGATTCACTTTTACAAAAATCCATAAAAAACCTTGCAAGTTCGACCATGTTTGAGCTTTCATCAATAACTATCATTCCTCCGCTTCCCATAATGGAACCGACATTTTTAAGGGACTCGTAATCTACCTCCAAGTCTAAAAGCGACTCAGGAATGCAGCCTCCGCTCGGTCCTCCGGTCTGGATAGCTTTGAGTTTTTTGCCATTGGGTATGCCACCGCCAATTTCATAAATAAGCGTACGCAACGTTGTTCCCATGGCAACCTCTACCAAACCGCTGTTTTTTATATGCCCCGTAAGTGCAAAAACTTTGGTTCCGCTCGAATTTGCAGTGCCTATCGTTCTAAACCACTCTCCGCCATTTTTGAGTATGGGGACGATGTTTGCCAAAGTTTCAACATTGTTTAAAACAGTCGGTTCACCATAAAGTCCGTAATCACTAAGATGAGGCGGTTTTTGTCTTGGATTGCCACGATTTCCTTCTATGGAAGTAATAAGTGCAGTCGCTTCACCGCATACAAATGCTCCTGCACCCAAACGAATTTCAATATTAAACGAGAAGTTACTGTGGGCAATATTCTCTCCGAGGAATCCGTACTTTTTAGCCTGCTTAATGGCATGAGAGAGTTTTTCTACGGCAACAGGATATTCTGCGCGAACATAAATATAGCCCATATTTGCCCCACACGCATAACCGGCAATAAGCATACCCTCTAAAACTCTATGCGGATCTGCTTCCATAAGCGCTCTGTCCATAAACGCACCAGGATCGCCCTCATCACCGTTACAGATAAT
The DNA here is from genome assembly GCA_013791885.1 of Sulfurimonas sp. Classification (GTDB taxonomy): domain Bacteria; phylum Campylobacterota; class Campylobacteria; order Campylobacterales; family Sulfurimonadaceae; genus Sulfurimonas. Next base: position 30,812 of record VMSZ01000068.1, on the reverse strand, counting down.
ATATTTTTGTTCGCTTTGGACTTTTGCAACACTTTCCCATTTGAGGCCTGTGTGGTAGCCTCCGCCACCACGACCGCGCAGTCCGCTCTTTTTGACCTCTTCAATGACTTCATAAGGTTCTTTTTCATCAAGCACTTTAAAGAGGGTCAAATATCCATCATGGGCGATGTAATCCTCGATGTCATCAGGGTCTATAAAGCCTGCGTTTTCTAAGACGATTTTTGTTTGAGAAGCAAAAAAAGGCTGATTCATATCACACTGTTTGATATCGAGCTTTGTTGCGTTTTGCACGCTTTGGACGAGTTCTTTTATATCTGCGTTTTGGACTTCTTCATAAAGTGTACTCTGTTTCGTGGCTCTGTTGCAGTGTGAGATTAAAGGTGCTTGAGCACAAAGTCCGTTACAACCGACTCCTTTGACTCTACATTTTTCAGCCAAACCCTGCGTTTGTATTTCTTCTGCAAGAGCCTCTTTCAGAGCTTCTGAACCAAGAGAATTACAGGAACTCCCGATACATACCCGAAGCTCTTCTTGACAGCTCTGCTCCTTACATTTTTTTGTATCTGCAAGGGCTTTGAGTTCTAAAATTGAGCTTATCATTTTAACATCTCCTCGATTTCACAAAGTGCACTCTCTAGGGTTAAGTTGCCCTTGGCTTTATTGTCACAAACAACAACAGGCGCTATGGAACATGAACCGACACACCTTGCACTTAAGAGTGAAAGCAGTCCGTCTTTTGTTGTCTCTCCGACTTTAATGTTGAATTTTTTTTCAAACTGCTCAAGAATTTTTTTGGAACCTTTGATGTAACATGCCGTGCCTAAACAGACGACTGCATTATGTTTGCCTTTTGGTTTGAGTCTGAAGTAGTGGTAAAAAGTTGCCACACCATACACTTTGGAATAGGGGGATTTTAATCTTTTTGCGATGAATTTGAGTGTCTCTTTATCAAGGTAGCCAAAAGTTTCTTGAGCGCTGTGAAGAGTTTCAATTAAAGCATGCTTATCATAACCCAATTTTTTCATACTCTTATCTAAAAGTCTGTATCTGTCGTCAATGTTATTTGTTTGGCTATCCATATAAAGCACCCTTTAACGGAAATTTTATGCATTATAAGAGATAATTGTTTAAAATTGAGTTACATCAAGGGAATTGCAATGCAACATTTAATTGGAGAGAGTTGGCACTCTCTTGAATCACAGAAAATAGTAGAGCTGTTTGAAAGTGATGTTCAAGAGGGCTTGAGACCTTTAAGTATTAGACACCGTGAAGATTTTTTTGGTAAAAATGAGTTAAAAGAGAAAAAAAAAGACAGCAAGCTGAAGAAATTTTTCTTGCAGTTTCATAATGCGCTGATATATATTTTGCTTGCAGCTAGTCTTGTCACGGGAATTTTGCAAGAGTGGATAGATAGTGGCGTTATTTTCGCAGTTGTTATTATAAATGTTATTATCGGATATATTCAAGAAGTAAAAGCAGAAGAAGCAATTGATTCGCTCAAAGAGATGATGGTTACAGAGGCAATAGTCATCAGAGATGCCCAGAAAATAAAAATATCTTCTGTAGATTTAGTTCCCGGAGATATTGTATTGCTGGAATCCGGCTCAAAAGTTCCGGCAGATATCAGGTTGATTACGAGCAAGGATTTAAAAGTTGATGAATCCATGTTGACCGGAGAGTCTTTGCCGGTTTCAAAACAGTTAGTGGTACATGAAAGAAATATTACAATAAACGATAGAAAAAATATGATTTTTTCGGGTACATATGTAACGTACGGGAGAGCTAAGGGAATTGTTGTAGCAACGGCAGAACATACTGAATTAGGAAAAATAGCCCATCTTTTAGATACTACAGAGTCTATGGAGACACCCCTTACAAAGAAAATTTCATCCTTTAGCAAGGTGCTTTTGTATGTGATTTTAGCTTTGGCAGCGTTTACATTTTTCGTGGGCTTACTCCGTGAAAACAGTGCTGTGGAGATGTTTATGGCTTCTGTTGCTCTGGCAGTTGGCGCTATTCCCGAGGGATTGCCGGCTGCAGTTACAATAACACTGGCTATAGGTGTGAGTCGTATGGCTAAGAAGAATGCCATTATCAGAAAGCTTCCAGCAGTTGAAACACTAGGCAGTGTAACAGTTATATGTTCAGATAAAACAGGGACATTGACGCAAAATAAAATGAGTGTAACGAATATTTATTGTTCAAATAGTGCATATGAACTCAGTGGTAACGGCTATGAACCAAAGGGTGACTTTTTTAAAGAGGGTGAAAAAATTGAGAATCTGGATGACTCTCTTAAGGAAGTGTTAACCGCCGGGTACCTTTGTAATGAGTCATACCTAGTGAATCAAGACGGCAACTTTAGCATTAACGGAGATCCTACTGAGGGTTCTTTAATTGTAAGTGCTCTCAAGGGAGGATGTAATGAATATGCTTTGAATATGGACTTACCTCGACTTGATATACTCCCTTTTGAGTCTGACAGGCAGTATATGGTTACACTAAACAAGGATGTGCAAAAAAATCAAAATATCCTGTATCTCAAAGGTTCCATAGAACGCACACTTCATATTTGTGATTTTGAATATATAGAAGGTGAGATTAGAGAGTTAAATACGGCAAAAGTGTTAGAAGAAGCAGAAGCGTATGCAAGTAGAGGTTTACGAGTTCTAGCAATAGCGAAAAAAATTACTCCAAGCGAAATAATAGAAGACGAATTACTTCAAAATGAGTTTGTATTCTTGGGGCTTCAGGCAATGATGGATGCGCCACGAGTTGAAGCAATTGAAGCGGTTAAAGAGTCTTTAGGTGCGGGTATTAAAATTATTATGATAACGGGAGACCATGCGCTGACTGCGTTTAGTATAGCAAAAATGATGTCCATTGTGTCTCCCGATACAAAATTTGAAGATGCAGTTCTAATAGGAAGCGAACTCTTTAGCATGAGTGACAGCGAATTAATTGAAAAAGTTGCCACCGTAAGAGTCTTTGCCAGAGTCGAGCCTGAACAAAAATTACGCATAGTCGATGCTCTTCAAGCAAGAGGTGAAATTGTAGCTATGACGGGAGATGGAGTTAATGATGCTCCGGCTTTAAAACAGGCAGACATAGGGATAGCTATGGGGCTTGGCGGAACTGAAGTTGCCAAAGAAGCAGCTGATATGATTTTGAGTGACGACAACTTCAGCTCCATAACACACGCAGTAAGAGAGGGGAGAAATGTTTTTGACAACCTAGTCAAGTTTATAACTTGGACACTTCCTACAAACCTGGGAGAGGGGCTTGTAATTTTAGTTGCCATTATGCTTGGACTTACACTTCCAATACTCCCTGTTCAGATTTTATGGATTAATATGGCAACGGCCATTTTGCTAGGGCTCATGCTTGTATTTGAACCTGAAGAAGAGAATATTATGCAGAGAAAACCGCGAAATCCGCAAGAACCTATCTTGACAAAAATCATAATTACTCAGATGTTAGTTGTTGGTTTTTACATGCTTATTGCTTCATACCTCATGTTTAACTATGCTATTGCAAGCGGGCACAGCATTGAGTATGCAAGAACTGTTGCCGTGAATCTATTTGTGTTTATAGAACTTTTTTATCTCTTTAATTGCAAAGAGTTGCATAAATCAGTTTTTAAAACAAATATTTTTAACAATAAGCTTCTTCTCTTGGGTGTATCTTTGATGGCGTTTGCACAAGTGACATTTACCCATGCTGGTTTTATGAATACTATGTTTAAAAGCGAAGGTTTGGATTTAAGCAGCTGGCTGCAGGTAATCGCTATCTCATTTGGAGTTCTTTTTGTTGTAGAGACAAAAAGATATATAGATAAAAAGCTGAAAATTTCTTAGAGTTTGAAACTATGAGACATAAGAGTTTTTATGAGCTCTTTGTCTAAAGTCCCATGTAAGAAAAGTTCATTTGCTAAAACTCCCTGTCCAAGAAGCATATTTGCTCCGTCTTTTGCGGGTATATTTTTTTCATGAGCGAGTTTTAAAAATGGAGTGACCTTGCCGTAGATGGCGTCTGCTGCGTAAGAACAGTTTATTAAAATATTTTCCAATATTGTTTGCGGGCATGGAAACTCTTCATCTTTGAGACCGGCAGATGTTGTATTGACAACAAGGTCATATTTTTTTAATTCAAAATTTTCCCAAGAGAAACACTCACATCCGAGTTCTTTAAAATAAGCAAGACGGGCAGCACTTCTGTTTAAAACACTTACATGGTATTCTTCTTGCAAAAATCTTGCGGCAAGTGCCTTGGCAGTTCCACCGGCGCCTATTATAAGTATGTTTTTAATATTTTTGAACTCTTCTATAGAGAACATAAAACCATCGGCGTCTGTGTTGTAGCCTATAAGTCTGCCATTTTCATTGACTATGGTGTTTACAACGCCGACTTTGTTTGCAAAACCTCGTATCTCATCACAGGCCTCAAACGCAGCCTCTTTATGGGGAACTGTAATGTTGGCACCGCTTAAACCTAAGGCAAAAAAAGTTTCTCGAAGTTTTGAGCCGTCTTGAAGATGAACTCTCGTATAGCAGGCATCAACAGCTGCGTTTTTAAAAACGCTGTTATGCATAAGCGGAGAGCGGGAGTGTGCTACAGGGTCACCAAAGATTGCAAATAACTGCATTATTTTTCGTCTAAATCTTCTAAAGAGTGGATGAGCGCACCGAGTTTGTTTTCAACTTCAAGATACTCCAGTTCCTTTTGGCTGTCCGCAACAATGCCTGCACCTGCTTGAAGTACAACTTTATCCTCTTTAACCATAGCCGTTCTGATGGTGATAGCACTGTCCATATTGCCATCAAAACCAAAGTACCCTACGCTTCCGCTGTAAAAGCCGCGTTTGATGCCCTCATACTCTGCAATGAGCTCCATCGCGCGTATTTTTGGTGCTCCTGTCATGGTTCCTGCTGTAAATGTTGCCATGAAGAGGTCAAACATATCTTTGTCGTCTGCAAGTTGGGCTGTAACGTCGGAGACGATGTGCATAACATGAGAAAAACGCTCAATATGCATCATGTCTTCTACTTTTACAGTACCGGTTTTAGCAACGCGTCCTATGTCATTTCTACCCAAATCTATAAGCATAAGATGTTCTGCAAGCTCTTTAGGATCCGCTAAAAGTTCGAGCTCAAGTTCTTTGTCTCTCTCTTTCGTGTCGCCGCGTTTACGAGTTCCCGCAATTGGACGAAGAAGAAGTTCTCCCTCACTGAGCCTCACCATAACTTCCGGTGAACTCCCTACAATGTTAAAATCTTCATACTCCATCAAAAACATATAAGGAGAGGGATTCTTTGTTCGTAAAATTCTGTAAAAACTAAAAGGGTCAACTTTGATGTTTCTTGTAAAACGGTTTGTCATAAGAATTTGAAAAACATCACCGCTGCGAATCATCTCTTTTGACTTGTCTATCATTTCAAAAAACTTCTCTTTAGAGTGTGCAAAACTTCCTTTGTCTGAACCGACATTATGTTTCATATGAACATACTCGTAACTGCTTTTGAGTTCTTCCTCAATGGAATCAAACTTTTCACTGAATTCACCAAGCATCGATATAAGAGAAATTTGATGATTTTTATGAGAATAGATAAGTACCATTTTAGGCAAAATTAAGTCCAAGTCCGGAGTATGAAGCTCATCGATAAGGTTGTCCATAGTAGAGTGAAGTTTTGGTTCAAAAACTTTTACCATGTCATAACCGATATAGCCTATAAAGCCGTCAATATAGCCGACGTTGAGTTTTTTTGTAGCTTCTTTGTAAGGGTGAGTATTTATGCCCTTATAGTAGTTTTTTAAAAAAATAAAAGGATTTTCTTCTCTGATATTTTGTATTCCTTGAGCATCCGTATAAATTGTTTTATTGTCAATAAACTGAAGTCTTTCTCTGGCGCCAATACAAATGAAACTGTAGTTTCCTTCAGATTGTCCGGCACTTTCAAAAAGATAAGAAATTTCATTCTTAAAAATGGTTTTGAGTTTTGCATAAACAGCGATTGGAGCAAACTGGTCAAGAATAAATTGTTTGGAGTGTATCAAGGTTAGCCTTTTGAAGGGATATGCTCCCCCTTTGAATCTAAAAGGGGAAATTAAGATTTATATTTTTGTAATAAAAGCACCAGATTCAACGCTTTTACGAATAACTTTTAAAGCATCTCTTGCTTCATTTTCATCTGAAAAAGGTCCAACTAAAACTTTGTTTACAGTTTGTGAATTTACTTTAACTTCACGGAACTCGTATTTGTATCCTTTGTCCGTAATAGATTTAAGGAATGTTTTATTTGGTGCATATTTCGAGAAAGAGCCAACTTGAATATAGTGAGAACCGCCTGTGCTTGTTTTCACTCTTGTTGTCTCTTTTTTGGATACTACAGGTGCTTTTACCGGCTCTGCTTTTTCTGTCATTACCGGCTCAGGCTCTTCAGCTTGTGCTTGAGGCGCAGGAGACGATTTCTCTTCTTGACTCTCTTGTTTTAGCTTTTGAGTAATATTATCTAGGTTGTCATTTTCTTGAGCACTTTCCTGAACTACCGGCACTTCTTCAAAAAGAGGTTCTTGAGCAGTTTCATTTGAAGTCACTGCAGTTGGTTCTGGAGGTAATACGGCTTGAGGCAGATTATCTGTTCCGCTTGAGGTGATGCTGTTCATAAGCATAACAACTATAATTAAAATAATTCCAAGAGTAGCAACAGCTAAAACAATTTTTTTATTGCCATTACCTGAATTATTTTTATTTAATATAATGTCGTTTAGTTCGTTTTTTTCTTGCATTTTATAACCTTTTTATTCTTAAGTTTAAATAATACCTAAAATTACATATGCTTCGACCAAGAAGCACCACGCTCTTTCGCATAAACCTCATATGGCAGAGTGAGAATATTGTATTCGTCCGGCATATCTGCGTTTGGAAACATTCTCCACTGCATAGGTTGCTTGCTTGCCAATTTCATTGAAATCATTTTACCAAGCTGTATAGCCTCCTGAAGTGTTGTATGCCCTTTATGGATATAAAGATGAAGATGACCCTCAGTCTTAGTCTTATATGCCGTAAAGTTTATGTATCCTTCTTCACGAAGCAAAAGTTGTGCCTTATGATAAAAACGTTCAGGATCTCTACCGTTATAGTCAATGACTATATTCTCAACTTTATTATGGGCATTCACAAGTGAGTGAGCCAATGTAATCTCACCTTTTATATGTTGATTAATGAGTGCTTGACTGAGTGTTGCATTGACTTTTTCATATTTATTGTAAAAAGTACGTCCTTTAAACACCAGTTTGTCCACTACCGCATCTCTTTTAATCCAGTAATGATCACTAATCATTTTAATAAGTTTGAGATCCATTGCCGTCATAAGTTACACCTTAATATGTTGATTGATGATAGATTACAAAATTTTGAGCTAAAGCTTTTAATTCTTCTTTAATTTTTGCTTGAAGTTCAGTGTTGTTAATATCATCTAAAACATCAGCCATTTTGTTTGCAATAAGTTCAAACTCTTTTTCTTTCATACCACGTGATGTAAGTGCCGGACTACCAACACGGATACCTGATGTAACAAAAGGACTTCTTGTTTCACCTGGAACAGTGTTTTTATTGATTGTTATCCCAGCATTTCCAAGTGCAGCATCTGCATCTTTACCAGAGAATTCACGGCCGACAAAAGATACTAGCACTAAGTGGTTGTCAGTTCCTCCGCTTACTACATCATAGCCTCTTTTCATAAGTACTTCAGCTAAGACTTTTGCATTTGCTTTTACCTGTTTAGCATAATCTTTCCACGCAGGTGAAAGATTGTGTTTGAATCCAACGGCTTTAGCAGCGATAACATGAACTAAAGGCCCGCCTTGAAGTGCCGGGAAAATTGCCGAATTCATTTTTTTTGCAATCTCTTCATCATTTGTCATAATCATACCGCCTCTTGGACCTGCAAGAGTTTTGTGTGTTGTCGTTGTTACAACGTGGGCATGAGGAAATGGGCTAGGGTGTTCACCGGCAGCTACAAGACCTGCAATGTGTGCGATGTCCGCAAATAAAATTGCGCCTACTTCATCAGCAATTTCACGAAATTTTTTAAAGTCTATTTCTCTTGCATAAGCAGAAGCACCGCAAACTATTATTTTTGGTTGAGTAATTTTTGCTATATCTAAAACTCTATCATAATTAATACGACCGTCAAGTTCAACACCGTATGTAAAACTAGAATAGTTTTGACCGGAAAAACTTGGCTTAGAACCATGTGTTAGGTGACCGCCATGACTTAAATCCATACCAAGAAGTTTATCACCGGCTTTTAGTAAACCTGCATAAACAGCAGCATTTGCCTGTGAACCTGAGTGAGGTTGAACATTTGCATAATTACATCCAAAAAGCTCACAAGCTCTGTCTATTGCCAATTGCTCAACGCCATCAGCATATTCACAACCACCGTAGTAGCGTTTAGCAGGATAACCCTCTGCGTATTTGTTAGTAAAAACAGAACCCATAGCTTCCATTACTGCAGGAAGTGTAAAATTCTCAGATGCAATCATCTCTAAGTGGTCAGTCTGACGCTCTAACTCTTTCTCGCATAACTCAAATATTTCATTGTCAAATTCTTTTAAAAAACTCATTTTTATACCTCTTCTTCTTGATTTAATTCATCTTTGTGTAACGGTTTCATTGCAGGAAACAGTAAAACATCCCTAATTGAGTGCTCGTTTGTTAGAAGCATAACCAATCTATCTATCCCAATACCTTGTCCTGCTGTAGGAGCCATTCCGTAGCTAAGTGCATCTATGAAGTCCTCATCCATCTCGTGAGCTTCATCATCTCCGCTGTCTTTAGCTGCCATTTGGCCTTCAAAACGTCCAAGTTGGTCAACCGGGTCGTTTAACTCGCTAAATGCGTTGGCTATCTCACGTCCTGCTATGAAAAGCTCAAATCTTTCTGTAATATCCGGATTAGTATCGCTTCTTCTTGCAAGTGGAGAAATTTCTACCGGATACTCTGTAATAAACGTTGGGTCTATAAGTTTTTCTTCAACGAATTCGTCAAAAAGTTCACCCTGAAGCTGCCCTAAATTAAGCCCCGGTTTTACTGTAATGTTTTTAGAATTTAAAAACGCAACAATTTTTTCTTTGTCGTAAACAACATCAGCAGGAACGCCGCCAACAGTTGTTAATGACTCTATAAGAGGAATTTCAGTGAAATTATCAAAGTTAATCTCTAAATCACCATACGGAAGAAGTGTCGGCAAGTTGAGATGGTCAAATAAATATTTGAAATACTCTTTTGTAATTATAATTAAATCTTTGTAAGTTTTGTATGCCCAATAAAATTCTATAGAAGTAAACTCAGGATTATGTGTTGCGTCCATACCTTCATTTCTAAAGTTACGGTTTATTTCAAATACGGCTTCAAAACCACCGACAATGAGGCGTTTTAAATAAAGTTCAGGAGCAATTCTTAAGTATCTGTCTATTTTAAGTGCATTGTGATGCGTAACAAAGGGTTTAGCATTTGCTCCGCCTGCAATAGGGTGCATCATTGGCGTTTCTACTTCTAAAAAGCCTTTGTCTTCAAAAAATCTTCTCGTTAGAGAGATAACATTCGAGCGAATTTTAAATGTTTTACGAACATCAGCGTTCATAATTAAATCTAAATAGCGTTTTCTGTATCTAATTTCTTTATCTGTAATTCCGTGAAATTTTTCAGGAAGAGGTGAAATAGCCTTTGTTAAGAGTTTAAAAGAAGAAGCATGGAGTGAAAGTTCCCCTTTTCCTGTTACAAAAGGATAGCCAGCAACTTCTACAATATCTCCGGTCTCGATGTTTTTCTTGAATACATCATTGTAAAAACCTTCAGGAAGGTTGTCTCTTGCTACATAAACCTGAAGTGATCCGCTCTCATCTTCCATCTCTATAAAGCTTGCTTTACCCATTACTCTGAACAATTTAATACGACCGCTTACCGTGTAGTGACGGTGTTCATCACGTTGATTCTCTTTTTCAAAAACATCTGAGTTTACATTGTTGTATTTTTTTATAGTTGTATTTCTTTTAGAATCATTCGCATAGGGATTAATACCCATACTTCTTAATAATTCTGCTTTTTCGATTCTTTGCTGAATGAATTTATTGTCAAAAATCAATACTGTTTCCTTTATTTTTTGTTTTATTTATTTTGGCATTTTTTGCAGATACCATAAATTTGCATAGAGTGATCAAGCATCTCAAAACCTAATGAATCTGCAATTGCATGCTGTCTCTCTTCTATATTTTCATCTACAAATTCAGTTATGACTCCGCATTCGGTACAGATAATATGGTCATGATGTTTTTTGGTTCCAAGTTCATATTTTTTGCCTTGTGCGCCAAAAGACAAAGATGTTACAACATTTGAATCCTCAAGCAGAGAAAGTGTTCTGTATACTGTCGCAATACCAGTGTTTAAATTCGGATATTTTTCTTGTATAAGATTGTAAAGCAGTTCAGGAGTTAAATGTTCATCAGAATTATAAAGAGTTTCTAAGATAACTTCTCTCTGTATTGTGAACTTAAGATTGTTTTTTTTCAACAAGGCCTTAAAGTCATGTAGCAACTCTTCATATTCAACTGTTTTCGTATTGAAGTCAGTGATTATTTTTGAGGCCATACTACTTTTTTTCACTTTGAGTCGGGAGTTTAGTACTGTTTTGCTCTAAAGCACTTTTAACTTCGTCTATTATTTGTGAAGTTTTAGACTGCGTTAATTCCGTAACATTTGCATCTAAAATTTCTGTACTCTTCATAATAGTTGCATTGATATCATCGCTAATTTCTACCGGGTCTATTTTCATAATAAAAGCTCCAGTTTCAACCAAAATAGGAAAAAGAGTACTGTTTTGCATAATTGGGTCAAGTGTAGACTTAACAGCTTTAATGTTGTACGCTGCATGAGCGATAACCGCTGCAATAAGAAAAAACTTACTTGAGCCCAGAATAAAACCAAAAAGTTTGTCTACAGGACCAAGGCCGCTCATAGAACTCAATTTTTTAAATAATGCTCCTGAGATAACCATAATAAACCAAAACGCAGCCAAGGTTACTAAAAAACCCGTAAAATTTACGGCTGCACTGTTTTCAAATTTGAAAATGAGCTCACTGAGATATTCTCCAACTTCATTGCCGACACGTGATGCGATAAATATACCGCCAATAATACCTATTAAACCAAATGCTTCTTTAAAAAAACCGTTGATAATTCCTTTTAAACCTAAAAGGAGGATGATAACTGCTGCTACGAGATCAAAATAACTAAATTCCATTTTTATACTTCCGAATACATTTGATTTTTTCCACTATGTTTTGCTTTGTATAGTGCTTTATCTGCTCTTGCTAAGAGTGTGTCTGGGGTGTCACTTTCTTTATATTTACTTGCACCGATACTTAGAGTAATCTGAATATTTTGACCTTTATAAATAAGCTTGTTCTTTCGTACAAGCTCTAAAAGTCTGTTTGTTATATTTTTACAGTGCAGTGTATCTATTCGATTTAAAATAATAATAAATTCTTCGCCGCCGTATCTAAATATTTTGTCTCCGTCTCGTAGAGTTTTTTTCAAAATATTTGCTAGAAAAATTAAAATTTTATCTCCGGCAACATGGCCATAAGTATCATTAATCACTTTAAAGTCATCAATATCCATCATGAGAAGATGAAGTTCATAGTTGACATTTTCTCTTGAGCATACCTCTTCAAGATAAGTTGTTAAAGCCCGTCTGTTATAGACTTTTGTGAGCGAATCTAAATTGGAAGTTTCTTCAAGAATTTTTACCTGTTCAACAAGTTGCATAATTCTGTCATTTGCTTTTTTTACTTCATCACTCATGTGTGTTTGGATGTCATTAAAACGCTCAGTGAGTGCAGGTAAATTAATTAAAGTGTTGCATTCGTTCACTGTCTGTTCATGCATATATGCAATTTCTTCAAATTTTTCATTTGTGTCTTGGTATGAAGACAAACTTTCTTTTGCAATCTCTTTGTATGCGTTGGTAAAAAGCATTTTTGCTTCGTCCATAGAGTGTAGCTCTTGCTCGTTAATATTGGCAATAGCGTTTGATGCATCTTGTAAATATCCTGCTACCTGTTCAACTGTAGCTGCTTCTTCCGCTTCTATTTGTTCGAGAAGATTGACATACATTTGAGTGACAAGAGACTTTAGATCATCTTTTTGCATTGGCTGTCCATATTGAAATTATTTCGTTATTATACATGGCAAAGCATAAAAAAAACTTTCATATGCTAACATGAGTGCTATGAAGAGCAAAAGATAAATTCTTATCAGAGCTATTTTAGCTCTTTTTTGCTAGAATCACAAAAATTATAAAAATAAGGTTTTATTATGAGTATTTGGACTCCTTCGAGCTGGAAAGATAAGCCAGTTTTACAACAACCGACATATCCAAACCAAGGTGAATTGGACAGAGTTTTATCAGAATTAAAAAATTATCCGCCGTTGGTATTTGCAGGTGAAGCACGTTCATTGAAAGAGCAATTGGCAAACGTAGCTGAAGGTAAAGCTTTTTTACTTCAAGGCGGGGACTGTGCTGAGAGCTTTAGTGAATTTCATGCAGTAAACATTCGTGATACTTTTAAGGCACTTTTACAAATGTCTGTGGTTATGACATATGCCGGTGGACTTCCTGTAGTTAAAGTCGGACGCTTAGGCGGGCAGTTTGCTAAGCCCCGTTCATCTGACACAGAGACAATTGCCGGTGTGACACTTGATTCATACCGTGGAGATATTATTAATGGAGCTGAATTTACAAAAGAATCAAGAACTCCCGATCCGCAAAGAATGATTAGAGCTTACAACCAATCAGCAGCAACGATGAACTTACTGCGTGCATTTGCTACAGGTGGTTTGGCAGACTTGCATCAGGTACATAAATGGACACTTGATTTTGCTCATAAAGGTGAAATCAGTCAAAAATTTGAAGATTTGGCAGAAGATATCGGCAAATCTTTAAAATTTATGGAAGCATGCGGCATCAACTCTAAAACATACAGAACATTAAGAGAAACAGATTTCTTTACTTCTCATGAAGCGCTTTTACTTCCGTATGAAGAGGCATTTACAAGAAAAGATTCTCTAACGGGTGAATGGTACGACACTTCGGCACACATGCTATGGATAGGCGATAGAACTCGTGGAATCAATGATGCCCATGTTGAATATATGCGCGGCATAAAAAATCCAATCGGCGTTAAAGCTGGACCTACTATGGATCCGGATGATTTAGTAAGACTTGCAAATGTACTTAACCCTGAAAATGAAGCGGGAAGATTGAATATTATTGTTCGTATGGGTGCTGATAAAGTGGCAGAAGGTATGCCTAAACTTATTCGTGCTGTCGAGAGAGAAGGTTTGAAAGTTGTATGGTCTTGTGACCCAATGCATGGAAATACGATTAAATCATCAAACAACTTTAAAACGCGTCCGGTGGATGCTGTTCTTAAAGAGATGACGCAATTCTTCCAAGTGCATAAATCAGAAGGTACTTTTGGTGGCGGTGTTCACCTTGAGATGACCGGTAAAAATGTTACTGAGTGTATCGGCGGTTCATTTGTGGTTACTGAGGAGGATTTAAGTTCTCGTTACCATACTCATTGTGACCCGCGTTTAAACGCAGACCAGGCACTAGAGCTTGCGTTTTTGATTGCAGACTCTTTAAAAGAAGCTCAGAAATAAATTAGATTAAGAATTTATCTCTTCTTCTTTTTCTTGTATGGTCAGAAGTTCTTCAACTTTTGACTCGTACAGAGCCTCTAACTCTTCAAGCTCTTTTGCTAAAATCGTAATACCTATCTCTTCATAGCATTTCGGATTTGCTAAACACGCATTTTTTTCTTCAATTTTTTCTTCAATTTTTTCTATCTCTTTAGGTAACTCTTCTAATGCTATTTTTTCTTTATATGTGAGTTTGAGTGTTTTAACTTTTTCTCTTATTTCAGCTTTTGGTTTTTGCTCTGTTTTGTGCATTGCTTCAAGCTCGTTGAGTTCTTTTTCAAGTTCCAAATACTCGGAATACTGCTGATACGATTCTTCTATATGCTTGTCTTTTTTGAAAATAAAAAGTTTTTTGGCTATTTTGTCTACAAAATATCTGTCATGGCTAACTATGATAACGGCACCGCTGAAGTTTGTGAGTTGCTCTTCGAGTATGTTGATAGTTGGGATGTCCAAATCATTTGTCGGCTCATCGAGAATGAGTATATCTACATCCTGTGTAAAGAGCAGAGCAAGAGCAATACGATTTTTTTCTCCACCGCTTAAAACGCCTATTTTTTTATCTAAAAATTCCCGCGGAAATAGAAAGTTTTTTAAGTAGCCATAAACATGCAAGTCACTTCCGCGAACATTGACCCTGTCTCCGCCGTTTGGACAAAATGTTTCTATGAGGTTTTTGTCGTCATCTAAAAGTTCTCTGTGCTGGTCAAAGTAACCTATTTTAAATTCACCGCGTTTAATCTTTCCGCTTGTCGGTTCTATGCGTCCAAGCAGGGTCTTTAAGAGGGTTGATTTCCCGCTTCCGTTTGGTCCGACAATGGCGATGACGTCTTTTTGCAAAATACGTGTAGAGAAGTTTTTTAAAAGTTCTTTGTTTCCCAGAGTAAGGCTGACATCTTCTACTTCAAAGAGCATTTTTTGTCTGTTGACACTTTTCTCACGATTAAAATGTTTTGCTTCGCGTTCAAGCTCGAGTGACATTTTTCGTATCTGTGCAGGGTTTGTTTTTGCACTTTCACGAAGTTCCATAAGCCTTTCTTTTCGCCCTTCGTTGCGTTTAAGTCTTGCTCTTACACCCTTTGCAAACCATTCATTCTCGCGTTTGAGAACATCCAAAAGATTGCCATGCTGTTTTTCCAAAGTGCGTATCCACTCTGCTTTTTGCGTGAGGTAATTGCTGTAGCCACCGCTATATTCACGAATAGAACAGTCTTCAACTTCTACAGATTTTGTGGCAATTCTATCAATAAAGTATCTGTCGTGGGAAATAAAAACAAGAGTGAATTTTTCTTTCAGCAATAAATCTTCTAAAAACTCAACCATATAAACATCAAGGTGATTGGTAGGTTCGTCTAAAAGTAAGATGTCCGGTTTTTGAAGTAATAAAGAAGCAAGTGCAACACGGCGTTGCTCTCCACCGCTAAGGAGCGAAATAGGCTTGTCTTCGTACTGCTTTAAATCAAAATGCTCAATGATTCGCTCAATTTTATCATCCAGATTCCAGGCATTGTGGTGTTCTAAATATCTTGAAAGCATCTCGTGCTCGTCTATGAGGAGCTTATTGTCAAAATCTTCTGCAAGCAAAAGAGAGAGTTCGTTATATCTTGCTTTTGCGTGATTAAGCTCATGAAGGCCATCTTCCACAGCTTCTCGAACACTATGGCCTTCTTTAAACTGCGGTCTTTGGTCGAGCATTTTTATTTCTAAGTTTTGTCTGCAGATTCTCTCACCGCTGTCTTGGGCCAGAGAGCCGTGAAGTATCTTCATGAGAGTAGATTTACCGCTTCCATTCTTTCCGATAACAACAATTCTTTCACCTTCATCCACATGAAAGTTTACATCTACGAGTATCTTTTGAGCTGAATAATGTTTTGATATTTTTTGTAAGTCTATGAGTGCCATATAGTTGCGTGGTATCCCTGAAATTTTATAGTTTTTTTGCCGTTTTTTATTTGCAGATAGTATCTGTTTTTATGTTAATAGTGCCTTTTAAATTCTATAATAGTGTTATAATTAAAGTGATTTAGAAGCTATTTGGAGGTGTATTGTGATAAGTGTAATATCTTATGGCGCGGCGCAGGGAGTGACTGGTTCGTGCCATTTATTGAAAATCGGTTCTATTAGAATTTTGGTTGATTGTGGTCTTTTTCAGGGTGAAGGTGCAATGGAGAAAAATTATGAGCCTTTTGCATTTGACGTTAGTAAAGTTAATTATCTGATTTTAACACATGCGCACCTTGACCATATCGGAAGAGTAGCAAAGCTCGTCAAAGATGGGTTTAATGGAACCATTATAGCAACAAAGCCAACGAAAGAAGTAGCTAAAATCATGCTTTTAGATGGGGCAAAGATACTTAAAGAGGAGTATAAAACACTCAAGAAAAAAGCTCGTAGACATGGAGATGAAGAGAGTGTTTTGGAACCGCTTTATACGGAAGATGATGTTCGCAATGTTTTTTCTAAAAATTGGCATACTCTGGAGTATTTTAAAGAATTTAAGCTTAAGCAGCATATTGTCGTCTCTTTGGCAAACGCAGGACATATACTCGGTAGCGCCTTTGTCATGATAGATGCACAGGTTGAGGACAAATATAAACGTATAGTTTTTTCGGGTGATTTAGGGAGTCCTCATCGATTGATTATCGATGGTCCTGACAAGTTGGAAGGCGCCAATACTTTGTATGTTGAGTCTACCTACGGAGACAGAATTCATAAGCCTTTACAAGAGAGCATAGAGGAGTTTAAAGAGGCAGTGCGGAAAACCCTTAAACGAGACGGAAATGTTCTCATCCCATCTTTTGCCCTAGAGCGAACCCAAGAGATACTTTGGCTTTTACATGAGATGCATGACACAGGAGTATTGCCAAAGTGCAGAGTTTTTTTAGATTCCCCTTTGGCAATAAAAGCGACAGAGCTTTATAATAAATATCCTCTGCATTTAAGTGACGAGCTTGAATGGCATCATGGCAGCGGGAAAGATCCCTTCTCTTTTTCATGGCTTGAGACTACAGACTCTACGGATCAGTCTATGGCAATTAACAGCGTGAAAGAGCGTTGTATTATTATTGCCGGAAGCGGAATGTGCAGTGGCGGAAGAATAATGCATCATCTCAAACACAGATTGTGGAATCCAAAAAATTCTCTTATATTTGTAGGCTATCAGGTTGCTGGAACGCTAGGACGCTCCATAGTAGACAAAGCGAAGTTTGTAAAGATTTATTCTGAAGAGATTATAGTAAAAGCAGAGGTTTTTACCATAAACGGTTTTTCGGCTCATGCCGACCAGAGTGAACTTTTAGAGTGGATAAGCGGAGCGAAAGATATAGAAAAAATATGTCTTATTCATGGAGAATTTGATAAAATGGAAGTTTTTGCAAAGGCTATTAAGGAAAAGCTGGATTATGATGCTGTTATTGTGGAGCCGAATGTGAGTGTCGATTTATAAATCTGACGAGTCCGGATTTTCTTCATAGCAGAGTTCTTTTGCACTGTACCAGTCGGCTATGGCTTTGTCACTATACTGGTATTCTCTTTGATTAAAGGGTATTACACTGTTTCTAAGTTTTGAGCGGATAATTCCCATGATGATGAAAGTTAGAACTAAAGATAGAAGAGCGATAAAAAAATCATAAAAATACCATATAATCAGAGGGACAACGAAGGTAGTAAATTGTAAAAAAATACGTATACAGAATGAGATAAGCTTACACTTTTTAGAGTGAAGTTTCGGTGTTGGTTCAAGAAGATGAATGTACTCTGTTTGCATTTTAGGATTATAGCCAAACCGCTAAACATTTTGCTTAATGTTTAGCAAGTATTGTTTAGTAGTAAAACGCAACAATAGCAAAGGCTATGAAAAACATCAAATGAGACATACCTTCAAAGTAGTTTGTCTGCCCTTCATCCGTAGTTTTCCACGCAAGAACAATAGTCAAGATAAGTGCCCCAATCTCTAGTGGATTAAAATCTAGAGTAAATCTGATTCCGCTGGCATAAGCAAGCCCCATAAGAATTGGAACAGTTAAAAGTATGGATACGGTTGAAGCCCCCATCGCAATGTTGACAACTCTTTGTATTTCATCATTTTTAGCGGCTTTAATGGCCGTGACAATTTCCGGCGAAACAGCAACAATAGCTATGATAAGTCCGGAAATTCCAGCCGAGATACCATATTCCTTTGCTAACATGATTCCATCAGTTGCAAAGACTTCAGCTCCAAACGCAATAATTGCGATGAAAAGGAAGATAGAAGCGATAAGAC
This sequence comes from Sulfurimonas sp., assembly GCA_013791885.1. Classification (GTDB taxonomy): domain Bacteria; phylum Campylobacterota; class Campylobacteria; order Campylobacterales; family Sulfurimonadaceae; genus Sulfurimonas. The sequence continues at coordinate 12,783 of VMSZ01000068.1, read as the reverse complement.
CTAATATATTGAACTTTTCAAAGACGTAATCATCTTCGTCTTGTATCTGCGTCTCTTGATTTTCTTTAGCCATTTTTCTTTTAAGGCGAAAAATTCTGCTTCTGGCAGTCTGCTTAAAAAAGTGAGTATGTGTTTTTGTTTGAAAAACAAGGATGATAAAATAAAAAACCATCAAAAGAATAGCAATAGCGATTGAGGCATCTTCTATAATGTCGGGCCCATGCTTACCTTCACTGAGTAGACCAGGTACCAAAAGTGCAGCTGCGGTTACAAAAAGTATGGTTGTATAAGCACTTGAGGTCTCTTTGTTGTGCTCTTGTTCTGTAAAACGCAGTCCACCCAAAAAGACGGCTAAACCCAAAAGTACATTCATATCTACGATAACAGCGGAGATAATCCCGCCTTTGACCGTTTCAATGACTTCTGGATTGCTAACAGCTTGAAGTAAAATAACATATAAAAGTATAATTTCAACAATAACGGCACTGAGTGTTAAAACAAAACTTCCGTATGGCTCTTGAAGTCTCTCTGAGAGGACTTCGGCAACTTCTGCAACTGTAAGGGAGAGAGAACCTATACCTATGGCAGCAAAGAGTGTAGCTATTCCTCCTTGCCCATTTTTATGAAAATAAAAAGCAAGTAAGACACTCGTTACACCTAAAAATATATCCCAATAATCTTCAATAAAATATTTTAATTTTTTGTTTTCTTTTTGAATTATTTCTTCCAAAACATTTTCTCCTTATAAAAGTATAATGCTAGCTAAACCTAAAAAGCTAAAAAAGCCAACAACATCTGTCACTGTAGTAAGTAAAACTGTGCTGCCGATAGCCGGATCGACTCCTGCTCTTTGAAGAACAAGAGGAATAACACTCCCAAAAAAACCGGCACTGATAAGATTTATAATCATAGATAATGCAATTACAACGCCGAGCATAGGTAACCCAAACCAAATATATGCAATGATGCCGATAATCACGGCAAAGAGTAAGCCGTTTGCCAATGAAATGAAGACTTCTTTATAAATAGTTTTTTTAGCGTCTTCGCCTTCAATATCTCCCAAAGCCATTTGACGAACGGTAACCGTAAGTGTCTGTGTCCCTGCGTTTCCGCCCATGGAAGCGACTATAGGCATTAAGATAGCCAAGGCAACAAGTGATTGAATGGTGCTGTCAAAAAGACCGATTACAAGTGAAGCGGCAATTGCTGTAAGAAGGTTTAACCCAAGCCAAATAGCACGTGTTTTTCCAATCTCAAACATATCTTCTTCTTGCTCAGCTTCATCATTAACCCCTGCAAGGTTAAAGATTTGTTCTGTCGCACTATCTTCGATGATGTCATAAATGTCATCGGATGTAATCCTACCGATAAGTTTATTTTTATCGTCAACAACGGCAATGGCATTAAGGTTGTAGTTGGTAACCATTTCAACAACATCTTTGATGTCTTCTTTGTGGTTGACCGAAAAGTTTTTGTGCTTTTCGTAAGGAATGTCTTCAAATTTTAAAGCGTGCTCAAAAATAATCAGTTCTTCTAGACCGACAGAACCTAAATATTTGTTTCTATCATTGATAAGATGAACATGCCAAATATTATCAACTTCGCCACTCTCTTTTAACTGTTTCAGTCTTATGAGCGCATCACCTATTTTTTCGCCAATGTTTGCGCTAAAAAGCTCCGTTTGCATATATGCACCGGCCTGGTCTTCATCATAGGCAATAAGTTGTTCAATGAGTTCTTTGTCTTCATCATCAAAAGATTCGAGAATGTTTTGAGAAATTTCTTCGTGCTCTTCACTAATGTTTTGAATCAGTGTTGCAGCATCATCGGTGTCCATTTTTGATGCGATGTCAGCGAGTTTTTTAACACTGAAAATGTCAGCTGTCTCTTCTTGAACATAGTCAGGAAGTTCAGCGAGAACTTCTGCAAGAAGATCATGAGGAATTCTTTTTAAAACACTCACATACTCTTCATTGCTCATGTCTCTTAATTCTAAGAGCTGTTCAGCAATGTCATACGGGTGGACCGTTGAAGTGTTGTCTTCATATTGTTTTACTTCGGAAAAGATTAATTCTACTAAATCTGTTAATTCTTGTTTGTCTATTTCCATACACTTCTCCATTTTCTAATATTGCAATTATACTTTGATAATCCATTCAAGCAAATAAAAAACCTTGTGAGAGTTTTTATGTCAGCAGTAATTAAAAGAAAAAATACATAAGATTTGATATAATCACCCATACTTGGAGTTTACTATGCAAAATAAAAAAATTGTCGGCAGTGTGGAAGTGATATCTATATTAGATTTGGAACTCTTTGATTTGGATGCAAAAATAGATACGGGCGCTGATTCAAACGCACTTCATTGTGATGACATCTATATAGATCAGGGTAAGTATGTCCATTTCAGACTTGTCGATGAGGTACACCCGTCTTACCATGACAAAAAAATGATACTGCCTCTGTATAAATTAAAAAAAGTGCGTAGCTCAAACGGAGAACTTCAACTCAGACCTTCCATTAAAGTTGACGTTATGTTTTTTGGTAAAAAGTACAAGGCTGTCATCTCTTTAACAAATCGTGCCGACATGAAATATCCTATGCTCATAGGACGTAAATTTTTAAGCGGCAGATTTTTGGTGGATGTATCTCAAGAGTATCTCGCAAAGTCAAAATAAAAAAATAATCACAAAATACAAACAAGGGAAAATAAGAATGTTAGTTTATATATTATCAAGAAACAAGGCACTTTATTCAACAAGAAGGCTGGTAGAAGAAGCTGAGGCAAAAGGCTGGGAAGTAAGAGTTATAGATTATTTAAAGTGTACTATTGAAATTATGAAGGGTGAGTTGGTTGTGAATTATCTTGGTAAAGTTTTACCGACGCCCGATGCAATCATACCTAGAATTGGGGCAAGCAGAACATTCTACGGAACGGCGATGGTAAGGCATTTTGAAATGATGGATGTTTTCTCTACCTCTGGAAACTTGGCTATTGCAAGAAGCAGAGACAAGCTTAGAAGCTTACAGGTTCTCTCAAAACATGAAGTTGATATGCCAAAAACAGTATTTGCTTCAAATAAATCGAGTGCAAAAGATGTAATCGCCCTGAGTGGGGGAACTCCATTGGTTTTAAAAATTCTTGAAGGAACGCAAGGCGTAGGCGTTGTTTTGGTAGATACTGAAAAAGCGGCTAAATCAGTTTTAGATGCGTTTTACGGCATGGATGTAAATTTACTCGTTCAAGAGTTTATTGAAGAAGCAGGCGGTGCTGATATACGGGCTTTCATTGTTGGAGGAGAAGTTGTCGGTGCCATGAAACGCCAAGGTGCAGAGGGAGATTTCAGATCAAACTTGCATCAGGGTGGAAGTGCTGTTTTACATAAACTCTCAAGAAAAGAAAAAGCAACTGCTTTGGCTGCTGCAAAGGCTATGGGACTTGGCGTTTGCGGCGTAGATATGATTCCATCAGCCCGTGGTCCGCTTGTTATGGAAGTAAATTCTTCTCCTGGGCTTGAAGGAATTGAAAAATCTACAAACATTAACATAGCCGGAAAAATCATGGAATACATTGAAAAAAATGTCGAGGTTAAGCCTGGAAATGCTGCTAAAAAAGTTAAAAGAGACAGCATAGGAGCATAAAATGCCCAATTCAGTATTTATTTTAGCAGATACTAAAATAGTAAAAGGCTCAAGTATGACTGTGTATATAGATTTGCCAAAACTCTATAATACACCCATGCAGCTTCCTCTGCATGTCATAAGAGGAAAAAAAAACGGCCCGGTTGTATTTGTAAGCGCGGCGATACATGGGGATGAGCTCAATGGCATAGAGATTATTCGCAGATTCAAGAAGCTGAGTATTTTAAAAAGAGTACGCGGTACGGTTATATTGGTTCCGATTGTAAATATTTATGGAATCAGTACACTTTCGCGCTATCTGCCAGACAGAAGAGATTTAAACAGAAGTTTCCCGGGAAGCAGTACGGGTTCTCTTGCAAGCAGAGTTGCAAAGATTTTTTTTGATGAAGTTGTAAGCAAATGCGATTTTGGAATAGATCTGCATACGGCATCTATTCATAAATCTAATTTGCCTCAGGTACGGACAAATATAGACAATGAGTACACATTTTCTCTTGCAAAAGCCTTTGGAGCACCTGTTGTTTTACACTCAGAACTTAGAGACGGCTCCCTTCGTTCCGTGGCACAGGAAAAGGGAGTTCCAATACTTCTCTATGAAGCGGGAGAGGCGTTGCGTTTTGATGAAACTTCCATACGCATAGGTGTAAACGGCTTGGTAAATGTTTTACGTGAGAGTGATATGCTGCCGAAAATCAGCAGAAAAAAAGAGCAAAAGTCGCCGATTATCAGCAGAAACAGCAAGTGGATTCGCTCCGGCGGCGGCGGTATTCTTAGAACAATTAAAGCACTTGGAGAGGTTGTGAAAGAGTTAGAAGTAATTGCCTATATTGATGAACCTTTGGGAGATGAAAGTTATGCTGTCTATGCACCCTTTGACGGTGTCATTATCGGAAAATCTGAGATTCCGCTTGTTCAGGAAGGAGATGCAATTTTTCATATTGCTAAACTAACAAATATTGAATCCGCAGAAGATAGATTAGAATCTTTTAATGAAGATATCATAGAATTAAGTGAATTTAGCGAGTTAAATGAAGAGGATATAATAGAATAATATGGAAGAATTTTACGATACTTTAAAACAACTAATAAGAATTCCGAGTGTAGTGGGTGCAGAGCATCCTTTTTTTATGTTTGTAAAACGCGAACTTGAAGAACTCGGTGTCACTGTTGAATATTATGACGGGGTTTTAGTTGCAAAGGGAGACGAGCCAGAGAGTGGTTATCTCTCATCTCACGCGGATAGACACGGCCTTATCTGTACTGGACATAATGAATTTCAGTATGCTGCGTTTATTACAAAAAACAGAGCAGACTTAACGGGAACTTCAAATGCTGAACAGCTTTTGCGCAACTTTACTTCAAGATTTGTAGATGAAAAAGTTCAGGCTTATGAGCCATGGTCCGGTACTTATTTGGGTATTGGAACTATTAAAGATGCTTTTCTTTGCAACAGAAGAAATAACATTATTTTTAAAGTAGATGGCTTTGACTTTTTATTTCCTTCAACTCCTATTGCGTTTATGGATAAGCTTGAAATTAAGGGAGATATTATCTCTGCACAACTTGATAATGTTATATCTGTAGCCATAATTATATATATGTATCAGATAGGCTACAAAGGAACGGCATTTTTTACGGCATCGGAAGAGGCGGGGAAAAGTTGGAGATTTTTGTTGGAGTATTTCAGACGCTTTGACATCACGACAAACGAGTTGCTAGTTCTTGATACAAGCCCATATGAGAAACTTGAAGATATAAAAGCTATCGATATTGTTTTACGACATCGTGATTCAAATGCAGTCTTTCGCTCACCACTCAAAGATAAAATTAAAAAAATCGCTAAAAAAGAGGGTGTTCGTTATCACTTTAAAGACACATATCTTAAAAAGAAAATGCTAAAAAATGGCACGAAAGGCTCTCTTGGAACTACTGAACTTGGAAGAATTATTCACGCTACCAAGGGAGAAATTCAGGGTACAACACTTCAAATACCTACTATTGGGTACCATACAGTAAATGAAACAGCTTCCATAAAATCTGTTGAGAGTATTATAAAAGTATTGAAAGGGCTCTATATATAAAGAGAAGGCAGCTTAAAAAAATGCTGCCAAAAAAGAGAGTTAGACGAGCTGCTTGTAAAGAGAGTTTAAGTCACCAAGAACCCAAATGTCAATAATTTTTTCATCTTTTATTTTAAAGAATGAAGCTCCATAGTAGACAATATGGTTGCCGGTAGGTTTAAACCCTGCAAGTTCGCCACTGTGTGTGCCGTTATAAAGCGTTCTTGTTGTTACAAAACTGCCTTCGCTCACCATGATTTCAACCGAATGATAAAGGTTTGGAATACCTTTGATAATAGTATCAAAATAGTCTAAAAACTCTTTTTTCCCACGAGTTTCAATGTTGAGAGAACCTCTAAAAACTATATCTTCATGCAGTAGTTTATCTACATAAGATTTGTCTTGTTTATTCCATAAGTTTTCATAGTATGAAGTTACGATTTGCTTGTTTGTTTTCATAATCTCGTCTGGCTTTAAATTTATGGAATTATACAGGAATTTAAAAGATTAGTATATAATCGTACCCAATATAAAGAGATAAAGATACAAGTAAAAAAGGAAGAATTATGTTAGGAATTATAGTAGCAACACTGTTTATCTCCCTTGTGGCAAATATATTTTTAAAAAAATTCGGCCTGCCTACAATCATTGGTTATATTTTTACAGGAACCATCATATCGTATGTTTTTGGACTTCATGATGCAGTGAACAACCATGAACTCAAAGAGATAGCTGAGTTTGGAATAGTTTTTTTGATGTTTACAATAGGCTTGGAATTTTCTGTGCAGCATTTAAAAGACATGAAATATGAAGTTTTCGTTGTTGGAAGCCTGCAGATACTTATTACCATATTTGTGGTTCTGTTTATCTCTTACTATATTTTTAACATAGAAAAATATACGGCGCTCGTTATATCGATGGCAGTGGCAATGTCTTCTACGGCGATTATCTTAAAAACTTTTAATGAAACTGGAGAAATTAATAAAAAGTATGGAAAAAATGCCTTAGGAATTCTCATCATGCAAGATATTGCAGTTATTCCGATTCTTATCATCATTGGTGTTATAAGTTCGCAAGAGAGTTCTCTTCGAAGTGTTATTGCCGAGGTTGCAATTGGAGTGTTGATATTACTTATTGCTCTGTATGTAATAGGTAAATATTTATTAGAACCGTTTTTTAATCAAATAGTAAAAACAAAATCAGATGAGCTTTTTATAGGGTCGATTTTATTTTTAGCAATAGGAGCATCGTATGGTGCCCATGTTTTAGGCTTTTCATATTCGTTGGGAGCTTTTGTCGCCAGTATGCTTATTGCAGAAACGAAATATAAACATCAGGCAGAGGCCGACCTTATTCCCTTTAGAGACATACTTTTAGGGATATTTTTTATTACCGTCGGTATGCAAATAAACTTTGATGTGATATTTGAGTATATACATTACGTGGCATTACTTTTAGTCTCCATTATGTTTATCAAATTTATCATCATTTATTTTCTTATACGCATGAGCAAAGCAAATAACAAAAGAACAACTTTAAAAACTGCGTTTTCACTTATCCAAATAGGTGAATTTGCGCTTGCAATATTAGAATTGGCCCGAGTGAATTCAATTATAGAGGCACCTTATGGACAAGTTATGATTGTTACTATTGTCATTTCTATGGTGCTCACGCCTTTTATCTTAAAAAATCTCAGCAGAATATCGGATCATTTTATAAAAGATGAGTTTGCAGATTTGGAAGTAAGTCTAAAAAGTTGTCCATATAAAGAGCATCTGGTTGTTTTAGGTTATGGAGAATTTGGACAAAGCGTTGTTGCAAAACTTAAGGATGATGGTGAGGTTTACATTATTGTAGAAAATAACATAGACCAGTTCCATCTTGCACAAAAAAATAATGAACCGGTTATTTTTGGAAGTGCCTCTAATAGAGAGATACTCAAAAATTCTTATATGAAAAGAGCGAAGAAGGTGATTGTTGCTATAGATAATCCAAAAAAACTTCATTTAGTGTGTGAAAATATAATGACCATGATTTCTGGTGACAAAATCATAGTCAAAGTCCACTCAAAAAAAGAGAGAAATTCATTGTTTGAGATGGGCCTAGAAAATATTATTGTTGAGAATGAGACAACAGTAAAAGAGCTGCAAACTTATATTTAATCTGTATATTACTCAAGTTACTTTAGTCAATAAGACTAAAGTAACTTGATGTGTATTGTATTCATTAACCTTTTTTTGTTAAAATCATAAAAATTTTTACAACAAGGAATTAAAATATGGCAAAACATCAATTTCAGACAGAAGCAAATCAAATTCTACATCTTATGATTCACTCACTCTATTCAAACAAAGAGATTTTTTTACGCGAGTTGGTATCAAACGCTTCAGATGCACTTGATAAGTTAAATATGCTTGTTTTAACAGATGAAAAATACAAGAATGTTGCGTTTGCACCTCGTATTGATATCGTTGCGAATAAAGAGGCAAAAACTTTAACTATCAGAGATACCGGTATTGGTATGAACGAAGAAGATTTGATGAACAATTTGGGGACTATCGCAAAAAGCGGTACAAAAGCGTTTTTACAAAATCTTACGGGTGATCAGAAAAAAGACTCAAATCTTATTGGACAATTCGGTGTCGGTTTTTACGCTTGTTTTATGGTTGCACATAAAGTTGAAGTAACAACAAAAAAAGCCGGTGAAGATCAGGCATTCTTGTGGACTAGTACAGGTGATGGTGAGTTTGAACTTGAGCCGACAACACAAGATGGTCACGGTACGACAATAGTAATGCATTTAAATGATGATGAAGATGAATTTTTAGAGAGTCATAGAATTGAGAGCATTATTAAAAAATATTCTAATCACATTCCATTCGCAATTTTTATGGATAAAGAAAAATTTGTTCCTGCCAAAAAAGATGAGGATGGCAAAGAGCTTGAACCAAGCAGAACGGATATAGAAAATGTTCAAATTAACCGTGCGAATGCTCTTTGGAGTATTTCAAAAAATGAAATCAAAGATGAAGAGTACAAAGATTTTTACAGCTCAATTGCGCACTCTTCTGAAGAACCACTTACTTGGATGCACAACAAAGCTGAGGGTGCAATAGAGTATACAACTCTTTTTTACATCCCAAGCAAAGCGCCTATGGATATGTATAGAATGGATTACCAACCGGGCATTAAACTCTACATTAACCGTGTTTTCATTACAGATGATGAAAAAGAGCTTATGCCGACATACTTGCGTTTCTTGCGTGGTGTGATTGACTCTAAAGATTTGCCGTTGAATGTTTCTCGTGAGATTTTACAGTCAAACGCAGTCATGGCGAAAATCAAAAATGCTTCTGTGAAAAAAGTACTCTCAGAGCTTGCTAAACTAGCTAAAAATGATAAAGAAAAATATGATAAATTTTATGCTGAATTTGGCAATGTTTTAAAAGAAGGTCTCTACAATGACTTCGCTAACCGTGAAAGAATTTTAGAACTTTTACAATTTAACACGCTAAACGCAAGTGAAAAAACTACTATTGAAGAGTTTGTAAAAAATGTAGATGAAGCAAAAAAAGAGATTTACTATATTACAGGTAAAACATCTTTGTCTATGCTCAAAAATTCTCCTGCATTAGAGAGATTTAAATCTCGCGGTCTGGATGTTTTAGTGCTTAACGAAGAGATAGATACCATTATTTTCCCAATGGTGAATGAGTACAAAGAATATAAGCTCATTCCTGTTGCCGATGCGAAATTTGAAGAGAGCGAAGAAGAGAAAAAAGCTGAAGAGGAAGTTGCAAAAACTTACGAAGGTTTGGCAAAACAGTTTAAAGATGCTCTTGGTGAGAGCGTAAAAGCCGTTGAGACGACTTCAGATTTGACAGACTCTGCGGTAGCTATAAAAATCGACAAAGAAGATCCCTCATATATGATGGCGCAGATGATGAAACAGATGGGTCAGGGCGGCGATGTTCCGGCTCCGGCTCCAATTTTACTTATCAATCCTAAACATGAACTTTTAATGAAGTTAAAAGATTCTTCAGATGTAAATCTTATTAATGATGCAGCTCATGTTTTACTTGACCAGGCAAAACTTTTTGACGGACAAGAGTTGAACGATACTCCTGATTTCATTGCCAGACTTAACAGAATTATGACAAAAGCTTTATAAGTTTTTTAAATGAGTGCATTTGTAGCACTCATTAAAATAAAATAGAATTTACGCTTTATTGTATATATTTTACGAATAACTATGCTATCTTGCGAAAACGAATAAAAACATGAGAGCTAAATGAACAAATCAAAAGAAGAGCAAATTAAGTCATTCTTACTCAGTGCGGATGAAGTGTGTAAAGAACTCTTACTTAAAGAACTCAAAATGCTTGAGATAAACGGATATGTTTATTCTTCGGATGAGGCTGTTGAAGAGTTAGGACTAGATGATGAGTTGGTTCATCATTTGGTTGAAGATTACGTTGCTCAGATTTTAAAATCTGTTTATATATTTGCGGATTTGCTTTTGGCCTTAAAAATTGCAAGAAAAGAACATGCAGTTCTCAATTATTTACCACTTAGAGAATTAGCACATAAAAATCTTGGCGTAGCAAGAAATTTACGCATAAAAGATGCAGAAAAGCTCTTGTTTGAGTTAATGAAAAAAGATGATTTGGAATATCTAGAAATATGTATACAAGCACTTCAAGCCTGTGCTATTAAGCTAAAACCTATATGCGCTTACAACACCGTCACAACAATTAACATCAAAAAAACATTATAATTTCATTTTAAAGATTGCGAAACAGCTTCAAGTTTATTTTTAGGTTTCGAAGAAAATGCAGTGTCTTTGTCTAAAGGCAGAACAAACGCAAGCAAAATAAATATAAATGAAAACACTATAGCACTTAAGATGCTCAAAACTATTTTCAATTTAAAATCCTGCATATTCTACCCTTCATTTTATGGGGTTAATTATAACATGTTAAAATCATATATGAACAAGTTCTTATTTATTTTTTTATTGTCGTTTATAAATATCCTTCGTGCGGAAGAGTTGATGCTTGCAATTTTAAAAAATTGTGTGATTGAATCTTATAGGGAGTAGCATTGAAAAAAGCGTTCTACAGCGGTATAGCCGTTACATTGATTGGAATAGGATTGAATTTTTCATTTAAAATTCTTGCTTCACATCTCATTAACAAAGCGACTTTAACTCTCTATTTTACTGCTATTGATATCTTTACGCTTACTCTTTTAGTTTTAGTCGGGTTTAGATCTTCTATGGTCGTTGCGTTTTCTCAACTCAAAAATGCGACAATGATAATCAATATTTTTAGAGGCTTTTTACTCTTGAGTGTTTTAATTTCATGGGCTTTTGTTATACCATTTTTAAAACACAAAATGGGAGTAGATATACACTACTGGTACCTTGTTGCAACAGTTTTGAGCATTAGCGGTGTTCTTTATTTTTCAAATATCATAGCCATGTATAGACTTTATACTCTTATGAATGTTATAACAGTGCTAGAGCCTTTGTTAATACTTTTTTGGTTTGCTTTGGCATATTATGTTTTTGATTTAAATGGTGTTCGACCTCTTTTTATTGCAACAATTATGAGCTCCTTTATGGTAAGTTTCTATATTTTTTACGCAAAAAAACGAGATTTTCCCACTGTTTCTTTTCAACAGCCTGTCTTTGATGAACAGGCAATAAAGTTTATAAAAAACTCTGTCATTTCAACCATCGAATTTGGTTCTGGTATTGTCCTTTTATATATGGTGGTTTTCTTGATGATGCATTACTTTAGTATCGATGAACTAGGTGATTTTCAAGTTGTGACAAAACCTATATTTTCATACATGGTCATGCTCTTTGTTTTTCCAATTTTCAGGTTTGTTCTGCCTGAGCTCTCAAAACTCATCAGCGATAAAAAAATAGAAGAAGTTTTAGAATTAAAAAGATGGATACTTAGATATGCGTTTGTGGTGAGTAGTGTCTTCGTGGTTGTATCGCTGCTTTTCTCAGCGCAGATTTTAGAATATCTTTTCCCGCCTGAGTATGCAAATGCCTCCCTTATGATAAAACACCTCTCATTTTTCTTTATCTTTTTAATTATAAATTCATATCAGGTTGCGTTTATCAAAGCAAGCGGGGCCTTTATGAGAGCTCTTCTTATCCGTTTGTTGGGAATTATCTCTTTACTTGCAGTCTTTTATATTATCTATAATTTCTATTCACAGAGTGTTATCTCTGTCATAATTGCTCTGGTTTCGAGTTACTTGATAATGTTCTTAGTTTCGTTTGTAGTGGAGAGAAGATTACTAAAAGAGTTGAAAAACTCTCTTTAGTTGTGTTTGTGGGTCATGTAAATCCAAAACTCTTTGTGAGAATAACCCTTGTTCAAAAAAAATATTTGTAAAATACCAACCCGGTAAAGCGTGATTAACATCTTTGCATAAGGTACGAGAAGGCTAAGGCTGATAAGTATATTTTGCTCTTTGTCGCCTTTTGAGCTTATCATCTCCTGCATACCAATGTTTTTACTCAGATAAAGGCCAAACATTATAGAAAATGCGAAGTTTAAGATGAGCCCAAAAATCATATACGCAATCAAATCCTGCTCATGTATTCCTGCTATCATAATATATTCCTAATGTAAAAAGTATGAGATTTTATCAAAAAATTTCTTTTATAACTTTAATGGGTCTTGTTTATTCATAATTTTTAATTTGCTTGCTTGTAGCAAATGTCGCAAATGGAACCAGTGAAGCTATGAAAAAAATCACATTTTTCTTAAAGCCCCATTTTGCTTTTTCACTTGCCAAAACTAACAGTATGAGTAATGCAATAAACAAAATACCGTGAAGCATACCAACAATTTTTACTGCAATCGCAAAGCCTAAGAGGTATTTCAACGGCATAGCAATGAAAAGTAAAATGATGTAAGAATAGCCCTCCAGTGTGTTTATGTGTCTAAATGTTTTTACTATATTTTGCATAAAGAAATCTTTGTATTAAATTTTGCGAAGTATATAATCAAAAGGTAACAAAAGAGGAAGGGCGCAACAGATTCATGAAGAGAGA
>VMSZ01000030.1 GCA_013791885.1 Sulfurimonas sp. | reverse complement strand
CTGTACTTCTGTAATCAACAAAATTCAAAAGCCCATTGATGTTTTGATAATAGTGATAAATATGAATATGATAATGTATGTTTACAGCGATTTTATGACCCATGAAGATGTATCAAAAATTTTTAATGTTACTTATGGAATTTTCATAACTTACATTGCATACAAAATTGCAAATGTTGTAGCAAGCATAAAAATCGAGGAGATAGCAAGCGAGAACAAAAAGATTAAAAATGAGGTGATTAATGTAAGTATTAAAATACTCAATTTTCTTATCTTAATTATCGGTCTGCTGATTCTGCTTCATTTTGCAGGAGTGAATCTTACTGCAATTCTCTCAGGTCTTGGAATCGGCGGTTTGGCTGTAGCCCTTGCCGCGAAAGATTCCCTGGCAAACTTTTTTGGAACACTTTCTATATTGCTCAGTGACGTTTTTTCCCAAGGTGACTGGATTGTCGTTGGGAATCAAGAAGGCGTTGTTGTGGAGATTGGTTTGCGGGTTACGACTATCAGAACTTTTGACAACGCTCTCGTGGCTATACCAAACGCCATTCTTGCAAATCAGGATGTGAAAAACTGGACTAAGAGAATGCTTGGAAGAAGAATAAAAATGAATATTGGCATTAAGTACAGTGCCAAGTCCCAAGACATAAAAAACGCTGTGAATCAAATACGAACGATGCTGCACGCCCACCCGGGAATAACAACTCAGGAGACAGAATATGCCTGTGATATAGGCAAGGGAATGAAACTTGTGTCCATGGATGATTTGCAAGGTGTTAAGAAAGATCTTCTTGTTTATATGGATGAGTTTACATCTTCAAATATAAGCATCTTGGTTTACTGTTTTACAAAGTCAACGAACTGGACTGAGTGGTTAAATGTCAAAGAAGATGTTATGCATCAAATTATGCGTATTTTAGAAGAAAATTCACTTGAATTTGCCCTTCCTGCCATGTCGATTTATCAAGAAGACAAAGCCAAAACGGGTGCTACTTCTTAGGCCTCGCAGATTAAAAAATATTCTGAATACTGCACACTAATCGTAGTTTCAGACTTTTTTGATAAAATCATCACAAATAAATCAATACAAAGAACTTACCTTATGCAGCAAACACAAGCAAGAGCGAACATTTATGCTCTTTTATCTAGAATACTTCTCCAAGAACTCGATCTGAAAACCCTGCAAATCATCAAAAATGATGAGAATATTATGGAGTTTTTTCCTACATTTAAAGAGTGGAACGCAATGAAGGAAACTTCTGATGTAGTTTTACTCGAAGAACATATAAATCCGGATTTTGTAAATCTTTCTCTTTTGCATCTTATTCCTTATGAGACTTTTTACACGCGTGAAGATCAGAAGATTGAAACGGGCGGAGCCAACCCGGTGACAGATATGTACAGCGCGTATGATTTCATGGTCGATTATGAAATTTCCCGTACAATTTCGGCAGACCATATTGGCGTTGAATATGAATTTATGCACCATCTTGCTCAGGCTGAACTCAAAGCGCTACAAGAAGGTGATGTAAACGCAGTCAAAGAGTTACAAGGGATTCAAAAAGAGTTTTTAAATAAACATCTTTTAAACTGGGCTCCGATGTATCTTATTAATATGAAGTATGAGGCAAGAACGCCTTTGTATTATGACGTTGCAGATATGGCTTTGGAGTTTATCTTAAGTGATAACGAATATTTAGTAAAAGAGCTTTTAGTTTAATGTCTCTTATCCACTTAGAAGCTAGCAAATGCGTCCGCTCTTTGAGTGTTGAGAGTGAATGCAATAAATGTGAAGCGGTATGTCCGACTGCAGCAATTGTTGTAGGAACACATCCGCTTCCTGCAATAAATTTTTCCGCATGTGTGAGCTGCGGAGCATGTCACGGTGTTTGTCCTACTGAGGCTCTTGGTTTGGAAAACTTTAACGCAACAGACTTTTTCTTCGATTTTGTAGAGAATGAAAAAGAAAATCTTATCTCTTGCCGTAAAAATATTCCATGTATTTCGGCACTGAGCGTTGAGCATCTTATCTCTATAGCGGTTCTTAAAAAAGAGCTTATTCTTGATATGGGTTATTGCGATGGCTGTGAAATAGCACATACCTGCCATAAGCAGATACTGCAAAACTGTGAAGAGGCTTCGTACCTGCTTGAAGCAATGGAAAATGACTCTGTCATTAAGCTTGAGAATGTTCGTTATGTGGAAGATGTTTCAAACAAGAGTGACAGACGTGACTTTTTGGGTGCGCTCAATCTTAAAAGTGTTGCCAAAGTAAAAAAAAGTTTTGAAGATGAAGTGAAAAAAGCGAGTGATGAACTTATTGAGCATACTTTGCAAAAAGCTGATATTGCACTGCTCAAGCAAAAACGCATACCGCAAAAGAGAAAGATTTTTTTTACGGCTATAAAGAGAGTTCAAACGCCGTCGCAGTTTCACATTGTGGATGCTTCCGAAGTAAGTTTTACTTCACAGAAGATTATGAATGAAGCAGCGTGTACGGCGTGCCAGATGTGCTACCGCGTTTGTCCGACAGGCGCACTGACCTCAGACATTAAAAACTCCAAGATAGATTTTGATCCTTTTTTATGCATTAAGTGTCATATCTGTCATGATGTGTGTGAGCCAAACGCAATCACACTTTCGGGTTCTTACAATGTCAAAGAGTTTTTTGAACCGAGCGTTGTAAATCTCATCTCTTTTAAAGTAAGAAGATGTGATGAGTGTAATGTTATTTTTAGTACAAATACAGGTGAGCGGCTTTGCTACAGATGTAAATGTGAAGAAGAAGAGGCCCGTGAACTTTGGGGCATAACGGAGGATATGTAAAATGATGAACAATGCAAATCAAATATCCCGCAGCACAAAATTGTATGGGTATATAGGAGAATCGGCAGGCTCAAGCAGATTTTCTGCCGTGATAAATAAAATATTTAAAGAAAATGCAGATGATGCGATGATGATTCCCATGAATATACGTGAGGATGATCTCTATTTTACAGTTTCAAATATGAGAGAGTCACATCTCTCAGGTGCGGTTATTTCGAGCGAATATACACAGAGTGTTGTAGAAATATTAGATGAGGCGTCACAGCTTGTTAAACGCAGCGGTATGTGCGACATTATCTATAAAGAAGAGAAAAAACTAAGAGGTGATCTGTTTAGTGTTCGCGCGCTGAGTGAACAACTCAAAGATTTGTTTGCTTCAAAAATAGCCATCATCGGAATAAATCCTTATGCAAAAGCATTTTCATTTTTGGCATGCGGATTTAACGTGAGTTATTTTCATGATAATCTTGAAGATCTGATGGCGTTTACCGAGGACGTTGAAGTAAGAGATGCCGATTTAAACAGGCTGGCTAAAGGCATGAATGTAGATTTGTCCGCTTATGACGCAGTTTTGGATTTTTCAGACATGAACAGTTTAGAAATGATAGAAAAACTGCCAAAACATAATTTTGACATGAAAAACGAGAAACAGTTTTCTGCTCTAAAGCAAAGAGCAAATGAACTAAACGTAAGCTATACAAGCTACGATAAGTTCATAGACAGACTCTGCGAAGCAGGGTATAGAGCAATTAAAAAATAAATAAGGGAATAAAATGAATAGAGAAGATATTAGTGATTTACGTTTAGAATTTGATAAATTTGTCCGAGATAAATGTTCTTTGGAACCAGAAGCCGGTGCGAATGCTCAGAGCAATGAGGAAGAAGATGAATCTGCACCTCAGTTCGTAGATGCTCTTACAACAAAACTTTTAGCACCTGCACATAGCGGCGTGTATCTTTCGCGTTTGGACATCAAAAGAATTGCCGAAGCTATTGATGAGTCTCTGCCGATTAAAGAGCGCATAAAAATGGTACGTTCTCTTTTTAGACATACGACAAAAAAAGAGTATTTAGAGAGAGCATTCGGCGAGATTAACAAGCACATCAATGGACGTATTTTAATTTACGCAGAACTTGGGGAAGCATTTCCTTCGTCCAAAGGTATTTTTGACGCACATATTGGCAAAGCAAAGAAAACTATGAAGATGTTTCAAACAATTATAGAAGATTTTGAAGAGATAGAGCCGACAAGCGACCCCTTGATGATATGAGATAAGTCAGCGACCTTAGAAATTCTTTTCAAATAGAAGATAAGAACGCAACCATTTCTCCCAAATCCGAAAGATTTAGCTAGCTTTAGGGGGTTTGAGGGACAAATTTGTCCCTGCATTTAAATGGACTAGTTCACTTAAATGTTTCATAGTGTCTGGATGTAAAGCCAGCCTTGCCAAAGCGCCGCACTTGTGATTCCTGCGGCAAAACCTGCGATGATATCATCACCCATTACACCGACTCCGCCTTTTGCTTCTCTGTCAATTCTACCGATAATCGAAGGTTTTACGATGTCAAAATATCTAAAGAGTACAAAAGATAAAAGTGATTGGATGAGAAAGCCATTTTCAAGTACTGTAACATCGGATAAACCAACACTCATAGCAGGTGCAACACTCAGGGCAAACCACATGCCGGCTAATTCATCGATAACAATACTTTTATCATCATGAGAGCCCATTTGCTCTTCATATTTATTTATTTGCTTGATAGCGATGATACTGATAAGAGACGTAGCTAAAAAAAGTGTATAAGCATCAAAATAGATAAGTATAAGCATACCAAGGGGCAAAGAAACCAAAGTTCCTACTGTCCCCGGTGCTTTGGGCGCTAAGCCGCTGTAGCCTAGCGTTAAAAAAAATTTGTTCATTTGAGGTTCCTTGGTCTATGTAAGGGATGTTGTTTGGTAAAGTTTCATAAAATCCAGGTAAAAATCTTTTTCTGTATGCTCTTCTAAAAGTCCTCCGGCAGGAAGTAAATCATAGTAAAGCTTTTCTAGATTCTTAAATCTGTTTGGAATGAGCTTCGAGAGAATAAACGCAGAGATTTCTTTTCTGATTAAAACGGCAGGAGGTAGAATCCCAAGTTCTAAAAGTTCTAAAATTGAATCTGCATGATAAGAGATTTGATGGTGTTGCCCGTGTGGACAGCTAGATTTTGAAACTAAAGTTCTGCATTTGTCACAGTAAACGTATTCGCTGGATATTTTAATCTCCATGTCAATGCCCACAACCTTGTCAATAATAGATTTATTGGAGTTACAGTCATAAAACATTCCAAGTCCGGCGTGATTTCTTCCAACGCTCATTCTGTCACAGCCATAGTTGCTTGCAACAATGGCATCAATAATGATTTCATTGTAGCCGGCAAAAATATAACTGTTTTCAAGAGGCACAATAACGACACGACTTTTTGGAAGATAGTTGTTTATGAAAAATTCCAAGGCTTCTTTTCGTATTTCATAACTGAGATTTTCGCTGTTATATGGTTTGAGTAAAAAGATAACAAGCAGGTCAGTTGCATCCAGTGTTTCACGAATGAGACGCTCATGTGCTCTATGTAGAGGGTTGGCAGCCATAAAAAGGGAACTTGTATGTTTAGCGCCAATGAGTTCTTTTGCCTCTTGAATAGCCTTAATATTTTTATTTTCTTCTGGATTATAGAGTGTATATTCACCGCAAATAGCGATTTTGCCAAGTCTTTTTATCGTATTCATAACACCGGGATGACCTAAATCTGCTGTTCCATAGATGTGTTTTGTTCGCTCAGCAGGGTCAATTTCAAAGACTTCGTCTACAATTAAAGAAGCAAAGGGTTCATTGTTACAGAGAATTTCTATCTCTTCACCGGGAACAAGGGATTTTAAGACAGCATGATTCATTTTTCCCGAGGGAGCTAAAATAAATGGAAAGGGAAAAGATTTGCCATCGACTAAAGAGGTCTCAAGCACCACTTTAGATTCTGCTTGTCCCATGAGTTTCGTTACGGGGTACAAAAGACCATTTTTGACAAGCTCTAAAACAGAGGCCGCTTCTTTGTCTATGTAAAGAGTTTTATTTTTTCTTGATGATGTCATACTTCTTTCTTTTTTCCCATAAACTTTTTCTTGAGATTCCAAGTTTTTTTGAAAGTTCCGTGTCCGGATATTTACTTTGGTAATTAAGGACAATATAGCGTACATAATCTTCTATAGGAAGGATATCCCCTTTGTCAAAAACATTATTTTCACTTTTCATCTCTAAAACTTGGTACTCTACATCGTCAATTTTATCACTGCTTGTAACAATAACTTTTTTGTTAGAAATTAAATCACAAAATGACTTTTTATCACTCTTTTTGAGAACTTGATAGTCGATAATGTAAATAATAGTGTTTTGAGGGAGTGAATCTATTTCACTCATCGCCTTAGGATCACTGAGGCTTACAAAATGTATAGGCTTGTTTTTTTTCTGCGCATAGTTAAAAGCAAAAGCATCTGCATATTTTTGGAAGCTGGTTGAAATAAAAAGAGGAAGTTCCATATGCTCACTCGCATGTTCGTTTGGAACACTTGAAAAGGAGTGATTGAGATACTTTTCATAGGCTGCGTTTCTTCTTTTGAGTTTTTCATAATCCTGATAATGATCTATTTTTCTAATGAGTTCTTCTATCATAAAAGGTTTGAGTATGTAATCCTTTGCGCCGGCACTGAGTGGCTTTGAAACAGTATCGTTACTAATGTAAGAGACCATAAGAATAACAATAGACTTTTTAAAAGTATCGATAATCGGAGTGAAGTCTTGCCCGTTTATATTTGTCGAGAGTAAGACCACATCATAGTTTGTACCTTTTATAGCATCTTTTGTAGATGTACACATTTCACATGCGTGACCAAGCTCTCCAAGTTTTGTAGCTATGCTTTGTGCTAAATAAACTTCATTTTCTATAATTAATATTTTCATCATACCCCTTTATTTTGTCCAATCAAAATATTTTAAATTAGCGTTGGCTATGACGCCAACTCCTTCACCTCTACCTATAAATCCAAGCTTTTCGGTAGTTGTGGCCTTTATGTTTACTCTTGAAGCATCTATCTCCAGGATTTGGGCTAAAACGTGTCTTATCTCTAGTTTATAAACTCCAAGTCTTGGTTTTTCTGCGGCTATAGTCAAATCAACATTAACAATCATAAAGCCGAAATTATAAATTTTTTCTACAACTCTCTTGAGTAGTATTTTTGAATCAATACCTTTATAGGCCTTGTCATTATCCGGAAACATCATACCTATATCTCCCATACCGGCAGCACCTAAAAGAGCATCTATAAGAGCATGAATAGCTACATCCCCATCGCTATGCGCTTTAAACCCATAGTCAGATTCTATTTTTACGCCGCCAAGAAACATTTCACCTTTGTCATCAAAAGCATGAACATCAAAGCCGTTGCCGCTGAGTATATCAGCTGAAGGAGCGCTCAGGCACGGTATCTTTTTTAAATCATGAATATAAGTGATTTTATGAGCTGCTTCATCTCCTTCAATAAATTCTCTTGAACCTCCGGCAGCTACTATTGCACTGCTTTCATCGGTGTATTCCAGGTCAGATTCAAGAGCTTTTTTTAAAATAGAAGTGCGCGAGAGTTGCGGTGTTTGAATGAGTTTGACTTGATTTCTATCGATGGTCTCATTGTGGTATACAATTGTGTCTGAAGCCTTGAGATAAGGAACGATACAGTCTGCGGATTTTTTTTTGGAAATAATTGAGTGGAGAAACGTTTCACTGATGCAGGCTCTTGCTATATCACTCACTAATACATATTTAGTATCGACCTCTTTCATAGCATTTTTCAGAGAACCTTGTCTTGTCTCTGCGCCTGCAACAAAGGTGTAGTTTGCATACTGTTGCATAAACGCCAAATCATCTAAAGCGGAGGTGATAATAATTTTTTTAAAGAGATTGGTATTTTCAAGCTTCTGTGCTACAAATTGCCACAAAGGTTTTTGCTCAATTCTCAGCCATTGCTTTTTTACTTTTAGCCCAAAACGGCTAGAAGTACCTGCTGCAAGTAAAACGAGTGTAATGTCAGACAATGATACTCCTGCCTAAAAATGTGTTACGAAATTATACATAAAAAACCTGTTTTTATCTTGAAAACGCAATGTAAGTGAGACTTGTATTTAAGAGTTTACTGTTTTATTAATCTTTTACTCTGATGTGAAAAGCTTTAGGGGTTGAGAGGGGATATTTATGCCTTTAGAACTAAAAATGGTTTTGCTCATTTTAGTGTTTATCGGCAGTATATAAAATATAAAGTCAGTTACTTGGCTTAATGCTACTTTAACTTTATTTGACTATATTTCCATCATATACAAAAAGAGTAAGAATATATTATTTTAGGAGAAAACTATGAGATCTTCATGGGTAAAAGAACGTGAAAACGATCCCGTTAGAACACAGATGTACTATGCAAAACAGGGCATAATTACGCAAGAGATGGAGTATGTTGCAAAAATTGAAGAGTTATCTCCTGAGCTTGTAAGAAGTGAGATAGCACGCGGAAGAATGATTATACCTGCAAATATAAATCACGAATCTTTAGAGCCAATGGCAATAGGAATAGCTGCAAAATGTAAAATAAACGCAAATATCGGTTCTTCTGCAATAGCTTCAGATGTTCAGGGTGAAGTTGAAAAAATGCAAGTGTCTCAGCACTATAAAGCTGACACTGCAATGGATCTTTCAACTGGCGGCGATTTGGATGAGATTCGTAAGGCGGTAATTGGTGCTTCTCGTATTCCTATTGGAACGGTGCCAATTTATCAGATTCTTCACGATGTTGGAAACAAGATAGAAGATTTAAGCATAGAAGTTATGCTTGAAGTTCTTGAGCGTCAGGCAAAACAAGGGGTTTCTTACTTTACGATTCACGCCGGTTTCCTACTTGAGACAATGCCAAAAGTTGCAAAACGCAAGATGGGTATTGTTTCTCGCGGCGGTTCATTAATGGCTGCATGGATGATGCATTATCATAGAGAAAATCCTTTCTTTACTGCGTTTGATGAGATTTTAGATATTTGTGCAAAATATGATGTATCTCTTTCTCTTGGCGATTCTCTTCGTCCTGGATGTCTGGCAGATGCTTCAGATGATGCACAGCTTGGAGAGTTAAAAATCTTAGGCGAGCTTACGCTCCGAGCTTGGGAAAAAAATGTTCAGGTAATGATTGAAGGTCCGGGACACGTGCCAATTAATCAGATTGAACGAAATATGAAAATTCAGCGTGAACTTTGTCATGAGGCTCCTTTTTACATTTTAGGGCCGCTTGTTACGGATATTGCAGCTGGATATGACCATATTTCTTCAGCAATAGGTGCTGCAGTCGGCGGATGGCATGGAGCAAGTATGCTTTGTTATGTTACACCAAAAGAGCACTTAGGCCTTCCAAACGCAGATGATGTGCGTGAAGGTATCATTGCTTACAAAATTGCGGCCCATGCGGCAGATATTGCACGTGGACGTAAAGGTGCGAGAGATATTGATGATGCTATGAGTGATGCTAGATATGCTTTTGACTGGGAAAAACAGTTTGAACTGGCACTTGATGGCGAGAGAGCGCGTGAGTATCATGATGAAACACTACCTCAGGATGTATTTAAAGAGGCAGAATTTTGTTCTATGTGCGGACCGAAATTCTGTTCATACAAAATAACGCAAGAGATTATGGATAATCCTGAAATGATTGCTCAGATTGCTGAAGATGCAAGAATAGCCGAAGAAATAAGACAAGAAAAACTTAAAGAAGCAATCTAAAAATAACTTTAAAAATAAGATTTATTAAATAAGACAAAATTTGTCTTATTTAAATCTGCTATAGTTCAAAATATTAAATAAAATAAATGAGAAGGAATAATTTAATGACTGAAGAAATCGTAAAATCAGCACTGAAACAAGTTATGTATCCAGGTTTTACAAAAGATATCGTAACTTTTGGATTTGTCAACAATATAGTAATCAATGGAAATGATGTAAGTTTTACAGTTGAGATCACATCGAGTGCTCCCGAAGTTGCACAACAAATTAAAGATGATGCAACTGCAGAGCTTAAAGCTGTAGGTGCGGTAAATGTATCTTGCCAAATAAACGCTCCAAAAATGCCAAAAGAGAGTTCATCAAAGGGCAAAAACATTGCTCCGCAAGTGAAAAACTTCTTAATGGTAAGTTCGGGCAAAGGTGGGGTTGGTAAATCAACTACATCAGTAAATATAGCGATAGCCCTTGCTGCTCAAGGCAAAAAAGTAGGTCTTTTGGACGCTGACATTTATGGTCCAAATATTCCTCGTATGATGGGTATTGCTGATATTAAGCCTGAAGTAAACGGCAACAAAGTTCTTCCAATCAAAGCATACGGAATTGAAGTTATGTCAATGGGTTCATTAATGGAACCGGGTCAATCGTTAATCTGGCGTGGAGCTATGATTATGAAAGCAATCGAGCAATTTTTAAGAGACATCTTATGGTCTGAGCTTGATGTTTTGGTTATCGATATGCCTCCGGGAACAGGTGACGCTCAGCTTACTCTTGCTCAAAGTGTTCCTGTAACTGCAGGCCTTACTGTAACTACTCCTCAGGGTGTTTCTCTTGATGATTCAAGACGTTCACTTGATATGTTTAGAAAACTGCACATTCCAATTGCGGGTATTATTGAAAATATGAGCGGATTTATTGCTCCGGATACCGGAGTTGAGTATGACATTTTTGGTAAAGGAACTACTCAGCCGATGGCAGACGAGTTCGATACAAAAATTATTGCAGAAATTCCAATTGAGCCAAGCATTAGAACTGGTGGAGATGAAGGAAAACCGATTACTTTTGTGAATCCTACTTCTGAATCTGCTAAACGCTACCATGCAGCTGCGGCGTCAATTTGGGCATTGATTGAAGAGATTAATGCAAACGGCGGGGTTGATAACCAAGCTGTTCAGCCAACAACACCTCCAGGTGTAAGTGCATGTTCAACTCCAAAACCACAAGCTGCTCCAGCACCAAAAAGTGATGAGAGTTGTGGTACAGGATGTGGTTGTCACTAAGTGACTCCCGCATCAAGCTTCTTCTTTTTCTTCGCTTCTTTTATTTGAATTTCTTCTTATTGAAACACTTTTAATTTTTTAATGAATTGCTTCGAGTGAGCAAACGCAACCCTGCGTTTGCCTTGGAGATTTATCTGAGGTTGCTGTTATCTGACATTTCAGCGCTATAAGTAACGATTTTATTTCTGCCTGTCGTTTTTGCTACATAAAGAGCCGTATCTGCAAACTTAATACATTTCCAGATGGTATCTGCGTCGGTTGGAAATTTAGAAATACCGATACTCATTGTTTTTTGCATCGTCTCTCCGTTGCCTACCTCAAAGATGATATTTGCAAAGGCAGAATGAATTTTCTGAGCGACATTGAAAGTTCCCTCCTCGCTTGCATTGTAAAGTAAAACAACAAACTCTTCTCCTCCATAACGTATAGCCAAATCAGACTCACGGATAGACTCTTGGAGTACTTTTCCGATTTCGACAATAACTCTATCTCCGACATCATGGCCGTAGGTGTCGTTTACTTTTTTAAAGTAATCAACATCGAGCATTAAAACACTATACATCTCGCTAGAACGTTTTGCCTGGTTCATAAACTGGTCAATGAACTCTTCTAAAAATCTTCTGTTGTAGAGTCCTGTCATTCCGTCTTTCAAAGAAGTCTCACGAAGTTTATCCATGAGTATTCTGCTTTCAATAACCGGCTTAGCAGCTTCAAGATAATTTTTGATGCTAGGAATTTGAGAATTTATTTTATTGATGTCTTTTTCATCTTTAGCTGTAATAGAAATAATTAAAGAGTTGTCAGTATTTACTGTAAATGGAAGACAAATATATTTAAGGTCCTGCGCATTACATGTTTTAAAAAGGTCAATGAACTCCGTAGAAATGACGTCTGTTTTTGTTCTGTGTGCTCGGCATAGATTTGAGTCATCATTAACACTATCAAAACAGATACTCTCATCGTGCGATATATAGATAAGTTTTCTAAATCCGGTAACATTGTTTACCTCATAAAGGGCAAAATGCGCAATATTGTATTTTGTTCTTAGAATGTCTGTAATTCTACCGTACACTACTGTTTTTGAAGCGTCAATTTCTATAGTTTTTTTGAACTTGTAAATATCAGAGAGTTCTCCGATAATCATTTTTGCTTCATACAAAGGGTCTGAGGAGGAGACGCAACCTTGAGGAATAAAGGTTCCCAAATTATATTTAATATCTCCAAAAGTACTTTGCATTTTTCTAAAGAGGGTGTTTATCTGGTTAACAATATCTTTTCCGTCTCCAGATACGGTAGTAGTGAATTCATGAGTAAAATCTCCGCTGTATGCTTTTGTGATACCATTTTGAAGATTTTGAAAAAGTTTCATATATGGAGTTACATAATAATTAATGAGATACAGAGCAATAATTATAAATAGAAGATTAATGCCTAGGATTTTAAGGATAGTGAACATACCGCTATTTCTCATGTTTGTTATGTTAAACTCCATGCTTACTGCGCCAAGGACGTCATTATGTTTGACATCGTGACAACTCATACAGTTTGGTCTGTTGGCGACCATCTCAGCGATATACGGAATAGTAACACGTAATAAGATCTTATCGGCATGCTCTGTTATAGTCTGCACTGTTTCTCCAGTGCGTAAAACCTCTTTATCAATAGCATCTCTTACCAATTCATTGGGGATACCACCGCCAAACTGTTTTGTTACATGTTCTGACCTTACTATCCAGAGAGCCTGTACTCCTTCATTCTGAGATATTTGGCCTAAAAAGTAATCACGTTTGTCCATCATACCGTTTACCATATGTGCAGTAAGACCGTCTTTAACTAAGCTTGCTGTCATTTTTGCTTTTTCGGTAGCACTGTTAATGCTGTAGTCTCTGAAATTCAATGAGACATTTATGATGGTTGCAATGCCCAGCCCAAGGAGCATCAAAGCTACTATGAGTAAAAGTTTATTTTTTGTTTGCATATTCCCTCTATTTTTTATTAAAAATTTTGGCTTATAGTAGCCAAGTAAAAGTTAATTCTATGTGAAATTAGAAAAACTTATTCTACAGTCACACTTTTGGCTAAATTTCTTGGCATATCAACATCATTACCGAGTCTAACTGATATCTCAAGAGAAAGAAGTTGCAGTACTACCATCATTTCAAAAAATTCCAACATATAATCTCTGCAAGAATTGATAGGGATGAAATCGTCCGCTTTGTCGAACTCCAAGGCACTGATGGCACAGATAGTAGAGTCTCTTGCACTGAGCTCTTCGACATTGCTTTTTACCTTGTCATATAATAAATGTTGAGGAAGCAGGGCAATAGTAAAAAGCTCAGGATCTGCCAGAGCGATTGGACCATGTTTCATCTCTCCGGAAGGATAGCCCTCAGCATGAAGATAGGAAATCTCTTTGAGTTTTAGAGCGCCTTCAAGTGCAAGAGGATAAAAAACATCGCGTCCTATAAAAAAGAAACCATGTCCGTGGAGATAGCGTTTAGATAATCTTTTAATACGTTCATGTAAGTCATCGCTTACTTTTAAACTCAGAGGAACTTCGCGCATAAGAGAAATTTGTTTTGCTATTTCTTGTGAGCTAAGAGCATTTTTGATTTTTGCAACATACATACTGAGCATCCAGAAAACCATTACTTGCGTAGCGAATGCTTTTGTTGAAGCGACACCTTTTTCAACTCCTGCACGGGTAAGTATGCAGGCGTCAGCTAAGCGTACCATAGAGGAGTTGTCCACATTACAGATAACTAAAGTTTTGAGTCCCGCAGCTTTTGCCATTTTGAGCGTTTCAAGAGTATCTGCAGTCTCACCGCTTTGAGAGATAACCACAAATAATGTATCTTTACTCATAATAGGTTCACGGTATCTAAATTCGCTCGCGACTTCTACGGAAGTCTTTATCTTTGCATAGCGTTCAAAAAGATATGTAGCGCTCAGAGCTGAGTGGTATGATGTTCCGCAGGCACAAAGTTTTATTTCGTTAATGCCATCAAACAAAGAACTATCGAGCTCATCAAAAAGAATTTCTTCTTCGCCAAGTCTTCCTAAAAGTGTATCTGTAACAACATCGCTTTGTTCATAAATCTCTTTTTCCATAAAAAATCTAAACCCGTTTTTTTGGGCAGAGAGTTTGTTTTGAGAGAGTTTTGTAAAATGAGGATTTTTTTTGTTTGCGTTTTTGTCGAAAATGACAATTTCTTTTGGAGAAACGTATCCGTAATCTCCGTCTTCAAAATAGTTTACCTCAGTACAGTGACCAATCAGCGGAGTGTCTGAAGATGCAAAATATTTGTCATTTTCTTTGTCTATTCCAACAAGCATAGGAGAGCCTTGTTTTGCGAAGAATATAGTCTCATCTTCGCTTTTAGTCACAAGTAAAATTGCGTATGCTCCATGAAGCTGTGAGATAGTTTGCGAAAATGCCTCCAGCGGAGTTTTAGCTGATTTGAGGTTTCTCTCAAAAAGGTGTACAATGACTTCCGTATCTGTTTGACTTAAAAAGACAACACCCTCGTGAGTAAGCTCTTTTTTAAGGACTGCATAATTTTCAATAATACCGTTATGAACAACATAAGAACTCTCACCCAAATGCGGGTGTGCATTGAGCTCTGTCGGTTTACCATGTGTTGCCCAGCGTGTGTGGCCGATGCCCACGGCAAAATTCTCTGTAATAAAATCTTTTGTTTTTTCTTCAAGATTGACGAGTTTGCCGACCGCTTTATAGCTGTCGAAAGTGTTATTTTGCAAAACAGCGATACCCGCAGAATCATAACCGCGGTATTCAAGTTCTTTTAAGCCTTCAAGTAAAATTTCTTTTGTATTTTTTTTGCCTATATAGCCAACTATTCCGCACATATGCAGCCTTTTGTTATTATTTTATTTTGTGAGTAGTGCATAAATTTTGTCTGTATTATTACATATATCGTTTTGTTTTTCCATTAAAAAGGTATCTTTTACCTTATGTTTCGTACTGTGAATTTTTGCAGTCACGATATTAATATGCAACTTCTCAAAACAGCTCATAATGTATGCTAAAAGTCCTCTTTGGTTACTTGTTTGAACACTTATCTCTGCATGTGTTAGCGAGTGTTCACAATCAATGCTGACTTGTTCTTTTTTGATTGTAATATCAAGATTTTGCACTTCTCTTTGCATATCAAAAGAGTTGGCAATAATCTGCTCGACATCAGCGAGTTCTTCCTCGGTAATATTTTTTATGAACTCTATTCTAAAATATTTAACATCATCAAAAAGGGTCAAAATTTCCATAGAACCTACATCAAGACGACTGAGACTTGCCAAAAGATAACTGATGTTAAGCGGTATTTTTCTAAATATTTCTATAGTTAAAAAGGTTTTATGTTTAATGTTGAAACTATAGTCTTTAATCTCTTTTGCCTGAAGAGCAATGGAGATGATGTCTTCTATTGTATGAGAGAAAAAGAAAAGATTCGATTCAATTCTCAGTATCTTTTTTTGCAGCAGAAGAGGCAGCTCTTTAAAGGCAGAACTGTTTACAAGTTTTTTCTCTATATTGAGTCTTTTACTTGCATCTGTAATTCTGTTGGCGTTTTCGGAAACTTCAAGAGCACTTTTATATAAATCTAAGAGAAGTTTTGAGTTAAAAGAGTTATAGGTATCGCCGCCAACGCCGTTAATATCTGCGTAAGTTAAAATATAAAGAAGTTTAAGATTTTTTGTATTTTGTACATAGGACATAAATTTATAGAGTGTTTTTTCATTATGAATATTTTCTTTAAACGCAATACTGCTCATAAGAATATGGTGACGTACGAGCAGAGCAGTTCTATTGACAGACTCTTCACTGAGCCCCAGACGTTTTGCTAAAGGTACGATGAGTTTGGCACCGACTTCACTATGGTCTTGTTTTCTTCCTTTTCCAGTGTCGTGGAAGAGAACCGCTATTTTTAAAAGAAGTTTCTCCTCATCGCTGAGTTCTTCATAAAGATTTTTAATGAAATCATTTTCTATATTTTCAAGATATTTTACACAATTGATTGAATGAATATCTACGGGAAAATGATGATAGCCGTCAAATTGAGGCAGATGCATCACTTTTTTAAAATTCAGAAAAAGTTTATCTAAAATTCCGGCATCATAAAAAAGTTTTAAAAAGCAGTGCATATGGCGTTTTTTCAGAAGTTCCTTAAGCAGAGAATATGTTTTTTTACTCAGTGGAGTTGAGATTTTTGCATACGTGAACTGGTTTAAAAAACCTGCATCAAACTGGTAAGGTTTATCTTTAAGCCTAACGAGCATCTCAAGCAGCGTATTAATTGGTTTGAATTTTAGTTTGTAAGAAGCAAGAAGTCTGTCTTCTAAAAGATAAAAACCTTTCTCTAAGCGGTTATGTCGAAGTTTTGAAATAAGAGAACCGTCTACTATATAAGCGCGTACCATTTTTTTTGTAAAAATTTGGCTGAAGTTACTGATACGCCATTGGGCTTGAAGAACCTTACTTACCATTTTTCTCTGATCGGAAAAACCAAGAATATGACTGACTTCGGGTATGTGTTCTAAAAGAAGTCTGTCCTCTTGTTTATTAGTCACGAGATGCAAAGCGCTTCTGACACGAAATAGAAGTTCCAATGCAACCCGGTACTCTTTGTACTCCTCATCACTAAATAAAATGCCGCTCATTTCTCTGAGATTTGTAATGCCGTAAATCGTCTGAGCTAACCAAAACAAAAGCTGTGTATCTCGAAGCCCGCCAACACTCTCTTTTATATTTGGCTGCATTGAAGGAGGATTTTTCTTTCTTCTGAGTTGCGCTTCTTCTATTTTTGCCAAAATAAACTCTTTTGGTTCATAGAGTCTAATGCGGTTAAGTTCTCTGAGTGTTGCATGCCAGGTGAAAGTTGAACCTGTAATAAAACGCGATTCCATAAGTGACGTTCTTATGGTGATATCTTCAGTGCTTGCTTTAAAAAGGTCATTGACTTTATGGACTCTATGTCCAAGTTTGAGTCCTGCATCAAGAGCCATATAAAAAAGTTTTTCTATGATAAGTTGGGTGTTATACCCGTCTGTATCTTCATAGACAATAAGCAAGTCTATGTCGCTGTGCACACACAGTTGCTCTCTTCCATAACTTCCAAGCGCGACAATTGCTATTGGAATGGAACTACGCATGGGCATATAATTTCCAAAGGCTCGCCTGAGTACTGTTTTATACATAAGCTCTATAATAGAGTCGAGTTTTTTTGTATGTTTCACCAAAAAATCTTTACCTTGGGAACTTTGGAAAAGTTGTGGCAGGGATGACTTGTACTCAGCTATATACTCTTTAAAGAGTTTGGAAAGTTCAAAATCAGAACCGTTTTTTTCTATAATATTTTCTAATTGAAGTAATAAATCCATTGTAATACTTTTAAATAATTTTACTTATTATAGTGTAGTTGTTTTAATTTGATATAATCTCTGAGCTGAAAAAGTGAACAAATATAGGAAATAGTTATGACAATTACAAAAAGAGTGACCTTTATTGCCAAAGAAGGGTGTGAAGAGAAGATGAAAGAACTTCTGAGTGCTATGGTAATTCCGAGTAAAGCAGAGGATGGAATTTTGTTTTATGAAATATTTCAATATGAAAATAATAGAAGAAAATTTATGGCAGTTGAAACTTGGAGAGATGAGGCTGCACTTGATGGGCACAAAGCCTCAGAACATTATAAAATTTATAAATCAAGTTACGAACCGTTTTGCGAGAACAAATATACAGACGAATTAGAAGTATTAGGATAAAAAATGAAAAATTTATACAATGAAAATGAAGCAAAAAATTTGACAAGTGATTTGGATTTAAGAGTATATACTTCAAATCTTTTGGGTCAGAATGATGAGTTAGTCTTACATGGCGGCGGCAATACTTCCGTTAAAACAAAAATAGACGGCGAAGATGTGCTGTTAGTCAAAGGAAGCGGTTGGGATTTGGTGAGCATTGAAGCTGAAGGCTTTGCCGGGGTAAAAATGAACGCTCTTTTGGAGATGGCAAAACTCTCAGAACTAAGTGATAGCGATATGGTGAGTGGACAAAAAGCTGCAATGATAAATAAATCGGCTCCAAACCCTTCTGTAGAAGCAATTTTACATGCAATCATTCCCTATAAGTTTGTAGACCACACACATGCAGATGCTGTTGTAACTATCTCAAACGCAGTGAACGGCGAAGAAAATATTAAAAAAATCTTTCCTAATTTTTTGATTGTTCCTTATGTAATGCCGGGTTTTGTGTTGGCACATACAGTTTACGAGATGACACAAGGGCTTGATTGGAAAAGTATTGAAGGAATTATTTTACATAATCACGGAATCTTTACTTTTGCAAATGATGCTAAAACTTCGTATGACAAAATGATAAACGCAGTGACTAAAGCGGAAGAGTTTTTAGAACAAAACGCGAAAATAAACTTAGAACATGTCCTTGTGAGAAGTGATTGTGATGTTTTGAAAATTCAGAAATTTTTCTCTGCACAAAAAGGGTACGAAGTCTCGGTCGTTATTAATCAATCTCCTTTGGCAAAATTTTACGCTTCACAAGAGAATTTGCGAGAAATTGCGAGTCGCGGCGTTTTAACGCCTGAACATATCATTAGAACAAAACGTTTACCTCTAATAATGGAAGATACAAATCTCGAAAAGGGTGTGAATGATTACCGTGAGGCATATATTGAGTATTTCAACAGATATGCTAAAGATGAAATCTGTTTAAATCCAACGCCTAATTACATGATTATTAAAAACGCAGCGGTTATCTCTTTTGGGAAAAATAAAAAAGAAGCGCAGATTGTTAATGACATTGTAGAACATACAATGCTAGCCGTTCTTCGTGCAGATAAGCTTGGCGGCTATAAAAGCATAAGCGAGAAAGATAGTTTTGCAATGGAATACTGGGAACTAGAACAAGCAAAGCTCAAGAGTTAAATATGTCGTATTTGATGGCTATTGACGCCGGAACAGGAAGTGTTCGGGCAGTTGTTTTTGATACAAAAGGCAATCAGCTTGGAGTTTCTCAGCATGAGTGGACGCATTTGGAAGAAGATGGCGTACCAAACAGCATGTCTTTTGATTGTGAAAAAAATTGGCCGCTTGTATGTAACTGTATACAAAACGCCGTTGCAGACGCAGGAATAAACGCAGCAGATATTTTAGCTTTGAGTGCTACAAGCATGCGTGAGGGGATAGTTGTTTATGATAAGGCGGGCAAAGAACTTTGGGCGGTTGCGAATGTCGACGCACGCGCAGACAAAGAGGTGCGTTTTCTTCAGGAGAGCTTTGTAGGAATGGAAGAAGAGTTTTATGCGCTTTCCGGTCAGACCTTTGCTCTTGGCGCTTTGCCGCGTTTGATGTGGCTTAAAAATAACAGACCTGAGTTGTATGAAAAAGCCGCCAATGTCTCTATGATAGGCGACTGGATTCTTGCAAAACTCTCCGGTGTGATTGCCACAGACCCAAGTAACGGCGGAACAACAGGGATATTTTCTCTGCAAAAACGCGACTGGGTCTCTGCGATGGCTCAGCGAGTCGGACTCAAAGATGACATTTTTCCAAAAGTTTTGGAAGTTGGAATGCTGATGGGAAATGTTACTAAAGAAGCCGCAACTGCAGCAGGACTCTCTAGCAATACAAAAGTTGTAATGGGCGGAGGTGATGTTCAGTTAGGCTCCGCAGGTCTGGGGGTTGTTGAAGCGGGACAGGTTGCGGTTTTGGGCGGTTCATTTTGGCAACAGGTTGTCAATATTTCAAGCCAAACGCGTACGCCAAAAGATATGTCTATCCGTGTCAATCCGCATGTCGTGGACGGACTCTCTCAGGCTGAGGGCATTACCTTTTTTAGCGGACTCATTATGCGCTGGTTTAGAGACGCGTTTTGCGAGTTGGAAAAACTCGAAGCGCAAAAACGCGGTATTGATGTTTACACTGTTTTAGAAGAAAAAGCTTCAGAAATTCCAGCCGGTTCATATGAAATTCTGCCAATTTTTTCAGACAGCATGAAGTATGCAAAATGGTATCACGCAGCACCGAGTTTTTTAAATTTATCACTCGATGCAAGCAAGTGCAACAGAGCGTCGATGTTTCGAAGTCTGCAGGAAAACGCAGCTATAGTATCAAGTATAAATCTCGATAGAATCAAAGAGTTCAGCGGTATTGAGATAGATGAAATTGTCTTTGCAGGCGGTGCAAGCAAGGGTTTCTTATGGCCTCAGATACTTGCAGATGTGACAGGTTACAGAGTCAAAATACCAAAAGTAAGTGAGGCGACAGCTCTTGGCGGAGCAATGGCTGCAGGAGTTGGCTGTGGGGTTTATTTAGACATGGTAAACGCAGCGAAAGAGCTTGTTGTTTGGGATAAAACGTATGAGCCAAACGCAAAAAATAAAAAAGTTTACGACGAGATTAAAATAAAATGGTGTAAAGCCTATGAAGCCCAGCTAAAGTTAGTAGATGATAATATCACGACTTCAATGTGGAAAGCACCAGGATTATAAGGTTAACAACAAATATGAAAATTGAAAATAGAATAAATTTTGAAGACGCTCTCGCCCTCTATGACATGGACTTTTTTGAACTCGGTGATTTAGCCGATAAAAAGCGTCAGGAACTTCACGGAAAGAAAACTTACTTTAATATCAACCGTCATATTAATCCGACAAATGTCTGTGCAGATGTCTGTAAATTCTGTGCGTATTCAGCAACGAGAAAAAATCCAAACCAGTACACTATGAGTCATGATGATATACTAAAAATTGTGGCGGAAGTAGATAGTCACGGGGCGAAAGAAGTGCATATAGTTTCTGCACATAATCCAAATGTGACACTTGATTGGTATCTTGGAATTTTCAAAAAGATTAAAACGCAGTACCCGCATTTGCATGTAAAAGCGCTGACTGCCGCAGAAGTTGACTTTTTATCACGCCATCACGGTTTAACATATGATGAAGTTTTAGACCTGATGGTTGAAAACGGTGTAGACTCTATGCCGGGCGGCGGTGCTGAGATTTTTGATGAGACAGTGCGTGATTATATCTGTAAGGGCAAAGTAACTTCAGACCAGTGGTTTGAGATTCACAGAAAATGGCATGAACGCGGGAAGAAATCTAATGTGACAATGCTTTTTGGTCATGTCGAGTCACGTGCGCATCGTATTGACCATATGATGAGAATTCGTGAATTGCAGGACATTACAGGCGGATTTAACTGTTTTATTCCTCTTGTCTACCAGACGGAAAATAATTACCTGAAAATTGAAGCACCGATTACGGCAAATGAGATTTTAAAAACTATGGCAATCGCGCGATTAGTTTTAGATAACGTAGCCAATCTAAAAGCGTATTGGGTGACTTCTACGGTAAATTTAGCTCTGGTTGCTCAAGAGTTTGGGGCAAATGATTTAGACGGAACCATAGAAAAAGAGTCTATTAACTCGGCAGCAGGGGCAAAAAGTGCTAACGGTGTTGTTTTGGAAGATTTTACGGCGCTTATACGAAACAGCGGGTTTATTCCGGTTGAGAGAGACAGCGTCTACAACGAAATAAAAGTCTGGTGAACTGAGTGAAAATATCGGTTGTTATTCCCACATACAACCGATATGCAGTCCTAAAAAGAGCACTTACTTCCGTTTTTGCTCAGACACATCTTCCTTATGAAGTCCTCGTCATAGATGATGGCTCCAGCGATGAAACGCAACTAATTCTTCAAGATTTTCCCCAAATACAATATTTTTACCAACAAAACGCAGGCGTATCGGCTGCAAGAAATCTGGGTATAAAAAACGCAAGCTGCGAGTGGATTGCATTTTTAGATTCTGATGATGTCTGGCATAAGCATAAACTTCAAGAACAAGCCGCGTTTCATAGGCAAAACTCTAAAATTTTAATGAGTTATACGGATGAGTCGTGGATACGTAATGGCGTTGAAGTAAAAATGCCCAAGAAATTTAAAAAATTTGGCGGAGAGATATTTCAAGAGTGCTTGTCGCACTGTATTATTGCTCCCTCATCTGCGTTGCTTCATAAAGATTTACTAAACGCAGTCGGTGATTTTGATGAGAATTTGGAAGTCTGTGAAGATTATGACTTGTGGCTTCGGATTGCACAAACATACAAAATAGGTCTGGTGGATAAAAAACTCATAATCAAATATGGGGGAGATACGGATCAGTTGAGCGTAAAGCATTGGGGAATGGACAGATTTCGAGTAAGAGCTTTGGAAAAACTTCTGCTCAAAGAGAGTGAATACAATCAACTTGTTCGTAAAGAGCTTCTTTTAAAGTATGTCCTACTTCTTAAAGGTGCACTCAAATATGATAGAATAGCAGAGATTAATACGTATCGGGAAAAAATCAACACTCATCAAAAGGGAACCCTTGACATCACTTACTAAAGAGACAAAACTTACACTGCTTTACATCTTTATTGCATTTTCATTTTCTGTAGCACTCAGACTCATATGGACCTACCAATTTGGCGGTTATGAAGCTTTTAAATTTAATGGCCAGTTTATGATTAATACGAATGACGGTTATTTTTGGGCAGAGGGTGCGAGAGATATACTCAGCGGAATTTCCCAGCCAAATGATCTTTCACCGACAACAGAGGCTGCGTCGCAATTGACTGCGTTTTTTGCGAAAATCTTGCCTATTTCTTTTGAAAGCCTGATATTGTATATGCCGGTATTTCTAAGTTCGCTTGTTGTTGTGCCTATAATTCTTATAGCAAGAGGTATCAATAATTTAGAGATGGGGCTTATTGCGGCACTTTTAGCAAGTATTGCCTGGAGTTATTATAATAGAACCATGGTTGGTTACTATGATACAGATATGCTCAACATTGTATTGCCGATGTTTTTACTTTGGACTATTATCTGGGCTATTCAAACTAAAGAGGAAAAATATCTCCTTCTTGCAGCTCTTGATATTGTAATTTACAGATGGTGGTATCCGCAAAGCTACTCACTTGAGTTCTCATTTTTTGGACTAATCCTTGCATATACTCTCATTTTTGATAGAAAAAATGTATACAACTATAAACTTCTCGCCATTATGATGTTTGCAATGATAAATGTGGACGGAATGATTAGGCTTCCGATTGTCGTTGCTCTTTATCTTGCGTTTAAACAGGTAAAACTGGACAAATATGTTTACGTTATTTTAGGGATCTCTGCAATAACATTTTTTTCAACCGGAGGGTTGGAACCTATTTGGTTAAGATTAAAACTTTATGTCTTTAAAGACGCCTTGGTTGTTGGAGAACAGGGGCTCAATCTTCATTTCTTTTCAGTTATGCAAACAGTTCGTGAAGCGGGGCAAATTCCATTTTCTGAGTTTGCAAACCGTATAAGCGGACATGTGATTACATTTGTTCTGTCTGTTGTGGGTTTTATTTATTTGGCGTACAGACACAAGATTATGCTGTTTGCCCTACCAATGATTGGACTTGGCTTTTTGGCAAGTGTCGGAGGATTGCGTTTTACGATTTATGCTGTTCCTGTTTTAGCTTTTGGTGTTGCGTTTTTAATTACTGAGTTAGCAACACATATGCCAACGCAAAAACTAAAAGTCTTAAGTATGTTTGCGTTTACATTGGCAATTTTATACCCAAACTATAAACATATTGAGGGATATAAAGTTCCTACAGTCATGAATGCCGATGAGGTGAAAGTTTTAGACAGCCTCAAAACAATTGCCCATAGAGAAGATTATGTGGTGGCCTGGTGGGATTATGGTTATCCTATCCGTTATTATGCAGATGTGAAAACGCTGACCGACGGTGCAAAGCATGACGGAGATGTGAACTTTCCTGTAAGTTTTATTTTAACAAATCCTCCTGCAGTTGCTGCAAAAATGGCAAGACTTGATGTTGAGTACACAGAAAAAACTTTTGCAAATGCACAGCAAAACAGAGATAAAAATCTCAGCACATTTTCTTATGTAGAGCAAATGACGACAGATTATGGATTTAAAGATACAAATGACTTTTTGCTTTCACTTGAAACTGAGATAGAATTGCCTAAAAAAACAAGAGATATCTACTTTTATCTGCCGTTTAATATGTTAAATATATATCCGACAGTTACGCGTTTTTCTTACATTGATCTTATGAACGGGAAAGAAAAAGCGGCGCCTTTTTATTTTATTAGCAGAAGCTTTCGTGATGTCGGTTCGCAAATCCAGTTGAATCAAGAAGTTTTTATGGATAAGAAAACATTTACTCTTACTCTAGGTTCTAAAAAAATTACTCCAAAAAGATTTGTAAAAACTCTTTATGATGAAAATATGCAACTCAAAAAAGAGATGAAAATTGTGGATGTGAACTCAAATATTAACATTGTCTATATGTCTAATTACAAGACCTTTTTACTGCTTGATGAAGCAACGTATAACTCTTTGTATATTCAGCTGATGGTCTTAGAAGAGTATGATAAAAATCTTTTTGAAAAAGTAGCAGGCAACCCCCATGCCAAAGTCTATAAACTTAAGATATAAGAAGTTCTTTAAGATGTGTTTATGTGATGTTGTAGTAGTATTTAAAACTTATATATTAGGATTCTTATAAATGAAAAAAACCATAAAAAAATGTCTATTTCCAGCTGCCGGATACGGAACAAGGTTTCTACCTGCAACTAAGGCTATTCCAAAAGAGATGTTACCGGTTCTTACAAAACCGCTTTTACAGTACGGTGTTGAAGAGGCAAGAAAAGCGGGAATGGATACTATGGCTATTGTAACCGGGCGTGGTAAACGTGCTATTGAAGACCATTTTGACAGATCCTATGAGCTTGAACATCAAATAGACGGAACTTCAAAAGAAGTACTCATGACAGAGATACGCGACATTGTAAAAAACTGTACAATCAGCTACACGAGACAAGTAGAGATGAAAGGTTTAGGTCATGCCATTCTTACCGGTCAAACACTTATCGGGGATGAACCGTTTGGAGTTATTCTTGCAGATGACTTATGTGACAATGATGGCGGAGAGCCGGTTTTAAGCCAAATGGTCAAACTATATGACAAATATCAGTGTTCTATCGTCGCAGTCGAAGAGATTCCACTTAAAAATACGAACAAATACGGTGTCGTTGCAGGTGAAGTTATTGAAGACGGGGTACTTCGTGTTACAGATATGGTTGAAAAGCCTGAACCAGAAGATGCACCTTCAAATCTTGCAATCATCGGACGCTATATTTTAACTCCGGATATTTTTGATATTATCAAAGAAATCAAGCCTGGAAAAGGCGGAGAAATCCAGATTACTGATGCACTTTTAGAACAAGCAAAACAGGGTAGAGTGATCGCTTATAAATTTAAAGGCAAGAGATTTGACTGTGGAAGTGTAGATGGTTTTGTTGAAGCGACAAATTATTTTTATGCAAAAGACAACCTCTAGAATTGAACTGTAATTTAAACATTAGGAACAAAAAATGAGTTATCACAACAATTTCAATCCGACGATATCTGATGAAGAGCTCTTTAGTGAGCTTATAAAAGAAAAAGAGAGTGATATAGGTTATTACAACTTGGTACATCAAGATACGGCTGCGTTTAAAGAGTACGCAAAAGATGTTAAACAAAACAACATTGTTGTTATAGGAATAGGCGGAAGCACTTTAGGGACTTATGCTATTTATAAATTCTTAAAACATTCAAAAAATTTATCTAAAAATCTTTACTTTCTTGAGACAACAGATCCAATAGACATCAAATCAAAACTTAGAAGGATTGATTTAGAAGATACTCTTTTTATTGTTATCTCCAAGTCTGGCACAACAGTTGAAACAGTCTCTATTTTTAAATATATCAACTCACTCGTTACAGTGGACAAAAACAATACTGTAGTCATTACGGAGTACGATTCTAAATTGAACTTTTACGCGCAAAGTAATGGAATGAAAACATTTGAAATTCCAAAAGATGTAGGCGGAAGGTTTTCTGTCTTTACTGCTGTAGGGCTGCTTCCACTTGCTATTGTAGGCATTGATATTGATGAACTTTTAGCCGGAACAAAAGATATTTATAACTCATTTTTTAACAAAGAGTTATTTTACGAGAGAATTCTGAGAAAAGCGAGATTTTTTACAGAGTATAAAACTAAATTTAATGTAAATGTTGTTTTCTCTTACTCTTCGCGTTTAGAAGGTTTTAACAAATGGTATATCCAGTTGTGGGGAGAAAGTTTAGGGAAAATGGATTGTAACTTTACAAGACAGGGGATTACACCGATAGGTATTATCGGGCCGATAGATCAGCACTCATTTTTACAGCTTATTGTAGGCGGAACGCGTGATAAAACTGTGACCGTCATCAAGCTAGAAGATTTTGACAATCATCTTAAAATTCCTGCGATAAACCTTGCGGGACTCGAAGAGTTGAATTATCTTGATAATGTTGAATTTTCCTCACTTATAAATATGCAGGCAGATGCAACAATAGAGTCAATCAATAGCTTTAGAGATATTCCTTGCGATGTCATTACAATTACAGGTGTTAATGAGAGAGCAATTGCAAGTCTAATGTATGAGTATGAACTTTTAACATCAGCATGTGCAAAATTTATGTATATAAATGCGTACGATCAGCCGGGTGTTGAAAGCGGAAAGATTATTCTCAAAGAGAAATTAGCAAAAAAATAATTTTTGAGAATTATGTGCAGTAACTGTATGCTTCTTTCGCATTTATGCGAAAAGCTTTAGGGGATTGCAAAGGACAGAACTGTCCTTGCCGCTCAAACGGATGGATTCGTTTGAGAGCTTAACATTAACGTATTACGTGTCCTACAAATTTACTCATGTTATCCATTATTTCTCCGCCTTTTCTAAAACTTAGTCCGCAAGCTTCATAAGCAAAAAATACTCCGGCTTGATATTTCACACCTTGCGAATCTTTAGCAAAATCTACATATTCTTGATAAACTTTTTTATAGTTTCCGTAAGGTCCGTCATTTTGAGCACCTATGCTCTCGTCTGCGTTTATTACTTTCGTATTTGCACCTTCTCTGCCAAAAACTGTTTTTTCAACCTGTTTGATGCCCTTAAGCGGCTCAAAAGAGGTTTTTAAAAGGTATGGAGAATCTGGAAAAAGATCGCAGAGTATTTTCATCATTCCTTTGGATTGAAAGAGTAAAGTATAGGCAGGGTTAATGATAATAGCTTTTTGATTCTCCATGATGTTTGTAAGAATTGTGGCAAGCTCAGGTTCGTCTATCGCGATATCCTCCCATGGATAAAGTTTAAACCAGTATTCATAACTGTTATCATGAGCATCAAAAACGCCATTTTCATCAAAGTGAGTGTTTTGCAGGTACTCAAATCCAGTGTTAAAACCTGCATCTGTTGCCATTTGCTGCAAAAGTCTCGTGGTCGCTTCTTCTTCGCTGTTGCCCTCCATAGATGAAAATAAAATCTTCCATCCGTCATAACGTTCGTCAAAAGAGTCTGTGTCATCAAAAAGTGTAATAAGTCTTTTGAAATTATCACTTATAGCTTCATATACATTGTTAAACTGCATTTGGTCATTCATATTGTTATGTTTTAAAATAGCCCATTGGAGCAGGGCAGTCTCAAAAAGTCCCGTTGGAGTGTCTGCATTAAACTCTATGAGTTTAATAGGCTTACCGTCGATTCCGCCAGCTAAGTCAAAACGGCCGTAGAGATGCCAGTGCACATCATTTTCCCAGCTTTTTTTGATGGCATCTACAAGATTAAAAGGAATACCAAGTTCAAAAAAAAGATTGTTTGTGATGACAAATTCTGCTGCCTCTGCATACATATCATAAATCGCATTGACAGCCTCATAGTAGGCTTCTGCTTCATCTGTGCTGATAGTGACGAGTTCATCGCTTACATATTTGCTTCCATCATTATCCGTGTGCCAAGAAAAACCGAGCTCTTCAAGAATTGCATCATCCAGAGGCTGTACTTTTTGCAGCTGCACCATAACTAACTCCCGTAACTTGTTTTACTAGAAGAACTGCTCGAACTTGACGAGCCGAAAAAGCTTTTTTTAGCAGAAGATTTTGCGGCGTTTGAGCGGGCGTAAGGACTTTGATTGACACTTGTAGCTCTTTGTGAAAAATTTTTGTTTTTACTTAAAGCATTGCCTATCATATTTCCAAGTAAAGAACCTGCAGCGACTGCAAGAATTGTACCCGCAAGCCCCATACCTGCGCTGCTGTCACCGCTTTGTACTGTTTCACTAGTTCCATCTTGCGTTTTTAGATATTCTTGTTCTGCGAGTGTTTTCATCTCCGCTTCGTTCATAAAACGCTCAACAGTATTGCCGTTTGCATCTTTTTCACGAATAATAGCCCGGCTTGGTCCATCTGTCGGCATCTCTTCGACGACTAAATATTTTCCGTTTGTTTGTTGCTCTATCACTAAAAATTTGTTAGGCTGCTCTTGTTGTGCAGATTGTTCACATCCGCCGAGGATGCTCATCATGACTAAGCCAGCACCGCCGAGTGTGACGCCGCTAGCTAAACTTGAAATATGTTTCATTGAATTAATTCCTCTTTTTTAAGTAAAATTGTTTTTTGAAGGTCGTAATCATAAAATGTTATGTTTTTTCTGCCTATGTAATAGACATCGCCTCTGAAAGTATATCTTTTAGATTTAAATATTTGATTTTTTTGCATAAAAAGTTGTGCCCCTAACTCGTATCCAATTGCTGGAATAAGAGTAGATGTAGAAGCAATGAAAAAAGTCCCAATGATAGCAAGTTTGATTTTATTGGAATTATTATATACAACCAAATATCCAAATAAGGCACTGAATAAAAGATAAATAAAGAGATTTTGATTGTCTGCAAATAGAATATTGTAGTATAAATCTATTTTGTAAAAATCAATATAGTTCTCTTTGATACCCAAAAAAATAAAAAAATCAAAGATAAAACTTATAAATGCACCCGTAAGAAACGCCTGTATAACTTTACTCATCTGAGTCTCCTTTTTTTTACTTTGCTAAGTCTGTAAATTGCTGAAGAGCTTTTTTCCTCAAGACCATGACTGTCTTCGACTATTATATCAGCTTTTTTTTCACAAAAATCTCTTTTAAATTTTTTCCCTGATTCGTTTGCTGAAGTCGAATATGACCAAGTGAGATTTCTTATACATGCTGAATTTAGTTCAGATTGAGCGATTCTGAAGGAGTTATTTTTTACAATAAAAGTTGTTTTTTTGGAGTTTCGCAGATATTTTTTATGGATTTTTGGAACCCTTTGCCCTGCAGAACCAAGAGATTTAAAAGAGTCAAAAACCTTGATAAAAGGTTTTGAACTTACACGGGATTTTATCTCGTAAAGCTGATGTGAATCTTGAGATAAAAAACCGACCGTTGTGTCGGTCTGTGCGAGGATTACATTCACGCTTTGGCGAGGAAATCTTGCAGTGCTTGAGGTGAAGACCATGACTCATCTTTCATCTCTTCAAGAGCTAAAATAAGAGCTCTTGCAGCACTTAAAGTTGTAAAGTATGGAATGTTGCGTTTAAGTACTTCTTGGCGAATTTTAACTGCATCTTTTTTAGATGTGTTGTTGTCTGAAGTGTTAATCGCCATAGAAATTTCGTCGTTTTTCATACTGTCTTCTATATTTGGACGACCTTCAGAAATTTTAAGCACTCTCTCACAAGGAATACCTGCTTCTTCAAGAATAGCCTGAGTCCCTTTTGTAGCTACAAGTTTAAAACCGTTTTTATGCAATCCTCTTGCAATCTCAGGAGCATGTTTTTTGTCAGTATCTACAAAAGATAAGAAACACGTACCGCCCGTCGGAATTTTGTTACCAGCTGCAAGTTGTGCTTTTGCAAATGAGATTCCAAAGTTTGAACTGATGCCCATAACTTCACCTGTTGATTTCATCTCCGGAGATAAAACCAAGTCGGCACCATAAAGTTTATGGAAAGGAAATACTGCCTCTTTTACAGAGATGTGACCTTTGAGAAGCGGACGAAGAAGGCCGTTGTGCTCTTCGACAATATTATATTTATCATAAAATGCAAGTGCATCACGAAGGTTTTCACCCATCATAACACGAGTCGCAACTTTTGCCAAAGGCATACCCGTTGCTTTTGAGACAAAAGGAACTGTACGACTTGCTCTTGGGTTTACTTCGATAAGATAAATATCACCTTCATAGATTGCATACTGAACATTCATAAGTCCTACGACGCCTAAACCTAAAGCAATAGTTTTAGTCTGTTGCTCAACTTTTTCTATAAGCTCTTTAGATAAATTAACAGGAGGAAGTGAACACGCACTGTCTCCTGAGTGGATACCTGCTTCTTCAATGTGTTGCATAACAGAACCGATGTAAACTTCTTTGCCATCTGATATACAGTCAACATCAAGTTCAATTGCCTGGTCCAAAAATCTGTCTATAAGAACAGGTGCGTTGTGTGAAACTGAAACTGCTACGTCCATGTATTGTTTGAGTTCATCTTCGCTGTATACAATTCTCATACCGCGTCCGCCAAGAACGAAAGATGGACGAACAAGCACAGGATAGCCTAAACGCTCTGCAATTACATACGACTCTTCTTTTGTGCGGGCAAGACCGTTTTCCGGTTGTTTCAAGCCATTTTTAATAACAAAGTTAGAAAACTGTTCTCTGTCTTCTGCCAGGTCTATTACAGCTGATGGGGTTCCTGAAATTTTAGCACCGATTTTTGTTAGTGAATCTGCAAGTTTCAGTGGCGTTTGTCCACCAAAGTGAACAATAATTCCATCCGGATTTTCGTTCTCAATTACTTCACGTACGTGCTCGAAATCTATCGGTTCAAAGTACAGTACATCGGAAGTGTCATAGTCTGTTGAAACAGTTTCAGGATTACAGTTGTACATGATTGTTTCAATGTCCATCTCTTTGAGGGCAAACGCAGCGTGTACACAACAGTAGTCAAATTCTATACCCTGACCGATTCTGTTTGGACCGCCACCGATAATCATAACTTTTTTCTTGTCGCTTTGGCGCTTTTGCACATTTGGAAGTTTTGTGATGTTCGTTGATGAATAAAGGTATGGTGTAAGTGCCTCAAATTCTGCTGCACAAGTATCAACTTCATTGTACTCCAAGTGTACGCCAAGTTTTTTTCTTGCATCGTAAACATCATTTTCGCTTACCGTGTGACCAACATTTTTTTCGATGAGTTGGGAAATTCTTTTGTCTGAAAAACCGTCAACTTTTGCAGCTCTCATAAGCACTTCATCAAAAAGAATTTTGTCTGTCATTGCTTTTTCAGATTGTAAAATTTCTTCTATCTGGTATAAAAACCAAGGGTCGATTTTAGATGTTTCAAACATCTCTTCTACGCTCATGCCGCGACGGAAACCTTCAGCTACATATAAAACGCGGTCTGCGTTTGGACGACGGATTTCATGTTTGACAAATTCGTCATCGAAGTTCATATCATCAAAACCGCATAGTCCTGTTTCAAGCGAGCAGAGAGCTTTTTGCATAGATTCTTTGAAGGTACGGCCGATTGCCATAACTTCACCCACAGACTTCATACTCGTACTTAATGTATTTACAGCTTCTGGAAATTTCTCGAATGTAAAACGAGGAATTTTTGTAACAACGTAATCTATTACCGGTTCAAAAGCCGCAGGAGTTCCTGTAATGTCATTTGTGATTTCATCAAGCGTAAAACCAACTGCTAAAAGAGTTGCAACTTTTGCAATAGGATACCCTGTAGCTTTAGAAGCAAGTGCAGATGAGCGAGAAACGCGAGGATTCATTTCAATAACAATCATGCGGCCAGTTTTTGGGTCTATTGAGAATTGAACATTCGATCCGCCTGTATCAACACCAATTTCACGTAAGATATCAAAAGAAGCATTACGCATTCTTTGGTACTCTTTGTCTGTTAGAGTAAGAGCAGGAGCAACTGTGATACTGTCACCGGTATGCACACCCATAGGATCGAAATTTTCAAT
This sequence comes from Sulfurimonas sp., assembly GCA_013791885.1. Taxonomy (GTDB): domain Bacteria; phylum Campylobacterota; class Campylobacteria; order Campylobacterales; family Sulfurimonadaceae; genus Sulfurimonas. The sequence goes on along the minus strand of VMSZ01000030.1, from coordinate 42,941 downwards.
AGAACAAACGATGATACAGTTGTCCGCTTTGTCGCGGATAACTTCCATCTCATACTCTTTCCAGCCAAGCATAGATTCCATGATTTCAATTTCGCCTACAGGAGAAGCTGAGAGTCCTTCTTGGGCTAGTTTTTCAAACTCTTCCATATTATATGCTACACCTGAACCACCGCCTGCAAGGGTAAAAGAAGCTCTGGAAATTACTGGAAAACCAATCTCTTTAGCAACTGCAATTGCCTCTTCAACACTGTAAGCATTGGCACTTTTTGGTAAATCCATACCTATTTTTGTCATGGCTTCATTAAAAGCTGAACGGTCTTCACCTTTGTGAATAGCTTCAGGAGTTGCACCTAAAAATTCTATCCCTTCAAGCATCCCTTTTTCATACATACTTGTAGCAACATTAAGTGCAGTTTGTCCGCCCATAGTTGGAAGAACTGCATCTACTTTTTCATCTCTGATAATTCTAGCGATTATCTCTTCTTTAATAGGTTCTATGTATGTTCTATCTGCAAATTCAGGGTCTGTCATAATAGTTGCAGGATTTGAGTTAATAAGAACGACACGATAACCTAACTCTTTGAGAGTTTTAACAGCTTGTGTGCCTGAGTAGTCGAACTCGCAGGCTTGTCCTATGATGATAGGACCAGAACCAATAAGTAGAATTGTATGAATGTCGGTGCGTTTTGGCATTTGTAACCTCTTAAAAATATGTGCAAAAAAATTTGTTTATTATAGTCAAGAGGCACTTAAAACTTGATGAGTTTTAAGTGGGAATTTTAATATTGGAAGGTGTAAATGAGTGAAGCTAATCCTGAATAGATGTAATCTTCATTTACAAGGGGGCTATCTGTTGCTTCTTGTGAGAGTTTATCTACTCTTAGATTTACAAAGGCGGAGAGTTTCTCTGTTAATGGGTATTCTATGTAAGTTTGAATACCGACTTGCAAACCTGAAGAGGGCGTGTATTGTGCTCTTTGCAACGTCGCTTCATCCGATTCAACACCATAGTAGTAATTTACAAACTGTGAAGATTGCCAGATAGCAAAAATACTAGGGTAAATAGAAAAATTGCTATATTCTAAGTCGTATCCGATTTCACCTTGAAATATTTTGGAATCATATCTTCCAAGTACATCGGTAAGTGCCATCAGTTCTATATGGGCTTTGTCTTTTTTTGCACTAAAAGCAATACCGCCTTCAAAGCTGCTTTCTCGTGTATGCATGCCGGCTATGTCTGAAGAATCGTAGCCGTAAACTCTTGGCTGCACGGTAAGCGAAAATCCCCAGGAATAATCCTCTTTCTTTTCTCCTAGGAAGTAAAGGCCAAAGCGGCTCCATCTTGCATAAAAAATCCCATTGTCAAAAAAAATGACAGGCGAGGGAAGCAGTAAATCATCTACACCTTTATATGGTTGCGTTTGCAGGTATGGACCGGCACCTATGGTAACTTTTTGTTTTGTGTCATCTGCAATTGCTTGAGCAAAAAGCAAAATGAAGGCCAATAAATATTTCATCGAATACTCCTTATCATATGGAAATAATTTGGATCGTTTTCTTTGTAGTAGGGCTCTACGAGAGCACTTTGAAAACCACCTAGAGAACTAACGGAGAGAACTTTTCCCACTTTAAGACCTTTGAAAAAAATCGCATCAAGTCCTGAAGTTATAACTTCATCTCCCGGATGTATTTTAATCCAGGTAGGGATGAATTTGACAATTAAATTTTGGGAGTTATTGCCATGCGCAACACCCGGAGCAAATTCTCCGCCAACATAAACAGCGTAAGAACTTTTAGGGTCTTTATTTAAGAGTGCAAGTGCTCGGCCTTTATATTCAACTGCAATGCCGGCAACAGTGTCTTGATGGGTAAGACCATAAATTTTAGATGTATTAAAATCTTCCAAGTCAAGCCATAATCTGTTGAAATCTCCAAATTTTTCATAAGAAAGCACTCTTACAAGTTCTACATTTGGGTTGATTTTAAGTGATGAATTGTTTTCTGCAAAAAGATCATTTGCTTCTTTTGAAAGTTGAACCATGAGAACATGGCCTTTTTCATAAATAAGCAATTTTTCTTTGAGTCTCTGGATTTCAGAAGCTTGAAAGAAATGTTTATCAATTGTATCATCAATGGTAGTAACAGTGTCGCGATAGCTTGATTTTATGGAGTTGAGAGCAGAAATAAAGGGTGATTGTACAGTGTCAGAAAAATACAATGCACCCACAAAGAGTGCAATGAAAAACGCGAAAAAGCCGAGGAGCTCTTTATTCATTTTCAAAAAGTTCCTGGAGTAAATCTATCTCTTCAAGTGCACGGCCGGTTCCGCGTGCAACTGCCAGAAGAGGCTCATCCGCAACAAAAACAGGAATTTTTACTATGTCAGAGAGATATTTATCAAGTTGGCGGATAAGTGCTCCCCCGCCTGTAAGGATAATACCATTATTCACAATATCACCCGCGAGGTCTGGCGGCATCTGTTCAAGAACGCTACGAAGTGCTTCAGCTATCTCTTTCAAAGGCTCTTTCATGGCTTCTCTTGCATCTTCACTCGTGAGCTCGATTGAGCTTAAAAGTCCTTCAACCTGATCACGGCCATTTACAACCATTGTCAATTCTTCAGGAAGTGAAACAGCAGTACCAATGTTGATTTTAATCTCTTCCGCAACTCTTTCACCGATAAGAAGATTGTATTTTTTTCTTACATAGTTTACTATGCCTTGGTCTATTTTATCTCCGGCTGTACGGATAGACTTTGAGAGAACTAAACCGCCAAGAGAAACAACACCAATTTCAGTTGTTCCCCCACCGATGTCTACAACCAGGTTTCCTTTAGGCTCACGAATATCTATCCCCGCACCAATAGCAGCAGCCATAGGCTCTTCGATGAGGAATACTTCACGAGCTCCGGCGCTTAGAGCAGATTCACGAACAGCTTTACGTTCAACTTGTGTGAGTCCGTAAGGCACACAAATAATGATTCTTGGGCTGATAAGTGAACTTCTTCCATGTGCTTTTTCGATGAACTTTCTAATCATTTTTTCAGTCATGTCAAAGTCTGCAATAACGCCATCACGCATTGGGCGGATAGCTTTAATATTGCCAGGAGTTTTTCCGACCATATCTTTGGCTTCATGTCCTACAGCTAAAACTCTTTGTTGACCGTATCGCTCAGTTTTAACTGCAACCACCGAAGGCTCGTTAATAATAATTCCGCGGCCTTTAGCAATTACGATTGTATTGGCAGTACCCAAATCGATAGATAAGTCGTTAGAAAAAAGCCCTATTATTTTATTAAAAATCATATTGTTACCTTATGCTGTTTGTTTTGTAGATTTTTTGATGTAAACCGGTTTCTCTGCGTTTTCAATCACTTCTTTTGTTATTAAAACTTCATAGCCGTCATACTCAGGTAGTTCGTACATAATATCTATCATGTTCTCTTCCAATATTGCGCGTAAACCTCTTGCTCCGGTTTTGCGTTTTAAGGCTTTTTTAGCAATAGCTGCAAGTGCTTCCGGCTCAAAATTAAGTTCTACGCCATCAATTGAAAAGAGTTTTTTATACTGTTTTACAAGGGAGTTTTTCGGTTCAGTTAAAATACGAACCATATCCGCTTCACTAATTTCACTCAGGGAAGCAATAATAGGCAAACGTCCGACAAGCTCAGGAATAAGCCCATAACCGACTAAATCATCTGGTTCTACCATATCAAAAGTCGGTTTTTTCTCATCTTTAGTTTTTTTCTCATGACCAAAACCAAGAACATTTTCACCTTGTTTTTTCTTCAAAATCTCTTCAAGTCCGTCAAATGCTCCACCGCAGATAAATAAAATATTTGTGGTGTCAATAACCGTAAAGTCCTGATTTGGGTGCTTTCTTCCACCTTTTGGCGGGATATTTACGGCTGAGCCTTCGATGATTTTGAGAAGTGCCTGTTGTACACCTTCGCCTGAAACATCACGGGTAATAGAACGGTTTTCACTCATGCGTGAAACTTTATCTACTTCATCTATAAAAACTATTCCCTGTTGTGCGCGCTCAATATCGCCATCTGCTGCTTGAAGAAGTTTTGTCAAAATATTTTCAACGTCTTCTCCAACATACCCAGCTTCGGTTAAACTTGTCGCATCGGCAATAGCGATAGGCACATTTAAAACTCTCGCAATTGTCTGAGCCATAAGTGTTTTACCGCTTCCTGTCGGGCCAATAAGCAGAACATTAGATTTTGCTATTTCTGTATCGTCTTCAGTTATATTTTTTGTTTTAAAAATTCTTTTATAGTGGTTGTAAACTGCTACGCTTAAAAGCTTTCTTGCTCGTTCCTGACCAATAATATATTCGCCTAAAAAGTTATCAAGTTCTTTTGGAGTCATCAGTCTGTTTACAGCTTCGAGAAGCTCTTTCTCTTTTGAGCCATCAACGATTTTTTCATCGCCAAACATTATTTTATATGCGCTTACTACACAGTTTTTACATATATAAACGCTATTGCCGGCTATTAGCGGGTTCTCTTCACTCTCTTTGGCGTCACAAAAACTACAGTGTCTATGAATCATATATTTTTCCTCTCAAATGGGATTCCGCGTTTTGTCTCAATGACAAAAGTACATAAATCCTTCACATAATTGTTTGTTGTATTTTCTAATATTTCAGTTGCGCTCTCTTTTAAAGCCTGTCCAGATTCAAAAAGGTCTCTATAGGCAGATTTAAGAGCATTGATGTCGTCTCTCTCGAGGTGACGACGAAGACCGTTTAGGTTCAGTCCGCGAAGCGTTGCACGGTTTCCTTCAGCCAGGCAGTACGGCGGAACATCCTGAGAAAGTGCGCTTGCCCCTGCAATCATGGCAAAATCGCCGATGTTTACAAACTGATGAATAGGCGTCATTCCACCCACAACTGCATGGTTTCCGACAATAACGTGTCCCGCTAGAGTCGCTGCGTTTGCGAAGATACAGTTGTTCCCAATAATAACATCATGACCAAGGTGAACATAACCCATAAAAAGATTATTGTCGCCAACGACAGTTTTTCCACCGCCGCCTTTTGTTCCCGGATTAAAAAGCGTAAATTCTCTGATTGTATTGTTGTCTCCGATGATGAGTTCTACATCTTCTCCGGCAAATTTTAAATCTTGTGGAATGGAACCAAGAACGGCATGAGAAAATATACGGTTATTTTTACCGATAGTTGTGTTGCCATAAATGCATGCACCTTGTGCAATGCTTGTTCCGTCACCGATAGTCGTTTGCGACGAGATGAAACAAAACGCAGCTATCTCGACATTTTCACCAATTTTTGCTCCATCTTCTATGACTGCAAGGTGTGATATTTTACTCATAAATTTTCTTTTATTTGTCTACTATCATAGCTTTTAATTCAGCTTCTGATACAAGAGAGTCATCTACATATGCTTTACCGTCAAGAACCCAGATAGAACCTTTTCTTTTGATTACAGTGATACGGTATTCTAACTTATCACCCGGTTTTACAGGAGCGCGAAATTTTGCTTTGTCGATACTCATGAAATAAACTACTTTGTTTGCAGCTTCTTCTTCGCTCATATCATCCATACTTTGAAACGCTAAAATACCGCCAGCTTGAGCCATGCCTTCAAGAATCATAACGCCAGGGTAGATTGGGTGGCCGGGAAAGTGACCTTGAAATACTTGCTCACTGATAGATACGTTCTTGTATCCCGTAAGAGTTTCATTTTTTACTATGTCCGTCACACGGTCCACAAGTAAAAATGGATAGCGGTGAGGTAAAATTTTTTGTATTTCCATAACATCCATAGTCATATGTAAAAGCCTTAATAATAATTTTGGCTATTTTATCTGAATATTTATTATAGAATGATTAGTTTTTCTTTGACATCTTCGTATGTTTTAGCATCAAGAGTTATCTCTAATTTGCTTTGCGGAATCTCATTAATGACTATAACCGGGGTTAAATCGTAGTCTGAGCCTGCGAGTAACTCTCTGATTTTAAGCTCATCGTTAAGGCTCGGCGGATTAAATATGAGTTCATTTATATTTTTATACTGTGTTTTTGCAAGCGTATTAAAATAATCCAAACTTATAAATTTTATCTCTTCACGGTTAAAATAGTGGATATTTTGAGCCTCAAATTCTACTTTTCCCTGCGCTTTTTTTCGGGGAAGTGTTGAGTAAGAAAGAGCGTAAGCACTCAGTGTTTTATTTTTACCTTCAGTGACTTTAAAATTCAGTTGGCGGTAGTTTAAAAACTTCTGTTTGATGATTTTATATTCTATACCGGCGTCTTCAAGTTCCATACGTTTTTTGTACATTTTTAAACGCTCTTCTATGGAAGCCGGAAGAATTTGATTTGAGATGGGTGAGAACATTTCATCCATTAAGCGCTCTTGCTGATCTCTTTGCATGGTAAGCCCGTAAACGCAGCCGCAATAATCTTGTCTGTAAAGCTGTTCTTCTTTAGTGACACGGCTTTGGTCTTGCGTGCCGCCGCCTGAGCGGTAATCAACCGCCACAAACTCTACTCCGTGTTTTTCATAAAACAAATCGCCGACGCGTTTGAGCTGTTCTTGAGATTTGAGCGGACTTACAAGCAATGTAGTTGTGATTTTTTTCTCGCCAAGTTCAAGCGCTTTGTTTGCACTTACATCGAAGCGTTTGTCAAAGCAGACTTCGCATCTGGCACCTTTTTCAGGCTCGTTTTCAAGACCTCGAACAGCTTGCATCCAAGCTTCAAAATCATATTCGCCTTCAAGAACTTCAATTCCGAGTTTTTTGCATGAACGCTGTACATCAAGTAAACGCAGCTGATACTCAGAATAGGGATGAATGTTAGGGTCATAAAAAAAGCCGGTCAGTTTTTCCTCAGGATAATCTTTCTGGAGTTTTTCTAAAAAGAAGTGCGAATCCACGCTACAGCATATATGTACTAACATTCATCTCCTTTTTTCGAAAGTATAGCAAAAATATTTTTAGCCTTATAACTGAAGATTTAACAGAATAAGGTAAGATAAGTTCTATTAAAGATTAAGAGAGGATAGTAAAATGCATTCTAATTCTGAGCTCATAAACCATCTTATAAACAAAGGTGTTCTTTCTTCAAGCAATGTCACGGAAGCGTTCGAGCATGTAGACAGAGTCTATTTTGTCGGAGATGCTAATATAGGCGATATTTATGGGGATTATCCACTGCAAATAGGCAAAGGACAGACTATTTCCCAGCCGACAACCGTTGCCATGATGCTTGAAATGCTTGATGCACAAAGAGGGGATAAAGTCTTAGATATTGGAAGCGGTTCAGGCTGGACAACGGCACTTCTTGCTTACATCGTCGGGGAAGAGGGCTCTGTTATTGGCATGGAAAGAGTTGAGGAACTTGTTGCGTTTGGAAGAGCAAATCTTGCTAAATTCGGTTTTAAAAATGCACAAATCATGCATGCCGGCACACATCTTGGTTTGCCGAATGAAACTTTTGACCGCATCCTCGTCTCCGCGGCTGCAGAAGAGTTTCCGCATGAATTGGCAAGACAATTAAAAGTCGGCGGCAAATTGGTAATACCGATACAAAGTTCTATTTTTGAGATTACAAAATTACAAAACGGGGAACTTAAAGCAGTTGAACATTACGGTTTTTCTTTTGTGCCGCTGATTTTTTAGGCTTGGTTGTCGGGAGCTAAAAGTGTGATGCAGACTCCCACGCAGAGCATGGGAGCGAGTTTAAAACGAGTTTAGTTTACTCTTTTGTCTCTACAACTCTAATAGAAACAATTCCGTCTTGACCTCTGATGCTGTCAAGAACAGCAAAACTTTCTTTATCGTCTTTTTCGATAGCGCCAAAAACTGTGTGAACACCGTCTAAGTGCGGAGTTGCATCGAAAGTGATGAAGAACTGGCTTCCACCTGTATTTGGTCCCGCATGTGCCATTGAGAGTGTTCCTCTTGTGTGACGAGACGTGTTAAGTGCAGTTTCACAAGGGATCGCATAGTCAGGTCCGCCTGTTCCGGTTCCGTGTGGACAACCGCCTTGAGCCATAAATCCCGGGATAACACGGTGAAAGTTTAAATCATCGTAAAAACCTGAGTTTGCCAAGTCTGCAAAGTTTGCAACTGTGTTTGGAGCTTCTTCTGGGAAAAGTTTTACCCAGATTGTACCCTTGCTTGTTTCAAATTTTGCATATTGAAGTTTGCTTAATTCCGCTTCGCTTAAATCGTATACTTTTAGTTCTTTTCTTCCGAACATTAAAATTCCTTTATTTAATAATTTTGGAATTATAGTTAAACTTTCTAAAAACTATAAAAATAATAAAGATATAATAATTTCTTAAACTAGGTTTTATGAGGAAAAAAAATTTGTTAAAGTGGATAAATAGGGCGCGCATTTATTTTTTACGTAAAGTAAGTTCTATAACTATTAAACAGGCAAATATTTTTACGACGCTGTTTATTTTTCTTTTCACTATCATTTTTGCCTATCTGCTCATTAAAGAAAACTACCATGATTATGAAAGAACACTTTACGAACAGCAGCAAAACAACACCAAAAATTGGTCTATTAACGAGAGTTATGAAGTTCATCAGAAAAAATTAAAAACATTGCTTATTAAAAACACTATTGCAATTGCTACGCTTGCGTTTATACTCTTTGCCATTATGCTTGGGTTTTATAAAATTTTCAACACACTGCTTCAAAGAGATATTCAAGCCTTTTTAGATTTTTTTAAAGATACTGCCCAAAATGAACAGGTGCTCAATCCAAACGCAATTTTCTTTAAAGAGTTTAAGACGATGGTTGGCTATGCTAATGATATGGTTGATACTATCAGTGAGCAAAAGCGTGACTTGAAAGAGTTGAATATGGGACTTGAAGAGCGTATCAAAAAGAAAACGCGAGACCTTGTGCTTATCAATGAGAATCTTCAAAAAGAGAAACAGTTTTCCGAAGATATTTTAAATTCTCAAAAAGAGTTTTTAAAGTATACGGTACATGAGACAAATACGCCTTTAAGCGTCATGCTGACAAGTATTGAGCTGTTCATAATGAAAAACGGCAAAGACAGACAGCTTTCAAAAATAGAAGCTGCCGCGAAAAATATTTTCAGTATTTATGATGACTTGAGTTATCTGGTTAAGAAAGATCAAGTCAAATATCCAAAAAGTGCGATTGATTTAAGTTTATATGTAAGCAGCAGGGTAGATTTTTTTAGTGAAGTTGCAGAGCTTTCCAAACTGCACTTTCAATATCTCTCTTCTGCACCTGGCATTTATATTTATTTTAATGAAACAAAACTTCAGAGAATTGTAGACAACACCATAACAAACGCAATCAAATATACTCTTGCAAATGAAACCATAGAGATTAATATCAAAGTACATGGACAGTTTGTGGAGATGTCGGTTGCAAGTAAATCTAAAGAGATTAAAGACAGAGACAAAGTCTTTGAAGCATACTATAGAGAAGAAGAAAAACGTGAAGGATTTGGGATTGGACTGAGACTTGTAAAAACAATCTGTGACGAAGAGGGTGTACAGATTTTACTCGACTCTAACAATGAAAAAACAACATTTACCTATAGATTTAAAATGATGGGACAATAAAGGCTTAAAAGATGAAAATACTGCTGCTAGAAGATGAGGTCATGCTTAACGAGTCCATTGAGGAGTACCTTCAAGACCAGGGGCACAGCGTTGAGAGTTATTTTGACGGTTTGCTTGCCTATGAATCTATAAAAGAGAACGCTTACGATTTGCTGCTTTTAGACATAAACGTTCCGGGAATGGATGGGCTGAGTTTTTTAGAGAAACTGCATGAACTCAAAATTCACGTTCCTACCATTTATATCAGTGCACTTGTAGACATTGAAGATATTTCGCGTGCCTATAAACTCGGCTGTTATGACTACCTTAAAAAGCCTTTTCATCTTAAAGAGCTTATTTTACGGCTTGACCGTATAGTGCTCTCAAACGAAACACCAAGAGTGCATTTAAGGCTTTCTAAAAACTATAGTTACGATCAGGAACACTCTTCACTTTTGTTTAACGGTTTAACGCAAACGCTGACAAAACGCCAATCGCAAATTATAGACATACTCGCCAGAAACCGTGGCAGAGTAGTGGATTTTGAGCAGTTTAGCAACTATGTCTGGGACGATCAAGTTGTTGATAATGCCACAATACGGGCAGAAGTGAACAGACTTAAAAAATTTCTCCAAGAAGACATCATCCACAATATCCGCGGCATGGGCTACATGATAGACAAACCATAGTGCGTTACAAAAATACACATATGTATCTTTAAAACTCTTTTCATCATCAAATACCCCTTTTGCTATGTTCGTGCTATATTTGTTTTTTACACTTAGGCTGTATAAACAAAACAGGGAGTGAAAATGAAAAATCAGATGAAACTTAGCATCGTAACGGTAGGAATTTTAAGCGTTCTAAACGTAAACGCAGCTGAAGATTTGAGTTCAATGTTTTCTGAGGGGAAAACAAGCGGGCAGATAAGAGAATTTAGTATCTCAAGAAGTATGGACTATAGTGCTCCGACAACGGAAAACTATACACGCAGTGCAAACGCAATCGGTGGATATTTAAAATTTGAAACTGCTGCATACAGCGGTTTGAGCCTTGGAGCTGCTCTTTACACTACAAATGGTTTTTTACTAGGTGAAGATAAAGCTACAAATAAAGAAGTAGATCCGACTCTTCTTGGAAAAGATAACGAGTCTTATTCTATTTTAGGTGAAGCGTATTTACAATATAAGGCTGGAAATACAACATTCAAAGGCGGTCGCCAACTTCTTGACACTCCAATGGCAGGATCTGATGACGCAAGAATGCTTCCAAACCTTTTTGAAGCGTATTTGGTAATCAACACAGATATAGCAGACACGACACTTATCGGTGGACATGTGACAAAATTTGCACAAGGTACTTTCGGTCGTGCTTATGCAGGTGGAATTTTGTCAGCTACTTCAGGTTATTCTGCAGTTGACAGTAAAAACCAAGTGGGTGATTTTGTAAACATGGGTGACTATGCTATAGGTGAGTCAACAGGTGGTGTTTCTGTTGCTTCTGCAACTTATACAGGTGTTAAAAATCTTAAATTACAACTTTGGGATTACTATGCACATGACATCCTAAACGCAGTATATGCTCAGGCTGATTATTCTTGGAAATGTCTTTTAAGTGACAATGTTAAACCATACGCTTCAGCACAGCTCATCAAAGAAGATGATGTCGGCGATAAATATGCAGGTAGCGTAAACGGTCTTTACTGGGCTGCAAAAGTTGGAGCAAAAATTGAAAATTTTGATGCTTCAGTAGCTTACTCAGCAACAAGTGAAAATGATGCAAGTGAGGCAGCAACTGCAAACGCAATCATAACTCCATGGGGCGGTATGCCGGCATTTACTCAAGGTATGGTTACACGTCATATGTTTTTAGCAGGAACAAAAGCTACAAAACTTGCAGCTTCGTACAACTGGAAAGCATTTGGTCCAAATCTCTCAACTACACTTTATTATGTGAACTTTGATATGGCTGAAAATAATGGCTATACATACGATGATGCATCTGAGAGCGGATTTGATGTGATATACTCTCCGGCAATGGTTAAAAATCTCCAACTTCGTGTTCGTGCAAACTATGCGGATGATTTCAATGTTGCACAGACAACTGGCTACACAACAAGCTGGGACGAGTACAGATTTATAGCGAACTATAATTTCTAAAACAAAACAAAGGATACACAGATGCATAAAGATCTTGTAGAAAAAATAAAAAATGATCCTAATTACAAAGAATTGGTATCAAAGAGAAGCAGCTTTTCATTAAAGCTCACAATTTCTATGTTGGTGGTTTACTTTGCGTTTATCTTAACGATAGCGTTTAGTCCATCTCTTTTGGGGACACCTCTTTCTGAGGGTTCTGTAACGACAATTGGTATTCCAATAGGTATGGCAGTCATTATATTTGCTTTTGTGATTACGGGTATTTATACTAAAAGAGCTAACGGCGAATTTGATGATTTGAATAACAAAATTAAAGATGCGGTAAAGGAGCACTAAATGAATAGAATTTTAACTTTTTTAATTCTTGGCAGTATTGCGGTTTTCGCATCGGGCGCTATTGAGGGTGAGATTGCAAAACAGGCTCTGAATGTTCCTGCAATTGTAATGTTCGTAATTTTCGTAGGAGCTACTTTAGGTATTACTTATTGGGCTGCAAAACGTACAAAATCTGCAAAAGATTTCTATACTGCAGGCGGTGGAATCACAGGTTTTCAAAACGGTATGGCTATTGCGGGTGACTATATGTCAGCGGCATCGTTCTTAGGAATTTCCGGTCTTGTTTATTTTAAAGGGTACGACGGTCTTATCTACTCTATCGGTTTTCTTGTTGGTTGGCCGATTATCCTTTTTATGATCGCAGAGCCTTTAAGAAACTTAGGTAAATATACTTTTGCTGACGTTGCTTCTTACAGACTTCGTCAAACGCCTATCCGTATTTTGGCTGCGTTTGGTTCTATTGCTACTGTAATTCTTTATTTGATAGCTCAAATGGTTGGTTCGGGTAAACTTATCCAGCTTCTTTTTGGTCTTCAGTATGAAGTTGCCGTTGTTCTTGTCGGTGTACTTATGATTCTTTACGTAACATTCGGCGGTATGCTTGCAACGACTTGGGTTCAGATAATTAAAGCATTTTTACTTCTTTCAGGTGCGACATTTATGGCAATTGCTGTTATGGCACATTATGACTTTAGTTTTGGTTCACTTTTCGCACATGCAACAGAACTTAAAGGTGTGGAAATCATGAGCCCGGGTGGACTTGTCAGTGATCCAATCTCTGCCATTTCTTTAGCCATAGCGCTGATGTTCGGTGTTGCAGGTTTGCCACACATTCTTATGAGATTTTTTACGGTTTCAGATGCAAAAGAAGCACGTAAATCTGTTTTCTATGCAACAGGTTTTATCGGTTACTTTTACATATTAACGTTCATTATCGGTTTTGGTGCTATCGTTATGGTTCTTGGGAATCCTCAGTATTTAGATGTTGCAAAACAGGCTATTGACGGTGGACAGCCAATTCTTGGCGGAAATAACATGGCGGCGATTCACTTATCACATGCTGTGGGCGGTGACTTCTTCTTAGGTTTCATTTCAGCGGTTGCGTTTGCTACGATTTTAGCGGTTGTTTCAGGTCTTACTTTGGCCGGTGCTTCGGCAATCTCTCATGACTTGTATGCTTCAGTTATCAAAAAAGGAAATGTAGACTCATTAAAAGAGATGCAAGTTTCTAAAATTGCTACTGTTGTTCTTGGAATTGTTGCTATCATTATGGGTATTATGTTTGAAAAACAAAATATTGCGTTCGTTGTTGGTCTTGCGTTTGCTATCGCTGCATCTGCTAACTTCCCGATTTTATTCCTTTCAATGTACTGGAGAAAATTAACAACTCGCGGTGCTCTTATCGGTGGTTCTATGGGTCTTGCGACTGCTGTTTTACTGGTTATTCTCGGTCCAATCGTATGGGTTGATATTTTAGGAAACGCAACTGCGATTTTCCCTTATAAATATCCGGCATTGTTCTCTGTAATAGTTGCGTTCTTAGGTATCTGGTTCTTCTCGATTACAGATAAATCTCAAAATGCAAAAGATGAAGAGGCTGCGTTTGAAGCACAATTCATCAGATCACAAACAGGTATCGGCGCAGACGGCGCGACTAGTCACTAGTAAATACTAAGGCTCTTGTTCTCCTGCTAGAGTCTTGTGTTTTCTTATCATGATATGAGTTCCCAAGTACCACTTGGGAACAGATAAATGTTTATATTTGGAGTATAAGTTGTGAGTATTTTAGACCAAAGAAAACTTATTGAGTCTATCCATCCTTTTGAGCTTTTAAGTCCTATGACTTTGGACAATCTTATGAAAAAGATTGACATAGCTTACTATCCAAAAAACACACTCCTCATCTCAAAAAATCTTCCTTCTATTGCGTTTTACATCATCATCAAAGGTTCTGTAAACGAGTATATTGATGAAGAACTTCACAATGTTTACGGTGAAGGTGACAGCTTTGATGCGGATGCCCTTATCTATAGCAAGACAGAAGCTAAATTTACAGTCGATGAAGATTTAATCTGCTATGAAATTAAAAAAGAAGATTTTTTACTTCTTCTCGAAGACAAACGTGTACAAAGCTATTTTTTGCAGGATTTTGTAACGCGTCATCAGCATTTAAAAGATTATGAGGCACAAGGTGATTTGACTCCGTTTTTGATGTCAAAAGTTTCAGATATGTACCTGCATAAAGCCTGTGTAGTTGAAAAAAATGAGACTATTTTTAACTCGCTGAAAAAAATGAAAAGCTTAAAAGCTAAAGTCATCATCATTAAAGATGAGCCATACAAAATTCTTACAGACAGTGATTTTATAGATAAAGTCCTGCTCGCTAAAGTAGATACAGATGCTTCTATCGGCTCGATTTCTGCAAAGAGTCTCATTAGCATAGACATTAATGATTTTTTATTTAATGCTCTTTTACTTATGACACATCACTCTGTTAAAAGAGTTGTGGTAATGAAAGACGGCGAGATTGCCGGAATTTTGGAACAGCTTGACATGCTCAGTTATTTCGCAAATCATTCGCATCTTGTAGTTGTACAGATAGACAAAGCAAGCAGTGTAGCAGAGCTTAAAAACATACAGGGCGATTTGAGAAATCTCATTGCTATTTTGCATAGTAAAGGGGTAAAGGCAAGATACATAACAAAACTTGTCTCCACGCTCAATGAAAAAATTTATGCGAAAGTTTTTGACTTATGTGTAGAAGAGGGTTTAAAAGAGAAGTGTGCTCTGCTTGTAATGGGAAGCGAAGGAAGAGCGGAACAGGCACTTAAAACTGACCAGGATAATGCGCTCATAATTGAAGATGGCATCGATGTCTCGCTTTTTGAAGAACCAATGATGAAGCTAAACGCAGCTCTATTAGAAATAGGTTACCCAAAATGCAGTGGTAATGTTATGGTGAGTAATGAGTTTTGGAGAAGAAATGTTGACGGCTACAAAACGCTGATAGACTCTTGGATTGGGAACTTTAGTGAAGAAAATCTGCAAAGTTTGAGTATCTTTTTAGATGCAAAATGTGTCTGCGGAAACACAGCTTTACTGGTAGAACTTCAAGAATATCTTCAAAGAGTTTTTTCTGCAAGAGATGATGTTTTGGCACATATGGCAAAAGCAGTTCTGAACTTTGAAACGCCGCTTTCACTTTTTTCAAATTTTGTATTGGAAAAAAGCCATGACAACAAATTAGACCTTAAAAAAGGCGGAATTTTTGCTTTAGTTCATGGAGTAAGAATTCTCTCTTTAAAGCATAGTATTAAAGAGACAAATACTATTGAAAGACTTAAAGTTTTAAACAACAAAGGCGTTATAGACAAAGAGTTTGCAACAGAACTTATAGAGAGTTTTGATACGCTTTCTTCCATACGCCTTAATGGAATGTTAGAGTCTTTAGATATACAAGAAAGCAATTACATCAATCCAAAAAAACTCGAGAAAAATCAAAGAGACCTGCTTAAAGACAGTTTTAAAATTGTCAATAAGTTTAAAAAGTTTATGATTTTTCATTTTCATTTAGAGATGGTGAGTTAGTGTTTTCGTTTTTTGCAAACTATAAACGCAAGAGAAATCTCGCAAAATTAAAAGATGAGAGTTTTAAGTTTTTGTTTGAAGAAGATTCAAGCGGAGAGTTTGTTGTCTTTGATACAGAGACAACAGGGCTCAATCCTAAAGAGGATGAAATCCTCTCTATAGGTGCCGTAAAAATAAAAGATAACAAGATTTTAACGTCTCAAACTTTTGAAATTTACATCAAAAACTCTAAAGAGATAAGTGCCAAAAGTATCCAAATACACGGGATTCGTCCTTGTGATTTACAAAGTGCGAAAAATAGTGACGAAGCCATCAAAGAGTTTCTTCATTTTATTGGTTCAAGACCATTAATTGGGTATTATTTAGAGTTTGATACAGCAATGATTAACAAGTATTTAAAGCCATTGTTAGGGATTACTTTGCCTAACAAAATGATCGAAGTTTCTGAGATATATTTTGAGAATAGAATTACTTTAATCCCTCAAGGAAATATTGATTTACGCTTCGATACAATCCTCAAAAATTGTGACGTGCCCAATATGGGAGCACATAATGCGGTCAATGATGCAATCATGACGGCTATGATATATTTAAAATTAACAAAGGAGAGTTTCAATGTCGGAAATTCAAGCAAAACCAGTTTTTAAACCAAATAAAGAGTTCAGCAAGAATGCTAGAATTAAAAATATGTGTGAGTATCATGAGTTGCAAGATTGGGCAACTGAAGATTATGAAGGTTTTTGGGGCAGTTTTGCAAAAGAGAAAATAACTTGGATTGAACCATTTACAAACACTATGGATGAGAGTAATTTTCCATTTGTAAAATGGTTTGAGGGCGGTAAATTAAACGTAGCGGCTCAGTGTATAGACAGACACCTCGATACACGTAAAAACAAAGCGGCTATTATTTTTGAAGGTGACCGCGGTGACAAACAAGTTATTACTTACTTAGATTTGTTTTACAATGTAAACAAGTTTGCTAATCTTCTTAAAAATGAATTTGGCGTACAAAAAGGTGATAGAGTTGTTATCTATATGCCGATGATTCCTGAAGCTGCGTATGCGATGCTTGCTTGTGCAAGAATCGGGGCAATTCACTCTATTGTTTTTGGTGGATTTTCTGCTGAAGCATTGAAAGACAGAATCGAAGATGCAGAGGCAAAAGTTGTAATTACGGCTGATGGCGCATACAGAAAAGACAAGCCGTATATGCTCAAACCGGTTGTTGATGAGGCTATTGATGCAAAATCTCCGGTTCAAAAAGTTCTTGTTGTTGAGAGAAACAATGAAGATATTACTTGGGTAGCAGGACGTGATTACTCTTACAACGAACTTATCAAGCACCAGTCAACAAAATGTGAAGCAGAAGTTATGGACGCGGAAGACCCTCTTTTCTTGCTTTATACTTCAGGTTCAACGGGTAAACCAAAAGGTGTACAACACAACTCAGCAGGGTACATTCTTTGGGCTCAAATGACTATGGAATGGGTATTTGACGTTAAAGAAAACGACACTTACTGGTGTACAGCGGATGTTGGCTGGATTACAGGCCACACATACATAGTTTACGGACCGCTTGCAATGGGTGCGACGACTGTAATGTTTGAAGGTGTACCGACATATCCAGATGCAGGACGTCCATGGAAAATGGTTGAAGAACATAAAATTAACCAGTTTTATACAGCTCCGACAGCTATCCGTGTTCTACACAAAATGGGTGAAGATGAACCGGGTAAATATGACCTTAGCAGCTTAAAAGTTCTAGGAACAGTTGGTGAGCCGATTGACCCTCCGGCATGGAAATGGTACTACGAAGCGGTTGGCGGAAGCAGATGTTCTATCGTAGATACTTACTGGCAAACTGAGACAGGCGGACACATTGTTTCTCCACTTCCAGGTGCAACGCCAATTAAACCGGCTTGTGCGACATTCCCATTACCGGGAATTATGGCTGAGATTTTAGATCCACAAACAGGTGAAAGAGTTGAAGCAGGAGAGGGTGGTTACATGTGTGTAACGCGTCCATGGCCTGCAATGATTCGCGGCGTTTGGGGTGATAATGAAAGATTTGTAAAATCTTATTTCGGTGATGTTAAAAAAGATGGCAAACCAGTTTACTTTACAGGCGATGGCGCAATCTACGATGAAGACGGTTATATTACAATTACTGGCCGTACAGATGACGTTATTAACGTTTCAGGCCATAGAATGGGAACGGCTGAAGTTGAAGCTGCTATCAAAAAACATCCAAATGTAGCAGAAGTTGCAGTTGTTGGAAAACCGCATGAACTTAAAGGTGAAGGTATCTTCGCTTACATCGTTCTCAAGTCAGACAGTGGTATTGCGGATGAAGTTGAAGAGGTAAAAGCAATTAACAATGTCATTAAAAAAGAGATTGGAAACATTGCTCTTTGTGATGATATGGTTTTTGTTTCAGGACTTCCTAAAACGCGTT
This sequence comes from Sulfurimonas sp., assembly GCA_013791885.1. Lineage (GTDB taxonomy): Bacteria > Campylobacterota > Campylobacteria > Campylobacterales > Sulfurimonadaceae > Sulfurimonas. The sequence goes on along the minus strand of VMSZ01000030.1, from coordinate 24,834 downwards.
CAGGAAAAATCATGAGAAGAATTCTTCGTTCTATCGCTAAAGGCGAGGCGATTACGCAAGATATTTCAACTCTTGAAGATCCAAGTGTTGTTGCAAAAATTGCAAGCACAGTTCAAAGCTGCGTTATCTAACATATTTTATACACACTAACGAGCGAAGCCCGCTAGTGTGGCAAGGACACTTCTGTCCTTTGCAATCCCCTAAAGCTTTTTTTCCTCTTTAACTATTTCCAAAACTCTTGAATGCTATAATTTCAGACTTCAATAAAAAGAGAAATTATGGAACTTTGCGTTGCCCTTGACTTACCTACAAAACAAGAAAATTTAGATCTTATCCACAAAATAAAAGAGTATGACGTTTGGTTAAAAGTTGGACTGCGTTCGTACATTCGTGACGGGGAAGAGTTTTTAAAAGAGATTAAAGCAATTAACCCGGATTTTAAAATCTTTTTAGACCTCAAACTCTATGACATTCCAAACACTATGGCTGATGCTGCCGAGTCAATCATGGGACTTGGTGTTGATATGTTTAATGTCCATGCAAGTGCCGGAAAACGCGCTATGAAAGAAGTAATGGAGAGATTAAGCAAATATCCTAATCGTCCTATAGTTTTGGCTGTTACGGCACTTACTTCGTTTAGCGAAGAGGAGTTTGGTGCTGTGTATGAAGCCCAGATTGCACAAAAAGCCGACCAGTTTGCCAAAGATGCACAAGAGAGCGGACTTGACGGTGTTGTCTGTTCAGCGTATGAGAGTGCTTCCATCAAAAACATAACTTCAAAAGAGTTCATGACGCTAACTCCCGGGATTCGTCCTTTTGGAGAAGATGCAGGAGATCAGCAGCGCGTAGCGGATGTTGCGTTTGCAAAAGAAGCTCAGGTAGATTTCATAGTCGTAGGACGTCCTATTTATAAAGCAGAGAACCCTGCGGATGTTGTCAAAAGAATTTTAGAAACTCTCTAATTTTCTTTTTCTATTTTTTTCAAAAGTTCTTCATAGGGAGTATACTTTGAGGCTATTTTTGTAAGCTTGGCGTTTTGGTATCTGTAAACGCCGGTAGAGTTTATAAACATATCTGCTTCTAAATCTTTTCTTTGCTCTAAAGAGAGGATTTTAAAACTGAGGTTATCCAGCACAAGCGGTGACTCGTTTTTTGTTTGAAAATAACTCAGAACCATATGCGTTCCTCCTCTGAATTTTTCTTTGACAACAGTGATGAAAAGTTTTTTCTCATCAAAACCAAGATTTATAAGCGTGAAATACTTAATGATGACATAATCCTCACAATCTCCGTACCCTGTTATTAAAAACTCTTTTGGCGACGCCCAATAGTCCTCTTGTTTTTGAACAATATCATCATATTGCGGTAAAAGCTGGTTGAGATAAAAATTTGTTTTGCTAAGCTGAATGGAGGTATTTTGTGTTTTGATGAATTGGATGCTTTTCTCATAATCAATGACCCTGTTTTTGGCGATGTGACCATATTTATTTTCTATTGCATCGAGTTCCAGCGGTGTAAAACTTGGGTAATTTTTTGCAAACAAAGCAACACTGACAAGTAAAAATATAAAAGTTTTAATACGATTTCCTTGCGTCAATTCCAAAAATTATAGCTTAAAATCCACAATTTAATACATGCACTTTATTTTAAGCTTTATATTATGATAAGTTCATTATAATCACGGTCTTCAAATGGACGAGTGGGTGAGCGGCTGAAACCACATCCCTGCTAAGGATGCGTACTGGTAACGGTACCGAGAGTTCGAACCTCTCCTCGTCCACCACGAAGACCTATATCTAGGGCTTTGAAGCACTTTTTAAAAAATCAAAAAAACTCTTGCACACTCTTCACTTATAAATATTTATACTTCTATCAAAATCATTGTTAAAACTATCAAGATAATTTACATAAACATCAAAAACCATTTGAGTATTTGCATGACCTAAAAGCTGGGCAAGTTGTACAGGTGTTACCAAATTATTATAAAGCATATTTGTAGCGTAAGTATGACGAGCGTTATAAGGTCTTCTGTATTCAATCCCAAGTTCTTTTAAAGAGGGTTTCCAAAATTTCTCTTGAAATACATTTGTGGTGTTATATGGCTTATTGTATTGCGTGACAAATAAATACTCATGCTCATGAGTAAAATATAAATCTGAAATATAAGGCATTAATAATTCTATAATTGGAATATTTCTTATGCTAGTTCTAGTCTTTGGAGTACTTTCACCAAAACGTGAACGAGTACGTTTAACGGATATAATTCTTTTTTCAAAATCAATATCACTTTTTTTGAGTGCAATAATTTCACCAGAACGCATACCTGTATAAAACGCAATGGCAAGATAATAGCGATAATTATCATTTGAAGTTAAATTCATAATTTGATTTACTTCATCAGCTGTAAAAGGTTTAATTCTATTTTTGTCATTTTTTGGAGGGCGAACCATACGAACAGGATTTTTTTCTATAACTTCATCATAAAGAGCCTCTTGTAAAATGCCAGATAATACACCTAAAAATATTTGTTTAGATTTACCGCCTACGTCAGTAATAGCATAGAGCCATCTTTTAACATCACTAGGTTTGATTTGATTTACTTCCATTTCACCAAAAAAAGGATTAAGTCTATCACGAACAATATTTGTATATTTGTCGAATGTAGAGAATTTTAATTCATGTTTTTTAAATTCAAGAAATAAAGATGAATAGTGATTAAATTTAGACATTCTATGAACTTGCCGGTATAACGGTACCATTATGCAAAGAATTACATAATCTGAACATATCACCACGAATTATTTTTTTAGCTTCCTTGGTAGGATTTAGCACTATTATTGTTCTCTCAAGTGCATTTTTAAACTTCATATAATTACGACAATTTACAGAACAATATGTTCTAGGTTTATTTATGGTTATATCTTCAAAATTATTTCCACATACTAGACATTTACTAATCATTTTAAATTCCTTCAAATTCAAATTTCATATCTTCCATCGCTGTGAGTTTCAGCCGCTCACCATCCATCAAGCCTTTGTCTATCATCAAGTTTCTTGTGTTTATATAATGCTTATCGTCAACCGTATCTATGTCTATGTTATGGAAATAGTCATAGAGCTCTAAATATCCCATCTGATAAGGTGCTTTTTTTACTTTGTTAAAATTACCGTTGAAATACACAAATTCCTCACCGTCAATAATTACATCAACAGGATTTTTTTGTTTTTGTCTAAATAATGGCTCATATTCAGCTTCTAGGTAAGTATGGTCGGTGTCTACGAGTTTGTCGTACCAATTGACGGGTTTAGCAGTGTAGATAGTGCCATGCTCATTGTCAATTTTTGCGATTTTATTTGTTTGAGTGTTAATGTAAATTTGTAAATCCTCAGAGTGATAATCTTTTGTTAAATCTCTCAATGTGTACATGCCATTGAGTTTTCTGTAAACTTCAAGAGCTACAAAAGTGCGTGAAGTATAGAAACGACAAATACCATGATAAAGGTACCAAAGCGTTAAATTTGTTAATTTTTCACTGTTATCACCTCTTAAATCATCAAGCGTTTTTAAAACATATTTCATCAGGTAAGATACAGGGCTTTTAACGTCAGTTTCGATTTTACTTTGTGGAGCAGGGAATAATCTGTTTAGTGATGTAACAATAGAGTTCACTTTGTCAGCAGGAACAAATAAACTCATGTGTAAATGTGGTGTGCCATCTTTGTGAGGCTCAATAACACGGAAAAAACATCTATCATCAGTTTCAATACTTCTATAACTTCTTTGATTAAATAACTTACCTAAGAGCTTTGTGAGTTGCTTAGAAGCATTACGTGGAGTATATTTGTCAATTGTGTTACTAAAGTCGATAATAGGCTCTACAAAGGGTATGTTTTGGGAAATATGAGCATTTAAGAATTTATATTTTTTGTTATCAGATTTATTTTTAATTGTCGTCATATATTTACGACCGCCAAACTTTTTATTATTGATTAATCTACCTTTGAAAGTTTTTTTAGAATGCCATTCAGTGGGGAGAGTAATAGTAATAAAAATGTTTTTAAGCCCTCTTTGCTCTGCATATTCGTATATGCTCCATGCACGATGTTGCAACTCTGCTATGTATCTGTCAGAATTCATATAACTATTTGCTACAAAGTCAGCAAAAGGGATAATTTTATTATCAAGCTGTATGCCGTTAGAACGCATAAACTCTTTATTGAATTTTATTTTGTCATGCGCTTTTTTAATTTGAAACTTTGTTAATCCGTAATTTTCCATTTTTGTCACTTCCTTTAATTTTTTAAATCGTGTACGATAACTTTTTATAGATAGCCAAGAGGCGAACGGACGGAGCCGTTCGCTTTCTCAGCTTCGCCGTGTCAACCGCCTAAGGCGGCGGCCTCACTCAACTCGCTTCGTTCACTCATGTTTGTATTCATATTATCCATAGGATTAACGCTAGAATCAATTTCTAAGCCTTTACGCTCAATTACACGAGGTATAAATAACTCTTTTAAATATGTATTTTTTAAATGATTGGGAATCGTGTAATAGTAGTCAGTAAGCTTTGCGAAAGTCTTTTTAGAGAGGGCATTTTCATAAGGTTTCAAAGAATAAATTTCATTTTTTATCTCTTCAAATTGCAGTTCTAGTTTGTACTTAATGACGATATATTTAAAATACTGAAGGGTGATTTGATTGTCTTGAAAAATCTTATCAACATTCCAACAATAACGTTCATTACAGCGTATATTTAAAAAATCTGATGAACTGTCAATAGTGGAATCAACAGATGCGATTTGCTCAGAATTTGTAAGTGCTGCTTCGTCAGGAACTTTGTATCTATCTTTCATATTACTAAGCAATAAATTTATAAAAAACAAAACAGCAAAAACAGCCAGGATCATTAAGCCTATAAATTTGTAAATAATCTTTTTAGGTTTATGAGCATCGCCGGATTTATACAAAGCAAAAATTTTATCATCAGCTTTTAAACTGTCACTTGTAAACCTTTGTTCTTTGGTGTAAGTGTCAGATGCATAGTGATAATAACGCAGTGTATTATTTGAAAAAGATTTAGATTTGCTCTGTGCATCAATAAAAAATTCGGTAAATGATTTGTAATCTGAATGCATAAGAGCTTTGTTTTGCAAGATTAAAATGATATCCATACCCAAGTGACCATGATATGCCAACCACCAAACGAGTACAGGGTCTGATTTTTTTGTAAAGTATCTGTAACACTCATCAATGACAAAAAGAGCAGGGCTAAGAGAATGATAAGAGAGATATTTGATAAGTTCTTCATCTTCTTTATCGTTGTTTGACATATCATAAGCTTTTAATATATGCTTATAGATGTTATCCCAATCAAATTTATGCACTCTTTTTATGTGGGCTTCATCATCATTTATAACGAGAGGATTAACTAAGAGCTGCTCATTCAACTCATCAATTTTAAAACCGCCAATGTTCGTATGTAAATGGAGAAATTTTTTAAAATCAGAAGATGAACTATCTACAAAACTGTCATAGATATATTTAACAGCTCTATAAGTTTTTCCAGTACGAGGTAAACCAGTAAAAATTTGTATCATGTGTCACTCCATGTATTAAGATTATGAACGTATAAACGCTAGAACTTGCTTTGCTCCAAACCCTGCTAAAACAATTGTCAAATATAAAGACAAACCATCTAAAACACCGAAGTAAGCAGCTAAAGACATCAAGGAACTTGAAACAATGTAAGGAGCAACTAATCCCTTGATGTAAACGACAAAAGCAGTTATAACAGCAGTAAAAACTGCAAATATCATCATTTTTGAAACAAAAGGGTGTCTCATTATAAAAGAAGCTAAAGAAGCTACACCCGCAAAACCTGCTGCAATCAATGGTAAAGGCATTTTAAACCGTCCTAAAAACTGTAATAAATCCAGTTATTGCGAAGAAAAATAAAAATAAAGCTCTTATTTCAGCCATTGGAAAACCATTCAGCATAGACGGCTCGAAAATAGTCATATTGCGACCATAGAATGAAAAAGATATAGTTTGTAAACCAGAAGAACCGACAGAAGACAATCCAAAAATATTTGATTCCTCAGTAAGAGACAAAGCACCAGTAGCTGTACCCTCTAAATCTCCAAAAGTAGATGAACCGTCATCAGTAAAATCAGTATTTGCAAAAGGGTCATCACCGAATAACCCAGATTCTAATTTATCGTTTACACCGCCAATACCTGTTTCTAATTGGTCTAAATTAGTGCTTACAGTGTCTAATTTACCTCCAAGCATATTAGCAGCTGTATTAGCAGCCGTTCCGTTACTTGTGAGAGAATTTTTTATTGATGACAAACTAGAATTCATCAAATCTTGATTAGCCAAAGATTTATCTGTTTTTGTGTTCAAAGAAGATAGTTTTGTGTTTAAATCTTCTGAAGAAGTTAAAAGACTATTGGACTTACCAAGAATATCACCGAGCAAACCATTAGAATCACTGATTTTATCTTTGATATCAGCTAAATGCGAATTAGTAATATTTGCAGCATCTGCAAGAACTCTATTATCTGCACTTGTAGAATTACTATCAACAGCAGGATTAGGAGAAGAGGGAGCAGAAGCATCAGGATTACGAGGCTTTAAAAAACAATAACGCGTATTTGGACAATCAGGAGGATTATGAAAAACCATCTCAATATATTCTTGACCAATAAATGCAGAGCACTGTTGTTCTGTAATAGCAGAAGATTTATAAATAAATCCAGAGGGTTGAACACTTGCAGCAGTTTCAGTACAAACAGGGTCATTTAAATAATGAATAAAACAATAAGTTTTCTCACAAGTAGGATTTGTATCGCCAACAGTATAAGTAGAATCAATCTGTGCATTAACCAATCTGTCACGACATTGATTAAGACCGCTCTCTCCTGAATACCTATAAGAAGATACAGGAAAAACAGGAGAAGCAGGATAAAAAACCCTGCTTGAAGTATTAAAACCTTGACAAGTTCCAAAATTAGGATGGTCAGCGTCTTGAATATCAAAAACACCATCGCCGTCATCATCTTCATCGACATCATCAGGAACACCGTCACCATCAGTATCAGCTTTAACTTTTCCATACATTACAGCATCTTGCGTTGTATCGTCAGAACATGTATTAATAAAACATGTAAGTTCATCATGTGTGTAAACTAGATTTTTAGCAGCATTACAGGCATCTAAATCATCATAAGTTAAAAGTTGAACATAAGGAGATGGAGGAGGTGCAACGGGAGTACAAGGCGGAGGAGGAATCAAATCAATAACTTCAACAGTAGCATAATAATATCCCGCAGTAGTAGTAGAGGGAGATACAGCTGTATGATGTAAATTTTTTCCATCAGTTTGCCAATAATAATACTCAGTCTGTGACATTCTTATGTGAACATTAGTATAAACAGCAGTAACAGACGCAGAATAACCAGTTTTTCCACGAGAAGCAACATACTCGTCTAAAGTAGTAAATTTAGTTTTATTAGGGTCCCAAGAATCAATATAAGAAAAGGAAAATAAAGAAGAAAAAGTTAATAATAAAATTAAGAAGATTTTTTTCATAGCAGGTTCTAAACTCTACCACGGAAGAAAGTTAAAACAGAAAAGGCGATAAACATCAATAAACTTAATGATGCAACAATACTAAAAAAGAAATCAAACGCAGGGTCACCGACTATTGAAAAATCTAAAAAGGCATCTAAAGCATAAGCCTGATTAGCAAAAAGAAGAAAAAAGAATAAATATTTTAAAAATGATTTCATTATTTTACCTTCCATAAAAATAGCCCAAAGATACCACCCGTAAAAGTTCCTGCGATAGCCATAGCAAAGGTATAGTCATTCACATTCATACCAAGCTCAGAAGCACGAATACTTACAGCAGACATATCAACATAAGCAGAAGCATTTGTAACAAATATGAAGATGATAGGAAGCAGAAATCTAAATTTCATTTTGCTACCTACCAAGAAGAGAGAGAACTTTTTTATATCCCATGAGCAGAACTAAAAAAGAAACAAGAGAAGCCACGATAGTAGTAATATCAACAACAGCAGGGTTCATATCAACATCAGAAGCCACAAGAGCGAAAGAGTTTTGAAAACTAATGAGAAGAAGAACTAATACTATGTGAACTTTTTTCATGCTATTTGCCTAAAAGACCAAGCACTTTTCTAAATCCGAAGATAACAACTACAAAACCAATGATAGCAACCACAACCGTAGTAACATCAGCAGAAGCACCTGTAAAATCAGGAGCAGTTAAAGCAGCAGAAGCGTTTGATGCAGCCACTAAAAGTGAACCACCGACAGCAGCTATTTTTGTTTTATTAGTTTCAAAGAAACTAGCCTCTTCATTACTAGCGTTGTAGTCTCTAGTAATTTTTTCTAAATCGTATTTTGGATTTTGTGACATGATATGCCCCTTTAAGTGAGAATTTTTTGGACTTACACAAATCATTTTAGAAAGTGGGTGATTTAATGCCAAAATTTTCATAACTAATTTCCTTTTTGTTGTTTAGTGAGAAACTTCGTTCCTCGGCAATTGTTTGGCAAGAGAGATTTTATTTTCTGCCCTGGGACTAAATGCAGTTAAGAGCTTGGTAAGGTGCAACGCCTACGGCTCTATCTACGATGCTTGGTGTTACGGTTTTTTAACTACCTCAGATTTAGGCAATCTTTTAAATTTCGTATAATCAAGAGGGTTTTTTTCAAGTGTCAGAACTGGCATAGATTTGTCAGGGTATGCCTGAACACCGTATTGTGTGACCTTAATTAGATAAGGTAATGCAACCGTTTGACCGATTCTATCTTTTAGTTCTTCGTAGTAATCTTCGTCAGTAGAAACAGTTTCAACAGATATTTTTCTGTAACCTTCTTCGTCTAATCCCTCAAACATCACTGTAAGTTCTGTGTTGTAAGAGACTTTATCAGTCTTTTTGTCTGTGTACTCTGTTGGCTTTACTTCCATAAGCTGCCCGATTAAATGTGTTGTCATGTGTCACTCCTTTAAGTGAATAAAAGTTTCACTTAATCAATAAATCTATTAATTAAGTTTTATAAATCTACACAAGGGCTTACATTGCACATCACAGAAATAAGCGACTTAGTGCCTTATATAGACTTATAGAACTTAATTTATCACTTCGTTTTTTTTAAATCTAAACCCCCAAGAAGTGACTGATGGAGGCTAGAAAAGTTAGCTTTTAACGAGTTCATTTTTAAATGCTCGTGATATCACCGGCTTACATCAAACTCAATCGATTGTTATGTGACTGCGGATTTTTAATTGTTTTTTTGGTAATATTGGGCAAAGAAGTGACAACATTTTTATGAACAACATTCAAATTACTAGACGAAGTTTCTATATAGGTTACAAAATCATTTTTGTAATCATATTCTTGACCCACTATGTCAGAGAATAAACTTAGTTGTAATTTGTTTTGAACTTGCATCCCGTCACCTCTATGCACAATAATTGTGCTAAAACTTTAAAAATGATACAATTATTGAAATAAAACGAAGCTTAAATTATCAATAGTTGTGCATAATACACTAAAAAAGAGCAATAGATGAAAAGAGAAGAGTTAGCTGAGCTATTAAATGTAAGTAGAAATACACTTGCAAATTGGGAAAAAGAAAAACCAGAGCTAGTAAGATTGATTAATCAAGGCTTTGCATTAGATGAGAGTATTGAAGCGACAGAAAAACATCTTGAGAACTTGAAAGCTATTAAAGCGAAAGCTAGTAGCGGTAAATTTAAATTGAAGTAGGGTGAAATAATTAATGAATGGATTTAACTGGAAATGCCCACATTGTGAGCGTGATGTAACCATAACAAATGATAGATTTAGTGAAAAACAACATTATAATTATATAGATAGCTCAAATGGAAATTATGTAATAGTTACAGAATTTTTAATTTGTCCTAATCCTGATTGTAATAAATATACGCTTGAAGCTACTCTTTATGATTCAATTAGTACTACAAATGGAATAAAAGCAAATACAGCTAAATTAATTAAAAAATGGAATTTAATACCATCATCAAAAGGAAAAGTATTTCCTGATTACATACCAACGCCAATTTTAAATGATTACAATGAAGCATGTGAAATAAAAGACTTAAGTCCAAAAGCTTCAGCAACCCTGGCAAGAAGATGTTTACAAGGAATAATTAGAGATTTTTGGAAAGTGAAACCAACAATTTTAGCTAAAGAGATAGAAGAAATTGAAGATAAAATAGACCCTCTTATATGGCAAGCAATTGATGCAGTAAGAAAAGTTGGTAATATTGGTGCTCACATGGAGAAGGATATTAACTTAATAGTTGATGTAGAGCCACATGAAGCAGAACTGCTTATTAATTTAATAGAAACTGTTTTAGATGAGTGGTATATCGCAAAATATAAAAGAGAGCAAAAATTAACTGCAATTACTGCTTTATCAAAAGCAAAAGATGAAGAAAGAAAAATATAAAAGAACTTTATAAAAAACATATTGAAATACAAATAAAATGGAGCAGGGGAAATGACAAGAGTTGTAATTTTATTCTTAGTGATGTTAGGTGCGTTAGACGCTGCATATATAGAAGTAAATCAAAATATGAAAGCATTGTATAAAGGTGTTAAACTAACAGAAGCTCAGGAGAGCTATATATTAGATAATCAAGACAAAAACATCAATATATTGAAAAGTATAATAAAAGAAGAAGTAAAAAAACTAGATACCAAATTTGTCAATGATAAAAATGTAGTTGAATTTATGATGAATGAAAACGGAACAATAGATAACGTTAAATTCCTTAAAAAAAGTGATGAAAGAAGTCTAGATAAAATGACTATGAAGATAGTTGAACAAGCTAGTAAGCAGATGATAACACCAAAAGAAAAAACACCTATGAGGTTTATATTTATCTACAGAATAGGGCAAAGTGCAATTAATAGTCAATCTAATGATAGTAGTGCTGCAAATGTTTCAACATATGAAATACCAATATCTAGAGGTACTACAAGGTTTGAACACACAAGTAAAGAATATGTAAGAGTATTTGAAACAAGTAAAGATGGGTTTGTTAATTTAAGTACAACTCCAAATCAATGCATGAAAAGAATAACATTGCTAGATAGTGATGGAAGAAAAATTGGTGTATCGTATGCCGAAATGCTTGGTATAAATGTAGAAATTCTAAAAGGAAGTTATAAACTACTTTTACAAACAAAGAAAACTTGTGATGTAAGTTTGCAATATCAATGATACAACAACTAGATTTTTCAACAATATTTTTAAACTTAATAACAGGGCTACCATGGTGGGTTTATCCTATATTATTTATCGCTGTATTTTTAAAAAACTATAAACCAAAAAAGAAGACAAAACTAAAATATGAGTTTAAAGAAAATAAAAAAGCTGTAAAAGTAGAAAAATCAACAAACACACTATCTAATGAAGAAAAAAAAATAAAAGGTGATGAATACGAAAAATTTGTAGCAGAGCATTTTAGAAAAGAGGGCTACTATGTTTGGGAACATGGTCAAGAAAAAGGTAAGCAAGATGGCGGCATAGATTTGTTTATTAAAAAAGGGAAAGATACCTATTTCGTACAATGTAAAAATTGGGAGAATTGGAAAATAAATCATGATACAGTTCAGGCTGTACAAACAAAAGTAAGAAACTATATGACAGAAAATCCAAATTTAACGAAACTGTTAAATGGAAATAGTAAAAAAATACTCTATGTAATGCCTAAACCACTACTCACTAAATCAGCATATGCATATATAAAAACGCAACCTGAAATATTAGATTTTAGAATTATTCCAATGCCATAAAATACATTATTTATAAGCACTTTTACATGAGCATTCAAATTTTCTCTAATATTTCAATAAATTCATCTTGTTGATATAATTTACAAAAATCAATCATTGATGGAATAAGAATTTTCAATTCACTTGGTTGTAATATATCATAAATCATCAATATTGTATCACTATCATCTTCTTTAGCAACTTTAACAAAATCAAGTTTTTTATAAAATTCAACTGCTTCAGGCTTACTGTCAACAATTAATGCCCTACAACCTGTTGTAGATTGTTGAATGATGGCTAATAAATTAACAAAGGTTACAAGTGTACTTCCAATACCAGAACCACAATTTCCGTCAAAAGTACATAATCTAGTTATTTTAAGTGCAGGTATTGAATATTTCATACTAGGAGATATATCTATTTCATCTTCTATCTTTGTACGCTCAAGTGTGGCAACAGAAACAGATACATATCCAATATATCTATCTGAATCATCAACAAAAAAATAAGTTTTAAAAAGACCTTGTTGTTGATGTGAAAATGCAAATTGCTTAATATATTTTTTAAGGTGTTCATTTGTACAAGAAAAACTTTTTTTTAACCTATCGTACGCAGTTTTAGAAATTGTAGATAAGCTAACAATTTTAGGCACTGAAAACTTATCGAGCGGTAGACATTTTTATTGCAGTACTAAAGAGAGATTGTAGACGAGCTTGCTTTCGCTCAACATATGCTTCATTTCTTTTATTTTGAAACATAGAAAAAACTTTTTTAGCGTCTTTACCCGATAGAAGAATACCACTTTCTTCTTTAGCACGTTCATTAATATGTTTAACTGCCATAATCCTCTCCTTATTTTTTATAAAGAATTATACCACAACTTATATATCTTTAAAGATCTTTGTATCTTTTTCAAATAATATACAAGAATTTAATTATAAACCTACTTATTAAGGGTAGGTTTTTTTCGAACCTCTCCTCGTCCACCACTTGAAGAACCTCCTTCAACTTTTTAAACAATCATCAAATTTATTACTTTCCCATTCAACAATCTAGTACAACACAGTTATCTTACACTTCCACTAAAGCCATCAGCACGCAGATGCATAAAAATTATAAAATAAAATTACTCCAAGATTAGTGCTAGTTTTTGGAAAATTCTTGCAATATGTGGAACTAGTGCGTTTAAGTAAAATATTTAATTATTTTTTGGCTATTTTTTAGCAAAAAAATGATAAACGCCAATTCAAATAGTAAGTGCAACACCTGATTAAACTGCTACATAAGATTTCGTAATTGTATCGAAAAACACTTCTGCAGGTGTTTGATAGCCAAGTACTTTTCTAGGTCTGCGATTTAGTTTGTTCTGAACTTCAACAATTTGCTCATCTGAGATATTTTTAAACTCCATTTTCTTTGGAAAATATTCTCTAATCAAACCGTTAGTGTGTTCATTTAAACCTCTTTGCCATGATTGATATGGGTTAGCGAAGTAAAACTCTGTATCAAGTCTTTTAGCAATTTCTTCATGGTATGAAAACTCTTTGCCATTATCACTTGTGATTGTCAGCGCATGAGCTTGTATTGGCTTGAGTAGATGGATAATCGCATCTGTTACAACTCTGGCTTGCTTGGCTTCAACCTTCTTCATCAGAGTAAACTTTGAATTTCTATCTACAAGCGTTACTATTGCCTGATGATGGTTCTTTCCAATGATAGTATCTACCTCCCAATCTCCAACTCTAGATTTCTCTTCAACAATCTTTGGTCTAAAATCTATTGATATACGGTTCTTGATTTGTCCTCTGCTACGATATGAAGCAGTTCTTTTGGTGTACTTTTTGTTCTTGTGTCTGAGATATCTGTAGAGATTACCGCCACTTCGTTTGTTGTGGTAAATATACCTATAGATTGTTTCATGACTTATGGGTCTAAGCTCTGTTAAACTCATTCTTCCACTTATCTGTTCAGGTGAAAATCCATCTTTAATACACATTTTTATAAAGCTAGTATGTTTCTTTGTAAGCCTTCTGTTTTTTGTTTTATACTGATACCTTAGTCTTGCACTTACTGTAGCATTTACAGCATTGTATTCATTATTATCTAGGGAGTTTCTTTTTAGTTCTCTTGATACTGTTGAGTAATGCACACAAATATTTAAGGCTATTGCTCTTTGGCTCAGACCTTCTTTTTTCAAAGCTTCGATTTGATATCGTTGCATCATGGTTAGTTGTTTATATTTCATAAGTTTCCCTATCTTGGCGGATTGGAATCTTATTTTATCGCAGCTAACCTCTCTCTTCAATCCATTCTTTTAAAATTTTATGTGTTGCACTTTAAACTTGAATTGGCGGTTTGCTTTTAAATTGGCAATCATTTGATTAAGGCAGCGTTAAATTTTTATTAACTATAATTAATAAATTTTATTGTAAAAAGGATTTATATGGCAGGATTAGTTGTAGGTTTAATCTACTTAGTGTTACTCGTGATATGGGTATGGGCGTTGATTGAAATTTTAAAAAGTAGTTTTAAAGATAGTATCAATAAGGTTATATGGCTATTGGTTGTATTTTTCTTACCAGTTTTAGGTTTTATTTTATATTTTGCAATAGGAAGAGCGCAGCGTATAACAAATTAAGCAACAGCTTAATTGAAAATCTATGAAATTTATTTACAAATTTGACTCTCGCCGAATTTCTTAGGCGGTGAGGAAAACTCCACAACTCCATTATCCAACTTACTTTCAGGCACTATGCTGTCAAAGACGAAGTTAAATATAAATAAATTCCTGATTTCAGTTCCGCTGTTGACAATTCATCAAAGTTTCTCCCGTTATTTTTACCTCATATTACATATATCTGCGTCACTGTGTCTAAAAGCAAGCCTATTAAAGTGCGTTCAAAGTTTGAATGGTGTATGATTTCCCACATTTTTATTAACATTGGGAAACGAACTTGAGCAACGAAGAGTTAGAACTAGTCATACTAAAGCATGCAAATACGGCATCATCACAAAAATCTTTGGCAGACGAGATAGGTTTTAGTGTGGGAAAAATAAATTATGTACTTAAAGCGCTCATAAACAAAGGCTTCATAAAAGCAGAGAGGTTTATTAGCTCTGACAACAAAACAAAATACAAATATCTTCTCACAGATGAGGGCATAAAAGAGAAAATGCACCTTACAAAAAAGTTTATTGTCAGAAAAAAAGCTGAGTATGAAGAGCTTCAAAAAGAGCTCGAAGCAGATACTCTCAAATGGGGTACAAAATAAATGGATAAACGCAACATTTTAATAACAGGCGGAGCAGGCTACATCGGTTCTCACGTCGCAAAACAACTTCTTCAAGCAACATCTCACAACATAACAATTTTAGACAACCTCAGTACAGGAAGCGCAAAAACATTAGATACTCTCAGAAGCATAAGAGAGTTCGCGTTTGTAGAGCTGGACTTAAAAGAGTTTGCTCAGGTAGCATCACTATTAAACGCAGGCAACTTTGACACCATCATTCACTTTGCAGCGAGCATAGTCGTACCTGAGTCAGTTACAAACCCAATCAAGTACTACATGAACAACACGGTAAATACTACGAACCTTATTAGCTGTGCTGTGGAGTCTGACGTAAAAAGATTTATCTTCAGTTCTACTGCTGCTGTTTACGGCGAACCGACAAACCTGCCTGAAACAGGCATAGATGAAAACTACCTCACAAACCCCATCAACCCATACGGCATGTCTAAGCTTATGAGCGAACGAGTTTTGCAAGACACGGCAAACGCAAACAAAGAGTTTAAATTTGTAATCTTCAGATATTTTAACGTCGCCGGTGCAGACATAAACTACACTGATGACAAACTTACTCCAAGAATAGGTCAAAGCTTTCCAAACGCAACCCACCTCATAAAAATAGCTTCCGAATGTGCTACAGCTAAAAGAGCGAAAATGGCAATATTTGGAGATGACTTTAATACTGTGGATGGAACAGGGGTTAGAGACTACATTCATGTCGACGATTTGGCTGATGCACACATAAAAGCCATAGACTACTTACAAGAAAACGCAAGTGACATCTTTAACGCAGGTTACGGTAAAGGCTACAGCGTAAAAGAAGTTATAGAGACTATGAAAAAAGTTACAAACGCAGACTTTACAGTCGACATTGCGCCAAGACGAGCAGGCGATCCGGCTGCATTAATTTCTAACAACACAAAAATAAAATCTAAAATGAACTGGTCACCAAAGTACAACGACTTGGCTTTAATCTGTCAAAGTGCTTTTGAGTGGGAAAAGTAAAATGAAGCAAATTCAAGTGGTAGATGAAGAGAGTATCAAAAATAAAATATATACTATTCGAGATATGCAAGTTATGATAGATAGGGATTTGGCAGAACTTTATGGGGTAGAGACACGTTCTTTAAAACAAGCTGTAAAACGAAATATAGCAAGATTTCCAGAAGATTTTATGTTTGAGTTAATAGATATTGAAATAGATATGATGGTGTCACAATCTGTGATACCATCAAAAAAGCACTTTGGAGGAGCAAAACCTTTTGTTTTTACAGAACAAGGTACGAATAAAATGTTTAATATTGAATTCTTAATTTTTAATGAAAAAGTTGCATGAAGCAAGAAAATATTATATTGAGTAAATCATTTGAATTTTCAGTTAGAATTGTAAAACTTTATAAGTATTTGTGTGATGAAAAAAAAGAATATATTTTGTCTAAACAATTACTCAGGTGTGGAACATCTATTGGCGCAAATATAAACGAAGCCCAAGCAGGACAAAGTAAAAATGATTTTATCTCCAAAATGAGTATAGCAAGTAAAGAAGCAAGAGAAGCAAAATACTGGGTAGATTTACTTATAGCAACAGGATATTTAAGTATTGATGACTCACATGTAAAAAGCCTTGTGAATGATATAGAAGAGATTGTTAAATTGATTACAAGCATTGTCAAATCAACTCAGGCAAACAAATGAATAATTTAAAATTGAAAATTAAACATTCAAAATTAATTAGCTGGTTTGCTGTTTCAAAGATGGATGAAGGTGTATTAAATATTATGGAAAAACTACAAAACAGGGAAACTAAATAATGTCATATAAAATAGCAATAGCAGGTACGGGATATGTAGGACTTTCTAACGGAATCTTACTGGCACAACATAACGAAGTCGTAGCGCTTGACATCATTCCAGAAAAAGTGGAGATGCTTCAAAACAAAATCTCTCCAATAGAAGACAAAGAGATAAGTGAGTACCTCAAAAAAGACGGTTTGAACTTCAGAGCAACTTTGGACAAAGTGGAAGCTTACACGGGGGCTGATTATGTCATCATCTCCACGCCGACAGATTATGATGAAACTACAAACTATTTCAACACAAAGTCCATAGAGTACGTCATCGCAGATGTTTTAAGCATCAACCCAAACGCAACCATGGTCATAAAATCAACCATCCCGGTTGGTTACACAAAGATGATAAATGAAAAGTTCCAGACGACAAACATCATCTTTTCTCCAGAATTTTTAAGAGAAGGTCAAGCACTTCATGACAACCTTTACCCAAGCAGAATCATAGTCGGTGAAAAATCAGACCGTGCGATGATATTTGCGGGCTTGCTTGAGAGAGGCGCCATCAAAAAAGGGATTTCCGTACTTTTTACAGACTCAACTGAAGCTGAAGCCATCAAACTTTTTTCAAACACTTACCTTGCCATGAGAGTCGCTTACTTTAACGAGTTGGACTCCTACTGTGAACAGCATAGCCTAAACGCAAAGGACATCATCAGCGGTGTAGGACTCGACCCAAGAATAGGCACACACTACAACAATCCAAGTTTTGGTTATGGCGGATACTGCTTTCCAAAAGACACCAAACAGCTCAAAGCAAACTTTAGCGATGTGCCAAATAACCTCATAGGCGCAATAGTAGATGCTAACGAGACAAGAAAAGAGTTTGTGACAAAGCAAATATTGCAAAGTAACCCAAAAGTAGTAGGTATCTACAGACTCATTATGAAGTCAGGAAGCGATAATTTCAGAAGTTCCGCCGTGCAAGGAATCATAGAAAAACTCCAAGCTAAAAACGTAGAAGTGGTAATCTATGAACCAGTCATGACAGAAGACAACTTTGAAGGGTTCAAAGTCATCAAAGACCTAGCTGCGTTTAAAACTCTCTCAGATGTCATAGTAGCAAACAGAATGGAAGATGCTCTTTTGGATGTAAAAAAGAAAGTTTATACAAGAGATATATTTAACTCTGATAGCTAGGAAAATAAATGAATAATTTAATCAAATACAACGACGGTGAGATAGAACTAGCTGTTTCGGTTGAACATGAAACTATTTGGCTTAGTCAATCTCAAATATCAGAACTTTTTGATACAAGTGCAGATAATGTCAGTTTGCACTTAAAAAACATATACAAAGAGCAAGAACTAAATGAAAATTCAACTACCGAGGATTTCTCGGTAGTTCGCCATGAGGGCAGCAGAAAAGTAAAAAGAACTATAAAGCATTATAGTCTTGATGCAATTATCTCTGTTGGCTATAGAGTAAGTTCATTTAAAGCCACAAAATTTCGTCAATGGGCAACATCTGTTTTAAAAGAGTATATATTTAATGGTTATGCTATAAACAGTCATAAAATCACAGAACAAAGATTAACAAATCTAGAAAATGATATGCAGTATGTAAAGTCAAATATCAAAAACTCTACACTGGAAATAAAACAAGGTGTATTTTATGATGGGCAAATTTTTGATGCTTACATATTTGTAAATGACTTACTCAAAAATGCCACAAAAGAAGTAACTCTCATAGATAACTATATAGACGAGTCAACTTTAGTACTTTTGAGTAAATATCCAAATATAAAATTTACAATAGTTACACAGGCAACATCTAAACAATTAAAACTTGACATAGAAAAATATAATAAGCAATATAATAATTTGACTATCAAAAATTCAAACAAATTTCATGACAGATTTTTAATACTAAATGAAAAAGATATTTACCATCTAGGAGCAAGTCTTAAAGACTTAGGCAAAAAAGTTTTTGCTTTTAGTAAAATGGATATTGAAGTCTTAAATATTATGGAGAAATTAAGATAGATGACAGCAAAATGATTAAACACACAGACTGCAACGCTTTGCTCGCAGTGACGGGATTCTGTCATTGCGAGGAACGAAGCAATCTACTCTCCGGGTGTCAAAAAGGAACTAAACCATTGAACAACGAAGAACTGGAACTTTCTGTTTTGCGAAGCTTGGGTAGGGTATTATAGGAAAACTTCAAGCTAAAAACATAGAAGTACTCATCTAAGAAAACTAAGTATTTATCTCATACCTAACATTGCGCCCTTGAGCCCCCTCTATCTGTTTAATACAACCAAACTTCACTAATTGGATAATATCCCTTACTGCGGTAGCTTTACTCACTTTTGTCATAGAGATATACTTCTTCGTATTTATTCCACCTTCAAAGTTTTCTGTTCCTGCATCAAGAATTTTATTTAAAACTTTTATTTGTCTTTCGTTTAGAGCGTGCTCTCTATGTGCATCCCAGAACTTTGTTTTTTGGATAAGATAATCGATGTTTTTCAATGCGTTAATCATCGAATTTTTTAGAATATTTAAATGCCACTCAAGCCATGATGTAATATCAAAGCTTCTATTTTTAAATAGATTGGTTGTATTATCTAGCGTGTCGTAGTATCCTTTTCTATCATTGCTTATCGCTGTTGAGATGGAATAGAGCTTAAACTGAGTCTGTAAAGTATTTTTAGAGAGAATATAGTCTGTAATTGCTCTAGCGATTCTTCCATTACCATCATCGTAGGGGTGAATAGCGACAAACCAAAGATGTGCTATTGCACTTTTTATATAAATATTTTCATCACTGCTGTTACAATAGGTTAAAAAGTTTTTTATATCATCTTTAATCTTTGCCACCGGGATTGCTCTGTAGTGCACTTTCTCAAATCCAATGGCACCTGAGATTACTTCCATATCATCATCTTTTCTAAAGTCAGCAATGGTAATCTTAGTTAACCTACTGTAGCTATGCTCAAAGAGACAGTTATGCCACCCATGAAGTCTATCAACCGTTAAAATATCTTTATTTAAACTACAATCTATTAGTATCTCTACTAGACTATCAGTCGCGGCAGTTGAATACTTATCACCTCTTCCATCGAAATCTTTATCAAGCTTTTTTCTGAATGATGAACGCACGCTCTCCCTTACAAATATTTCACCTTCGATTAGAGATGTATTGATAGCTTCATCTGTTAAAGTGTCAATCTCAATTTTTCTAATGTCATCTTGATTAAAGAGTTTTGCCATGCCATCAAGTGTTCCTCTATGGTAATCAATTTCACTGATTAACTCAGTAAGTTTTGTTTTATCATAATTGAATTTTGGATAATCTGGATGTTGCCATATCCATTTAATAATTTTTTCACTCATAATGTCCCTTTTGAGTCGAATAATAACTATAATAGTATCATAAAGTGAGTCGATTATGGTTTATAATCGTATCATTTAAAAGGCTTATTACCTACATCCAAAGAGATAGAAGAGCGACTGAACAATCTAATGGATAATATAACCACACGTCCGTCATTGCAATCCAAACTCCCGTCATTGCGAGGAACGAAGCAATCTACTCTCCGGGTGTCAAAAAGGTTACAAAATCCTGTTGAAAATTATGAATTAAAAGTGAATCGAAAGTTTAAACTCTGTACAATTCAAATATTGAATTTGCTCACATTAAAAAAGGAACAAAACCATTGAACAACGAAGAACTGGAACTTTCTGTTTTGCGAAGCTTGGGTAGGGTTACTACTCAAAAAACCATAGCTCATGAGCTTGGACATAGTGTCGGCAAGATAAACTACATCCTCAAAGCTCTTGCCCAAAAGGGACTTCTCAAAGTAGAAAATTTCTACACTAACGAAAACAAAATGCAGTACCGCTACCTCCTCACACAAGCAGGAGTAGAAGAAAAAATCACACTCACGACAAAGTTTATACAACGTAAAAAAGCAGAATACGAGATACTGCAAGCGGAACTTGAAATAATGCATAGTCTTGAAAACAAATAAGAGAAACTATATTTAAAGAGGAAATAAAAAGATGACTAAGATCCTAATAACAGGCACAGCAGGCTTCATAGGTTTCCATTTGGCTAAAAAACTTCTTGAGCGTGGTGATGAAGTTGTAGGACTTGACAACATAAACGACTACTACGATGTAAATCTCAAGTACGCAAGATTGGCAGAACTGGGAATATCACGTCATCCTGAACTTGATTCAGGATCTCTCATCCAGTCTTCAACTTACCCAAACCACAAATTCATAAAAGTAAACCTAGAAGACGCCCAAACCATAAACAAACTCTTTGAAACCGAAGACAGACCCATAAAAGTATTTAACCATGGCAACATGAGCAGAGACTTTACCTACATAGACGACATAGTAGTGCCTTTTTTTGAAAGGCTTGCAGCATGATAAAAAATCATTCAAAATTAAGCATTAAAAATTCAACATTACCAACGGTTGGGATTGAAAGATTTGTAGAGTGGTATAGAGAGTTTTATGGAGATAAACATGAATGAATTAACAATCATAGATAATCAAACCATACAAGATAGAATTTACACCGTAAGAGGTGAGCAAGTGATGGTTGATAGAGATTTGGCTTTGCTTTATGGTGTTGAAACTCGAAGGTTAAATGAGCAAGTAAAAAGAAATATTGAAAGATTTCCTGAAGAATTTATGTTTCAAATGACTTTAGATGAGCTTGAAAATTGGAAGTCGCAAATTGCGACATCCAATAAAGAAGTAATGGGACTTAGAAAATTACCTTTTGTTTTTACAGAGCAAGGTGTTTCTATGCTTAGTGCTGTATTGAAGGGTCAAACAGCAGTAAATACAAGTATTCAAATAATCAAAAGTTTTGTAAATATGAGAAGATTTTTACAAAACAACGCTTCACTTTTTACAAGAATAGAGTCTATAGAAAAAAGACAAATATCTTACGAGATAAAAACTGATACAAAAATAGAATCAGTTTTAAATGCACTAGAAGATAAAAATAAAAAACCAACACAAGGCATCTTCTACAATGGTCAGATATATGACGCTTATGCTTTTGTAAATGACTTGTTAAAAAGTGCTAAAAGTGAAGTAACTCTTATAGATAACTATATAGATGATACTGTCTTTACACTGTGTAGCAAATACCAAAATCTACACTTCATAATCTACACTCAAACTATAAACAAACAACTCATACTAGATTATGACAAGTATCAAAAACAGTATAAAAATGTAGCAATAAAAGAGACTAAAGATTTTCACGATAGATTTTTGATCCTAGATAGCAGTCAAATATACCACATAGGGGCAAGTTTAAAAGACTTAGGCAATAAAGTCTTTGCTTTTAATAAAATGGATATAAGCTCTTTTGAACTTTTAGGAAAACTAAAGTGAATAATTCAAAACTAGCAAAAAATCTTCTTATCAATCTTTCATTAGTATATGACATTAATCAAATCATCAAAGGCGACAAATGAATAATTCAACATTTAAAATTAAACATTCACAATTATTAGGTGAGTGGTATAGAGAGTTTTATATTGAAAAGGCTGAACAGTAATGTCTATATTGATAACAGGTGGAGCAGGCTATATAGGAAGTCATACTTTAGTGGAGTTAGCTAAAGAAAATCATGACTTCATAGTATATGACAATCTTTCAAATTCATCACAAGAATCACTTAAGAGAGTATCAAAGATAATCAATAAAGATATCATTTTTATAGAAGGTGATATAAGAGACACTCAAAAACTCAAAGAAGTTTTTTCAAGTCACTCTATTGCCTCTGTTATCCATTTCGCAGGGCTAAAGGCGGTTGGAGATTCTGTGGCAAAGCCACTAGAATACTATGACAACAACGTAGTGGGAACTCTAAGACTTCTTGAGGTGATGAAAGAGTTTGCTTGTACAAAGATAGTGTTTAGCTCGTCTGCTACAGTATATGGCGACCCAGCTAGTACTCCGATTTTGGAAAACTTTCGAGTTGGTGACACTACCAATCCATATGGTACTAGTAAATACATGATAGAGCGAATCTTAGAAGATTTATATATCTCAGATAACTCTTTTAAAATAGCTATTTTACGATACTTTAATCCTGTGGGTGCTCACGAATCTGGCACTATAGGAGAAGACCCAAATGGCATACCAAATAACCTTATGCCGTTTATCTCTCAAGTTGCAGTTGGAAAAAGAGAGTATCTTAATGTATTTGGAAGTGATTATGATACACATGACGGTACAGGTGTAAGAGATTATATCCATGTAGTGGATCTTGCAAATGCACACGTAAAAGCAATAGACTATATAAACTCAGACCAATACAACAACCAACATTCAAAATTTAATATTGGAACAGGCTATGGCTGCTCCGTTCTCGATGTAGTAAAAGCTTTTGAAAAAGCTAGTGATAAAAAAGTGCCATATAAGCTAGTAGATAGAAGAGCAGGAGATATAGCAAAATGCTACGCTAATCCTGGCTATGCCAAAGAAGTACTTGGATGGGAAGCTACTAGAACAATAGAGCAAATGTGTGAAGATAGTTGGAGATGGCAGTCTAATAATCCAAATGGGTATGGTGACAAAGAGGAAAATAAATAGATGCTTAAACGCATAGACTGCCGCGCTTCACTCGCAGTGACAGAGAACCGTCATCCCAAACCACACGTCCGTCATCCTGAACTTGATTCAGGATCTCCATGTGTCAAAAAGGTTACAAAATCCTGTTGAAAATTATGAATTAAAAGTGAATCCAAAGTTTAAACTCTGTACAATTCAAATCTTGAATCGCTCTGTATAAAAAATGAACGGACACATCAAAGGAACTAAACCATTGAACAACGAAGAACTGGAACTTTCTGTTTTGCGAAGCTTGGGTAGGGTTACTACTCAAAAGACCATAGCTCATGAGTTAGGACATAGTGTCGGCAAGATTAACTACGTACTCAAAGCTCTTGCCCAAAAGGGACTTCTCAAAGTAGAAAATTTCTACACTAACGAAAACAAAATGCAGTACCGCTACCTCCTCACGCAAGCAGGAGTAGAAGAAAAAATCGTACTCACGACAAAGTTTATAGCACGTAAAAAAGCAGAATACGAGATACTGCAAGCGGAACTTGAAATGATGCATAACAATCCTAAAGAGAGTTGATGATAAACAAACTAAAATCCCTAACCAACACAGATGACAAAAAAAGGCTCATGTCAAACTTTTTTTCTCTTTCTCTGTTGCAAATGATGAATTATCTTCTTCCTTTATTAGTTATTCCTTATCTGTTTACTACATTGGGATCAGAAAAATTTGGATTGATAGCATTTGCACAAGCAGTAGTTACATATTTCAGTCTATTTGTAAACTATGGTTTTAATTTGTCCGCTACCAGAGAAATATCGATTCATAGAGATAATACAAAAAAAGTTTCAGAAATCTTTTCAACTGTGACAACTATCAAAGTAATATTTTTATTTACAGCTTTTTGTATTTTTAATTTGATAATCTATTATGTAGATAAGTTTTCTGGAGATTGGAAACTATATTTATTTACTTTTGGAATGATAATCGAATCCATTCTCTTCCCCATGTGGTTCTTTCAAGGTATGGAGAGGATGAAATTTATTACGGTAATTTATACGTTCTCCAAAATCATTGTAACAGTACTAATATTTATGCTTATAAAGGGTCCAGATGATTACTTAATGGTACCTATTTTGTATTTTATTGGCTCTATAATATCAGGGGCTCTGTCAATTTATGTATTATTTAAATTATTTCAAGTTTATTTTATTATTCCTTCTTTTAATCAGATTATATTTCAGCTTCAAGACGGGTGGCATTTATTTATTTCAAATGCCACAATAAATATGTATAGGAATGCAAATATATT
>VMSZ01000010.1 GCA_013791885.1 Sulfurimonas sp. | reverse complement strand
ACTTGCTTAGTTTTCAATGATCTCAAACATATTCGACGGCTTCTACTTGAAGTCCCTCTAGGCCTAAACTTTAGGTCTCTGTGTTTGTGGACGGGAATTATAGGGAGTATATGCTTAGAAGATTCTTAAAATATTAGAGAGGTTGTGAGGAATTTTCGAATTGTTTTCTGTGGCTTATTGTTACGGCTATTTTCTATAAAAAAGAAAGGCTTGCATAGCCTGTCTCTGGCCTTATTGTTATTATAGCTGTTTCACTTCCATCAGTTAGTGTAATGGTACAGCTTGATGTAATCAACCTTTGTGTTCCTGCAGTATAAGGTCCTGTCATCGTTGATTGATCCCCATGCATTGGTCGACCTAAATAATCAAACGATAGACGGGATCCATTAACTGGACACCCTCCAGCAAAATTTACTGATGTAATATTATATGAATTGCCTATATTTAATTTATTCATTCCAACAAAACTATTATGATTAATGTCAAGTGCGTTAGCGCCGGTGTGCCCACCTGTCATTCTTTCATTTGGGTTTTCTGGGTTTATTGCTATTTCAAGCTCATTTGCATCACCTGTACTATTTCCAGATGTATCCGAAAATATTGTGTATGCCATTCTATTGTTTGAATTAATATTTTGACCAAAAACAATTTGCCATCTCTCTCTATGCCAAATAACTTTTCCAGTTATACTATGTATTCTATTTGTATTATATCGATCATCCAGCATTGCCAAATGCTGTGTATATCTTATATGTGAAAGTACCTGTATTCCTGCTTCTTGCACTGGATTTGTTCGCGTATTGGGAATGATTACAGCCGCCAATATAGCGACAACAACTATTACGAAGACTAACTCTAGCATTGTGAAAGCTTTTTTCATGTGATACTCATATATTATTAATTGTTAAATATTGTATCTAAAAAAGATTATAAAGAAAAGTATTAAGTGAGAAAGTTTACTTTAGGGGAGTCCCTAAAGTAATATAAGTAACGATTAGATTTTTTCCGCTACTTGTACATCATAAAGAATGTCAGACATTGGGTGTCTGTACATTGGCATAGCGAGACGTTTTTCATCAAGTACATGACCGATGAAACCGATCGTACGTCCAAGAATGAAGAATGAGTTTAAAGTTCCAGAAGAGATGAATTCATTAATATCTTCTTCACTGTAACCTAATGCTCTCCACATATCTACCATTAAGATACCAATTGTTCCATCAACATTAAGAATCAAGTTCTCTTTTTTAGATGTAGTTAATTGCTCAACTGTTCTAGCATAATCTAAAAGTGGAGTTGATGGAAAATGCGCAGCTGCATAATCCATTAAGCCTTTAACCCTTAAATCTGGATTTTTAAGAGATTTAATACGGTGACCGATACCTGGAATTGGCACACCCTCTTTTTTCATATGATTTAAAAATTCTGCAGGAGTCAACTTGTTATCATCTGCATATTTAAAATACTCAGCAGCACCGTCAATCGCACCACCAAATCTTGGACCGATTGTCAAAAGACCTGTCACAAGTGACTCAACTACAGATTTTCCAGCTCTTGCAGTTACTTTTGCATTGTGAGCACCGGAAACAGCAGGACCATGGTCAGCAACAGTTTTGATTACAGTTTCAATAAAATCTGTAGCCCACTTTGGATACTGTTTTTTGAACCATAATAGTGAAACAACATCACCGATTCCTTTACCAGTTTCTGGAGTTGCAAGTGAAGAGATTGGAAAACCTGCGTACGTCGCTTCATCACCTCTGTCATCAGAAATCGTACAAATAAACTCTTTGGATTTTCTGACACTTGGACAAAGACTCATAGCCGGTTCTGGAATTGCCGGAAGATTAAGACTTGTAAATACTTCTTTAATCATAAGTGGTAAATCATTGAATGATGCAGGAACATGAATACCAGCTTCAGCCATTGCCTTGTTTTTATACGCAGCTGTTTCCATTTCGCCATTTGCTGAAGCACCAGCATGGCCAAATTGAACGCCTGAATCATAATATTTAGCAATTGTGCCGATACACCAAGCGATTACTGGCTTAGTAATTTTTCCGCTTTTTACAGCTTCGATTACTTTATACTCTTCAGTACCGCCAACTTCGCCTAGTAAAATCATATATTTTACTTCTGGATTCTCTTGCATTCTTAGCATATTGTCAATAAATACTGAACCAACAAATCTATCTCCACCAATAGCAACACCTTCAGCAATACCATCTGCGTTTATAGCGATAATATTTGAAAGTTCATTGAATAGACCACCTGAACGCGTTACGAGTCCACATGAACCTGCGCGGTGAAGTTTAGATTGAACGATATTTTCAATAGTTCCGCCAATGTTAGCGATTTTAAATGCGCCAGGAACAATTGCACCAACAGTTGCCGGCCCAATAATAGTAACATTTTTTGCACGAGCATATGCATTCATATGACGAGCCAATCTTTCAGGAATACCTTCTGCAGTAATCATCATTGATGAAAAACCACCAATATCTAGTGCTTCCATAGTAACATCATAAGCTGTTCTGAAAGAAGCAAAGTTTAAAAATACATCTGCTTGAGGCTGCGCAGCTTTTGCTGCAGCTGTAGTCTTGAACGACGGAATCATAATTTCATCTGGACCATAAAAAAACTTCTCAAATTTATTACTGCTTGTAGGTGCAACAATTGCAGCCACAGACGGTTTTTTTCTTTGAATAGTATAGTCATAGTCTAACATTCTCTGAATAGCACTTGTATTGTTATTCCAAAAAATTGCTTGTGTATCTCTAGTATATAATTTTGCCATTTCTTCCCCTTACTTCGCTAGTGCCATACGCACGATATCAGTTACGTGAGTTTCAGGCCCATAAACTTCAATATAAAGACCCAATCTATCCGCTGCCTCTTTAATGTCTTTTAAACCTTTTTCATAGTTTGGTCCGCCACGTCTTACATATGTCTTAACTTTATGCTCTTTCATTTTTTCTGCGTAAGTTTCAAATGACTGAATTATACCTGTAAAAGTTTTTGCAACATCTGTAAAGTTTGCAATTGCTCCACCAATAATTAATATCTTTGGTCTACCTTCTTTATCGGGAGTTCTTGTCATAAGATCAATTAATGTATCTGCATAGAATTTTGTTTCACTTGTAGTAGGTCCACCAGAATACTCACCATAGTTAGCAAGATCTTCGATTCCTGCCAAGTCTGCGATTGTATCGGCATATACAACTGAAGCTCCACCACCGGCAACCATAGTCCAGATTCTAGCTTCTGGTTTTAGGATAGTAAGTTTTAATGAAGCCCCTGATTTACTGTCAGCATCTTCGATAGCTAAAACTTCTGGAGATTTTTCTTCCATACCGAAAGAAGTTGGATATTCTACGTCACCCCACTGCTCTCTCATCATGAAACCAGCAGTATCATCAAGTTTAGCAACCATATCTAATAATTCGATTTTACTTCCCTGCATAACAAAAGGATTAATTTCCAAGTATGCAAAATTTAACTCTCTGTACGCTTTGAAAAAGCCGATTGCAAAGTCTGCAAATCCTTCTTTATCTTTTTCAGCTACATCTTTTGGAATGTTTGCGCGAATTTTAGAAGCGATTTCATCTTCAGTATCAGTAATTGCAAATTTAACTTCTATTACTTTATCCCAGTTTTCTTCAACTTCCATACCACCTTCAGCTGACATGTAAAGAACATCGTCATCGCCTACACAAGTAGCAGAAATATAGTACTCTTCTTCTTGTGCATGTGGTGTAAATGGCTCAACTACGAAATGTGTCAACATATCTGTTTTTGCTTCACCTGTTGGTGTATCGCCATCAAATGAAAAATATACTGATTGTTCAGTAGATGACTTTTCATCAATCCATGAAATTGCTTTTGCTAAAGAAACATCACCCGGCTTAGCGTCTTTAAAAAGAACCAGCCCGTTTTTACCTCTTTTACCAAACAACATATCCGGCTTAGCAACTAGTGCTTTTTCGTTTAACCATTTCTTATCTTTTGCAACTGCAGCTAGTTCTGATCCATTTTGAACCATAACTGTCTCATACGCATAAGTAAAATTTGGAAAATATTTATCCCAGTGTTTTGCTAAAATCGACTTAGCATCATATTCTCGTATCGCTTTTTGAGCCATCTAAACTCCCTGTATTGATATTTGGAATCTATATTAGCATATTCTTATTTATTAATATCTTCAGTTTATAGTAAGTATTAATTAGATTTATTATTTGTTTACTTTAGTAACATAGCCTTCATATATTAGCTTATTTTTGTAACTTATTGTTACACTATTTAGTCTGCTTTTATCAGTAACTTTATTTTCTACCAAAATGTATGAGTCACAATTATTCACACCATAAAATCTCAAACGCTGTGCCATTATATTGTTTGTATGTATACAATTTATATTTCGATTTTTGAGCTCATCTGCCAATTCTTTAGCTACATGCATTTTATATGCAAAATGAGTTTGAGGATTTTCTATAAAATTATATAACTCCTTATTAAAAAAAACCACCAATGAATTCAAAAGTAAAAAAATCAAAGTGAGAGTAAAAATATTGCGATAGTTTTTTCTAAATATTTTCAATCTTACTTTATAAGAACTTACAAAAGTTTTTGCTGCAAGAGGAAGTGCCAAAATAACATATGGAGCAAAATGTTCTATATCTACTCTTTGCCTGAATGAAAGTAAAATAGAGAGCAAAAGTGTAACAGAAGCAATAAACCACAATAAGTCTATCTCTTTTGTAAAATATCTTCTATAAAGCACATAAAATATGTAGATAAATACAATAGGTGTAAAAACTGCTGAATATATACCAATAATATCTAAAAAATATCCACTCGGTGAACCAGAAATATCTAAGCCATACAAGTATGTAGAGAGAGTAAACAAAAGTAAACTGACAAGAAAAAGCTTTTTATCTCTTACAGTAAATGCAAAAAAGACCAAGGAGAGGAAAAGATAAACAAAATCACTCTCTATAAACAAATACACAACTAATAGAGGATAAAGTAGATTGTGTGAGTAATTTTGGTGTATATAGACAAATAGCAATAAGCCAAAAATAACTAAACCGGCACTGTTTACAAGTATTGCGGAACTTATAACTCCGGGCAAAAGAATAAATATAAGTACTAGCCATATTTTACTTCTTTCATCTGCCAAATATTTATCAGATATTTTATAAAGAAGGTATGCACTCAATGTGTGTAAAATAATCATAGGCAAACGCAAAGCGTAGTCGTTTTGCCCAAAAAAATATAAAGAGATTTTAATTAATAGTTGTAAAAATGAGCCCTCTC
This sequence comes from Sulfurimonas sp., assembly GCA_013791885.1. GTDB lineage: Bacteria > Campylobacterota > Campylobacteria > Campylobacterales > Sulfurimonadaceae > Sulfurimonas. Next base: position 70,307 of record VMSZ01000010.1, on the reverse strand, counting down.
CATATAAAAGAAGAGCTTCCTCGTAGGAAATGGAAACTTCTGAAGTTTGAAGAAAAAGAAGAAGTGCATCTACTCCTAAAATTAGGAATAAGATGTATCTGTGTATCATATTTTTAAAAAGTTCCCTATTATTTCATGTCCATATTCGCTCATTATAGACTCTGGATGGAATTGAACACCGTAAATTTCTTTGCCTTTAATTTTCAAGGCCATAATTTCATTGTCATCTTCGCTAAACGCAGTAGGTTCAATACTATCAGGCAGCTTCTCTTTTTCCACAATCAATGAATGATATCTCGTAGCTGTAAATTCTTGTGGCAGATCTTTAAAAATCTGACATTCTCCTGTGCGTTTCATTTTTGAAACTTTCCCGTGCATCATATTTTTCGCGCGTACAACATTTGCACCAAAAACCTGGGCTATACTCTGATGTCCCAAACAAATTCCAAGTATTGGCAACTTATCTTTAAAATGATTAATTACAGCAAGTGTGACACCGGCATCATCGGGTGTTGCAGGGCCAGGTGAGATAATAATCTTTTCTGGTCCCAGTTTTTCAATCTCTTCAACACTCATTTCATCATTTCTGATTATTTTTAAATCAGCACCGAGCTCCCTGCAATACTGAACTATATTATAAGTAAAACTGTCATAATTGTCTATCATTAATATCATAAAGGTTATTCCTTTTATTGTGTGGAGAATTATAACAATTTTTTCTCACAAACGCTTTAAATAGGCTAAATAGTTAAGATTAAAATTGAATAATTTTTGAGAGATTGATTGATAAAGAAGAGGTAGTTTACAAAGAGAGGCAAGAGCCTAGAAGAATTATTTTCTTCTAAGTTCTTTAATACGAGCTTTTTTACCAGCAAGTTCACGAAGATAAAATAGTTTCGCACGACGAACACGACCGCGACGAATAACTGTAATTTCATCAATTGAATCACTGTATATTGGGAATATTCTTTCAATTCCTATGCTGTTAGCGCCAATTTTACGAACAGTAATAGTTTTACCAGTTCCTTGACCGCGTTTTGATATACAAACACCTTCGTATGCTTGGATACGAGTTTTGTCACCTTCTTTAATTTTTACTGCTAAACGAACAGTATCGCCCGCACGAAAGTCTGGTAGAGTTTTCTCTGCCAATTGTGCTTTTTCAAAGTTTTCTATATACTTATTTCTCATAAGATTTCCTTGTTCTATGCTTTAATAGCTGCTCTGGTCTGAAAAATTTAGTCTTACATTCAGACAGGGCTAATTTTAGTGAGCGAATATTACTATGATTTCCCTTTAAGTATTCTGATGGGACACTGTTATTTTCATATTCTTTAGGTTTTGAAAATGACGGAGCTTCCAAGAGAGGAGTCTCAAAACTCTCTATATCTAGAGAGTCACTGTTTCCCAGAACACCTTCAATGTTTCGAGAAACTGCATCACAAATAACCAAAGAAGCCAGTTCCCCGCCAGTCAGGATATAATCACCAATACTAAAAACTTCATCTGCGAATTCTTCTATAACCCTTTCATCAATGCCTTCATATCTTCCGCTGACATACGCTATATGGCTTTTATTGGCCAACCTTTTAGCATCATTTTGTCTAAAAGGTTTTGCAACCGGAGTCAAAAATATTATATGAACACCCTCATCTTCTTTTTTCAACTCTTTTAATGAGTCAAACAAAGGCTGAGGGTTCATAACCATCCCTGCTCCACCGCCAACTGCAGTATCATCAACTTTTGAGTGTTTATTTTCACTAAAGTCTCTTGGATTCACATAAGGAATCTCCAAAAGATCTTTATCTATGGCTCGTTTTAAAATCGAGTCTTGAAAATAACCTTCTATAAGGTTTGGAAAAAGTGTTACAAAAGTAAATTTCATTATGAAGCTTCTAAAATATCAAAGCCGCCACTAACCAATATAATTTTTTTATCTATATCCGTGTTCAAAATGAATGGTTTATGATAAGGGATTAAAAAACTTTTAGGAAGATTTTTTTTAACTAAATCCTCACTTGTTTGAATGTTTAAATAATCACTTATCGCTATACGCTCAACTTCTTCAACCACTCCGAGTAAGAGTTCATTTTCATAAACACTACAACCTACAATGTCAAACCAAAAGAATTGCCCATCTTCAAGATGACAAGACTTTTTAGTATCTTCGTGTGTTGTAAAAAGATGCGCGTTCGTAAACTTTTTCGCATCTTCAGGATTTGAGATTCCGGAAATTCTAATAAGACCTCTTTCATGATTTACACTTTCAAGAGTTATTTTCTCTTTATTTTGTAAAAAAAATGAGGCCCCGCTTTTAAATTGCTCAGGAAAATCACAATGTATATGAAATTTCAAATCACCCTTAAGCCCAACAGTTTTACCTATTGTAGCTATATGGAGAAGTTCATTATCTTTAAACTGCTTCGACATTTATACGGTAACTCATACCATCTTTTGCTTTACAGCCAGAAATAACTGTTTTGATTGCACCAATCATTTTGCCCTCTTTACCAATCAGTTTACCGATATCGGCTTGGTTGGCATAGAGAACAATTTCAGATATTTCATCGCCTTGCTTTACTTCTACTCTAACGTCTTCCGGATAAGAAGCAATCAGTCTTGCAAAATTAGCGACAAAATCAGATATCATAATTAACGACCAGTAATCTTTTTAACGCGATCACTCATTTTAGCGCCAACGCTTAACCAGTAATCTAGTCTCTCAGTGTCAACTACCATAGTTTTCTCATCATTCATTGGGTTATAGTGACCAATGAGTTCTATCCAACCGCCATCTCTGCGTTTACGTGAATCTGTTACCGCAATACGGTAAAAAGGTTGTTTTTTTCTTCCCATTCTAGTGAGGCGAATTACTGTTGCCATGTTGTGTCCTTCTCTGCGCTAGTCATATTTCAACTAGCTGTATATGTTAAATTTTGCACCTAAATGCAAAGTTATAAACTCTAAGGAGTTCATAACTTTACATTCGTAAAGTGAAGCTATCTTCGAAGTGCTCCCGCACCGCCCATTTGCCCCATCATAGCCTGAAGGTCTTTCATGCCTTTTGGTCCTGAGAATTTTTTAGCCATTTTTCCAGCGTTTTTGAACTGCTTAATCATTCTGTTGATTTCAACCTGTGTCAAACCACACCCTGCAGCTATTCTTTGTTTACGAGAGTTGTTTAAAAGATCTGGATCTTCTCTTTCTTTGAGTGTCATGGAAGAAACCATAGCTCTTATGTTTTTAAGTTCACTCGAATTTTCAAAATCAAAATCTTTAATGGCTTTAGACATATTACCCATACCAGGAATCATTCCCATAATTGAGCTCATGCTTCCCATTTTTTTCATGCTTTCCATCTGCTCTAAAAAGTCATTATAGTTAAACTGACCTTTTTGAATCTTTTTTGTCAGCTTCTTTGCTTGTTTTTCATCTATAATTGAAGCCGTCTTTTCAGCAAGACCTTCAATATCTCCAAAACCCATAAGACGGTTAACAACGCGATCAGGCAGGAAAACTTCCAAGTCTTCCATTTTTTCACCGCTACCGATGAAACGCAATGGAACTTGAACTTGAGAAGAAAGACCTAAAGCAACTCCACCCTTAGAATCACCGTCATATTTACTTAATATAACACCATGAATTCCAATTTTTTCTTTAAAAGTCTCAGCAGTTTTAATAGCATCTTGACCAGTTAGTGAATCAGCTACATAAAAAATTTCATTTGGCTGCGCTGCTTTTTTGACATCTGAGAGCTCATTCATGAGTTCATCGTCAATTGCTAAACGTCCTGCAGTATCTATAAGTACAACATCATAAATTCCGCTTTTAGCTTTTTTAAGCGCTGCGTTTACTACTTCTACAGGATTTTTTGTACTTTCGTCTTCAAAAAGCTCTACGCCAATCTGCGCAGTAATCTGGCGTAACTGCTCAACCGCCGCTAAACGCTGTAAGTCGGCCGCTACAACCAAAACTTTCTTTTGTTTGTTTTTTAAATAATTAGCTAATTTACCAGTTGTCGTTGTTTTACCAGAGCCCTGAAGTCCCGTCATTAAAATAACAGTCGGAGGATTTGGAGCAAACACAAAACCTCTGCTTCCGCCAATTTCTAAAAGCTCATACAAGGAAGATTTTAAAGCCGACAGAAATTGATCTTTGCCGATGCCTTTGAGTTTCGTCTCAATTTGAACTTTATCTATAAGTTCTTTGACAACTTTGTGGTTTACATCTGCTTTTAATAAGTTTTTTTTGAGCTCAGTCAGTGCTTTTGAAAGCGCTTTGTCGTCATCATGAAAACGAATTTTTTTAATAGCACTTGTAAATGACTCTGTTAACGTATCAAACATGAGACTCTCTCCTTATTATTTTTTTAGATGTAAAAAGTTGCGAATTTTATCTAAAACTTGCTTTTATTTTTCTTTAAGCCTACTCGAAGTTCACGAATGCTTTTGGCTCTTGTGCTACAAACTCCATACCAAGGAGTCTTACTTTGTATGCGTGAAGCATGACGCGTTTTGCACGACGACCGCCGTATTGTTCGTCTCCTACAATCGGATGGTCAATATAACGTAAGTGCGTACGAATCTGGTGTGTTCTTCCGTGATGAATAATACATTTTATTTTTGTTTTATTTGCGCTTACAATATCTGGGAAAAACTCACTTCTTGCAGGTTTTCCTTTTGAAGATACATTAGAGTAAGCTTTGTTGTTTTTCTTTTGTGTTAAGATAGGTCTGTCAACTTCAACCGGCTCACTCAAGATACCTTCAACCCAGGCAATATACTCTTTGTAAACCTTGTCTTGTTTAAACTCTTTAATTGCTTTTTCACGAAATTCTTCATTTTTAACAAGCATTAAAACACCACTTGTCTCACGGTCCAGTCTATGTAAGAGTACTGCCGGTTTAAATTGTCTCTCGACTTCATCTGAGTTAACAAATGCAGGTTTATCCACAACTATTAAATCATCATTTTCAAAAATAGGTCGTATTTTTTCTACTTTTTCTACTCTAAAAGTCGTTCTGTTATCTATATCTCCGCGAGCTATGAGAACTTTCTTATTCCCTACATAAACCAAGCCTCGGTCTATCATAGACTTTGCTTCATTGTTGGAAATACCTTCTTGTATTGCTAAAAGTTTATATGCTTTTTCTTGTTCCATTTTTTTTCTTTCCTTTACTGGATTCGAGTATCATCTCTACTACTCTGTTTAAATCTATCTTCTCTTCAACCATTGAAGAGGGTAGATTTTTACACTCTGCAAGTGCCTTGACTATTTCATTAGGCTCTACATATTGCACATGATGTACGTACTTAAAAAGCTCTTTTTGATGAAAAAAGTGCTTGCCTGTAATAATTTTACATCCAAAATGAGCAGGTTCAAGCGGATTATGTCCGCCAACATTTTCATTAAACGCACCGCCAAGAATTGCTATATCGCTGATTGCGTATATGTTATTGAGTTCACCCATTGTGTCGACTAAAATTATATCAGTTTCTAAAGCTTGCGTTTGTGAAAAACGAGAAAGAGTTAAACTGTTGTTAGTCGCATATTTTTGCAAAAGGCTGTAAACACTCTCAAATCTTTCCGGATGTCTTGGAACTACAATCAGTTTGGCATCTTTCATTTTTCTGTACTCAATATAAGCTTTGAGGATACTTTCCTCTTCACCTTCATGGGTACTTCCCGCAACAATACATTCTTCTTGCGGCTTTGCGTACTCTTTATTTTTTTCTATTTTTGCAGCAAGTTTAATATTACCGACTACTTCTATATTTCTAGCGCCTAATGCTAAAAACCTGTTTTTATCTGCTTCACTTTGGGCAAAAATAATCTCTACTCTTGATAAAATCTTTTCATAAAACCAGGCAAATTGCAAATACTTTTTTGCACTTTTTTCAGAAATACGTGCGTTTAAAAGTATAATCTTTGTACCCCGAGCAAACGCAATCCTAAAAAGCAAGTACCAAAACTCAGCTTCTAAAACCACGATCAGTTTCTCTTTTCTCATCCAAAAAGGCAAAAACATCTCATACGGCAAATAACGAAGCTCTGCATTATATTTTTTAGCTTCTTCGTGGCCTGTTTGCGTTATGGTAGTTATTTTAATATCTTGCTTGCCAAGAAGCTCTAAAAGCGGCTTCAGCGCTCTTGCTTCACCCAAAGAGCAGACATGAAACCAAATACTCTCTTTGTTGCTAAATCTAGGATTACCTAAAAGAAAAAAACGCGCGGGTATGGATTGTTTATACTTTGGTTTAAAAGAGAGATAGATTAAAAGAGGTAACGCTACAAGATAGAGCGTTACACTTAAAAAGTAATAGAGTACCGTAAATGGCGACAAGGCCCTATTCTTCGCTAGCTTTCATATAGAGGATACGGCCACAGTGTGGGCACGTGTTGATTTCATCACCTTTGATAACATCAGCATACACTTTATCGCTGATCAGCATATGACAGCCCATACATGCTTGATCTTCAACTTCAACAACTGTCGAATTTTTTGCCCAGCGACGAATTTTTTGGTAAAACGCTAAACCTTTTTGATTTACTTCACCAAGAAGTTTTTCTTTTTCAACAAACACCTTTTGTCTTGCTTCATTAATAACTTCTAATTTTGCATCAACATCCGCTTTTACAGATTCTAATTTTGTATTGAGTTCATCAAGTGTGACTTTTGCAGTTTGCACTTGTGATTTTTTAGACTCTATAATTTTCTCAAGTCTCTCAATTTCTTCGTTCGCGAAAGTAACCTGCTCTTTCGCTATCTCTTCTTCAAGTTGAAGAGATTTCATTTCACGTTCAGTTTTTATTTCAGAACTTTTTTTTGCGTTTTCTTCAAGTTTTTGTGACAATTCTTTAAGATGAAGCTCATTTTTTGCTTTTTTAACTTCTTCTATTTTAATCTCTTGCGTTAAGTTCTCAATATCTGAGTTTATGCTCTGAGTTTTTGCTAGTGCTGCTTCGTAACTATAGTTAGCCTCTTCAATCTGAGGTTCAAAAGCATCAATTTCTTTATCTACTATTGAAAGGTCTATTAGTTGTTTAAGGTGCTTGTTCATTGGACTCCTTTGGGGTTTCTCGAGTTTACCGTTTTTACTATAAAGTGACTAAATATAAGTAAATGGATTTTCTGATGATGAAATTATAACTTCTAAACCTAAATTTTTCAAATGCTTTGCTAAAATTTGTGAAAAAAAGCGTTCACTTTCATAATGACCTATGTCTATTAATGACAAATTGATACTTTTTGCTTCCATTGCGTCATGGTATTTGACATCACCTGTTAAAAAACAATCTGCTTCAATGGAACGCATAAGAGAACATCCTGAACCGGTTGTAAGCGCTGCCGTTTTTACATAATCGTTGCATTTGACACACCTTGCATGTGCCAGCCCAAACGCAGCAGATACTTTCTTGGCAAAGGTGATAAAATCTTCATTTATTTCCAAGGTTGCTACAAAACCGTCTTTTTTAATTATTTTATACCCTAAAATTTCATTTGCCACATATTCATTCAGATGTGTTTGATCAAAATTCGTATGCATTGCAATATTAGAGATATTTTTTTTAATCATTTTTTGAATAAGATTTGCAGGATATTTGCTAAATTCCAACTGCTTCAGTCCTCCAAAAATAATCGGATGGTGAGTAATCAAAAGCGTATCATTTTCAATTGATTCAATTAAGACTTCATCAACATCAATACTTAACACAACTCTTTTAACCTCTTGCGAAAAATCACCGAGTAAAAGACCTGAATTGTCCCATGACTCTTGAAGTTCGAAAGGCGAAAGTTCATTAAGCTGTTTATAAATCTCAGAAATTTTCATCTTTTAGTCCCTCAATTTTTCCAACTCTTGTGTCACTTCGATAAAATCAGGCTGCAGTTCAAGAGCTTTTTCATACATTTTAATGGCTTCTTCTTTTTTATGCATATCTACTAAAAGATTTCCAAAATTGTAATATGTCACAGGGTTTGTATTATCAATTTCTAAAGATGCGTTTAAGTGCATCTTTGCAGAAGCATACTCTTCTTTTTGTCTGTAAATAGAAGCCATTGCATTATGTACAAACTCATTTTGTTCATCAATTTCCAAGGCTTCATTATAATATTCCAATGCCTCATCAAAATTGCCCTGCTCTCCTAAAATATAGGCTATTTTAAAGAGTGTATCTTCATTGTTCGCATCCTTTGCGTTTGCTTCTATCAGAAGTGCCAAGGCTTTTTCTTTGTCGTCGTTTTCAAAGGCTTCATCTGCTCTTTGAATGAGAGATTCCGGAGAAAAAGTAGAAAATGCTTCTGCTGTTCTTGGCGCATCTTCCATCGATGCTTCCTCGTCTGAATTAACATCCTTCAGTGTTTGAATATGTTCATAAATTTTAAACGCGAAATATCCCGAAGCAGCTAGCATGATAATTTGAAAAAGTGTCATTAAATTTCCTTAAGTAATTTGTTGTTCATGAGTTCTATAAATTGTAGCGGATCCACTTGCACTTTGTTTATTCTCACAGCAAAATGAAGGTGTGGACCAGTCACTCTTCCGCTTGCACCAGAGAGTCCTAAAAGCTGCGCCTTTTTAACCTTTTGACCTTTTTTAACATTGAATTTACTCATATGAAAATAGCAGGTATAAATACCTTGTCCGTGGTCAACGAGTACCGTTCCTCCCGAATAAAAACGTTTCTCGACAAGAGCAACAACTCCATCATTGCTTGCAATAATCGGAGTGCCGACATCTGCACGATAGTCTGTTCCGCTGTGATATCCTTTGAGTGAATCATTATAGACTCTTGCCTTACCAAAATCACTGGTAATCTTACTCTCAAGCGGAGCAATAAACGCGGAACTGATATAGCTCTCATTATGCACAGTTCCATAAACTTTCATAGCTGCATTATACTCTTTTGAAATGCGGTCTTTGACTGCTTTGCTTGTAGGGTTCACTTTCTCATTAGAAACTTGTATCTGTTCTTTGGCATAGTTGCCGTCTTTAACTTTAAGTGTTACCTCCTGCGTTTCATTCATGCCATTTTGTTTATAATGAATCTGAAGTTTCTCATTTGATGGTGTTTGATAATAGCTCATCGGCAGTAACGCATACATCTTTGTTTTATCCAAAGGATGTTCAAATATTTTGTAACTTCCCTCTCCGTGAGTCACCTTATCATAACTTACACCTTTTTCTTTTGCAAAGGTGATAACTGTCGTTTTTCCATTCGCTACAGATACATCTGCCACATCATATTCTAAAGCCAATAGTCCCTGCACCAGAAAGACAAATAAGACAAAAAATTTCATTATTCCCCTTTCATCGAACGCTCGATATCACGTTTCATATCTTTTTCTTTAAGGTCTTGGCGCTTATCATGAAGTTGTTTTCCTTTTGCTATGGCAATCTGGATTTTAATGATATTTCTATCGTTAAAATAGAGTTGCAGAGGCACAACTGTGTAGCCGTCTCTGTTGACGGCTTTAAGCATCTTTTCTATCTGTTTTTTATGCAGTAAAAGCTTTCTGCTTCCTCGCTCTTCATGTGTATAAAAATGGTGTGTAGTTTCCAATCGTCCTATATGCGCGTTAAATAAAAAGGCTTCATTTCCCACAAAACGGATAAAGCTGTCTTTGAGGTTTACTTTATGCGCACGAATAGCCTTGACTTCACTTCCCTTTAAAACCAAACCGGCTTCAAACTTTTCTTCTAAAAAATAATCAAAATAGGCTTTTTTATTTTTTGCAATTGTTTCACCCATTATTTCTCTTCCTTCACTTTAAAAAAACTGCTTCCGCTTCCACTAAAATGCCACTCATATTGATAGTGCTCTTTGAGTTCTTTATACTCTTGCAACGCAGGAGCAAACAAATCATTTGCCTCAGATGCAGAGAGATTTTTCAAAATATCTGCTGACTTTGCGTTTTTAAACTCTCTGATTTTATCTGCGCCAAGTGGTGCATAAAAATTTTCTCTATAAGATTTATAAACCTTAGGAGTACTTATTTCGATTTTTGGAGTAAAGGTTTCAAGTTCAAGCAAATCTTCCTTGAACTCTTCTACTATTTCCCCAATTCCGCTCACATTGGCACTATCATACCCGTAAATAAAAAACGGAACATCCGCGCCAACTTTGAGACCGATACGAGCCAATTCATTTAAACTCAAACCTAAATGAAGTACTTCGTTACACATTTTGAGATACGTCGCAGCATCACTGCTGCCACCGCCGAGCCCGGCAAAGGCAGGAATACTTTTTTTAACATCAACCCCGTGTGTACGCATCAGTTTTTCAAGGGACTCTGATTTCACTGCAGACTGAAGCGCTTCGTATGCTTTATAAATTGTATTTTGCTCTGTAGTACACGAGAAGTCACCGATAATTTCAAACTTCTCACTTCTCTTTGGCACAAAACAAAGTTCATCATACAGATTTTGCACACGCATGAACCTTGAAAGTATCTCATGATACTCACCTCTCATGCCTGTTATCTTTAAAAAAATATTTACTTTTGCATATGCCTTGTAAATCTTCATTTACTTTCTCTTATTTTTTTAATATTTTACTCAACAGAGTTAAGTTTTCAGTGCTAACTTCTTTTGAAGCTGCTATATTCGCATCTTTTACATCTTGTAAAAGCTCACTTCTCATGATTGAGATACTTGATGGTGCTTCAATACCAAGTTTAACTACGCCTTTGTCAATCGATATAACTTTAATGATTATATCCTCTCCAACAACTATGGATTCATCCAATTTTCTAGCAAGTACTAACATAAATCCTACCTAGTTCATATGTAACAGTTTCATTTTCTATTTTAATAATAGAAATATTGTCACCATTGTCCAGCCAATAATAGCCATCACTCTGATTCTCTAAATCTTCCAAAGCAAGAACTCTTCCATATTTGAGATTTTCTACGTCGCCAAGATATTTATTAAGCGGAATATTGAGAGACTTTTTAATATCTAAAACTTTTTCACCATCATAATAAAACTGCCCTTCATTAAGTCTCTCTAAGGCGCTTAAACTTCCATTGTCTACCCCAAGCTTTGTTGCTATCATCTTGCCCAACGAACGTATGTAAGTGCCCTCAGAGACAGTTGCTTCAAAGGTTACAAAAGGATGACAATAGTGAAGGAGCTGCGTTTCATAGATAGTTGATTGTATTTTATTTAGCACAACTTCTTTGCCTGCACGGGCCAAATCATACGCGCGTTGCCCGTTAATCTGTTTTGCAGAAAAAATCGGCGGTTCATATTCAAGTTCACCTTCAAGCGATTTGACAGCTCTCGAAACCTCATCATACGACAACTCAGCAAGTATCTCAACTTGCTCTATCATTTCTATATCCAGCGAGTCGCTTTTAGCACCCAACCAGAGAGTTGCTCTGTATTTCTTTGGCGTTTTATTTAAAAAACGAAAGAGTTTTGTATGCGAACCCATACCGATGATTAGGACACCTTTAGCAAAAGGATCAAGTGTCCCCGAAAAACCAGCCTTTTTATTGTTGTACTTGCGTTTAAGACGACTTAAAAAAAGGTTGGAACCTATGCCAGAAGGCTTGTATGCGACGAACAGACGATTCATAGTCTCTCTACAAAAGATGCCAATATGTCCCGCGTAGTCCCCGCGAAGTTTATTTTGAGTTTGAACTCACGTCCAGATTTACCTATTCCTGTAACTCTGCCTGTTCCAAAAATTTTGTGACGTACTAAATCACCTTTTTTAAACGCAGTATTTTTCTCTACTATAAGTGAGCCTGCACAAAGACCTGCTTCATTGAAAAAGCGGCTTTTTTGCAATTCGCTTCTCCGGCCCTTGTAAAATCTGCTATCAACATGAGAGAGAGTCAATGTATCTTTGGCTCTCGTAAAAGAGACATACCCCAAACGGCGTTCCTCTTCCAAATCACTTCCATCACCGACTAAAGGTAAGAACCCTTCTTCAAGTCCAATAATAAAGACATGGTTAAACTCTAAGCCCTTTGAAGCATGGATACTCATCATATAGATGCTCTCGCCTTCAACCTGATCTTGTTCACTTTGGAGTGTCAGTTCATTTAAAAATTCGTCTATACCTGCCTCTGGTGCATTTTTCACAAAATCACGAAGAAGCCCATAAAACTCATCCATATTGAGAATTCTCTCTGCTTCATCCTGTAAACCTGCATAAATCTTTTTCAACTCAAAAGTCTCTTCAAGCATATCAATAAAATCATATGTTGACTCAGAAGCCACACGTGCGGCATCCTCAATATTTTGTAAAAACTCTTTGAGCGTTTGTGCATTTTTCTTTCTGACTACATTCTCCAGTTCTTCCAATGAAGCATGTTTTATAAACTCATACATTGAAGTACCATTTGCATGAGCAGCAAGTTCAAGTTTATCGACACTTGCTTTTCCAAGTCCGCGTTTTGGCTTGTTGACTATGCGTTTAAAAGAAAAATCGTCATGATGATTAGTTATGACTCTCAGATAAGAAATCAAATCTTTTACTTCAGAACGGTCATAGAAACGCAATCCACCCACTAGCTTATAGGCAATGCCCGCACGGTTCAGCCCCTCTTCTATTGAGCGGCTTAAAACGTTAACACGGTAAAGTATCGCAATATCATTTGCGCTTATGCCGCTGCTTAAAAGTCTGTTGATATTTGAAGCTATTTTTCTTGCCTCTTCGTTTTCATCACTTGAATTAAGAATGGCAACATCATCGCCGTTTCCGCGCGTTGCAATAAGAGTTTTACCTAAACGCGAGCGGTTATGTTCTATCAGTGCGTTTGCAACTTTTAAAATAGGTTCCCGTGAACGATAATTTTCTTCAAGTTTAAAAACAGACGTCCCTGCAAAGTCTTTGTCAAACTCCATAATATTTCTGATGTGAGCACCACGCCATCCATAAATGCTCTGGTCGTCATCCCCGACGACACAAAGATTATTATGTTTTAAACAAAGCATTTGCACAAGTTTGAGCTGCAACTCATTTGTATCTTGATATTCATCTACCATGATGTACTGATATTTTAGTGAAGTTTGTTCTGCAAGAGCCGGATTTTCTTTGAGAAGTTTGTAAGTAAGCGCAATCAGGTCATCAAAATCTACCAGATTATTTTCATTCAAATAAGCTTCATACTCTTCATATACTTTTGCTATTTGCTGGTAATTATAAAGCTCTGCCTGCTTATAAGCATCATCAGGAGAAAGAAGTGAGTTTTTGTATCTGGATATCTCACTCGCAACAAGAGGAGTCGGAAGTTCTGCGTTTATTTTTTTTATAATTTTTTTCTTATCATCGCTGTCTATAACCACAAAGTTATTTTCACGGCCTAAAAGATGAATGTTAAACTTTAAAAACAAAAGTCCGAATTTATGAAAAGTACATAGAAGCGGCGGATATGCACTTTTTTCTATCATAGCAAGAGAACGCTCTCGCATCTCTTTGGCTGCTTTATTCGTAAATGTCAATGTCAGCGTATTTGAAGCGGGGATTCCTACCTCTTCTATGAGATAGGCAAGTCGTGAGACTATCGTAGTCGTTTTACCGCTCCCGGCACCTGCAAGGATGAGCACAGGACCCTCTGTCTGGCGCACTGCTTTAGCCTGAGATTCATTCAATTTATCAAATATTTTTTTCATTGCAACCACTATTTTCATTCATATTTTTCTAATGTATTTTTATTATAACCTAAAAGGGGTAAATTATTACAAAACTATTGCATTAATTATAATTATGAGTTATACTTTTATTATCAAAATTACTTATAGGAATTATTATGTTAAGAGATTTTGCAAAATTGCAAACATTTTTAATGGTCGTCAAAGAGAAGAGTTTTTCTAAGGCTTCAGCAAAGCTCGGTATATCACAACCGGCAGTCACACAACAGATAAAATATATTGAAGACTATCTTGACACCAGAATTGTAGAAAGAAAGAAGAATGGGATTTTACTTACAAAAGAAGGCGAAGATCTCTTTAGAATAGCAAATAGACTTGACAAAGCTATTGCAAGCAGCGAAAAAGAACTTTTAAAAATTATCAACAAAGAGTTTACTTTTGTTATGGGTGCATCTTTTTCAATCGGAAATTATATCCTTCCAAATTATCTTAGTGAAATCAAAAAACGCATTGATAACGAAGTGTATATGCTTGTAGGTTTATCTAATGACATGATAGATGCTCTTGAAGATAAGAAAGTAGATATTGCTCTTATAGAATCACCCGTCTTCAGAGAAGGTATTATTTACAGAGAATGGGTTGAAGATGAACTTGTTGTTTTTTCAAATCAACCACTTAAAAAACACCTAAACGCAGATGACTTATTCGAGTTTGACTGGATCTGTCGTGATGAAAACTCACATACAAGAAAATTAACTTCCGAAGTTTTTGAGGAGATGGGTGTTCAATGCAGTAATTTCAATGTTATTGGTGTTTTAAGCAGTCCTACTTCAATCAAAGAGACCATCACCCATGCAGATAAAAATGCATCGAGACCTCTTGTTTCAATTATGTCACGCCACGTTATTGAGTCGGAAGTAAACTCTGGAAAACTTTTTGAAGCAAGACTTAAAAACTATAAAATTGAAAGAAAACTCTATATCGCATACAGCAAAGAGAAAAAGCACGATGCTTTTGTCGACAATGTAGTTAACTATCTGCTTTCACTCAGCAAAGTGTAATCTTGTCTCTCTCAGAGAGACAATGATAAGTCTACTTTTTTAAAAATTTGGAATTTTCCGGATTTGATAAAAATACATCCATAGAGTTTTTCACTCCGTTTTCATCAACTTCTTTTTCCACGACCGGCTCATGTATATATCTTGCCAAATTAATCAATACCGGTGTTTCGTCTACTATTACCTGCATGATGCTAAGAAGTGGCACACTCACAAGACTTCCAAAATTATCAGCACCAAAGCCCGCTTCAAAGATAATAAAGTCATCGTCAATACGAGCTGTTTCAAAAGTATAACCGGCTAAAAAGAAGAGTGTTAAAGAACGAAATTCAGATTTTATACTCTCAGGCAGAGCAGGTTCAAACTGTACATCATCCACCTTGCACAAAATACCAAAGTTTTGTTCCTGCTCAAAAAAATGAACCACCAACTCCCCGATGTGTCTCTTCATCATTAAAGCAAAATTTTTATTCTCTATTACATTTTCTAACAAATGATTTCCCCTGCGTTTTCTTGCGTAATTATATCGAATTCTATCATTGCATTCAAAAGAGCCACCCCGGTATATTTTTTTAAATCTGCTTCTCGTATATCCGCTTCAACTATTTTTTTCATCTCTAAAAGTCTCGCTCTCGTAGTCCCGTTCAAAAGAGGTGTTCTTGGTGTATACCAAATTCCTTCTTTGTAAAATGCAACATTAGCAATAGAGGTATCTGTAATGAAAGAATTTTTGACAATAAGCACATCATCACAACCCTCTCTTAGTCCAAATAAAGCATCAATATTCTCTCTATTAATGGCTTTTTGTGCATATTCTATGGAATCATCATAGACAAGCTTAACTTTTTTGACATCTCTTTTTACATACTCAGAGTAGCTAACTTCAAGAGAATTTTCATCATATACTACACGGCATTTATACAATCCTTTGTGAGGAGGGTGTAGGTATTCTAAGAGTGTTTTAAACTCGGTCATACCTAATGATTTTAAAACACTTTCGTAGCGTTCTTGATGGTATCGCAAGTGAAAAATTTGACCATCAAGTGCTTTGATAGTCTCAAAAAACTTATGCTTCACTAAAAAGTGCTGTGCTTAAATATCGCTCACCGGTATCACACAAGATAGTCACTAAAGTTTTTCCTTGAAATTCCGGTCTTGAAGCTACCTGCATAGTTGCCCAAACATTTGCACCTGCAGAAATCCCTACAAGCAAGCCCTCTTTCTTCGCTAACATTTTTGCAGTATTTATTGCATCCTCATTACTTACTTTAATAACTTCGCCATAAATAGAAGTATCTAAAATGTCTGGTATAAATCCTGCTCCGATTCCCTGAATCATGTGAGGACCTGCGTTTGCTCCGGATAAAACAGCCGATGATTCAGGTTCAACTGCAAAAATAGCTATATGAGCTATTTCTTCTCTTAAAACGCGGGAAGTTCCAGTTAAAGTGCCTCCTGTTCCTACGGCTGCTACAAACGCATCTACATTTTTGTCTGTGTCATTCAAAATTTCTCTTGCAGTTGTTAAGGTATGAATTTCAGGATTTGAGCTATTTTGAAATTGTTGTAGAATAATACTGTTTGGTGTTTCGAGCTGAAGCTGTTGTGCTTTTGCTATTGCTCCGCTCATCCCTTGCGCTGCAGGTGTCAAAACAAGCGTTGCCCCTAAAGCTTTGAGTAAATTGCGTCTTTCTACACTCATAGATTCAGGCATAGTTAATATAAGTTTTAAATTTTGTGCTGCGCAGTTAGCTGCAAGTGCTATCCCTGTATTACCACTTGTCGGTTCTATAATTGTAGTTTCCTGCGTTATTTTTCCAGCCTCTTGTGCTCGTCTAATCATATTAAACCCTATTCTGTCTTTGACGGAACTCGTTGGATTCATAAACTCACACTTACCCAAAATGGTCGCACCGGTAAGTTCCGAAGGAGTGTTAAGTCTAACAAGTGGAGTATTTCCTATAAGTTCTGTAATATTATTCGCTATTTTCATACTTTATCCTTTATTTGAGAGTTTACACTAAAAAGCTTGTTGACGCAAATCTCTATCATTTTATATACTTCTTCAAAACCTTCAAACCCATCAAAAAAATAGGGGTCAGGGACGTCTTTACCCTTATACCCGTAATCTCCAAGTTTTACAAGATTTTTAGCTCCGCTTTTTTTTAAATCCCTGTAGTTATTTTCATCTAGTGCAACAATTAAATCAAAATGATTGAAATCTTCTTTTTTTACCTGTCTTGCTTTTAAATATGCAATATCTATGCCATGAGCCAAACCAACACGAATAGAATTCTCACATGGTGCTTCTCCTACGTGCCAATTACCCGTTCCAGCCGAGTCTATGACTATATCGAGCTTATTTTCTAAAACTACTTTTCTTGCGTAACCTTCCGCAAGCGGTGAACGGCAAATATTTCCAAGACATACAAAAAGAACCGACTTCATTCGCTTTAAAACTCTATAGTATTTCTGCCGTTATTTTTAGCCATATACATTTTATCATCTGCTTGCTTGTACATATCTTCCCAATTACCCAGTGTTTTACTATTTAATGTGACAACTCCAAAAGAGGCTGTAACGATTTTAAATGTGGAATTTTTTTCATGCTTTAAGTCTAATTGTAAAATATTTTCTCTGATTGTTTTAACAAAATATTCTGCATCATTTTTATCTGCACTTTTAAATATAATAGCAAATTCCTCTCCGCCTAATCTAAAACAGTAATCATCTGGACGGTGCAAAGAGGAGCGTAACGCTTTTGCAACTTCAACCAAAGCATAGTCTCCCTGAATATGACCATACATGTCGTTATACTCTTTAAAGTGATCTATATCCAACACAACAAGACTCAAATATCCTCCATCCCTCTTTACGCTGTTTATTGCTCTTGGAAGAATCTCATTAAAGTACCTTCTATTGTAAATGTGTGTTAGTCCATCTGTTATCATCAACTCTTCATTCATCTTTTTTTCTGTGATATCATGCATAACAGTGTCGTATCCAATGATGGTATTATTTTTAAATTTAAGCTGGATATTTGCATAAACCCAAAAAGTATGTCCATCTTGTTTTAGTTGTTGTATTTCTCCATGCCATGAGCCTGTTTTTTTTAATTCTTTTAGAATCTGACTGTATTCGTTTCGCAAAACATCCTGATGTAATAACAATCTAATATTTATTCCGACAAGTTCATTTTTATTAAACTTACTAATAAAACAAAAGGCATCACTCACTTCTGTAATAAGCCCGTGTAAATTAGTAGAGAGTGTCATCAGATTTTCATCAATAAGATTTTTATATTGGCTGATATCAACATAATTATTTTCTAGATTTTTAATACTTCTATTAAATCCAAAATTGACGAATATAAGTGTTACAATCAAAGCCAACAGTAACAAAAGACTAATATGTTTCATTTCATTTTGAAAATTTTCTATCTCTTTTGTAATATTTTGTACAAAAACTATTTTTGCTAATAGTTTGGAATCTATGTCTATGATGTCAAAGGCATAGATACTATAAACCTCATCTATATTAACTCGTATTTTTTTTATCGTTTCAATGTCATGTTCACTGCTAATTTCACTTAAGAGTCTTGCACTGTCAAGGATATTATAGGCGAGTTTATACTTATTAAATTTGTTTTCATCTTTATTTTCCTGTACACCTAGCTTGCGTTTAACCAATAAAACACCTTCTACGTTGTAGTACTCATCCATCTCATTTAAAATATACTGAGGCTCAATAGTAAACTCTAATGCACCAATGTATTCTTCATTGTAAAAAACAGGCAGCATAATTCTAAATGCCAAACTTTCATTATAAAATTCAAATCCACTCAGTGCTTTTTTTGTAGTTTGCAGTTCTTGCAGCATCCTGAAATTTTTTACTGCGTTTTCTCCATAAAAATCTTTGTCATTCATTTTTAGAAGTGAGTATCCCTCTTTTGTGTAAAAATTCATACTTGTAAAATTTAAATTTTCATTTTTAAGTGTATTGAATCTTCCTAAAGAAAGTTTATAAAGTTTTTCTCTGTCTTTATGGAGAAGTGCTTCTTTTACCCCTGCAGAATTTATATTTGCCTTGATTCTATTTGTGTAAAAATCTATTTCCTTATGCAGTAATTTATCATGCATAAATTTTATATCATCATAATGCTCATCTTCAAGTTGAACTAATCGATTCTCTTTTTGCACATAAACAATACTTAAAAGTATTCCGGAAAAAACTATGAATATGAAAGAGATAAATAAAAGTGTTTGATTTTTAACACTAAAACTACTCACAAAAACCCCTGCTGATTTAAAATAAACAAATACAATTTATAATAGAATTTCATTTTAAAATAAGAAAGATTTATTATAGTACTATTTTTCAAATATAGTATGATTAAGAGATAAAAATGTGATTTTTTGTATCATGAGTGACAAATGTGATTATAAAGTTGAAGAAGATGGTGCGACCGGGGAGATTTGAACTCCCACACCCGTAAGGCACTACCACCTCAAGGTAGCGTGTCTACCGTTCCACCACGGTCGCATGTATTAGAAAAGGTGTAAAGGGTGTCAACCTAAAGAGGTTGACGGGATTTACTTTGGTGATTAACCTAAGTAAGGGTTTGCGTAAAGTGCGATTAACGCAATTACTAGTGCATAGATAACTTGAGCTTCAATCATTGCAAGAGCGATGAACATTGTAGTCATAAGTTTAGCACCTAAACCTGGGTTACGAGCAGTACCAGCGATAGTTGCAGCAGCAGTATGACCCATACCGATTGCTCCACCTAAAGCAGCTAAACCAAGACCAAGACCAGCAGCGATCATTGAGTATGCTTTAAGAGTTTGGTTTGCAACATCACCATCATTAGCGAATGCAGCAACTGTTAATGCAAGCATTAAGAAAAGAATTTTTTTCATGTATATCTCCTGAAATTATTACAAAAACTTTCGGATAGCGTAACCCCATCTTGCAATGAAGCAACCCAAACATAAATGCTCAGATTTCCCTACTAGAAATTGATGGCGAAGTATATTCAATAACTACTAAATTTTAGTTTAAACTAGGCACGGCCTAAAGAAATCTTATTGCCTTTGAATTCTAAAATTTCAACTGCTATTTTTTCACCCTCTTTTAGTACGTCTGAAACCTTCTCAACTCTGTCATCTGAAATCTTAGAAATATGAATGAGTCCGTCAGTTCCATCTGGGAGTTCTATAAACGCACCAAAGTCAACAATCTTTTTGACGGTACCTTCATATTTATCACCGACTTCATACTTAATTTTGGCCTGTTTTGGAACACTCACAATTGTTTCAATGTGGTCTCTAGCACCGGCTACACCTGCTTTATTTTTACCCGTAATTTTAACTTTTCCGTCTTTTTTGTCAATATCTATCGCTACTTCAAATTTCTCTATGATTTCACGAATAGTTTTACCTGCCTGGCCAATAATCTCACCAATAAAGCCCGGATCAATATGAAAAAAGTCTACACTTGGTAAAACGCCGTCATTAAATTCAATATCTTTTTCCGCTTCAAGCATGATGTCAATAATATGCGCTCTTCCCTCTTTCGCTTGGTAAAGTGCCTCTTTTAAAACATCCAGAGAGATTCCGCCAAGCTTAATATCCATCTGCATTGCAGTAATGCCCTCTTTTGAACCTGTTACTTTAAAGTCCATATCTCCATCATGGTCTTCAAGACCCATGATATCTGAAAGAATTGCGTACTTGCCATTTTCACTTACCATTCCCATAGCAATACCGGCTACAGTGTCGCTTGTTTCAATATCTGCTGCACGAAGAGCCATATAACCGCCGCATACTGTTGCCATAGATGATGAGCCATTTGATTCTAAAATCTCAGACACCAAGCGCACTGTCTGACCATCTAAGTTTACAATAGGTTCTAAAGCACGTTTCGCAAGATTTCCATGTCCAAGTTCGCGTCTTTTTGTCCCAGTGACCGGAGAAGCTTCCCCTACAGAAAAACCAGGAAAGTTGTAGTGAACCATAAAGTTCTCATTTTGTGTAGAATCATCCGTTAGACCTTCAAACATTTGAGCATCTTTTGGCCCGCCCATTGTCAGGACTACAAGAGCTTGCGTTTGACCGCGGGTAAAGAGACATGATGCATGTGCGCTTGGAAGAACATTTGTGTCAATCGTTATTGGTCTAATCTCATTTAACGCTCTTCCGTCTGCACGAACTCTTTCATTAAGAATTTGTCCTCTTACCTGCTCTTTTTTAACTTTTTCAATTGCATCTTTAAGAGCAACTTCTTCTTCTACAGTTGCCCACTCAGTTTTAGTCGCTACGATACTTTTTCTGAGTTGTCTTAGAGCCGTTGAACGCTCAGATTTCGCCATATGATTCATAGCAGCATGAATCTGCTCCATATGGTTCTCTTTTATGTAAGTAACCATTTCATCATTAATAACATGCGCTTTATACTCTATAGCAACTGTCTCTTTCTTAAACATAGCAAAGGCTTGTTCATACTGTGCATTACTTGCAAAAAGAAGTTTTTCAGTTTTTGCAAACACTTCTATAAGTTCATCTTCATTGATTGCGTTTGATACATGTTTAGAAATTATATTTCCACCGATTGTAGGATCAAACATTGGATCAATATAGGCATCAACTACATCTACTTCCGCTCCACCGATACTTCTCATCTCAATCATTAAGAGTTCACTGTTTGTCCCTGAAAGATATAAATCTAGCGTAGAGTCATTTAATTGTGAAAGTGCAGGATTTAAAACCAACTCCCCATCAATCTTTGCAGCTCTTACAGCAGAGACAGAACGATTAATATCTATGTCGGAAGTGTAAAGTGCTGCTGAAGCTGCGTTTAGTGCTAAAATTTGTAAATCTGACTCTTTGTCGGCACTAAAAACCATAATAGTAATCTGTGTTGGATAGCCAAAACCTTTTGGAAAAAGAGGACGCAATGAACGGTCTACAATACGTGAAGTCAATGTTTCAAAGTCACTTGGTTTTGTTTCACGCTTAAAGAAACCGCCCGGTATTTTTCCTGCCGCATAACTTTTCTCTATGTATTGCACAGTTAAAGGCAAAAAGTCATCTTTTACTATTTCTGTTTCATCAATAACTACTGTAGCCAAAATAACTGTATTTCCGGATTTCAACCATGCTGAGCCGTTTGTCTGTTTTGCCACATATCCAAATGAGTACTCTTCTACTCTATTTTCTAACTCTACTTTTACATCGTATTTCATTTATGTTCCTCTAATAATTTTTCTATTGTTTCTTCGTCTACTTTTTCAAACTCTTTATAATAAAGTCGCGTTTCTACATAATCGTCTATGTCATAAAGAAAATAGACATTATCTGCGAATGCTTCCAAGGACTCTAAAACATCACTTGGAATAACCGGTACGGCTATATGCACTGCCTTTGGTTTTTGAGAAAGTATCGTTTTTAAAGCAGACATGAGCTTTGAGCCTGTCTCACTTCCTTCATCAACAAGTAAAATAACTTCTCCTTCAATGGATGAAAAATGACGTCCTTTTCTGTACTGATAAACGCAGCTGAGTATCTCTTCTTCATGCTTGCGTCTTGCTTCTCCATAAATATAATCATATTTTATATCAAAAGATGCAACCAACTCTTCATTAATAACTATCTCTTCATTTTCACTTACGCGCGCTATTTCACACTCATGATTATTCGGAGCCATAATAGCTTCCGAAAAAAGAAAATCTAATTTATTTGAATATCTTCCTCGGAGATATGAACCAAGGAGCAAACCCCCGGAAGAAACAGCAATTATCTTCCACGCTTCTTCTTTAAACTTTTGCATCGGAATAAGATCTATAAGTTTTTTAGCAGCATCTTGACGATCATGCAAAATATTTTTATATTCTTTCATTTGACTCCATCACTTTTGCTTATTCATTGAGCCTCATAGCTATATTTGACTCTCCGAAATCTTTTGTAGAAGTCATAAACGGCTTGAGCACAATTGTAAAATATACATATCTGTCATAGATGGAGGATTGTCCATCATTTGTTAAGACCGGTCTGTTGTTTTCAGCATAACGCACGCCAAAATCCCAGCATCTTTTTTTATATAAAAATCCAAATTCCAAACTCTTTCTCTGGGAAGATTCCAAATCATAATCATATCTGGTATGGTAGGAATAATGTCGATTGTAAGTATACCTTGCCATTGATGTTAAATAACTTGTACGTCTTAAAGTTCTCGCGTTGTCAGCTAAAAATGTATCTCTGTACATATGCCCTAATGAGAGGTTGAAGCCATAGCCCTCATAGGAAGCCTTATTGAATATTTTTGAAAAAAGGTGTTGATCAAAATTATAAAACATGTTGTTATATATACTTAGAGAATCAGTTATATGATAATCAAGTTCATTCTCAAACTCACCTGCTTTTGTCTCCTCTGTTCCGTAAACAAATTTCTGCGCTACACGATGGTAAAGAATCTCTTTGCCTAGAGAATCATACAAATATTGCGCCATATTAAACTCAACGGCCTCATCAATATCTTTAATATTATAAAACTCACACTCGGCACTATCCAGATTTTCAGGGTCTGAGCAGAACTCTCTTTGATCTAAATAATAGCCGGTTTTTGACTCATTTCCACCTAGAGTATATTTTGATGAAAAAGAGATTACATGCGTGTAGTCATCAAATGCGCGCGTTAAATCTGTTGACGCAGAGAGAACATGATAGTATCTGGCAAAGTAACCGTCATTATAATCAACACCAGGAAGTAAGACTTCTTCATTGGAGCTAAATTTTGTGTGTTGTCCATAAAGATTTGCTTTATATGAAACATCCAAATATTCGTCAAAAAGAGAGGTATAAAGAGTAATAGGGACATTAACATCTGTCTGTAGTGCTGTTTTATTTATTTCTCTTTCAATATTTGTGGCCCTAGCATCAACGCTGTATAGAAGATGATCTTGTAAAAGTGTCTCCAAATAATGGTGGTAATGTGTCACCGGAAGCTGTTGGAGCGTATCTTCGTTACTTGCTTTTGTTAAATCTTCATAATATTTAAAATAAGCCCCGAAATAATCATTACTTGTATTATAAAAAAGATTGATTCTGGAAAGAACCTGCGTTGATGTGGCTGTGTTAAATGTATCATTTGATGAAAGATTAATATAATCAACGTCATTCATCTTGTTAATGTCGGTGTAGAGTCCTGACTGTCCCTGAAACTGCGTTCCAAACCACTGATTCAGGACATCTTTATTTTCATATTTAAAGTTATACCCATAGTGGCTGCTATTGGCCAGGTTCTCTTTTTCAACGTAGGCATCTTTTTCTTTAAAATAACCGAACCTAAATTCACCCGCAGAGATTTCACTGTCAACGAATCGAAACTTTGAGTACACGCCGCTTCCGCGTTGCGTTCTGACCTGTGGTCTTAGTTCTAAATCCCACCAATCCTGCTCGGCAACATAAAGAGGCTGCTCATAAAAAAAACCTTCACTTTGCGACAAACCCATAGAGGGTATCAGCAGACCTGTTCTTCTTCTTGTGTCAAGCGAATAACCAAAATAAGGGGTATATAAAATAGGAATATCATAAATGTAGAGTCTTGCATTGTAAAGATTCATCCACTGCGAATCTGTGTTGTAGTCAGAGGAACTGAACTCCATTTTCCAAAGAGGGTTTTCAGGTTCACAGCCACTTAAAACACCCGCATCTATGTCGACATCTTTATCTTTGTTCACCCCTTCATTCGCGCTTATCCAAACTTCAGAAGAGTTATCAAGCATAAAAAACGGTTTAAAGGTTTTCTCTTTTTTTTCTATATTTAATTTTGCATAACTCCCTAAAACTCTATACTCGCCATCATAAGTTGCGCGAATATTGTCAAAAAGTTCCAAATCGCCCGTTGCTTTATTGTACGTTGCACTTTTGGCGTTTAAAAAGTAATCCTTATAGATGACCGTAACATCACCGCTTGCGTTTACTATATTATCTTTTGAATCTATTGAGGAAGCATATATCTCAACCTTATCTTCTGCGTGAAGCATCAAAACAAAGAGAAAAGATAAAAAGAGAAGTTTATACATTTACAACCAAAGTTCTGGCAGTTTTGTCATGCCATGTTTGGCGTGCCGGGTCGAGTATTCCCCATAAAAAACCAAGATAAAAAATCATCTCACTAATCACCCGGAATATCGCACGGTTGAGTGAACTTACAACACTTGGATTATCCAGTGTTTTTATTTCAATAACCCGTATTTTCATAGCCATTTTTCCAAGGGATGCACCGTAATGCATAATAAAAAATCCCTGATAAGCTATTTTCATAAACATGTATTCCAAAAAAAACATATTGGTTACGTTAATCATCTCTTCTACATTTGTAGCAGTGGAGAAGGTATCCCATAAAGCAATTATCAGCAAAAATGAAAGCAGCATCTCATCAATAAAAAATGCCATAGCTCTTTTCTTAATATCTGCTAATTTTAAGTCTTCTCTAAAAAGAATATCTTCTATTTCTTCGTTCATTCTATGCAAGAGCCTGGTAAGCAATGTCTGTACGAAGTTTTTTACCTGCGAAGTGTACTTGTCCGCAACGCAAATATGCTCTGTCTCTTGCTTGTTTTATTGTATCTCCTAAGCCGACACAAACTAAAACGCGTCCGCCGTCTGCATATAAGACACCGTCTTCCATGCTCACACCGGCATAAGAGATATGAGTATATTTCTCAATCTCTTCATGGTGTACGTCATCAACTATGATTTCAGCAGGAGTTGAATTCCCGTATGGATAATTCCCACTCGCCATTACAACACCAACAGCATATTGTGATGAAAATTCTACTTTAATTTCAGCAAGTCTATTTGTTGCTGCTTTATAAAACATATCGCTTACGGACGAAGTCATCAGCGGCATGAGTATTTCACATTCAGGGTCTCCAAAACGCACATTAAATTCGAGTGTAATCGGCTCGCCATTTACGACCATAATCCCGATAAAAAGAACACCTTCAAAAGGAGCACCCTCTTTTTGCATACCGTCTAAAGTTGGACGAATTACCCTGTCTCTTACTTTTTGATACAGTACTTCATCTACAAGTGGTGTCGGAGCATACGCACCCATACCGCCAGTGTTTGGCCCTTGATCATTATCAAGAAGGCGTTTATGATCTTGTGCTGCTGGAAGCAGGATGTAGTCTTTTCCATCACAAACAGCGAACATAGAAAGCTCATAACCGTCCAAAAATTCTTCCACAATTACTTTAAGTCCCGCATCACCGAAACTTTTACCGCTTAGCATTTCAGATATGGCCACCTTGGCCTCATCATGACTTTGTGCGATAATCACACCTTTGCCTCCACATAGGCCATCTGCTTTGACTACTATCGGAGCTGTCAGTGTATTTGTGAATTTAAATGCATCTTCTATTGAAGCAGTTTCTATATAACGTGCTGTAGGAATATTATATTTTGCCAAAAAGTTTTTCATATAAACTTTTGAACCCTCAAGCTGAGCGGCCTCTTTACTCGGACCAAAAATTGTAAGCCCATGAGATTTAAAGATATCTACAACACCATCTACAAGAGGAGCTTCTGGACCTACGATTGTAAGCTCTATCGCGTTTTCTTTGGCAAACGCAGCTAATTCGTTGTAATCTTTAATATTGAGATTAGTACCTAAAGTATGTGTTGCTCCATTTCCCGGTTGAAAAAATAGTTCATGATTCTCTTGTTCGTTTAAAATTGCACGGGCAATAGAAAATTCTCTTCCACCGTTGCCTAAAATTAATATTTTCATTTTTTCTCCATAAAATTAAAAAAGCACTTAATTGCAGTATTTACAATACAACAACTAAATGCTTCAAGCAATCCAGATAGCCGTCTCATAATTGGCTTGGTTCTAAAAGCCGTAATTGGGCGAAGCGAGACTTTTTAACGGCGGCATTTTCTCGACAGAGTAAACGTATCTCAAACGAAAGTACCGGCACACAAAAAGTTCTACTTGTTCGCTGTTTGTATATGTAGAACCCTCATATATACGATGTCTCGAACTACCTAGATTGCTGATGTTATTATACAAAATAGATACTTGATTTAATTTTAGCTTGGTGTTTATATGAGACTATTCTTTAAGCAAAAAGCATCAACAAAACTTTTCTATATATTTATCAATATCTTTAAATAGCTTTGCAAGATTATCTGCATAAAAGTCAATAAGCTTATCCCCATTGCCTCGCGCACCCTTTTCAAACTCATATTCCAAAGCTGCAGCACTTTCACAAAGATTATATGCTCCTATATTTAAGGCAACATCTTTGATGTCCATTGCAATACGTCTGGCTTCTTGAAAATTACCATCGACGTACATCAAATTTAAAAGTTCCGGAGAGTTTTTATACATCTTTTTAAACTCTTCCAACAATGATTTATAAAAATCTTTATCATTATTGCATCTCTCCAGTCCAATAGATATCGAAAGCTCTTCAAATTCATTTTTGCTCTCTGGCATAAAACTCACACTTTTTGCATCTACAGCTTTGTTTTTTTTGAGATCTTGGTTTAAAACGTCAAGAAGTTTTTTATAAAAAATATCTACAATGATTGGTTTGGATATGTGTCCTTGCATACCAGAAAGCATCGCATCTTGAATAGCTTTTTCCATCACATCTGCCGTTAGCGCAATTATAGGAATCGTATTATATTGTATATTTTTTCTAATCTCTTTACTTGCTTCATGTCCATTCATAATCGGCATATTAATGTCCATCAGAATCAAATCTATCAAAGCATCCTGCTTTAAAAATTCTACTGCTTCTTGTCCGTTATCAACAAAAAAGAGTTCTATCCCTGTGTCTAAGAGTAAACCGGCAATAACTTTCTGATTTATTTTATTATCTTCAGCGACTAATATTTTTTTACCTGAGACAACTTTTAAAATATTTTTGTCCATTGCTTTCTTGCTTAAAGCATCTAAATTTTTTATACCATATAAATCAACAATCATATTAAGTATAGATTGCTGATTGAAAGGCCTTTGAAGATAGCTATCTATTTCAATATCTTTAATAAGACTGTTATTCATTTCACTATGAAGTTCGGTTAAAAGCACTGTTTTAACATTATGTTTCTTTCTCAATTCTTCAATTTTGTCCACTGCATATCTGTTGAGACTTAGCTCGTTAATAATAACAATGTCAAAAACAATGCTTGTGTCCATTACTGATTTTTCAAAAGAAGGAATAATATGTGTATTGTATTGAAAATAAGCAAGCATGTTTTTGATGGTAATCGCTCTCTCATTTTCTGGTTCAATCAAGAGAACTCTTTTCTTCATTAAATTAGCTGATGGCAGTCTGTATTGACGTTTGTTATTGGGATCTTTTATACTAAAGGCAAGAGTAAAGATAAAACTTGTTCCGCTGTCTTTTTTACTCTCTACCCTGATATCTCCGTGCATCATGTCAATAAGCTGTTTTGAAATTGCAAGTCCCAAGCCGGTGCCGCCGTACTCTCGACTTATCGAAATATCCGCTTGTGTAAATGATTTAAATAAATTCTCGATTTGAGAAGAAGTCATACCAATTCCAGTATCAGCAACAATAAACTCAAGTTTTACACTGTTGAAACTCTCTGATACCTTTTTAATCTTGAGGCTGACGCCTCCTTTTTTTGTAAATTTAACACCATTACCCAGTAGATTTATTAAAATTTGTCTTAAACGCAGCGAATCACCGATAATATGTGAAGGTACATTTTTATCGATATTCATAGATATATCTATTTTTTTATTTTTTGCATCTAGGGCAATCGTATTAAACGCATTATCCAATACACCATTGATATTAAACTCTAAATTTTCTAACCTAAGTTCACCTGCTTGAATTTTTGACATATCCAAAATATCATTTAAAATACTAAGAAGATACTCAGCTGAACTCTCGATTCTTTTCAAATTATCTCTTTGAGATTTATTTAACTCTGTATTTAAAATAATGTGAGAAAGTCCCATTATTGCTGTCATAGGTGTTCTGAGTTCATGAGAAACCTGATAAATAAGCTTTTCTTTATTTTGAATTTCAAGTTTATGTTTATCTATCTTTGCCTCATATATCATCTCTTGGGTTGTGAAAGACTCAAGTTCCCTTTTATAGACAAATAAAAATCTAAAAAACAAAATATTAATTAAAAATGAAACTATAAAAAGTATTTCCAATATATATTCGGATGTCCAAAAGCTTGGATTCAAATCCTCTTGAGCTGCATCTGAGTGCTCAAAAAGAACTTCTTTAGCAGAGACATTCTTAGTATCCTCAGATATATTCTCTTCTACAGCATCTGCTGGCATATGCTCAACTTTTTTCTTTTCTATAATATTTTCTAATTGCTCTTGCGTTTTGAGAGTTTCATTTTGAACAACTACTGGTTTTTCATTTTTAACTGTTTTTTCTGTTTTAATACTTTTTGCAGTTTCCGCCAAATATTTTTTTTCTTCGTCTAAAGATAACTTGGTAACATAAACATCAGGATAGTTTTTTCTTAAAGTATCCAAAACTTCTTGAAGAACTTCTCTTTGTGTAAGCGGTTCTACAAGGGTAATATAATAGTCTCCGGATTTTCTATATCTATATTCAAATCTATGTTCTTTTTGTAATTTAACTACATTTTCCTGCGCAACCATAAACTCTTCAAGTGAAACTAGAGCTTCCTTCGCCTCACCCTCACTCAAAAAAGAACCTACCCTAATTGTCCGCAGATACGATGCATCGAGACTGCCTATAATAAAAAACAGCAGCAACAATATGTGAATTTTTTTCATTTATTTCCTAAAATTATTAAAATATATTTGTATTTATTTAACATAGTAATGAAACATTTATTAATACGGAGTTAAATTCATTAGAATACAATCGCTGCAAAACTCAGGACCTGGTTATAAAATTTATGATTGTATGAAAAAGAAGAATAGAGGGGCTGTGTTTGAGTGTAGAGAAAAATCTCTACTCCCATTCAATGGTTGCCGGCGGCTTAGAACTGATGTCATAAACAACGCGGTTAATTCCATCAACTTCGTTGATAATTCTTCTAGAAATTCTTTCTAAAAGAGTATGCGGCAAGTGTGCAAACGTCGCTGTCATACCATCAACAGCTTCTACAACTCTTACACATACAGTGTTGTCGTATGTACGGTTGTCACCCATAACACCCACTGATTTTACATTGAGTAAAACAGCAAATGCTTGCCAAGTTTTAGCATAGTAACCGCTTGCTTTTAACTCATCGAGTAAAATAACATCTGCTTCACGTAAAATAGCTAAATCAGGCTTATTAACATCGCCCATAATACGAATTGCTAGACCCGGTCCAGGGAATGGATGACGATTAATCATTGATGCCGGAAGACCGAGCTCTAAACCAATTTTACGCACTTCATCTTTGAAAAGCTCACGAAGCGGCTCAATTAACTCAAAATCCATCCAGTCTGGCAATCCTCCAACATTGTGGTGGGATTTAATAACTTCAGAAGGACCGTTCACTGAGATAGATTCTATAACGTCAGGATAAAGAGTCCCCTGAGCCAAGAACTTAATTCCGTCATGTTTTTTAGCTTCTTTTTCAAACTCTTCTATAAATGTATGCCCAATAATTTTTCTTTTCGTTTCAGGATCAGAAACGCCGGCAAGTTTTCCTAAAAAGTTTTCAACTGCATCAACTGTTACCAAAGGCACTTTAAGGTTGATTTTGAAAACTTCTTCAACCTGTTCTCTCTCTCCTTTTCTTAAAAGACCGTTATCTACAAAAACAGGAATAAGCTGATCACCGATTGCTTCATAAAGCAGAGCTGCAACTACAGAGCTGTCTACTCCTCCGCTTAGACCACAGAGAACTTTTCCCGTACCTACTTTTTCACGAATCATTTTAATTTGCTCTTTTAAAAAGTGTTCCATTTTCCACTTCTCAGTTACTCCACAAATATTTTTTGCAAAGTTTCTAAGCATCAAATAACCCTCTTCTGAGTGCTGAACTTCTGGATGGTATTGCATTGCATAAACACGCTTTTCTTCATTTGCAATTGCTGCATAGGGAGAATTGTCTGAGACAGCTATTGGAGTGAAGCCTTCTGGAAGAGTATCAACTCTGTCACTATGGCTCATCCATACAACACGCCCATCATCACAATCCTTTAAAAGCGGAGAACAATTCTCTCCTGCGTTTAGAACTGTAAGTTCTGCTTTTCCGTACTCATGATGGTCTGAACGCACAACACTTCCGCCAAAATCCACAGCAATTCTTTGCATACCGTAACAAATACCAAGAACAGGAATTCCCATAGTGTAAACACCTTGGTCTACCTCATAAGCATCTTTGTTATAAACAGAAGATGGTCCGCCGCTAAGGATAACACCTTTAGGATTTTTTGCTTGTATATCTGCAACTGGTGTGTGATAAGGAAGAATTTCACAATAGATTTTATCTTCGCGAAGTCTGCGGGCAATAAGTTGCGTATACTGAGAACCAAAGTCTAGAACAATAATGCTAACATTTGTCATAAAAATGCCTTTAATAAAAAGTGATTTGAAGTGCCTAAAGAGGCTTTTTGAGGGGTTTGCACCCTTTCAAGATATGAAAGGATACAATAAGTTAGATTAATGTTTTATATAAAGACCAAGCATTTCAAACTGAACATACCAGACTGCAACGGAAACAAAGTAACCTATAAGAACAGTCCAAGCAAGTTTCATGTGGGCAGCAAAGGTATAAATACCTTTAAGTTTACCCATAACACCGACACCTGCTGCTGAACCAAAAGCGATAAGTGAACCGCCTACACCAGCTGTAAGAGTAACAAGCATCCACTGAGAAAGCTCTATATTGGGATTAGATTTTAAAACAGCCGACATAACCGGAACGTTATCTACTACAGCTGATAGGAAACCGACTCCGATATTAACATAAGTAGGATCAAACATCTCATAAAGTTTTACCGCATGAGTTAAAAACCCTGCAAAATGCAATGCACCAACAGCTGCCAAGATACCAAAGAAGAAAAGAAGCGTATCATTTTCTATTTTTGATACAGATTTATATATCTGAATATCGTGATCATGTTGCTTTTTGAGTGTGTATGCATACAGCTTCAAGAGTGAAAGACCAAAAAGCATTCCCCACATTGGAGGTAAATGCATTATTTGTTTCCCTAAAACAGCCGCAAGAATTGTAAATACACCAAGAGCGATGATGACTTTACCACCTTTATGAATATGTACGGGTTCTACGTTTTCAACTTTTGCAGGTTTTCCTTCAGGTACAAAACGGCTTAGCAAGAACGCTGTCACCATCCAGCCCAAAATAGATGCAGGGAAGAGAAATAAGAAGTCTGTAAAGTTACCTTTTCCAGCAGACCATGCCATCAAAGTTGTAATATCACCAAATGGAGACCAAGCACCACCTGCATTAGCCGCAACAACAATACTCAGTGCCGCAGGAACCAAGAAAGCCTTATTATTTTTCTCAATCGTTACTAAAACAGTAGACAGAATAAGCGCGGTTGTTAAGTTGTCCGCTACCGGAGAGATGAAGAAGGCCAAGAGACCGGTAACCCAAAAAAGTTTTTTGTAATCATACCCGGCACCTAAAAGCTTCTCTTTTAAGGCATCAAAAACATTTCTTTCAATAAGTGCCTCGATAAACGTCATGGCGACAAATAAGAAGAAGAAAATTTCTGCAATCTCCAAAATAAGATGTGCTATTTCATTGTCAAACGCACTAAAATCCAATCCGTTAAACGCATAGTATCCACCAAGAAGCATAAACATAAACGTACCGGTAAAAAGTGCCGGTTTTGCTTTGTTAATATGATACTTTTCCTCTGCTGCAATAAAATAGTAACCGATTACGAATACTATAAATAAAAACCAACCAAATGGCTCTACTGCCAAATCTACTGCATGAGCTCCGAGCCCCTGTGCTTCTGTCATTCTTTCTCCTCTAAAATTGTATGGACACCAAGAGAGGTATCACGGGCTAAAGCCGAAGTAACTATCTCTCTTGCTGTCAATAAACGGAATCGAAGTAGTTTACCAATATTTTCTTTTAAAAGAGCATTAATTTCTTCCAATGCTTCGTTTAAACCTTTTTTGGTTCTTACAATTGAGACTTTTTCCCACATAAGTTTACGTAATCTGTTTTTTATTTCTTTATCATCTTTATGACTCATAAGTTCATTCGTAATATCAAACTCCACAAATTTTTTGGAATCATTTTTACTTAAGATATCTTCTACGGCATTTTGTGCAAAAACAAGGTTTTCAAGAAGAGAGTTTGAAGCAAGTCTGTTTGCTCCATGCACTCCGGTAGAAGCCACTTCACCGATAGCATAAAGATTTTTTACACTTGGGACTCTTCCTTTGGTATCTGTTTTTATGCCGCCTATAGCATAATGAAATGCGGGTGATATAGGAACTCTTTGATAGGGAACATCATAGCCGAGTGCTTTGAGATTTTTATAAATGTTTGGAAATCTTTGCGTAAAATATTCAAACTCAAAATTATCAAAAGAGAGATAAACTTTTGTTCCTGTTTTTTTGACATAATCATAAATAGATTTACTCACAATATCGCGAGAAGCAAGCTCCCCTCTTGGGTCATAATCAAACAAAAATCTTCTGCCCTCTTCATCTTCAAGGTGGGCGCCTTCGCCTCTGAGAGCTTCGGTTAAAAGTAATTTTTGAGCACCGTCGCTTTTAACAAATACGGTAGGATGAAATTGCATCATTTCCATATTTTCAAGTTCAATACCTTTCATAAGACTTAAACCTTGCATATCTGCACTGATACATGGAGCATTTGTATGGTATTCATACAAAGAACCGACTCCCCCGCTGGCGATAATAATATCTTTGGCATAAATGTTCGTTAACTTTCTATGATCCAAAACAGTTACACCATAACAAACGCCATCTTTAATGAGTAAATCTACGACCCGTGCATCTGCGAGCAGAGCGTGTCTGTTTTGCTCAAGTAAAAAGAAATGCATATAGCGGCCGGTTGCATCACCTCCGGCATGAAGAATTCTTTCAGTGGAGTGTGCTGCTTCTTTTGTATAAAGCAAATTCCCATCTTTATCTTTATCAAATTCAAAACCGCTGTTTATAAGATCGTCTATTACTTCTCTGGATCTTTTGCTTAAAATATCTACCGCTTCTTTATTGCAAAGACCTGCTCCTGCATCCAAAGTGTCTTTAATATGGTAAGGAATATCTGCTGTGTCCCTCGCAAGCGCGACACCGCCCTGAGCATAAAAACTGTTGCATTTAAAAGTCTCTCGTTTATTAATAATAAGAACTTTTTTATCTTTTGGCAACTTACTTGCTGCATACAAACCAGCGACACCTGCACCTATTATAATTACATCATATTGCATCTTTTTGCTCACAGTTCACAGGCTTTAATTCAGGTTTTTCTTGAATGATAAAATTTATATTTTCATCACTTTGCGGTAACTCTTTTGTATAAAATGGAGCGTCTTTATAACCGCATCCGCTTAAACCAAATAAAAAGATTGCTATAATTGCCAAATGAAAAATGCTGCGCAAATACTTAACTCTATTCAAAATAAACCTCAATTCTCAAAACTAAATAAATATAAATGTATAAAAAAAATAGAATCAATGTTTATGCCGACATTTCAAAGATTTGTAAAATTCTCTTATATAAAAAATGACACCCTATTTTTTGTTTTAAACCACAATGCCGGTAAACAAGAATTCGATAATAGTATACAAAATATTAAAAAGGCTTTAAATTTATATGCGCCAAAAGAGTGTGAAGAGCTTGCAATTAAAGATATAAAGGCATTTGTTACACATACACCCACTCAGGATGTCCAAGCGCCTCCGCAGAAGGTTCAAAAGTATCAGGAACGATCAAGCGGGAACTTTTCAATAGAAATAAAGGACAGCCGCTTAAATTCCCTCGTTAGAACTATTCAGCAGATTATAAAAGAGAAAAATGAAACTCCTCAATAGCATCCAGCAACTTCCCCAGTCTGCCGGCGTTTACCAATATTTTGACGAGAACAACAATCTCCTCTATATAGGAAAAGCAAAAAATCTTTCAAAAAGAGTCAGAAGTTACTTCAGCTTTACTCCTTCGCTTCAGCCAAGCTCTAAACTTGGAGTCCGAATCCATAAAATGATCTCACAAGCACACTCTTTAAACTATATTGTCGTAAACAGTGAACACGATGCTCTTATTTTAGAAAATTCACTTATTAAACAACTCAACCCAAAATACAACATTTTACTTCGTGATGATAAAACATATCCTTATATATTTTTAGACAATTCACAAAAATTTCCACGATTTGAGATTACAAGAAAAATCATCAAAGCTCATGATATTAGCTACTATGGCCCATATTCCATCGGTGCAAGGGATATTTTGGATTCCATTTATGAAGTATGCAAACTCGTCCAAAAAAAAAGTTGCCTCTCCTCGAAAAAACTCTGTCTTTACTATCAAATCAATAAATGTCTTGGCCCGTGTGAACTTTCAATAAGCAGAGAAAGATATAACAAAGAATTAAAGCTCGCCGGCGAACTGATAGAAAATAAAACAATGCTCACCAAATTGCTCAGTGAAAAAATGAACTTCTATGCTGAGGAGATGCGTTTTGAAGAAGCAGCAGAGCTTCGTGACAGAATCCAAAGAATCCAAAAAAGTGAAATCAACAGCGATATTGACTTTGCAACGCTTGAAAATTATGATATTTTTGCCATTGAAATGAGTGACAAAAGAGCTGTTGTAGTAAGAATGTTTATGAGACATGGAAAGATTATCTCATCTACTCACAACTTCATTCAAATAAACGACGGCTTTGACGAAGATGAACTTTACCAAAGAGCACTGCTTGATTTTTATGCACATGAACGCCCGCCTATTGTTGCGCCTATACTTGTGAGTAAAAAATTTGAAGATTTGCAACTCATTCAAGAACATTTAAGTACGCTTTTCGAAAAAAACGCAAGTATAAAAGTACCTCTACGCGGTGAAAAAAAACAGTTAATAGATTTGGCTCTTCTAAACGCAAAAGAACTTCTCAAGCAAGATAAAAATAAAAAAAATGAAGATAATCTTGAAGAAATTAAAGAACTTTTTTCCCTGCAACGCACACCATCTAGAGTTGAAGTTTTTGATAATTCCCATATGTCGGGAGTTGCTACAGTCGGGGCAATGGTTGTTTATGAAAACGCTGCGTTTGACAAAAAAAGCTACCGAATATATCACCTCCAAGCCAAAGATGAATATGGGCAGATGCGAGAAATGCTTACCAGAAGAGTTGAAAGTTTTTCAAAAAATCCGCCGCCTGACTTATGGATAGTTGACGGAGGCGCAACTCTTCTGAAGCTAGCAGACGATATTTTAAGCTCTTATGGAGTTTTTGTAGATCTTATCGGTATTGCCAAAGAAAAAGTAGATGCTAAAGCACATCGGGCTAAAGGAAAGGCAAACGACATCTTACATACAAGAGAGAATCTGTTTAAATTAAAAAACAGCGACAAACGACTTCAATGGGTTCAAAAACTCCGAGATGAAGCACACAGAAGTGCCATTGCGTTTCATAAAAAAACGAAACTCAAACTTGATCAGGAGAGTCAACTTTTATCCTTGCATGGTATTTCAATGGCAAAAATAAAAAAACTTCTCAGCCATTTTGGAACTTTTGAATGCGTAAAAAAAGCAACTCTAGATGATTTAAGTTCTGTTTTAAATGCAAAAGATGCAAATGTGATTAAAAAATTTTACAAATAAGTTTTATTTTTAAAGCTTTATGTTATATTTGTGAGAATTCTAGTTTAGTAGTAAAGTATAAGGGTTTTTTATGGATAAAGTAGTACCTATTAATGAAGAGTATATGTTTGATGGCAATGTCATTATTAGCCAGACGGATTTGCATGGTGTTATTACTTATGCAAATAAAATGTTTTGTCAAATTTCTGGCTATAGTGCGCAAGAACTTCTCGGTAAACCACATAATATTATCAGGCATCCAGACATGCCAAAAGCTGCTTTTGAAAAGATGTGGTCTACAATCCAAGGCGGGCAGGCTTGGAACGGGCTTGTAAAGAACCTTAGGAAAGACGGCTTATACTACTGGGTAGAAACTGAAATTTTACCCATAAAAGATGAAGAGGGAAAGCTTATTGGTTACATAGCTGCAAGAAAACCTGCTTCAAGAAAAAATATTCAAGAGAGTGATGAATTGTATACAAAAATGCTCAACTCTGAAAATGAGGCTAATTAATGTTAATTTACAACTATAAAAAAGAGTTTTTAGGTATTGACGAAGTTGATCTACAAGCTTTAGGCTTTAAAGACTTAATAAGTTTGCAGGCTGAAGTTTCAGATTTCTCAGATTTATTTGTTAAAACACCGGGTTATATTCATAACTTCAAACATGTCCATTGGATAGATTTTATTACTTGTGCAGACTCAACAGAACCACCAAAAGTTATAATTCATGCGCATTCAATAAATTATAAATGTAATCTAAAAATTACTCCTATATATTTGAGCGATAATCCGACAGAGAAAGCTTTTATTGTAAATCTTCAAAATCTTAGAAGACTCAGCGATAGTGAGAGCAGCAGCGTTGCAATCGATATTGCACATAAGCAGGCTCAGACTCCTGCATACACTCCCCCTGCAGCTCCATTCAACCATTTTGAAACGCTCCACGCAGAACCAATCAAAGAACCAATCAAAGAAGAACTCACGGAAATAGAACCAGAGATTGAAGAGATACAGACATACAACAGTGTAATCGAAGATCTTTATGATGATTTTCCTCTAGAAATAGAAATTGAAGAAGACATACCTGCACCAAAACCGCAACATGAGCCCCTTAAATCTGTTGAAGTACCTAAAGCTCATCACATAGAAGTTCCTAAAACCACTACAGAAACACATCAAAAAAATCATCACGATGACTATGTCTTTGATCCTAATGTAGCGTCAAAAGAGCTCGGACTTCCAGTTGACTTAATTGAAGAGTTTATACAAGATTTTATTGCGCAGGCTCAAGAGTTTAAAGATGAGTTATATGCATCATTGCATGAACTAGATATTTCTAATGTAAAAATACTTTCACATAAACTCAAAGGTGTTGCTGCAAATCTTAGGGTTGTAGATGCACTTGAAGCTTTAACTGTAGTTAATACAGCGACTGATTTTCCCATCATACACTCTAATCTCGATAAATTCTATAGAATTATCTCTAAACTTTCAGGTGAGACACCTGCTGACACCATAGCTGTAAATAATGCACGCAGCGAAGAAGATGAATTTGTTGTAGACTTTAAAGATGATGACTTCGATGTTCCTATAGAAATCAATGTCGATGACAATGAAGTTCCAAACACTATTAAAATGCCTGAACTTGCTGATGATGATTTTAAGCCAAACAATATAGAAGAGTTCTCTCCTAATTTATTAGACATAGATTTTGATACAGTTGATGCTGACGATTTATCTTTGGAAGTTTCAGAGATTAATGAACTGCCGGATATGCTAGATACGTTTGATGACGAAGAAAAACTTGAACTTCTCAACACAGATGAAGATAAAGAAATTCAGCCTGTAGCACTTCTTCAAACGCAGGAGAAAGAAAAAGTAACAATCAACTATAAACGAGAAATCATCGCAAATGAAATAGGTATTGATATAGAATCATTTAATGAACTTTTTGATGATTTCATAGATGAGAGTCAAGTTAAATGTAAACAAATAAGGGATGCAATCAACAATGAAAATTCAGACTTATGGAAGGTGAAAGCAATGAAACTTAAAGGTATGAGTGAAAATATGAGGATTATGGAGCTCTCACATGAGCTCGACACAATTATTAAAAGTTCAGATTCAAACGTGGCTTTAGATTCTATAGATAAAATTGATGCGATAATGTCGCAAATTTCAAATAAAGAGGCTTAAAAGATGCAATTAGGACTAAAAAACAGACTAAGACTTATCAGTCTCTTCCCTATCTTACTTTTATTTTCTATTACGAGTTATTTTTTATACGACTCATATGCAAATTACAAGGCAGCACAACTTCTAAAAGACAAACTCTCTGAAAACAGACTCCTTAATGAACTTGTTGGGAATATCTCACGTGAAAGAGGTATGACAGTTATCTATCTTGGAAACTCTTCCGAGAACACTCTCAAGTCACTTATGAAACAGAGAAAGATAGTTGATGAGATACAAAAAAAATATATAACACATACAAAAGAAAACAGTGCTCTGCATGACCATTCCAATGGTGTTTCCAATTGTCTAAGCTGTACAAATATTAAATCAATTTCACAATCGATTGAAGAGATTGAAAAAATAAGACAACTTGTTGACACACAGCAAACAAACTTTACAGATGTTTACGAAAAAGTTTACGGTAAAGCGCAGTTAAAAGGAATTAAACAACTAGAAGAGATTACTAGTAAGCAAATGGATGCTGAAATTAATGAACTTTCTTCTTCATATATTTCTATGGTTCGTGCCAAAGAATTTACTGCTGCAGAGCGGGACTTTGTCTCTTTTACTATCGCTCGGGCTACACCACTTGAAGAAGGGGAATTCAATACATGGATTTCACTTATTGCCAAAGCCGACACAGTAAACTATGACACACTTCAAAACAAAGCTTTGATTGCTGAAATTAATGCCATTATAAAAAGTGAAGACACGCTTGAACTTTTAGATGACATCAACACTGAGAGAACACAGATTATTTCCGATTCGCAAGAAGGAGAATATGAAACAAGTTCGGGCATTTGGTTTACAATGCTCTCTGAGAAAACAAATATTTTATCAAAAGCTGAAGATTTAATTCTTTCCGCTATGGATAATAGAGCCATAAAAGTCCAGACTGATGCTCTTCAATTTTTGACCATCACTTTAACTATCTGGCTTGTTTCTGTTATTCTTGCCATACTTGGTTTTTTACTCTCAAATGATATTGCAAGAAATATTAAAAACCTTGAGAACGTACTTCAAAAAGTTGCACAGGATACTGATGATGATGAAAACAAATCAAACATCAACCTTCATACATCTGAAGGAACAGCTGAAGCCTATGCACTCCTTGAGAGAATTATTAAACAAACCAGAGAGGATAAAATTTCTGCGCAAGAAGCAAGTGAAGCAAAATCTATGTTCCTTGCAAATATGTCTCATGAGATTCGAACACCTCTAAACGGGATTGTTGGTTTTACCGAGCTTCTTAAAGATACAGGGCTCAAAGAAGAGCAATCTGAGTTTGTTGAAATCATTGAAAAAAGTTCAGAAAATCTTCTTGAAATTATCAATAATATTCTTGACCTTTCAAAAATCGAAAGCAACAAAATTGAAATTGAGAACATTGCGTTTAACCCGGTAGAAGAGTTTAACAGTGCTGTTGAAGTATATGCTGTTCGCGCAAGCGAAAAGCATATTGATCTTGGATGTTTTGTTGATCCTGCACTTGAACAGCCGCTTAAAGGTGACCCTACAAAAATTAAAGAAGTTATCATTAATCTTCTCTCAAACGCTGTCAAGTTCACAAGCAGCGCAGGTTCAATCAATGTAGATATAAGAAAAATTCCATCTGAGGAAGATGGAATAACAAGAATAAGATTTGAAGTTCAAGATAGTGGTATTGGTGTAACCAGTGAACAAAAATCAAGAATTTTTGAAGCCTTCTCTCAAGCCGATACGTCAATTACACGTAAGTATGGTGGAACTGGTCTTGGTCTTACTATTTCAAGCAGATTTATAGAACTTATGGGTGGTCACTTAGACCTTCATAGTGAGCCTGGCGATGGAACAACTTTCTTCTTTACAATAGATTTTGAAGAGGTAGAAACACTCAATGAAAGCATTAAAGGCTCTTATTCAAGTATTAATGCTCTTGTTCAGGAATCTTCACATAAAACAAAACGTCAAGAAACATATCTTCGTGAGTACTTAGATTTCTTTGGAGTGAGCTACACAACATTTAGAGATATTAGTGAAATTGAAACATTGCAGAGACAAGTCAGTTACGACTTAGTATTTGTTGATTTCGATTATGTTTCTGAAGAGAGCCTGGTCGCCTATGGAGCATTGCCTCAAGAGCTTATCCTACTAACAAAATCTTACTTTATGAAAAAAATTGAATCTCTGCATGCAAATATCTTTAAAACATTGTATGAGCCTCTCAATTCTACCAAAGTTAAACTTGTTTTAGAAAATTACAGCAAAGGTAATTTCAACGAAAAAAGAGCCAACAAACCTTCTAAAAAAACTTTTGATGCCTTAACATCAAAATTCGATGCTAATGTTTTAGTTGCGGAAGACAATATAATCAATCAAAAATTGATTCAAAGAACTCTTGAAGATTTAGGCCTTACTGTTTCTATTGCCTCGAATGGTCTTGAAGCCTTTCAAAAAAGAAAAGATGGGAACTTCGACATGATTTTCATGGATATTCAAATGCCATTCCTTGATGGGGTTGAAGCGACAAAAGAAATACTTGAGTATGAAGCAGAATATAATCAGCCACATGTTCCGATAGTAGCGCTTACAGCAAATGCACTTAAAGGCGATAGAGAGAGATTCCTAGAAGCTGGGCTTGATGAATATACGACTAAACCTCTCGTTCGTGCAGAAATAGTAACTTTATTGAATCATTTCTTATTTGATTATATTATCCAAGAGAAAAAGATTCCAAAAAGCGCACAAGAAGCTATTGAAACTGCTCGGGCAGAAGAACAAACGAAAGAAAAAGAGATAATATCTGCTGAGCCTGAAACAATCACAGAAGAAGTGCTTGCAGAAGAAGAAATTCCTATGGAAGACGCTTTCACAGATGAGCCACTGGAATTAACAGAAGAGAATCTTGTAGAACCTGCAAGTTATAAAGCAGACATTCTTCTCGCCAAAAAAACACCTTTTGAGGCAAAACTTTACACTAAAGTATTGCTTTCTCTTGGTTATACTTTTGAGATTGCAAATTCTGTCGATGAAATGCAAAAAATGATAGAAGATGACAGCTACAAGTTGATTTTATTTGATAAAGAGTGTGATGGTTTAGATTTAGAAGCTTTTTCTAATAGAGTAAAAGAAGCTAATCAAAGTAGAAATCTAGACAGTTATTTAGTACTTATTAATGACTCTTCGTCAATCGAAAATTCTGATGACGCTCTTTATGTACACGAGAGCATCAAAAATATTGTAAACAAAGATCTGTTAAGACTCGTGTTTGAAAAATTTATTTAAGGCTAAAAAATGATAAAAAAAGACCTAGTGGTTTTAGCAGTTGATGATGATTTAATTAATTTGAAACTTTTAAGATCGATGTTGATGAAAAGTGGTAATGTAAAAGAGGTTATTGAAGCTAAAAATGGTTCTGATGCCATAGGAGAGCTGAAAAAAAGAGATGATATTGATCTCATTCTACTTGATATCATTATGCCTATTATGGGCGGGATAGATATG
Source organism: Sulfurimonas sp. (assembly GCA_013791885.1). Lineage (GTDB taxonomy): Bacteria > Campylobacterota > Campylobacteria > Campylobacterales > Sulfurimonadaceae > Sulfurimonas. The sequence continues at coordinate 28,135 of VMSZ01000010.1, read as the reverse complement.
CTTAAAGTAGTACGCGCAGATGACAATCTTCGCCAGCTTCCTATCATTGTACTTACAACTGATGAAACAAAGAAAGGTGATGCTTTAGAGTTTGGTGCAAACGGGTTTTTAATGAAGCCTATAAGAAATGATGATTTAATGAAAAAAATAGCTACGGTTATACTATAAGATACCCTAAAACAAGCGCTTGTGTGTTCTATGCCATTTCAGGACATAGAATAAAGCCCGTTTTAGCGGCAAAGACAAATTTGTCCTTTACGCTCCCCTAAGGTCTTTCGCATTTATGCGAAAGACCTCGAAAATGATTACATATTTACTAAATAAGAATTTGTTTTAGTACTTCTTCTACTCTTGTAACACCTATTATCTCAACGGAATCTTGTACCTCTTTAGGAATATCATCCAAATCTCTCTCATAATTTTTAGCAGGAATAAGTACTTTAGTCATACCAGCTTTATGCGCAGCAATAAGTTTCTCTTTTAAACCGCCAATAGGGAGCACATCCCCACTCAAAGAAACCTCACCAGTCATAGCAATTTCTGAACGTATTTTTTTGCCGCTTAAAATAGAAGAGATAACACTCACCATAGCAATACCTGCACTTGGACCGTCTTTTGGCGTTGCACCATCTGGAACGTGAATATGTAAGTCATAGCGTTTATAAACTTCGCTCGGATCTATGGGCATCTTGTCTTCTATTTCTTTAAAAGTAAGCGGCACATTTTTATCATCAATTTTGAGCTTTTTCGTATCAATGAGCGTCTTAACAACACTCATAGCAATTCTTGCCGATTCTTTCATAACATCGCCAAGGCTTCCTGTTAGTTGTAAATTACCTTTGCCTTTGATGCGAATACTTTCTATTTTAAGCACATCCCCGCCAACCGCTGTCCAAGCCAGACCATTCACAACTCCAACAACCGGTACTTTTGTTGTTTTTTCAATTTCAAAAACACTTTTATCAAAATAGTTTTTAAGATTTTTGAGTGTTACAGAAATTTTTCCAGACTCAGGATGCTGAAGTATCTCTTTAGCAGCTTTTCTGCTCATGTCAGCAATCCGGCGGCGAAGATTACGTACACCTGCTTCACGAGTAAAACTATGAATAAGTTCTTTAAGTGCCGTAGTAGAGATACTTACTTCAGATGGTTTAAGCCCATGTTTTTTCAACTCTTGAGGAATAAGATAGCGTTTTGCAATCTCATACTTCTCTTGAGGCGTGTAAGAACTAACAGTAATAAACTCCATTCTGTCACGAAGCGGAGCAGGAATTTTGCCGACTTCATTTGCTGTTGCGATAAAGATGACATTACTAAGATCAATGTTAAAGTTCAAATAATAATCTCTAAATTCGCTATTTTGCTCAGGATCAAGAATCTCTAAAAGTGCCGCAGTCGGATCACCTCTTTGTGAACGCGAAACTTTGTCTATCTCATCTAAAACAATGACAGCATTCATTTTTTTCGCATCAATCAAACCTTGAACAATACGTCCCGGCATTGCACCTACATAAGTTCTTCTGTGCCCTCTAAGCTCGTTAACATCTTCAAGTCCGCCCAAAGCAATACGCACAAGAGGACGCTTAAGCGCAGTTGCTATAGAATTTGCAAGAGAAGTTTTACCAACACCCGGAGGTCCTGAAAAACAAAGAATTGCCCCTGCGCTCTTTTTCTGGCTGATACCGCGAAGTTCTAAAAGCTCTTTTACAGCAAAGTACTCAACAATGCGTTTCTTAGGTTTTTCTAAAGAAAAATGGTCTTTGTCAAGCTGCGTTTCTACGTCATCTATTTTCAAAGGTTTTTTAGATTCATCTCCAAAGGGAATCTCTAAAACCCAGTCAAGATAAGTCTGTGTCATAGAAGCATCCGAAGAATCTGGATGCATACGGGAAAAACGCTCTATTTGTTTAGCAATCTCTTTATGTGCCTCTTCACTCATTTTCGATTTTTTTGCTTCAAGTTTTTTTCTATACTCTTCTATCTCTTCATCTTTTGAAGTATCTGTTCCTAATTCTTTTTGAATCTGTTTAAGCTGCTCTTTTAAGAAATACTCTTTATTCACTTTTTCTATGTGTGAGTGAACTTTGGAGCGTATCTCTTTTTGAAGTTTATGCGCTTCTATCTCATCCATCAAAAAATCTACGAGGTCTAAAAATCTTTTTTCCGTATCTACCTCAACAAAGAGTTTATACGCCTGCTCTTTTTTGAGTTTTACGGTGCTGCAGATTAAATCAATAATACGATTGTTGTCATGATTTTCTTCTATTGTTCTAAGCAGATCAGGAGGAAAATAGTTACTTACAGTTGAGAGCACTCTTACTTTCTCTCTCACAACTTCTAAAATTGCATCAATACGTAAAGAGCTTGCGTTTATAGGTTCTATAACATCCACACGTGCTACAAGCGGTTTGTCTGAAACTTTGTGAAACATTTTTGCTCGTGCCAAACCTTGAAAAAGAACTTTTATTCTTCCATCTGGCAAAGCTACTTTTCTCATAATGGAGCCTACAACACCTACGTCATATAAAGAGTCATAATCTCTTTGTCCCTCGTGAGAAGGTTTTGTAGAGCACACAATAACTAAAGTATTTTCTTCAATGGCCTTTGCGGCCGCACTAATGTTGGTTTCATCACTTAAAAAAAGCGGTGAAATCATAAAAGGGTATAAAAAAAGTTCATCTTCTGCTATAACTGGAATATCAGCAGGAAAATCACCATAATTACTTAATTTCATAAATTATCCTATTGTTCAATATTATTTTTATTTTCTTGTGGAGCAGAGTTTCTAGACACAACACTTTTTGTATCTGGAACCATAAATCCGTACCAACTTTCGGTTCCATCACCTTCAAACCATGCACGGTACCAGGCTGTATTAGCTCGTTCTATCTCATTCCAATCTATCCAAGGCTGCGGTTTAATATTTTTATAAAAATCCGCACTTCTAGGCTTATCAAGTCTTGTATACAAATCAGCTATGTTTTCATTCAGTGCTGCATCTGCCATGTAAAGATTCGTCAATATACTCTCTACAATAGCATAGTACGCAGAATGCGGGTAAAGTTTTTTGAAGTTTTCACCTTCAACTATAGCCTCCTGAATCAACACCTGATCACGCCAAGGATTTGGAAGAGCCAGGTACTTTGCTTTAATCTTCATAAACTCCGCAAACTCTTTTTCATTCGGGTTTGCATAACGTTTAATATACTCATTAAAAAAGTGCTCACTTAAAAGATACTCTTCCTCGTTCATATGCGCTATTGCTAAAATCATCGTAGCTTCAGGTAAAAGCGGAGAACCTATGTGTTCACCCTGCAGGGAACTATAGTAATTGTCCGCTTTTTCTATATTGCCATTGGAAATAGATTCAATAATCTTGGAGTACCAGTACACAGCGGGTTTGTTATACTCTTCAACATCTTTAGAACAGCCGCTAAAGAAGATAAGGCCACAGAGCAAAAGCAGTAAAATATTTGTTTTTAATTTCATAAAGTTGATTCCTAGTTTTAAATGGAGTGTTATTCTATCCAAAACTTATATAACACTCATTAAACTAGGTATGTTTTATGCTTTAAAGTGTTATACTTTACGAAATTTACAAAAGGTTTTTTAATGACATTTGACTTACAAGTACCTATTTTAGGCTTTGACCATATCAAACAAGTGGAGCTTCAAAAGATTGACGATATCTTTATGAAAATGCAAGCCGTTGAAGATTCACACATCTCTTTTACTCTCATCAATCCTTTTGTCCTTATAGAGTACGACTTTGAAGTTCCTCAAAAAACCCAAGACTTGCTTGAGATTACAGACATCTCTAATTTGCTTGTTTTCAACATCGTTCTGATCCAAACACCCATAGAAGACTCTATGGTCAACTTCATAGGACCTTTGGTCTTCAACACAGACACAAAAAAAGCCGCACAAATCATCCTCCAAGAAGCAACAAAATACAGCGTTGCTGAGAAAATTTCTAGCTTTTTAAATAAATAGCTTTTTCTCTTAATGTCAATTATATTTGACATTAAGAGAAAATAAACATATAATGACTAGTATATTTTACACTATTGGAATTGTATGGATTATTTAGAATTTGGCAAAGCATTATCTTTTCTGCGAAAAAAGAAAAAAATCTCACAAACGCAACTTGCATCTGACATTGGGATTTCAAGAGCAACCATCAGCTCCCTTGAAAACAATGGTGAAGCCGATGTTGGATTTAAAAAAGTTTTACAAATCCTTGACTACTTGGGGTACGAAATAGAGTTAAAAGAAAAAGGAATGTTTCCATCATTTGAGGAGCTTAGAGATGGAAAATAAACTTTATGTTGAAGTAGAAAAAAAACTAGTCGGTCAGCTGACAAAAGAAAATGATGAATTTCTCTTTTCTTATACCAGTGAAAATAAAAATGCTTTTATTTCTCTCACCATGCAAGTACGCGCAAAGAGTTATGCAAACAAACATTTACACCCCATTTTTGAAATGCATTTACCCGAAGGCTATCTTCTTTCTATCATAAAAAAACACTTTTCTAAAATAGTAAAAACAGATGATTTTGGCTTACTCCAACTCATGTCAAAGAGCATACATGGAAGATTAACATATGTTCATACAGATGAAATTCAAGAACAATTCTTAACTCTTGAAGAACTTTTACAACCAAAATCAATAAATTTATTTAATGAACTTGTCTCCAGATTTGCACTAAATTCGCCTCTCAGTGGAGTCCAACCCAAAGTTTTAGCAAGAGTTCAAGACAAAGCCACACTCAAACTCGATGACTATATTGTCAAATCATGGGGCGATGATTATCCTCAGTTGGCACTCAATGAATATTATTGCATGAGCATAGCAAAATATGCAGGCATAGATGTTGCAGACTTTTACATCTCAGATGATGACAAGTTGTTTATTATGAAAAGGTTTGACATACAAGAGGATGGCACAACTTTAGGCTTTGAAGATATGTGCGTTCTTCAAGCCAAACAAAGAGAGGACAAATACGAAGGAAGTTACGAGCAGATTGCAAAAAGCATAAAAATATTTGTATCTCCAGAGCATAAAAGAGCATCTTTACAAGCATTTTTTAAAATCATCATCATAAACAATTTAGTACAAAACGGCGATGCCCACCTTAAAAACTTTGGGCTCATTTACAAAAATATTACAGACATCAAACTCGCTCCGGCGTATGACATAGTTTCAACAACTGTGTACATAAAAAATGACATACCTGCACTCACTCTTTTAGGAAGCAAAAAATGGTGGGATAAAAAATATCTGCTGCGTTTTGGAGTTGAGTTTTGTGAACTTTCCAAAAGTGATGTGCTTGCTTTGTATGAAGAGTGCCTACACGCCTTAGAGATAGTAAAAAATGAAATAGATGTGAGAATTCAGAGAGAAAACAATGAAGTCAAAGCTAAATTACTTGAAAATCTACTCAAGACTTTTTCTCTCGAAAAAAATTAATTTCTAAGCACTTTTTTATCTTCATTCTTTTAAAAACATTAATCACTTTTTATAATTCTACATTATTTCAGAATAGACACTTAAAAAAAGTTGTATAATAAAGTAAACGCAAGTTTGAGTATTCTTGAGCCCTATTTTTGGGTGCGGCATTTTTTGTGAGGAGTTAAAGATGGATAATATATTTATAAAAACTGTATATAGATTTTTACTTTTATTACTGTTAATACAAAGTAGTGTGTATGCAGACAGTGAACCTAGTAACAATGTATGTCCAGGAGAGACTATCAGCGCTTTGACGAACTGGTCTGTATCCGGTACAGCAACGTCATCTGGGACTTTATCATCCAGCGATAGTGACGATTACTTCAAATTTCAGATGAGTGCTGCAGGAACACTCAACATTTCTGTTTCTCAAACCACAGCGCAAAATTTTTATTTTGATGTATCGAAAAGTAGCTGTGGGGATAACTCTATCTATAGTGGAGGCCAAGCACTTTCTCATTCTGTACCATCCTTTACCGTAGTTTCTGGAGATTGGATTTATATTCACATAAGCAGAAATAAAACGATAAACTATACAATATCTATCAATTTTCAAAAAGCTGACGGGACAACATGTGCTGGAGCAAATACACTTGTTTCTCCTTACACAGCTACTGGCAGTATAAAAAGTAACGGTACGCAAAATGGCTGGTATAAATTTACTGCCCCTGCAAATCCCAACGGTGGAAATTATGTTGGTGTAAAAGTCAATTATCTCAACATAGACAATCAAGCCGAAAATGTTACAATGTTTTTAAATGAGGGAGTATGCGGTTCTCAGACTACACTGTCACAAGCGCAGCGAAAAGGAAAAAAAGACGGGAAGAACGTTTCTCAAAATATTTACTCCTCGCTTTTAGCACCCAATAGTACGTACTATGTTCAGTTTAGAGCAGATACCACAAGCACTACGGACTACCAGCTTCAACTCTCTTTTTATGATCCAATAAACCGCTCTGCAACTTTCAAGCATCCACATCCTAAAGATTTTAGCGTTCCTTTAGTTCAAACAAATGTAGTCGGTGACTTGGTCTCTATTGGTAACAGCAACTATTGTACAGACTTTGACAGAGATGGCCAATGTGACGTGCAAGGAACGGCAAGTTTAACACAGGGAAATCAAGCAGGAAATGTTATCCCAATTATTGCGGAAACCACGACATCCATTGCTGCGAATCTCCCAAGTGCATTAGATTCTAGTTCCTCGTATAATAACCAATCTAAAGCAACATTAAGTATACCTACTGGTGCAAAAATTAAATGGGCAGGACTCTTTTGGGAAGGACATATTGAAGACTCTTCAAATACTTCAAAAGATGCCGGAGGAGCACTAGACCAAAGACGTTCTGCTGCAAGAAGTGTAGTATTTAAAACACCTACAGGAGCTGCATCAACAAAAACTGCTGCCATTAATTCTGGCTTATACAATACAAGTTCTACTGCAGTAAGTGACTTCAGATGGCTCTATACACATGCAAGCTTTGACCCTACTGAACAAGATGTCGGCAATACGGAAAATGATTCACAAGCTACATATGTAAGTCAATATAGCGGAGGAACAACAAAGTCAGTAAATCTCCGCTCTTGGAATCATAAAGATGCTTTTTTATATCAAGGCTTTTACAATGTCACAAATGATCTCAAAGCCGTCGAAGCTGCTAATGGAGGAAATGCAAGTGGTGAGTACACTGTTTCAAACATTGTCGCCGACACTGGTTATCTCATTCCCATTGGTGTTTTGGGCGCTTGGAATTTGGTAATTGTCTATGAAGATCCCGCTGGAACATTTAGAAATGTAAGCGTCAACGATGGCTTTATTGCCTTATATGATGGAAAAAATGATGACGCCATAACATATGCAACACTCAACGGCTCAGCTATGAGTGGCTCAACCGATGCAGAAAAAGCCGCTTCTCTAGGCATATATCACCGAACAATGCAGTTTGATGTTAGCGGGTTTTATACACCTAAAGCTCCAGCTACAGTTAACTCCACTCTGACAATGTTTATTGGCGATGGAGAAGGAAGCGCTACAGCAGCGGAAACTTTACATATAACACAGGGAGATAGTGAATCAAATGGAGGAACATATATTGAGGTTGACAATGGACCTGGCTGGAATGGTGCAATTACTAATAAAGATGGAACAGACAATCTAAATAGGAGTCCTAATCTAACACCTGTTATGGCGATAGACATTCGTAACTTTCAAGCGCAACTCAGCAATGAGCAAACAGCGACAACTATCAAAATGGCTATTACCAGCGATAGGGTTATTTTGGGAGTTGTTGGTTTCTCAACTGATTTGTACATCCCTCAACTCTGCTATGACTACTCTTTTTCACAGCTTGGAAGATTTTTTCAACATGATACTTCTCTCACTCCACATATACATGGGGTGCTGTATAACACTTCTCCCATATCGACAAGCATCATGCTCAGAAATATGGAATCTGGTACCGAAGCAGAAAATATTAAACTTTTTATCGATGACCTCAACAGTACTAATGAGCTAGAATTCTTTACAGACTTGAATGCACTGGATTTAACCATCACTAATCCAGATGCAACAGCTTATTATGGTGTAGCATCTGCTGATATTTCCACTCTTTCAAAATCAGATTTAAAATTTAATTTTTTAAAATCTCCAAATGTATTGGGTTATACTCAAAGTATTTTTACGAACTTTAATATAAACCCCTCATCATCCGGTTCAATAGATGTACCCCTGAATCTCTATATTGATTTTGATTATACCTTAAACGGAACTACCTATAGTCTAACGAACTTACCTTTTGCAAATACAATTCCAAGATGTACCGCCAGCCCTTCGCCATATATTCCTGCTGTCGGTATTTACAACATGGTAGATTCTACTCTAAATCCTAATGTTTTAGATGGAGCCAGCAATATTAAATACAATCTCCCAACGCAGGTAGCAAGTCGCCCTACCGAAATGAAAATAGTCTCTTTTGACCCGCTAAATCCCGATACAGTAAAGGCATCAAGCGGAGTTGTTGCTGTTGAAATGATAGATGTTGCCGGGTATTATGATATAAATGCTTCTTGTGCTGATCCAAGAAGTGCCATAACAAAACAAGCATGGGTAGTGCTTGGTAATACCATAGATGAAAATGTAACTTTTGCAAATTTCGATGCATCACTACTTGAAACCGGCTTAAATCTAACAGTAACAACAAATGAATTTTATGCTACGGCAAGAGAAAATACCGCTTTTCGAATCAGCTATAACCTCGATGACAATAATGGCTCTGTGCAAATTGAAGAAGTAACAACAGGCAGATATAAATTGAAAAATTTTACAACATATGCTGGTCAAGTTTGCGCTGCTGATATAGCTAACGGTACAGATACAGTACCACAGTGGTGTGGAAACAATGGCGGGGGTAATGGGTCAGGTATGACTGCTTCTGATTTATCCACATGCATGAAGTGTATTTACGGACTCAAATCTGTCAGCTTATGTTCTCGAGACAACTTTTCAATTAGACCGGAAGCTTTTAACATTCAAATAAAAGATACAGTTGGAGGATTTAGCAATGTTATTCCCCATGAAGCAAACTTAGCTGCAGGATACAACTATGAATTCGATATTGATGCTACTAATCACATTAGTTCAAATCCAACACCTGGGTATACAGCTATTTATAATGCCTCTTCCGGTTTAGATCGTAATGCCACATTTTATTGGGAACCAAACGGTCACATAAGTTCTGGATGCAATGATACAAATAACACAAACTTAGACTTCTATCTTAGCAATGGAAGTACAGAAGACCAAAATCGTAGCAATCCTAATATTGGCAGATACGAATTAAAAATGATAGATTCTGCCTGGACCTTCATAGATAAATCACCTGTGCATCATGTCATAGGAAACAACTGGATTTCAGGTTATGATTGCATCAGCGGAAGTGGTGTACCTCTTTACAGCAATGTAAATTCCTACAATAACAACTTAGTCGGATGTGAAATTTCATCCACTCACAGCAATCTTTATACTGGTATATCATATTCTGATTACAACCTCACTTTTAGACCACACCATTTTGATTTTTCTCTTGCTTTTACAAAAGGAACAGATTTCAATACAACTCTTATCAATCAGACTGATTGGATTTATATGAATAATATTACTACCGATGAGAATATGAGTATAAGATATTCCGGTCAAATATCTGCGAAAGGTGCTGATGGAGCAACGGTCAATAATTTTGTAAATAATTGTTATGCAGAACCTTTACATCTTGATGTAAATCTCACCTTTCCAACCATAGCAGGTCTCCCAAACTGGCGTTATAGACTACAAGAAATAAATACAAGTGCAGCGATTTGGAATGATAACAATGCTATTATTCCTGCTCCAGCAACAAATGCATCATTTAATTTACTTACTCTTGCACAAACGAGCTTTATTAAAGAACAAAATGGCTCATTGGATATGAATCTTTCGATTAACTTTGATAGAAACCAGTCGCTTGCTGTAAATCCCATAGAAATCGGACTTGAAAACCTTCAAGTAAAATGTCAAATAGCTTCAGACTGTAGTTCTATGGCTAATGTGTCCTTCTCTCATGAAGCAGATGCAAACTTAAGCACAAACGCAACCATAAGACACTACTATGGTCGTACAAACGCACCAAGACAAGTTTTTATAGGCAATACTGGAGTAGTTCCAATATATTATGAAGTTTTTTGTAATGGTACAGGATGTGATAAAAATCTTTTACCAGATGGCACTCCATCTGTAAGTAATGATGACCCGAGATGGTTTGTCAATACTTCTCATATGCCTTCTTCCTCTGGAGTCGTTGGAACTATTTCACAAAAGAACAGTTTAGGTACTGTATCAGAGACCGCATCTACAAACGCTAATCCGTATCTAAGTACCTTAACCTACAATGCAGCAGCTACTAAAGGCTACCCATACAAAACAACTATGGAAAACAACGCTTCAAGCTGGCTTATATATAACAGATATAACATCAATGACACAAACAATGAATTTGAAGTTGAGTTTTTAGGAACTGGCGGTGGCTGGGCAGGAAAGCATGAAACAAATACGACAACCAATCCTGATGCTTCTAACAGAACCAACAGGAGAACCACGTGGTAAGATCAGCCTTCACTCTCATAGAACTGATTTTTGCAATCGTAGTGATAGCCATTGCTGTTATTTCTTTGCCTATGATGACACAAGCAACATCAAAAGGTATTGAAGCAAACATGGTTCAAGAGGCGATTTTTGCAGCTTCTGCAGAACTCAATCAAGCCGTCACGGCAAATTGGGATGAAGCTTCCATAGAGCCTGGATTTCCCAACTCTTTAGAGCGTGTCATTGATGACGGAAATTGTACGAGTAATCCTTCTTCTCCAAGATACAGACTCAAACCCGGGCATATTGTCCAGCCATACCATAGACGCTGTTTAGACAGTAATACAACTGCAGCTTCCAATGCAAGCACAAACGCAGCCGTCACTTCTCTTGACGATATGGAAAAAGTGGGAAACATATTTGATGACACAAACACCGACGCAGCCGGATATAAAAAAGTCTATACAGTTTCAGTAGCGGTTGATGCAAATGTAAATTTTAATGGTGCAAATACCAATATGAAAAAAATCACCGTATCAGTCTTTGAGTCAATCGGAGGAGTAGCTACTCTTGTTACCTCTTTGGTTACATACAGCGCGAACATCGGTGAAGTTGACTACTACAAAAGGAGCTACTAATGAGACTTCGTCCTGCGTTTACTATGCTTGAACTCATATTTGTTATTGTTATTATGGGGATAATAGGTAAATTTGGTGTGGAGTTTTTAGCACAGGCGTATAGAAATTTTATCTCTTCAACGATAAACAATACCCTTCAAGCAAACAGTGCAAACGCAGTCGAATTTATCGCTTCGCGTTTGCAATACCGTATAAAAGATTCTATTATTGCTAGAACAGGTGAAACAACTACATTTACACCCTTGGCAGATGCAAGCGGAGAAACTTTTGTCGTGCTTGAATGGGTATCAAGTGATATAGACAATTTTAGAGCTACAACCACTCCAAACTGGAGCGGCATTATTGATTTAGATGCCGGAAACGCAAACTTGCTTGTCTCACCGGCAACTAACACAACTGATATTAATTCCACAATTTTCGCTTTATCTCATGGGAATAGTGGAGTCAACGATGCCGCTCTCTATTTTATCGGTTCAAATCAGGATATAGATGGGTATGGATGGAATGGAACAGCTTTAGCAGACCAAAACGGTTCAGTAATGCATCCTATAAAACAAGGAACTAATGCCAATGAATTTGTTCCTAGAAATGGTGCTACAAACGCAACAAATAGCTTTACGGGAGTGAATGTTTACGAATACTACCAACTCACTTGGACGGCAAACGCAGTTGTTATGGAGAACTATAACGCAGGGACAAAAATGGGAGACCTGGTATTTTACTATGATTACCAGCCATGGAATGGGGAAATGTTTTACACTGCCGGACAAAATATAAAAAAATTTACAATTATGGAAAATGTCAGCACTTTCCAAGCAATGGCGATAGGTTCTATTGTGAAAATACAACTGTGTACCAAAAGTGACCTTATGATAGAGGAGACGTACTCATTATGCAAAGAAAAAACAATATTTTAAAATCTTTTCGTCGTGGTATGGCTATGATTATGGCTATTGCTGTCATTGTTATTATGGCTACGATTATGGCTTTGTCTCTTGCAATGACGGCACAGACTACAAAAAGCACAACGGATCTTTACCTTTATGAACAAAGTGTGCTGCTTTCTAAAAGTGCTACAGAGTATGCTTTACTGCTTATTGCACAAAATCCGCCATGTACCAATCTAAATCAAAGCTTTACTCAAGATATTATCTATACTGTAGATATTTCCATGCAATATATTTATGACTCAAATGTGCCTTGTGCAACAAATGGAGGAACTTTATACACCCCTGTATCAACTCCCGAGCAAAATGGCTCTGTTTTGATGGATGTTACAGTCACAGTTCCTATCACTGCAAATGCTGGAACAGAGCCAATTAGATATTTTAGAAGAACTATCCAAAAATTATAAGTCTTATAAACCTTTTAATGCTATAATTTTTTTTCATTTAAACAACAAGGACTAGTAATGAATATTTCATTAACTGGAAGACATGTTGAGCTTACTGATGCTATCAAAGCTCACATGAACACTTCTATAGATACACTTAGCAAATTTCACATGGATATTATCTCTGTAAACGTTATCGCATCTGCTCAAAATAAAAAAGGTAAAGACCACTTATGTGTTGAGTATGTTATTAACTTGGCTCACAAAAACTCTATTATTATCAAACAAAGTGATGATGATTTGTATGCTGCTATTGATTTAGCGACAGCAAGAGCTCAAAAAGCTATGCGTCGTATGCACGACCGTGATGTTACTCACCACAAAGTTGGCATGAATGAAGTTAAGGCTGAGGCCGTTGACGTTAAAGATGCTGCAGAAGCAATGGAAGACGAAATCGTTCCTGTAACTCTTTCTCTAGAGCCTCGTGAAGTTGAAGATGTTTTGGCTGATCTTAAAGAGAGCACAAAAGTATTTGATATCTTTATAGACAACGAAGGTAAAAGCCGCGTTTTATACAAAAAAAGTAACGGTTCGTACGGTTTATACTAGCCATTATAGCAAGAGAGTATCTCTAGAAACCCTCTCTTGAGTCGTACAAAATGAGGCTAAAGCCTCATCTCCAAGCCTTGATGAAGTTCAAACCACATCATCTAGGAGATACGACTTTAGTCGTATTAAGGTGAAGTTATTTCAATTTTAAATCATTTTTGACACTTCTAACTATCTCTTCGTCTTCCACCAAGTCAACAAAACGAAATTGTGTACCGCTCTGGTTGGCGCCTTTAAGTAAATCACCGCTTTTTCTAAACTTCAAATCAAGGTTTGCTATGTCAAATCCGCTTGTCGTGTTGACAAACTCATCAAGTCTTTCAGAACTATTTTTGTTTGTATAAAGATAACAATAGCCCTTTAAACCTGCACGGCTCACACGTCCACGTAACTGATGAAGCGTAGAGAGCCCTAATCTCTCAGCGCCTACTATCACCACGGTTGTAAGTCTAGGAAGTGAGATTCCAACCTCTACAACCGTAGTGGCAATAAGGATTTTTCCGTTTTCTCTAAAATCAAAAAGCACCTGCTCTTTTTCTTTGTCTTTGCCATGCGTCACATAAACGCCATCAAAGTTTTTCTCCCAGTATACACGTGCTTCATCTATGCTTTGATACTCTATCATCTCGCTCTGCTCAACAAGCGGATAAACAAGCAAAACTTGATTCCCCTCTGCTATTTCTTCTTTAATTTTTACAAGCAACTCTTTGAAGTCACTCTTATGAATTACCTTGGAGTCAATGTCTTTAGTAAATGGAGTTGATGTAATGAGAGAGACATCTATGTGTGCCGTCTCTATCATGGCCTGCGTTCTTGGTATGGGTGTTGCAGAGAACTGTAAAAAGTGCGGTTTTCTCGGTCCCTCGCTTACAAGTTTATCCAACATATTTCTCTGCTGTGTCCCGAAACGGTGTTGTTCATCTACCATGACAAGCCCTGCTTCTGGTAACTCTCTATATAAAAGTGCATGTGTTCCTATGATGAAATCATATTCGCTTAAGTCTACTTTTTTCGTTTTGTTGGTTACTAAAACAGTTCTCAAATTTGGCAAAAACTTCTGTGCCTCTTCAAAAAGCTGGTTTGCCAAAATGGTAGTCGGAGCCATAAGTATTGAACGGTGTGGAGCCATCATAAACGCAGAGGCTAAAATTACCATTGTTTTTCCGCTTCCAACATCGCCGACAACCATGCGTTTTGCTGCGATATCTTTTGAAATATCTTTTTGTATCTCTTCTATCGCGTTTATCTGCTCTGCTGTCAATTCAAAAGGAAGTGTTTTTGCCCACTTGTCGTACTTAGATTTTGGACTTTTAAGCGCCTCAAAATAGCGTCTTTTTGCGGACAACTGTTTCATGTAGGTGAAAAGTTCTATATATTTGAGAGCGTCCAAAGACTCTTTTGAGAGCTCTTTGCTTTCGAAAATAGTTTCATCAGGAAAATGTAGTTTCAAGACTGCGTTTATTACCTTTTCACTTAAACCTTCACCTCGTAAATTCTCTGCGTTTAAAGCGGTTTGAACTAAACGCAACATTACGTCACTACGCAACCCACACTTGTACTTAGGAGCAATACCTCCTGAACTGCCTACCTTTCTTGGCATACTCATACTGCAATGCCCTACTTTACACTCTATAAGACCATAATAGTAATCTCTCTCACCGACAATAAACTGATGCATCATATAGGGTTTTGGACGAAATAAAACACCCATTACATGGTGTCCGAAATTATGTGCGTAAAATGTAATTTGCAGAGAGTTGGGAGAACGGTAAACAGACTCAACGGTCGCGTCAATGAGTTGAGTTTTATGAATCTGAAGTTTGTCACGAAGTGTATAATCTTCATAGGAGTGGGGAATACAAAGAGCAAGCTCGCTAAAGCTGTTGATGCCCAATTTTTTAAATTTTACTGCTTGCTCTTTTGTAAGATTCATTTTTCATCCTTAGGTTAAAAGAGTAGCTACTTTTTTAACCTAAGAAAATAAATATTGCATTTTGAAATATTTATTTGGTCACAATCGAATAACTAAGATTAACTATCTCGGTATGTTTTTTTATAAATGCATTTAAATCTTCAAGTTTTAAGTTCTTGATTTTTTCTAACTCTATTGCCGCAAAACCAAGTTCTTGACCTTTATAGTACTCTAAAAAAGTACGGTTAAGTCTTTGGCTCATAGTCTCAACTCTCAGCGGTTCACTTCCAAGTAAAAACTTCTGTGTTTGCTCGAGTTCATCTTGCGTCACACCATCCCTCACAAAGTCTGCAATCACAGAGTTAACAGTTGTTCTCGCTTCCTCTAAAGAATCAAGTTTTGTTTGTAAATAACCGTTAAATGAACTGCTTGACTTTGTAATATTTGTACGTGCATATGCCGAATATGCAAGACCGCGTTTAACGCGTACTTCTTCCATTAAACGAGAACCAAAACCGCCAGTTCCTAAAATGAAAGTAGCGACTCTGGCTTTATACTGCTCTTCATCATCTGCACTCATATTGTATGGAGAACCGAAATAGACATAAGCCTGTTCCGTATCTCTTTTTAAAATCTTCTCTTTTTGCTCTTTACTTGCTTGAACATTGATAACTTCGCTCGATGAACCTTTGTTCATAGAATCAATAACTTTTGCTATTTTTTTCTTTGCAACTTCAAGGTCAATATCTCCGCCAAGAACAACGATAAGCTTTGAACTTACAAGATTTGTACGAACAAAATTTTCTACATCTTTAAGCTCAATTGACTTTACACTTTCCATAGTTCCTGAAGAGGGCTGAGCCAAAACGCTTCCTTCAAACAAAAGTGCATTGAGTTCATTTCCTGCGATGTAATCAAAGTCATTCTCTTTTCTGCTCAGGGCACCGAGAGTCATTGTTTTTACTTTGTCTACTGATTCTTGACTTACATTTGGACTTTTTAAAAGTGCATCAAAATGCTCAAGTCCCTCATCAAAATTTTCACTCAGACAGCCAAGTTCTACAATAAAAGTCTCAGTACCTGAATGAGCAGATATGTGAATTGCTTTGGCTTCTAAAGCTTCTGCAAACGCAGAACTGCCTAACTCTTTTGTTCCTTCATTCATAATCTTTGCGCTAAATTTTGCCAGACCTGCCTTTGAGACGTCTGTTATGCTTCCGCTGTTTGTAAAAGTAAACTGCAGTGTCACCAAAGGAAGTCGTTTGTCCTGCTCATAAATAATTGGTATTTTTAAACCGCTTGTCTCTAAAAAATCAATTTTTGCTGCCATAAGTATTTGTCCTAAAATTAAAAATGTATAAAATATTTTTTTCATCTATGCGAATTTCTCTAAAATTTCATACGCCGTATTTCTCACCGCAGCTTTTTCTCCGATGTCTTGAATAAGATGCACCATCTCACTTTTTGCCATTGTGTATGCGGCACCGGCAGAGCTAACAACATTTTCTTCCATCATGGTCGAACCCAAATCATTCGCACCAAAACGCAGCGCCATCTGACCGATGTACGGCCCTTGTGTTACCCATGAACTTTGAATGTTCGGAACATTGTCAAGATACAAACGTGCCACTGCGAGTAAACGCAGGTATCGGTTTGAGGATGGTTTTTCCATATCCGGAATCTGTGCTAAAAGTTCTGTATGCTTGCCTTGAAAACTCCACATAATGAAAGCGCGAAAACCGCCCGTTTCATCTTGAAGATTACGTATCATGTCGAAATGGTCGATGATGTCTTCATCTGTTTCAACTGTCCCGTACATCATGGTAGCAGTTGATTTTATATCAAGTTTATGCGCTTTTCTGTGGATATCTACCCAAACATCAGAATCTATCTTTTTAGGTGCGATAATATCACGAACTTTGTCGCTTAGAATTTCTGCTCCGGCTCCTGGAATAGAAGCCAAGCCTTTTG
Organism: Sulfurimonas sp.; assembly: GCA_013791885.1. Lineage (GTDB taxonomy): Bacteria > Campylobacterota > Campylobacteria > Campylobacterales > Sulfurimonadaceae > Sulfurimonas. The sequence continues at coordinate 11,044 of VMSZ01000010.1, read as the reverse complement.
CTTTTAAACGTGCGAGCACTTCTTCTACAGTAATGCGAGAAACTTTGGCAATGAAATCTATTTCAATCGAAGAAAATCCATGGATAGTAATTTGCGGGTATTTCAGATGAATGTGTTCAACTAAATCCTCATACCACTCAATTTTGAGTTTAGGATGCACACCGCCTTGAAAAAGTATCTGTGTCCCGCCAATCTCCAAAAGCTCATCAATCTTGGCATCTATCTCTTCGTACGTAAGTACATAAGCATCTGCATCTTTTTCATGTCTGTAAAATGCACAAAACTTGCAGTCTACCCAACAGATGTTTGTGTAATTGATATTTCTATCAACTACAAAAGTCGTAATACCTTCAGGATGGAGCTCTTTTTTTCTTGCACTTGCCATGCGGCCAAGTTCTTTGAGATCTGCGTTTTTAATTAAATCAAGTGCTTCTTCTTTTGTCAATCTTTTCATAAAACTACTTTATATATTAATTTTAAAAATTTATAGCAAAATCATATAAAGTTAATGACTATTGTTTGTCTTTAGATATCGCATCTAAGACACCGTTAATAAACTTCGGTGACTGCTCTGTTCCAAATGCTTTTGTAATCTCAACCGCTTCGTTAATGACAACAGCCGAATCAAGTTCGCCAAAAAGTATCTCATACGCTGCAAGTCTGAGTGTTGCTCTCTCAATAGAGCCTAGTCTCTCAAAATCCCACTCTTTTAGGTGCGTTATAATTGCTTTGTCACATACTTCCAAATTTTTCATAACCCCGTCAAAAAGCGCTAAAGCAAAATCTTTTTGTTTGTTACGGATTTTTTTCTCTTCTAAAATCTCATCTGTATGTTCAGCAATGCTTCCATTCCCCAAATCATATGCATATAAAAGACTCACTACAGCCATACGGGCGTGGTGTCTCGTTGCCATTACAGTACCTCATAAAGGTCTAAAAGTTCAATAACAACTGTCATCGCTTCAAAACCTTTGTTTCCTGCTTTTGTTCCCGCACGCTCAATAGACTGCTCAATAGTGTCTGTTGTCAAAAGTCCAAAAGATACAGGTTTTCTGTGTTTTAAAGAGATAGTTGCAATCCCTTTTGTAGCTTCGGCAGATACATAATCAAAGTGAGGAGTTGCCCCACGGATAACAGCACCCAAAGCACATACAGCGTCATATTTGCCGCTTGCAAGTATTTGGTCAATTACCATTGGAAGCTCAAATGCACCCGGAACTAAAACATGCGTTAAATCTTCATCATTTCCGCCATGACGTGCGAATGCATCTTTTGCACCTTCTACAAGTCTGTCAACAATAAAGTGATTCCATCTTGTGCTTACGATTGCAATTCTCTTGCCGTTAACTACTTTTAATTTACCTTCAACTAGTTTCATCTTTTTTCCTTATATTTTATTTCATAAAATTCAAGGGAACCTTTTCCCTATTATTTGTCCGCAAAAGGAACAAGTCCCTTTTGCTCCGCTACGGCCGCTAAGGCCACTGAAGCTACTCTTTTTTCAAAAGAGAGACTATATTTGTTGTATTTTTTTAATTTTTGCTATTAATTTTGCCAAGTCGTCAAACTTGATCATATTTGGTCCGTCACTCAAAGCACAGCTTGGGTCAAAGTGCGTTTCAAAAAAGAAACCATCAACACCAACAGCCGCAGCAGCAGATGCCAAATATGGAACCATCGAGCTGTCTCCGCCTGTTTTTCCACCAAGTGCACCCGGCATTTGAACAGAGTGCGTCGCATCAAAAATAGTCGGAGCAAACTCTCTCATGATAACAAGAGAGCGCATATCTACAACAATGTTTCCATAACCAAAAGAGCTTCCTCTTTCGCATAAATAAACGCCGTGCTTTTGAGAGTTTTCATACGTTACTTCGCTGCATCCTCGCGTTTGGAGTACTTTTGCAACAGAGTATTTCATATCAGGAGGGTTAATAAACTGCCCTTTTTTGATGTTTACCTCTTTTGTCGTTTTTGCACATGCAACAAGCAAGTCTGTCTGACGGCATAAAAACGCAGGTATCTGAAGCATATCTACAACCTCAGCAACCTGAGCCACCTGACATGACTCATGCACATCTGTCACTATTTTATAGCCGAAATCATCTTTTACTTTTTGCAAAATTCGAAGACCTTCGTCAATGCCGAGTCCACGAAAACTCTCAAGTGAGGTTCTGTTTGCTTTGTCAAAACTAGATTTAAAATAGAAATCTATTGAAGGATCATTATGATAAACCTCCATAGCTTTGGCTATTTTAAATATATTTTCTTCGCTCTCAATAACACAAGGTCCGGCGAGTAATTTCATCTTTTTGCCTTTTAAAAAATAGAAAAAGATTATATCATAATGGGTTTAACATCTACTTAGCCCTTGCAACCATAATGCCCGAAAGGATTATAAGCACTATACCAAACGTCACCGCCATACTTGGAAGCGAGTCTCCAAGCATAACTCCGACGGCAATAGAAAAAGGAATGTTCATATAACTCACCGTTGCCACAATTCCGGCCTGCGTTTGGCTGTAAGCTTTTGTCATAAGTACTTGTGAGAGTGTTGCAAAAAGCCCCATACCAAGCACGTAAAACCATACAACTCCGCTTGGCATCACAAACTCACCGAGCATAAAATCTAGCTCTGGAATTGTAATGTAGGACGAGAGTAAAAAGAGCAGAATCGGCCCTGCTGTTCCCACGCCCATAAAAGAGAGAACAATAGCTCTTGTGTCGTAATATTTTTTTAACTCTCGTATGGAAGTATAGGCAAGTGCCGCACCGATGCCGCTGAAAATTCCCAGCAGATCATACTTGGAAAAACCGACGCCGCTTGGCTGCGTTATCATCACTATGCCCACAAAACCAACCCCGATGGCCAGCCAACCCGCAAACGTGAGTTTTTCTTTTAAAAATATCCATGCAAAAATTGCCGTAAAGATGGTAGAGGTTTTTGAAAAAGTCATGGCGTCCCCGAGTGAAATATGCGCTATGTTATAAAAAAACGCAAGCAGAGCCAAAAAGCCCATGGTACCTCGAAACAAAAGAAGCCAAGGCTTTCCGCCGACGTGCGTCATCGGCTTTTTTAAAACTGCCAAACCTATGAGGACTACGCCCGCAATATTTCTAAAAAAAACCACTTCCAATGAGGGCATATAGAGAGAAGAGAGTTTTGCAAAAGCTCCCATAAACGCAAAGGTGAGTGAGGCTAAAAGCATATATTTAACGCCGGCATCTAAATTTTTAATTCTATTCATGGGCGAATTGTAGCCATTTCTATGTATAATTTTGCCATCAAATCAAAGGATAATCATGGGAAATATCATCGTTTTAGCTATTTTAGCTGCTGTTTTTTATTACATTTTTAAGAGCTACTCTCGCTACACGGACTACTCCAAAGAAGCATTCAAAAACTTTTCTGTCACTAAAGAAGCCCTGCAAAAAAGCGAACTTGGCCTTTTTGTGGCTCTTGTTGCAAAGGTTGCAAAAGCTGATGGCAGAGTAGATGCGCTCGAAGCACAGCTTATAGGTATAATGTTTGATGACATTTCAAATGTTTTTCCAGAACCTCACAAAACCAAAGAGATACTTAAAGAGATTTTTAACGAAGAAAAAGAAGTATTGCATAACACAGAACAAATTGCACATATGCTTGCTACTTCCATCAAACGCGACAAAGCAAAAACGCAGCAGTTTATGGGCTTTTTAATCCAGTTGGCCTTTGTTGATGGAGAAGTGAGTAAAAGTGAAGAAGAGATACTTCAAAAAATCGCACAGGCACTTGAGTTTGATCCAAACACTTACCATGCAATCTTTGATAAATTTGAGAAGATGATGCAAAACATACAGCCAAAAGCAAACATCAACGATGCGTACAAACTTTTAGGAGTAAACGCAAGTGATGACATGGATACGATTAAAAAAGCCTACAGAAAACTTATCCGCGAATACCATCCTGACATCATCAAGTCTCAAGGCAAAGATGAAGCGTATATGCAAGAAGCAACAGCTAAAACACAAGAGATTAATCAGGCGTATGAGATGATTAAAGATGCTAAAAAATAATTTTTATCTGGCATCTTTTATTCTACTCTTTAGCTCAAGCATAAACGCAGACTCAATGGGTGCTCTGCTTTTTCACGGCAACTGTATCACCTGCCACGCCGAAACAAAAACACTCTCTGCGCCATCCATCATGGAAGTAAGAGAGAACTATTTAAGAGCTTTTCCAAATAAAGAAAATTTTGTGGAATATATGTCAGACTGGGTGATTAAGCCAAAAAAAGAAAGTTCCATCATGCTAGAAGCGGTAGATAAATATGAGCTCATGCCAGAACTCGGCTACGACAAAGAGACATTAGAGACAATCTCTGCTTATATTTATGAAACAGATTTTACCCAAACGCATGCTGGGCACAGAGAATAAAGATTATTTAAAATCTCTTTCCCAAAAAAAATCTATCCAGTCATTCGCTTCATTCACCCAAAAATGAGGTTCATAGATGGACGTTGTTTTATAAAACAGCGTACAAGATTTAAACTCTATCTCGCTGTATTTCTCCTGCAGATGCTTCATGATGACTTCAAGCGTTTCTCCGCTGTCCGCAATATCATCAACAACTAAAACTCTTTTTACACTCTTAAACTCACAACTGTCAAAAACAGTGATACTATCGCGCTTACATGTTTTGTCATAGAGTTCAGTTCGGATAGACTGAACCTCTCTAATGTCTAAACCCTCAGCCATTGCGTGAGAGAGCGTCAATCCGCCTCTGGCAATAGCTAGAATCGCTTCAGCCTGGAAACCTTTTACCTTGGAAATCAAGGTGTTTGTATCGTTTTTAAATTCTTCATAAGCATAATATTTCATAAACGCAAGTATATCGAATGTAGCTAAACTTAGGAAACTTATTTTTTTGCTTAAACATCTAAATAATACGTCATAGTTAATAAATTATATTTAATTATGTGCTACCATAGCACTCAATATATTATTAAGGATTCAAAAATGTTCAAAACTTTATCATCAATCGCTCTTGCTGGTTTGATTGCGGCGTCAATTTCCGGATGTAGTGACAAAGAAGTCATACCGGGTGCTGCAAGCGACGATTATCGCTGTATGCAAGAAAATGTTCTTGCTCCTACATGGACTTGTTTACCTGCTCTAGAAGGTTCGTATGCAGGATTAGGCATAGCTGAAAATAGTGCGGCAGGCATGAGTCACATGAGAAGAGTTGCATTGGCAAACGGTCGTTCAGATTTAGCACAGCAGATTCAAACACTTGTAAAAGACAAGGTAGAAGTATTTACGCGTTCGACTGGCAATGGCTCTCAAGAGACTGTAGATAAAGTTTCAACTGCGGTTACAAAACAAGTTGCAAAAGTAGACCTTCAGGGTTCGAAAGCCGTAGACGTTTGGAGTGCTCCATCGGGCGCTTTATATATGCTTGTGGCAGTGAACCAAAGTGAAGTAAACAGAGAAGTTAAAAAAGCTGTAAGTTCAAGCTTTAAAAATGACGATGCACTTTGGCAGCAGTTTCAATCTAAAAATGCTCTTGAAAATTTAGAAAAAGAGTTTCCGACTGACTAAATTATATATGCAAACGAACACGTCCGTTTGCATAGCAGGGACAAATTGTCCCTTGCAACCCCCTAAAGCTACGAAAAATAATTTTTCGAGATTTTATTGGTATTACACACTTAAACGCAAGACAACTTTCCTCTGTATTAAGTAAATCTTTATAATTTAGATATAATTTCAAAAATAATAACAACTCCTCATAAAACTACAAGGTAAAATACATGAAAAAAATCGCCATTATTGGTCGTCCAAATGTTGGTAAAAGCTCCCTTTTTAATCGTCTAGTCAAAAAAAGAGATGCGATAACTTCCGATTTAGCGGGAACAACAAGAGACGTAAAAAGAAGAAATGCGATTATCGTAGATAAGAGAGTTGAACTTCTAGACACAGGCGGACTCGACAAAGGGTGCGAACTGTTTGACAAAATCAAAGAAATGTCCCTTAAAGCGGCTTATAAAGCAGACATCATCCTTTTTATGGTTGATGGAAAAGGCTTGCCTGAGGATGAAGACAAAAAACTTTTTTATGAACTTCAGACTCTCGGAAAAGATGTTGCACTTGTTGTAAATAAAATCGACAATGACAAAATGAAAGAAAAACTATGGGATTTTTATGAGTTTGGAACAGATGCTATTTTTGGTATCTCCGTAGCACATAACAGAAACACGGTTGAGCTCATGGATTGGCTCTACTCAAAAATCCCAGACAGTGACATCATCCAAGAAAATGAAGAGCTTGATGAAGATGACAATTTTACTATTATAGAGCCGGAACTCAGTGATGAAGAGTACTTCCAAGAATATGAGCATGACGAGGAAGATGACGGATTTTATTACCCTGAGGATGAGGATAATGAAGAGATTCCTGATGATTCAATTTACGCAAACAACGACCTCATAAAAGAGTTCGACGAAAACGATATGAACCATATAAAAATTGCTATTATCGGGCGTACAAATGTTGGAAAAAGCTCTCTTTTAAATGCACTTCTTGGGGAAGAGCGTTCAGTTGTAAGCTCAGTAGCAGGAACAACAATAGACCCGATTGATGAGACGATTGAGTACAAAGGCAAACAACTTACTTTTGTCGACACTGCAGGTCTTAGACGCCGCGGTAAAATTTTGGGTATTGAAAAATACGCACTTATGAGAACTACAGAGATGTTGGAAAACTCAAATATGGCACTTATTGTTTTAGATGCAAGTGAGCCATTTATGGATCTTGATGAGAAAATCGCAGGACTTGTTGACAGTAACAGACTCGCTTCTATCATTGTTTTAAACAAATGGGATATTTCAAACCGTGAAGAGCATGATAAAATCATAAGAGAAGTTCGTGACAGATTTAAATTCTTAGCGTATGCACCTATCATCACTATCTCTGCAAAATCACACCAGAGAGTTGATAAACTCCACGATATGATTTTAGAGATTAATGAGAACTACTCTCAACGTATTCCTACTTCAAAAATTAATGAAGTAATTGAATTAGCACTAAGACGCCATACACTTCCAAGCATGAGCGGTCAGGTTATACGTATTTACTATGCAACGCAGTATGAAACGCGTCCTCCAAAGATTGCTATTATTATGAATAAACCAAGAGGACTTCATTTTACATACAGAAGATACTTAACGAATAAGCTCAGAGAAGCGTTTAACTTTACGGGAACTCCTGTCCTCTTTAAAGCGAAGAAAAAAGGCGAGAAGTAAAGCAAAAAAAACAGCTTTTCAAGTGAGATTACTCTGACGCCAAAGGTGTCAAGCTTTAGTAGCCCAAGCGGCTAGCGTAGCAAAAGGGATCTATTCCTTTTGCGTTTTTATCAAAATGGCTTCAATATCACCATCGCGACAATTATCATGAGAAGTATTGTCGGAACTTCATTGTACATTCTAAAAAACTTTCCGCTTCTATAACATTCATCCGCTAAAAATTTTTCTCTAAAATGTCCTAAAGTAAAAAAGTAAGCCATTAACACGAGAACAAAAAAGATTTTAGCATGAAGCCATCCGCCGTCAAAACCAAGTTTATAGGCCAAATACGAACCGCTTAAAACTGTTGCCCACATTGCAGGGACACCTATGTACTTGTATATTTTCATCTCCATAACTTTTACCACTTCTATAAAACCTGCGTTTGAAGCATTCTCTGCATGGTAAACAAAGAGTCTTGGCAAATAGAAAAGTACCGCAAACCAAGAGATTAATGAAAGTATATGAAACCAGACCATCCATTGATACATGATTATCTCCTTTTAAAATATTTTGTTTAAAAACTTTTTTCTATATAAAAAGTATTGTAGTTCGAACCACCATTTTTCACATCATTAAAAAGTCCATAAACTCCTGAACGGTGCTTAATTGCCCAGCCGACGTATGTATCATGCAATGGCTTATAAGAAATCAATCTGCCAAAATCGAAATCCAAACTCACATCCATATAGTTTAAAAGATTTGAAGTTGTGTCTTCTTTAGCAAGTGCTTCTTCTTTTTCAATATAGAGTATCTCAGAAGTATAGGAAAGCCCATCCCCTAAACCAAGTCTGATTCTATTGTCTAAAAACTCAAAATTCCAGTATGCTTTAATATAAAGCAAACCCTCATAAATATCGTTTTTCGATACCGAAGATTCATCAAAGAATGCGACTCCTCCTTTGAGATAAATGTCTATAGGCAGCTCAAAAGTATTATGAGAGAGCAGATATCCTCCATCAAGAGCAAAAACACTCAAATCTTTAACATGATTCTCATTATTTGCCGAAATAATCTCACCAAAATCACTCTGAGAAGCTATTCCATATGCCGCTCTAAAAGAATATTGCTCCTGTGCCATCAGGTTTATGAAAAACAAAAGCGCGGCAATGATTTTCATAACTCGACTCTTTAAAAAGACTTTTCTATATAAAGACAGTTGTAATTAGAGCCACCATCTTGAACTCCGCCATACAAGCCATACATCCCGGAACGGTGTTTAATCATGTAACCAAAATAGGTTTCTTTAAGTGCATTTACAGAAATAAGTTTTCCCATGTCAAAATCAAAAGTCAGCTCCATATAATTAAGAAGATTTGATGTAGAGTCATCTTCTGCTTCAGCTTCCATTTTCTCTATATAAGGGATTTTACTTGCCATAGAAATACCTTCTGCAAGACCTACTCTAAATTCGTTATCGAGTGCTTCTAGTTTATAATAAACTTTTACATATAAAGTAGCTTCTAAGAAATCAGGTTGATATCCATTTTCATTCATATAGTTTAAACCACCTTTAATATAAAGGTCAAAAGGCCAATTATTCATATCTTTGAGAATTCGATAACCACCCTCAACCCCGTACATGGAAGTGTTATATGGACTTTTATTTAAGCCCTGAAATGTATAAAGCTTGTCAAAGTCACTTGCTGACGAGCTTCCCGCAGCAACACGCAGTGAATAGTCATTGTCTGCAATTAAATTAAGAGACAACAAAAATAAAAGTAAAAATTTCAAATGGGCATCCTTAGATTGTGGAGAGATGAACCTATGCCTGATGGCATAGGGGTTAAGTTAGTCTTCAATTATTTCTAAATCTTTAATAGAACCTTTTTGAGGTGCAGCAACTTTAGTGTGTAAACGACGAAGCGCTTTGCTTGCTCTGTCTATTGCTAAATCTATAGCTGTGTCTAGGTCATCATCACTCTGAGTAATAACTACCGGCTGTGCATGAGCAATATGAATATCGAACTCAACTGCAACGCCCTGTTTTTCGGCAGTTACAGCAACATTTACCGTAGTGATATCAAGTCCAAATTTTTTAAATGCATCAACAGCACTCTGAATGTGAGCTTTTGTATGGTCATTCAATGTAATACTTTTTGCGCGAATCTGTAAAGTCATAATAAATCCTTTGTAAAGTAAGTGTTCCTTACCCTTAATGTGGAAAATATAACACAACAAAGCTTTAAAATTGCTATTTTGGTATAATCACACAAAAAATATATAAAATGAGTACCAATGAGACTTTTAACAGGAATTCAGCCCTCGGGCGACCTACACATAGGGAACTATTTCGGTTCTATAAAACAGATGGTTGAAGCGCAAAAAAACAGTGAAACTTTTGCGTTTATAGCAAACTACCATGCAATGAGCAGCGGCAATGGCGGAGAGAGATTGGCAAAATTGACCATGCAGGCTGCTACAGATTTTTTAGCCCTTGGAATCGACCCTACAAAATCTATCTTCTGGGTTCAATCCGATGTCAAAGAGGTCCTTGAACTCTATTGGATTTTATCAGGTTTCACACCGATGGGACTTTTAGAGAGAGCACATAGCTATAAAGATAAAACCGCTAAAGGAATAGCAGCAAATCACTCTCTCTTTTCTTATCCTGTTCTTATGGCGGCAGATATTTTGCTCTTCTCACCCGACACGGTTCCTGTGGGAAAAGATCAAATCCAGCATGTAGAAATCGCACGGGATATCGCTATTAAGTTTAACAATGAATATGGTGATGTACTAAAAATTCCAGAGTTTAAAATTCAAGAAGAGGTCGCAACTGTTCCAGGAACTGACGGACAAAAGATGTCAAAAAGCTATGGCAACACGGTGAACATCTTCGGTGAAGAAAAAACGCAACTCAAGACAATTAAAAAAATTATAACCCAAAATGTAGCAATGGAAGATTCTAAAGAGTATGAGGGATGCAATGTTTATAATATGGCGAAGCTTTTCCTCTCAGACAAAGAACTTTTAGAACTCCAAGAACGCTATAAAAGAGGTGGTGAAGGGCATGGACACTTTAAGCTCTATCTCGCAGATGTTATGTGGGAATATTTTGGAGAGTTCCGAGAAAAACGCAACTACTTTGAAGCAAATCAAAATGAAGTCAGAGCTATTTTAGATGAAGGTGCAAAAAAAGCAAAGGAGATAGCACTCCCGCTTATGGAAAAAATACGAAGCCTCACCGGTATTCGCTACTAAAAAAAACCAAAGAAACTCCCAAGTATGGGAGTTTCTTCTACTTCAAATTTATATTTTTAGAAGTTATAAAACTTTTTTGTGACCAAATCGGCTCTTTCAACTCAAGAAGCGTGCGTACCTCATCATTGACTAGACGATAGTAGAGTTTTACCTCAACACTAGAAGCACCTTTTTCATTCGGTACTTTTATCACTTTTTTTCCTTTTGCAGGAATAGTTCCATCTTTTGTAGAACTTTCAGCCAAATGAGGAATTGTCGCTTTATCTCTTTTTGAAGTATAGTGATTTGTCAAAGAGATTATTTTTGACTCAATCTCCGCAAGACCTTTTTTGTATGAGAGTTCCACAAGAAGTTCACGAGAACCGAATCCGCTTGGGATATTATGCGGTTGAGGATTTGAAATTGCGATAAGCAAATCATTACCCTCCTGTTCCAAATCAAGCTCAAGTGCATCTTTCCACATTGCTGGCGAATGGGCACCGGAAAACGCATGTCCTCGTATTTCTCTCTGTTTTGCTTT
>VMSZ01000023.1 GCA_013791885.1 Sulfurimonas sp. | reverse complement strand
TCAAGCACAGATGGAGATATCACTATCACTGCAACTGCCGGAAGCATAGCGATGAATGATAACACAAGCACAACTTCTGCAAACGGTACTATAAGTCTAAACGCAGCTACAAATATAACAACTGAAACAATCACAACAAGCACAGATGTAAACCTAAACGCAACAACAGGATATATCGCAGATAGAGATGCCGGTTCACTTGTAAGTGCAGCGACACTCTCCCTAGACGCAGGAACCTACATAGGAACTTCTGCAAATCACCTTAACACGAATGTAGCAAACCTGGCAAGCACTGCATCAAACGGTGCAACATACATCCAAGAAGAAAACGCTATAAGTGTAAATAGTATGAGCACAACTGATAATCTTGTCCTTACTACAAAAAATGGAAGCATTACAACGATAGGAACAATCACAGCAACACAAAATATTTTACTCCAAACTAATGATACAGACAGTGATGAAAGCTTTGATATGACACTCGGTGCAAATGTAACAAGCACAAGTGGAAACATTACTATCAAATCAGACAATGATATTTTTCAAAATGCGAACATTACAGCAACAACAGCAACTAAAACCGTAGAACTTATCGCCCTTGGTGATATCACTATGGCAAACGACACTCTCACGTCAGTGACAAATAGCGGAAATATTCTCCTAAACGCAGGAGAGAATATCTCATTAGAAGCCCTTAATGCGGGAAGTGCAAATATAAGCATCACAGCAGGTGGAAATCTTATAGATACAGATGATATAGATGCAAACAATAGTGATATTGACATCACAGCAACATCACTCCTTCTTAATATCACAGGTGCTATAGCAACTGCAACAAATCATATAGAAACAAACATTACAACTCTCTCTGCAAAAGCTAATGGCGTTTATATCACTGAGACAAATGGTGTGAGTGTAGATAGTGTCACAGTCAATGTAAATAGTGTCAATACACAAGGTGCTACAGAACTTACAACTCATGCAGCCCAAGAGTTTTTAGAATCAAATGAGAAACTCGTCCTTGTAACAAACACAGGTGATATAAACATCACAAGCGGAGCAACAGTATCCTCTACAAATAACACACTCCTTCAAGCAACAGCAGGAGCTATCACTTTAGGCAGCAACATCACAAACAGTGGTAACCTAAGTATAAACGCAGGCACAATATTTACACAAAATGCAAACATTGCAAGCAGTGGTACTGTGGATGTGGTGGGCTCTGATATCTCTATGGGAGCTATCTATAAAACAACTACTGCTGAGAATATCAGATACGAAGCGACAAGTGCTCTAGTTTTAGGTGAGCTTATCACTACAAAAGATATCACTCTCGAGGCAGCAACAGTTACAAACAACCTTGGAGTTAGCTCTCCATCTTATAACCTCACAGCTGATGAGCTCAAAATCACAGCCCAGAGTTTTGGCGTAAGTGCTAAACACATCAAGACAAATGTTGCAACTTTGAGTGCAGATATTACCAATGGAAGTCTCTTTCTTACTGAAAAAGACAACCTTATTGTAGGGCAAACTTCTGCTATGAGTGTGAACAGAATAGATACTCAAGCAAGTGTTACACCTCTAAGCGATGCAGTGCAAAATAACTTGGCAACTACGGCTCATGCTATAGTTGTAGCAGGTGAAAACCTCACACTTCAAGCAACAAACGGTACTATAAATGCGGGAGATAATATCTTACTTAAATCAAGCACGATAAGTACAAACTCAGATATTGCAAGTACCAGTGGGAACATTAGCCTTGAGACTACAAGCCATATTGCTATAAACGCAGATATTACTACTCAAACAGCAGATAAAAACATAGATATTTTTAGCACAAGCGGAAACATAACTATGAGTGATGGAGCAGAAGTAAGTACAAATAATGCGCATATAAGACTCAAAGCGCATGATATCTCCATATCTTCATTAAACGCAGGAAGTGCGAATGTCTCACTTTTTGCTACTGGCGGACTCTTTGATAGTGGAGATACTCACACAGATGTTACCGCAAATAAGCTCAGAGTGATGCTCAGCGAAACTGGTATCATACCAACTAATATTAACCTGTTAGATACCTCTGTAAATAGTCTCAGCGCAACAGTAAGTGCAAGTGGTCTCTATATAAACAACAACAAAGATTTACTCATAGATACTATCGCGGATATAGTTGTAAACAAAGTGAATACAAATGCTACAACTTCTACAAGAACTGATTTGGCTCAAAGCAATATTGTCGCAACAGGTGAGGTTGTTTTAACTTCAGCTGGAGCTATTAGTGATGCAAGTGGCAACTATATTCAAGGGGTAAATCTCATTCTTAATGCAGCAAATGGGATAGGAAGCAGCATAAATAGATTAGATACAAAAGTTGATACACTCACTCTTACAAATACTACAAGCGGAGATGTCTACATCAATGAGAATAACACTCTAGAAATAAAAGACATCACACAAAACGCTAGCGGAGCTGTAAATGTAGTCGTAGCAAGTGGGAATATCACTCAAAGCGGAAATATAAGTTCAACAAGTGGAGCCGTTGTATTAGCTGCAACGACTGGGGCAATCACGATAAATGATACAAAACAGATAAGTGCAACAAGCGGAAATATTACATTAGCAGCCAACACAAACATAGCACTTTCAACCCTTAACACAACAGGCGATGTAGCACTTACTGCAACAACAGGTGCAATAAGCGACAATCTCACAGCTGAGAGCGCGAATATCACAGCAAACAATCTCATGATAAACGCAAACGCAGGAGTGGGTGCAAAT
>VMSZ01000014.1 GCA_013791885.1 Sulfurimonas sp. | reverse complement strand
TTCTGTTTGGTATCTGCTAATAATGATTTTTTAGGATGAGATGCATAGACGTTTATAGAAGTTATAATATCTTCAATTAAATCAAGCGCTTGCTTGGAGTCCATATTTGGACGAGCTCCTAAATTCCATAGGTTTGGACAGTTTTTAGATGATAAAAAACCTGGCTCATTATTTCCAGGCCAAGGCACCTCTGCACCATATTTAAAAAAATTACTTGCATCTATCTCTTCGTTTTTAATATGATTAATGAAATCAATTGTAAATCCATTGCCTAAAACTAAATATAAATTTTTGCTCAAAACTTTTTAACCACCTATTCTTTTTATTGTCTATACCAAATTACAAATATACTGGTCACGAGTCAGTACTATAACACAAATACTTAATTATAATAAATATTTTTAAAAAATACATTTCGCCTCATCAAACTCCCAACCAAAACTCCCATCACCCCTCCAACCTCTTCAAAATATCAAAACTCTCCATCTCAAACTTAGAAAAAGCGAACCATTTTTTGCCTAAATCTTTTAGACTTGCTCCTATGTGATAGAGTTCTTTGGCATCGATGATGAGAAATCTGTCGTGTGAGGCGTCAAACTTTTTGAGGGTGATTTTTGGGTATTGGGCGTTGTGTTTTTTGATGTCGAGTTCTAGTTGTGCGGTGATATTTTTGGTGTAAATGGTGGCGGTTACATTTTTTTCTCTTTTTGAGAGCATCGTCAAAACGCTCTCATCGAGGTAGTTGTCTATCAGCACTATGCTTTTTTTGGCACTTTTTATAAGGTTTGAGACGAAGAGATAGGCATCGTAAACCTCTCCATCATAAAAGATGCCTTGTGTCGGTTGGATAGATTTTGCTTCTAGTGCATCAAAGAGCTTTTCAAACTTCTCATCTGCTTTTATCTCATGTGAAATTTGTCTTTTTTCTACAAGCTCAAGTCGTTTAAAAATATCGGCATTTTGAGAAAGAAAGCCTCTCATTTTGACAAAACTGTTGATGATTTGTATGCTTGTTTTGATCGCAGTTTCGCTTCTAAGAACTGCTGAGAGCATAGAAACACCTTGTTCTGTAAAAGCAAAAGGCATTTTTCTTAGTCCCATTATCTCTTGATTGGAAGTCACAATTTGTGACTTCCAATTTTCTAGCTCATCTTTTGTCAGTTGAAACATAAACTCTTGGGGAAATCGTTCAATATTTCTGCTAACCGCCTGATTTAATACTTTTGTTTGTACTTGGTAAAGTTTAGCCAAATCTCTGTCTAGCATTACTTGCATACCACGGATGGTAAAAATTTTGTTTTCTATGTTTGTTTGCATGGAGAGTTCATTCATTTTTACGCATCCCTTTTTATAATGTTAAAGTTTATCAAAAAAACATTAAAAGTAACGGTTACAACTCCACAACCACTTCAAACATCTCTTTAATCTCCATCTCGTGGCTTATTAGAAATATCTGTCGGTATTGCTCTTTGATGGTGTGGAAGGCTTCAAGTATCTCCATTCTTCTTGCCTCGTCTTGGCTTCCAAAGACTTCATCAAACGCCAAGAAGCCTATGCTACTTGCACCGCTAAGTTCCGTGAGAGTTTTGCTTATGGCAATTCTTAGCACTAAATTTGCCAAGTCTACCTCTCCGCCAGAAAATCGCTCAATCGGGTATTTTTTGCCCTCGTCGTAGATGAAAAAGTCGAAGTCGTTGCTGACTTCTATGTATTGGTATTTTCCTTTGGTGATGCGTGCGTACATCTCTGAGGCAATGGCTGAGATGCGTGGTGCTACTTTTGCGTTTAGCTTGGTTTTGAACTCTGCAAGGCTTGTTTTTATCTTCTCGTAGTCGAGCAAATCGTCTTTTTTGGTCTGTACCTTTTTGAGCTGCGTTTGGTTGTTTTGCAGAGCTGCGTTTATGGTTTTTATCTCACCTTCAAGGCGGGCAATTTGCACTTTGAACTCATTGATTGCCGTGCTCTGTGCCTCTTTTTCTTTTGCTGCTGCGTTTGCCTCGGTCTCTGTGGCTTTATGCTTTGTTTCGTCGTAGTTTATGAGTTGAAACGCGGCTTCTTTTGTCTGTTTCGCTGCGTTTAGTTCCAGTATCTTTTTCGCTGTGGCTTCAAGTTCCGTTTTTAGAGTCGGCAGGCGTTTGAGCTCAGTTTCAAGACTCAGGTAAAGTTGGTATTTTGGCGTGAGTGTTTGGAAGCTGTTTTGGAGCTCTTTATGTTGTGCTTCGTCGTAGCTGTATTGCTCAAGCGCTTGAAGCTCCTGTTTATTTTGTATGCCTTTTTGCTCTACTGTTTTAAAGTAATCTACGGCGTTTTTGAGGTCTTTTTGTTTGCTCTGAATGATGTTGATGTTTTTTGTCAGTTCCAAAAATTCTTTGTCTTTGAGCTTTTTTTCATTCTCGTAAGCGGCTTTTTGCGTCAGTACATTTACAAGCTGTTTTTTGTACTCGTCTATTTTTACCTGATGTGTATTGTTGACGACTCCCACAAGTGAGTTTATGACATTGTCATACTCTTCTAAAAGCGGTCGGGTGCAAGTAGGGCAGGCCGACTCTTTGCCCATGTTCTGCAGGCTTAGTATCTTTGCGTTTGTGAGCTCTATCTGCTTTTGTTCACCTGCAATCTCTGCTTGAAGTTCTCTCTCTATGGTGTGTTTATTTTTTATGTTTTCATCTAAGCCCGCAAGTGTGAACTCCATGTTTTTAGCTTGAAAGAGAAACTCTTCCAAACCTTCACACTCTTTTTCAAGTGCCGCAATGTCAGACTTCGACTTGCGCCATTGCTCCGTGAGACTTGCCTGTTCTTTTAAGATTCCCTCTTTTTTAAGATGAAACTCTTTGAGCTTTTCTTGTTCTTTTAACTCTGTTTGGAGTTTTGCGTACTGCTCTTTTACCTCTTGCAAACTTTTGAGTTCATTCTCTTTGAGTTGAAGCTCTTGAAGCTCATGCGAGCGTTTTGTCTGGTTTGCTGTCTCTGCGACAAGAGAGTTTTTTATGAGTTCTATTTCACTGCTGAGTTGTTGTTTTTCTTCTTTGGTTTTAACAAATGCTTCGAGCTGCATTTTTATGGCGACTTCTTTGACTCTTGTTGCGTTGAGCTCAATGGTTTTTGTTTCTATTTCTTTGT
Organism: Sulfurimonas sp.; assembly: GCA_013791885.1. Taxonomy (GTDB): domain Bacteria; phylum Campylobacterota; class Campylobacteria; order Campylobacterales; family Sulfurimonadaceae; genus Sulfurimonas. Next base: position 3,484 of record VMSZ01000014.1, on the reverse strand, counting down.
GTAGCGTTGCGTTTTTTTGCACGTTTTTTTCTAAATTTTCTGCATAGTTTTTGAGCTCTTCTTCAGCAAGTAAAACTTCTGCAAACGCAGCAATCTCGCGTTTAAGCTCACGGCTTTTTTCTACGAGACTGTTTTCAATAAAGTCGATTTTCTCTAACCCTAAGAGCTTGCGAATCATCTTTTTTCTGTCTTCATTTTTAAGGGTGCTCAGGCTCGTGAGCTCTTTTTGAGAAGCGAAGAGGGTGTGCATAAACGCATCTTTACTCATCTTTGTGAGTTTGACAATGGCAGTTGTGACCTCTTTTGCTCCGGTAGTTGTAAGCTCTGCGTTTTTGAGCAGTTTTGCATTTGCTGTGAGTGCTTTACCTCGGAACTCGCGCGTTACTTTGTACTCTGCGCCCTCAAACTCAAAGTCGAGTTCTACGACTACGGCATCTTTAGGATTTGCGTTTGCGTTTCTTATGAGCTCTTTGTTGCCTCTTGTTTTTGCTTCGCCGTAAAGGGCGAACAGGATGGCTTCAAAGAGGGTGGATTTTCCGCTTCCGTTCTTGCCGATAATGCCGACAAGCCCCTCGCCAAACTCAATGTCAAACGCAGTATATTTTTTGAAGTTTTCTAAGTGCAGTTTAGAGAGAATCATTGTTTGCCTCCTCGTACTGTGCAAAGAGTTCGCCAATTTTTGCTTTAAGTCTGTCGTACTCTTTTTCGTCCGCGTCCTCTTTAATGTGTTCTAAAAAATACTCTTCAAGGCTCAGGGCTTCAACGTCTGTTACATCTGTCTCATTTGTGCCTTTTTTAAACTCTCTTTTTACGCTTACACTCATGGCGTCAGGAAAAAAGGCTTTTATCTCTGCGTTTTGAATCTCAATGGATTGCAGAGGCGTGAGGTTTGTGAGTCGCACTTCCACTATGGCGTTTTCTGTGTCGCTTGCATCTATAAGCACGTTTTCAAAATCTTCGCAGTCGAGTTCTTTTTGGACAATCGGGCGGATTTTTATCTCTTTGAACTCTACGTTAAAGTCACCGAATAAAGAGCTGTTTTTCTCTTCTAAAGTGACTAGAACAAAGCCTTTGGAGTTGCGTTTGTCATTTAAAGAGGTTCTCTCAGTCGAGCCGCTGTAGTAAACGTTTTCATGTTTGCCGACACGCCCAAAACCGTGCCAGTGTCCGAGTGCGACATAATCCATTTTAGAAAAAATGACCTCTTTGTCGCTCGGGTAGACCCACTCGCCAAACTCCTGCATCAAATACCACGCACCCACGGAACAGTGCATCATCATGATGTTTTTTTTCTCTGCGTTTATGTTTTTTTCGCAAAGTTCTATCTGTTCAAGTGCCTTTGTATCGTCGTTCATGTGGGGAAGGGTGTGAAAGAGTGCGTTTTTGAACTCGATTTTTTTGTACTCTTGGCTGTAGGAAACATGGATGTTTTTAAAGCTCTCAAATATCTTTAAAATAGGACTGCTTAGGTTCGTGCGTGGGGTTGAGTGGTTGCCTGCTATGAGGATAAAGGGGATGTTTAAAGCGTCTAGTATTTTAAATTGCTCAAGAGCAAAAGTGATGGCTCTGTTGCTTGGACTTGAACGGTGAAACAAGTCGCCCGTATGGATGATATAGTCGGGTTTTATTTTCTTGATTTGTGCAACAACCTGAGTAAAAGCATCGTAAAAATCGGCTTCTCTCTGGTTGATGTTTTGCTCGTTTAAAATGTCTAAATCGTTGTAACCAAGGTGGGTATCGCTAAAGTGTATTATTTTCAAGGGGCTGTCCTGAGTATTTTGAATATTTTATCAGAAAAACTCTATTTATAACAAAAAATCAATATTTTATGAGTGCGAGATAAAGTCCGTTGGATGGAGCGGGTTTGAATTTGTGTTTTTTTTGGCAGCTGAGTTGTTCTTGAATCTGGACTGCGTTTAGTTTTAAGAGTGCTCCGACCATAAGGCGGATTTGTGAGCGAAGAAAACCGTTAGCTTCAAAGTTGAGGACGATGAGCCCTTTATACTTGTAGGCAAACGCCTTGTAGACGACTCTCACACTTGAGCCGACGTCACTTCCTGTTTTCATGAAGTTTGCAAAATCGTGTTCGCCTATGAAAAGTTTTATCTTCTCTTGCACCTCTTCAAAGTCTATGTTCTTTTCAAAAGTTATAAAATCATTCTCAAAAGGATTTGCGTTTTCTTGTTTGAAAAAATAGCGGTAGACTCTTTTTTTTGCACCGTATCTTGCATGAAAATCATCAGCTACATGAGCTATGTTTTTAACATGTATGCTTGAAGGAAGTTTTTGGTTAAGGACTTCTTGGAGCTTCTTCGCATCAGACCAAAAATCAGGCACATCTATGTGACATACTTGCCCAGTGGCGTGAACCCCTTTGTCTGTACGTCCGCTGGCAACAATCTTGGTATGGATGCCAAGTTTTGCAAGCACACTCTCAAGTTTTCCCATGACGGTGTTTGCTGTCTCAGTCTGCGTTTGTGACCCCAAATAGGAAGTTCCATTGTAGGCTAAAGTTAGAGCCAAACGCATCTAAAACCTTGCTACGATGGTTTTTTTATAGAGTAGATAAGTAGCAGTCAGCCAGGTAAACGCAACAAGAGGAATGGTGTAATAGCCAAATATTTTTTGCAGTCCCAAAGTTGCACCGTAGTATGTCAGTACGCCTAAGAAGAGGTACAGATAAACTCTTGCTTTTTGGTGACGTACATGAACAATCCCTATGCTAGCCACTAAAAATAGGCTTAAAAGAGGAAAAATGGCTAAAAGAGTGTCTGTAATGAGCATATGTTTTTTGCTGTCTTTTCTTTCACTTGAGAGCCAGTATTCTAAAGGGGTTCTGTACTTTGTCAGGTCTGTTTTCATAGTGTCATTGATGTACATAGTCTCAAAATTAATCTGTGAAAATGTTTTTTTAGAGTAGCTGTAGCCTTCACCTTTTGTGAGTTTTAACTTGAGTAAGCCTGAGTCGTTGATGACTTCTGCAGTATTTGCCCCAATAAGTATTTCTTCTTTTTTGTTTTTGTTAAACAAGAAGACATCGCCGAAAGTTCCGTCAGGATTTTCTTTTCCCAAGTACAAAAGCCAATCTCCAAAACTGTGTCCAAACTCAGAAGCGGAGAGATTAAACTGCGCCTCACTTTTTTTGTAAGAAACAAAATTACTTGAGAGAACGGTTGTATGGGGAAAAAGGACTAAAAAGTTAAAAAAGAGCAGGGCAGAGAGCAAGAGTGCCGGTGTAAAAAGTGTTCTGAGTATAAAATTCGGATGGATACCCAGAGAGAAAATTACTATGACTTCATTGTCATTTGAGAGTTTAAAGAGTGAAAGCACGGCTGCAATGAAAAAAGTAACAGGCAGAGTGTAAAAGAGAATCTCAGGCAAGATGAAAAAGTAAAGTTTGCTCATCTCCCACAGTGAGAGCTGAATGATTGCCGTGTAGGTTGCAAGCTTAATTAAAAAAATTACAGATGCAATAGAAAACAGC
>VMSZ01000015.1 GCA_013791885.1 Sulfurimonas sp. | reverse complement strand
TTTATGAAAAAAATAAAAAGAAAAAAAAGAGCAGTTTTTTAGACGAAAAAGCGGAAACTCTGAGACTTATAGAAGAGTACCAGAATGAATTTGTAAACGAAAGTGTTACAGATACTTTTGACTCTTCCAAAAAGGGAAAAAAAGGCCAAAAAGTCTACCTTGAAGCGAAAAAATCTGCCAATGAGATAGTTATTTCTGCCCATAACAACAACCCTTACAGTGTTACGCTGAGTGTGAATGCAGAGTACAGCAATTTAAAATCAGATAAGGGAAAATATTCAACCCTGGTTCTTGGCGCACATTCAAACGCAGAGTGCATCCGTTTTTCCACCAACGATGCCAATCCCTATTCGTACACTCTCAAATATAGCTGGATTTTAGGCTCGCAAAACGCAAATCATGATGAGAGTTATGTATACAGACTCCCCTTTGCAACGGGCAGTGCATATAGGGTGTCTCAGGGTTTTAACGGAAAGACAACACACTTCGGACATAGTCAGTACGCCATAGATTTTGCTATGGACATAGGCACAAAAATTTACGCTGCAAGAGACGGAAAAGTGGCAAAAACAAAATCTGATTCTAACACGAGAGGTATAGGACGGGAGTACTCAAAATATGGGAATTTTGTAACCATAGAACATAACGACGGAACTTTTGCAACCTACTACCATCTAAAACAGCATGGTGCAGCGGTTAAGGTAGGTGACGTAGTTCAAAGAGGCGATTTTTTAGGGTACTCCGGAAATACGGGCTATTCAAGCGGTCCACACCTGCATTTTGCAGTCTTCACTTTAGACTCCAGAACAAAAACGCAGACACTTCCTGTGAAGTTTATAAGCTCTGCAGGGCTTGTAGAAGACCCTAGAATCGGAAGCTTTTATCAGGCCAAATAGGTATAATATTTTTTAATATACGATTAATGAATTTTGGTTACTATTTCTCTTTAAATTAAAGGAGTTTTGATATGAAAAAACTGGTATATATAGTTGCGTTTATGGGTATGGTACTCTCTTTTTCGGGCTGTAGCACATCTGCTCAAAATCAGCTTGATGGTCTCAATGGAAACGGATGTAACAATCCTAAGTGCCAATGTCCAAAGCCGTGTCAATGTGGAGCAGGCTGCAGATGTGGAATGAATGGAAACACTGCTGACTTGAACGGTACAAAGTAATTAACTTATGTTGAGTGTACTTTTAGAATTTGCGATGTTTCCAACATCAGACAGTTGCAGAGAAGGTTCGTCAGTTTCAAAACAGGTGGCTAAAATCATTGATGTTATTGACAAATCCGGTGTACCTTACCAATTAACGCCTATGGGAACAATCATAGAAGCTTCGAGCATGAAAGAGGCTCTGGGAATTGTTGAGTTGGCGTACGAGCAACTGAGTGAGTGCGAAAGAGTTTATTCTTCATTAAAGTTCGATATCCGTAAAAATTGCGATAATCGACTCAAATCAAAGATAGAATCTGTCGAAAAAGTTTTGGGTAGAGAAGTTAACCGCTAACTAGGCGGTTTACTTTTTATCTTCTTTTTTACTCTTTAAAACAAAGAAAAATATCCCTGCGACAACGAGTAAAACTGCCATTCTAATTGTTAAATCTAATATATTTGTAGTGTCTTCCATAGTCTTACCTTTGCGTAATTTTAAGTATCTTGGAATTATATCTGAATGTGGATGGGGTGAAGGGATTCGAACCCCTGAATGCTGGTACCAAAAACCAGTGCCTTACCGCTTGGCGACACCCCAGAACGAAGTAAAATGCGAGATGCATTTCCTTAAATCGGCTGGAATTTTAAAACAAAAACCCTTATATAACCCTTAAGATTTGCTATAATATAGCCATGATTATGAAACATTTTTGGAGAAATAAGTGAGAAGAGTAGTCGTTTTGTTTTTTTTCCTTTTTACATCCCTTTATGCAGACAAATTAGAGTTAGAGTTTGATGGCAATAAGCATATAAGTGAGAGAGAACTTTTTGAAGCCCTTAATATCTATAAACCTTATTTTTATGAATTTTATAAGGATGAGGCGCAAATAGATGAAAAAACATTAAATTTTTCTCTTCAAATTTTAAAAAATTATTACAAAACAAAAGGTTTTTACCATACGCAAATTTCATATGATAAAAATCCAAAAAAGATTATAGTTCATATTGATGAAGGAGAAGCCGTTGTTATAAAAGAGCTTGCTATTACCTCTGATTTGGAGATACAAAAAGCGCTTGGGTTTACTCAAGGTGAGATTTTTGACGCAACAAAATTTACACAAAGTAAAAAAAATGTCAAATTTGTATATGCTAATGATAACTATTGCAATGTTTCACTTGATGCTAAAGCATGGGTAGATATTGAAAAAGATGAGGCCTATCTTTCCTACATCGTGACTCCAAACGATATTTGCTATTTTGGAGAAGTAAGCATTAACGCATCTGCAAATATAGATGAAGAGATTATTGAATCTCTCTTGTATTTTGAAGAAGATGAGCCTTTTTCATTGAAAAAAATTACGCAAAGTTATGAGAATCTTTATGCGCATGAGGGAATCTCAAAAGCGGTTATAGATACGCAAGTCGATTCAAATAACAGCGTAAGGACGGTCGTTACCGTAACTGAAAATGAAAAACCCATCCGTTTTCATACCGGTTTAGGTGTAAGCAGTGATGAAGGCTTCATGGCAAGCATGGGCGTCAAACACAGAAATATGTTTACAAATCTAAAAACTGCAAGCATTGAAGCAAGAGTGACAGAGATAAAACAGAGTCTCACAGCCACTTTTGATATGCCTTTGGTAAATAACAACTCAGCGGGTGTAGAAATAGGAGTTGATAACGAAATTTTTGAAGGATTTACTGAAAACAGATTGTACAGCGAACTTTATCTCAAACAAAGAGCAATGCCAAACAGCTTTAAAGAGAGTTTACTTTTTGACAGTATTACAACCTACAGCAGCAGTGATTTAGAGCTTTTTCCGGAGGGAAATCTTTTTATATTGTCTCCAGTACTCGATTGGAATTATGATGTGAGGGATAAACTTCTTGATCCAAAAAATGGCTATTTTTTAAATGCAAAAGTTATGGGCTCGCTCAAAAGTGCTCTCTCCGACGCTTCTTACTATAAGTTCAAACTCATGGGCGGATACATTCTGCCGCTCTTTGATGAAACTCTTGCGTTTAGAGGAACTTTTGGTTCTTTAGAGACTTTTGAAGGAGAATTGCCGGCTTCTTACCGTTTTTATGCAGGAGGTATGCACTCTAACCGCGGGTATATCTACAGAGGACTCGGTCCGACAAATGAGCAGGGAGACCCAACAGGTTCGGAGTCAATCCTTGAAACCACGGTAGAGTACAGATTTGAAATTTATGACAAGTTTAGAGGCGTTGTTTTTAATGACAACACTTTTCTAGGCGACAACTACACGCCAAATTATGAAAACGGATACTTCAGTGCAGGTGCCGGTTTGCGCTATGTAACACCGATAGGGCCAATTGCTCTTGATTTTGGTTTTGACACAAAAAATCCGCTTGAACAGTATGCGATTCATTTTCACATAGGGGAGCTTTTTTGATAAAAGAGATTTATCTTCCTCTAAGAACACTTCTGATTTTTGCATTGGTGCTCATTTTCGGATTTGCTTTTATTGTTTCTCATAAAAATTTTGTTCCTTTTCTTGCAGAGAAATATCTCAAAGATTTTGGAGTGGAGTACTCAAGCATAGAAGGAACACTGCTTAGCGGAGTAGTGATTTACGACTTTAAATACGAAGATAAAATCTCTGCCAAAAGAGTTGAAGTTGAGTATAAGATTTTGAATTTACTCCGACCGATGCCAAAATTCAGCTCCTTTAAGTTACTAAGCTTGCATATAGAGAGTGATAAATTTGCAGCTAATGATGAGAATGGAAGTGATTTTTTTATTCCTGCGTTTGAAGTTGAAACATTAAGTGCGGCTAAAACAAAGATTATGGTGCAAAATGAGGTAATTTTTCTCGATGCTGAGGCGAGTGAATTGGCTTTTGATGAGAGTTTGAATGCACAAAATGTCCACCTGAAACTCGGCTCAATCTATGCAAACGCAACTCTAAAAGGTTCAATAGATGAGAACAAACTCAGTGGGGATGGAATTTTTGAATTAGATACTTCAATCTCAAAAAAATATCTTGCGTTTATAAAAGATGTGCCGAAAAAACAAAAACTCAAACTTGAAGCGACGGTGGAGAAACTGAGAATTTTCACTCGCTTTGACACCTTACAACTCTCCTCCGAGGAAGATTTTACCTTTAAAAACGCAGAGGTAGATTTTAAATATGTTTTGGGTGCAAATGATTTTAATATTGATGTCAAACACGACTTTTTTTATAAAGAGTACGCGGCAAAAAACAGAGCAAAAGTTTGGGTTAACACGGATGGAAAATACACAGCAGAGCTAAAAGTAAATAATATCAAAGAGCCTTTTGGTCTTGGATTCAATGATGTAGAGGCAATGGTCTCTGGAGATGCAGAGGGCATAGAAGTAAAGCTTAAGAATACGACTATAGATGCTTTGGTGAAAAGTTCAGACTATGAAAACTACGATGTAACAGGCTCGGCTAAGGATTTCAAACTTTCTTTTTTGACAAATTTACCACAAGAATTACAAAATGAGAGTATTACATTCCGTACAAACGCAAGAGTACAAACTTCGCCTTTGCATATAAGCGGTGACGTGAACGCAAATAGTGTTTACGGCTCTTTCGAGACTGCGTTTATGTATGAAAAAAACAAGGTTTTGTATGATGTGCAGATTTTTCCAAACGCAGAACATGAAATTTACAGAGGTTATAATCTAGAGAACTTTTTACCATTTAAAATGACATATAAAAATGGAATGAAAACGCATAAAATAGAGATAAATGCCAATACGCTTCAGGCAAACTTTCTTAAAAAAGATGCAAGTATTCAAGGTTCAGGAACGCTCGCCGGAACAAAATTTCATCTCATTGGCAACTTGGACGCAAGTGAGATAAACATTGAATCAAAAATCCCTTCTCTCAAAAAATTAATTGCAAATATTTTTAAAGATTCCTTTGATGCAAATGATGTTTATGATGCTCATGTTGACTTGCATGCGAATGTAAAATTTGATGAAAAGCTGAGAATAAAAACCGAGCTTAAAATTCCGCTTTATGTTGTTGAAGTAGACACCCAGACAAATCATATTGTGGAGAATATTGCTCTTGAAACCTCTTATGAAGATGAAAATATTGTCATAGAAAATTACTTTTTTCAGTATAAAAAACATGACTTTTACTCTAAAAAAGCCTCAACAATAAACTTTGACAAAGATTTCAATATGATGCTTGAAGAGCTCTGGCTCTATGACACCATTCTCATTAAAGGTTTTGTCAATAAAGAAACCTTAGAGGGTAATGTAACGCTTACAAGCGAGAAGTTTGAGTACATAGGAGCAGATGCAAACGTCAGAGCAAAAATAGACTTGGTAGCCACGTTTAGCCCAAAACTACAAAAAGTAGAAGGAAAAATTGCACTTCTAGATGGAGTAATAAGCTACAAGCCTGTCACAGACTATGCCATAGAAGACAGTGACATTATAATTATACAAGACATCAAACAGGGTAAAGAGTCTCATATGCTCATTAATATTCAAGTAGATTCAATAAAGCCGATAGCCTACAAAATAAAAGATGTAAACCTGATGGTAACACCGGATATTACACTTTTTCAAGAGGCAGGCTCTGCGTTTCAAGTCTTGGGAGTACTCACAATTAATGAAGGTGATGCGACTTTTAGCGGTAAAAAGTTTGAGTTTGACAAAAGTGAAATCTATTTTAATGGACATAAACCTATTAATCCGCAGTTAAATCTCAATATTCATCACCATACAATAGATTATATTGACATAGAGATTTATGTTACAAATACCCTGGAAGACCCTGTGATTATCTTCTCGTCAAAACCTGCTTTGAGTCAGAACGACATTATGTCTTACATTCTTTTCGGTGAGTCTGCCAGCTCCATGTTTGACCCAACTTCAGACGCTTCAAAGAGCTCTCTGCTCCTTGCAAGCGGTTTAAAACAGCTTGTAAATGAAACCTCGCCTATTCATGTAGATACACTCAATGTCTTGACAAATAAAGAGGGCACACTCGGCTACGAAATAGGTTCGCGTTTTAATGAGAAGATACGCATCGTCTACAAAAACGACACAGCTTCAAGCCTCATCCTCCAGTATAGCCTCAGTAAATCTGTGAGAATAGAAGTAGATGTACGTGAAACAGGACAGGGCGTGAGTATTATTTATGTGAAGGATTTTTGAGATTATTGCTTTTAAGTTCAGTCATAAAATTTGCTATAATATAAACATATTTGATTAGTAATAAATTTAGACTATGATATTTTTAAAGTTGAAATTTTAGAGTTTGCGAGAGGTACTTAAATAACTTATGATAAAAAAACTAAAATCTCTCAAAAATCATGAAGGTTTTATGAAGTATTTTAAAAATACTTCGTGGCTTTTTGGTGAAAAAATCCTTCGCATGGTTGTGGGACTTTTTGTCGGGATTTGGGTGGCAAGATATTTAGGGCCTGAACAGTTTGGGCTTTTTTCTTATGCTCAAAGTTTTGTGGGGCTTTTTACTGCCATTGCTACTCTTGGACTTGATGGCATAGTTGTACGTGAACTTGTCAAAGATGAAAGCCGTAGAGATGAACTCATAGGGACTGCATTTTGGCTGAAACTGATGGGGGCGTTAGGTGTATTAATGGTATTGGCCTTTGCCGTAAACTTCACTTCGAATGACAGCTACACAAATACTTTGGTATTCATCATAGCAAGTGCAACTATATTTCAAAGTTTTAATGTCATAGATTTTTACTTCCAAAGCAAGGTTTTGAGTCGCTATGTCGTGTTTGCAAATATCATAACTCTTTTTCTCTCAAGCATAGCGAAGATTGTACTTATACTCTATAATGCACCGCTTATAGCGTTTGCCTGGGTCATCCTATTTGACAGCTTTATATTAGCATGTGGGTTTGTTTATTTTTATTTCAAAAATCATTTGACAAATAGAGTTAAAATTTTCAAATTTAACAGAGCAACAGCACTTGCTCTGTTGAGAGACTCTTGGCCACTCATTTTGAGTGGAATGGTAATAGCAATATATATGAAAATAGACCAAGTAATGATAAAAGAGATGATGAACGCCGAAGCGGTAGGGCAATACGCGGCAGCAGTGCGACTAAGCGAAGCATGGTATTTTATACCGATGGTAATAGCCTCTTCACTGTTTCCTGCCATCATCAATGCTAAAAAAATAAGTGAAGAACTCTACTATGCAAGGCTTCAAAAGCTTTATGATTTAATGGTATGGATGGCGATAGCAATAGCGCTACCCATGACATTTTTGAGTGATTGGATTGTTGCATTACTTTATGGAAGTCAATACAATCAAGCGGGCAGTGTATTGATGATACATATTTGGGCGGGAGTGTTTGTTTTTTTGGGTGTTGCTTTTAGCAATTATCTGGTGAGTGAAAATTTAACAAAAAAATCTTTTTTTAGAACAGCACTTGGAGCATCTACAAATGTTGGACTAAATTTTGTTTTAATTCCTAAATATGGCATTAATGGTGCTGCGATAGCAACTTTGCTGAGTCAAATTATTGCAAATTATATTTATGATTTTTTTGACCGAGATTTACATCAGCAGTTAAAAATGAAAACGATGAGTTTTTTCCCTATACATATATTGAAAGAATACAAATGATGAGTTATAAAATAGCAATAGCAGGTACATTTACCCCTAATATAGTGTATCATCTTGGTGAATATTATAGTAGGGTTGAACAAAGCTTTGATAATATAGAAAAAGTCTGGAAGTATAATAAAGATGGAATTTTTGCAGTTTTAGAATTTATAAGAAAGACTGGATGTAAAATACTTTATACTGGAAGTTCTACAAAGTTTTGTGATGGAGGGATGGGAAGAAATGCCTCTCCATATGCTTGGATAAAAGCTACAAACAGGGAGCTTGTGATGACAGCTAAAACAGAAGCTTTAGCATGGAGTCTAAGAAGAAGGCTAGAAGATTATATAAATAAATGTAAAAATAAATGGAGATAAAATGAAAGAATTTATACCAATAAAACCATTAAGTACAGCGGTACTATTTTTAGTATTTAATAGGTTAGACACAACAAAACAAGTTTTTGCCCAAATCAAAAAAGCAAAACCACCTAGAATATATATTGCTTCTGATGGAGCCAGAGAGGCTAAAACGGGTGAAGAAGTAATAGTTGAAGAGGTTAGAGATTATGTTATACAAAATCTTGATTGGGAGTGTGAAGTAAAAACTCTTTTAAGAGATGAAAATTTAGGCTGTAAGGTAGCTGTTAGTAGTGCTATTGATTGGTTTTTTGAGCACGAGGATATGGGAATTATACTTGAAGATGATGTAGTCCCAACACAAAGTTTTTTTTGGTTTTGTGAACGAATGTTGCAAGAATATAGAAACGATAGTCGTGTAATGATGATATCTGGTACAAACTATATGTTAGATATTAGAGATCAAATAAAAAAAGACTATTTTTTTTCAAGACATTTTACGATTTGGGGATGGGCAACATGGAAAAGAGCTTGGAAATTATATGATGTAAAAATTCCAACTTGGCGAACTGAGATACAACCTGCTAATATCAATTTTATTAGCAATGAAGCCTACATTACAAAACACTTTGAAAATACATTTGATCTAATTCATCAGAATAAAATGAATACTTGGGATATTCAATGGGTATATACTTGTTTATTTAATTATGGACTATGTCTTACGCCATCAATAAATATGATTAGCAATGTAGGTGTAAATGGGACACACACTACAGGTAATGTTACTGATAGCCATTACTTAAAAACTTATAATTTTGAAAGCATTGATAGAATTAAGCTTAATTCTATTGTATATCCTGAGCAATTCTATGACGAAGGATTACACATAGAAAAAACACTACCTGCTTATAGAAAAGATTTTTTCATGCGTTTACTCAAAACATTAAGAATTTATGAGATTACTAGAAGTACATATAGATTTTTTAAATGAAAAAAACACTGAAAAAATTGCTTCCTGAAAAAATTAAGAATCTGATTATTGAATATATAGGTAATAAAACTATCAATAATTATTTTAAAAAAAGTCATTCTAAAAATGCATTATTATCATACATTTTAGCACCATTCAAAAAAGATTCTATGTCTCACACAAATTTTTTTGAAGCACAAGCTTGGGCAAAAATACTTGATGAGCTTGGGTACAATGTGGATATTATTGACTATAGAAATAGTAAAAAAATTGATTTGTCAACATATGATTTGATTTGCGGATTTGGAGATGTTTTTCAGCAGGTTTTTGAATCGAGTTATCATAAAAACATTCAGACTATATATTATGGGGCTGGAATGCATGTTTGCCATCAAAATACTACTTCCTTGCAACGAGTAAAAGATGTTTATATTAAAAAGGGTGTTTGGCTTGGAAAATCAGCTAGATTTGTAGAAAAGACTTGGACTCATCAGACATCTTTGGTCGGTGGAATTATAGCACTTGGCAATGAGGTGTGTGCAAATAGCTATAGAAAATATTTTGATGGGAAAGTTTATTCACTCCCTGCACTTTTTTATGAAACACAAAATGGTGAAAACATCATAAGGAATCGACAGCGTTCTTCAACAAAGCACTATTTGTGGTTTGGGAGTTCAGGGTTGATACACAAGGGATTGGATTTGTGTTTGGATTATTTTTCACGAAATCAAGATGTTTTTTTGCATATATGCGGACCAATCGAAAATGAAAAAGAGTTTATAGATGTATATAAAAAAGAACTCTTTGATTTACCAAATGTTGAGCTACATGGATTTATTGATATAGACAGTAAAGAGTTTGAAACTATTTTGACTATGTGTTCATTTATTATTTTTCCTTCATGTTCCGAAGGAGGTTCGCCATCAACTTTAACAGTTATCGGTAATGGTGGTTTAATCCCAATTATTACAAAAGAGACAACAATAGAAACAGGACATGAGATTTGGATTGAAGGATTTGATTATGAAAGTATTGACAAAGCAATCAAGTATTCTCAAGCATTCTCATTTGAAGAGATTAAAGAGTTACACTATAATAATCTAAAGTTTGTAAAAGCAAATCATACTCGAGAGATATATTGTGAGCAATTGAAAAAAAACATCCAAAATATTTTAGGAATAACCAATGGCCTGTAAAATATGTACCCAACAAACAAAACAAATATTTCAAACAAAAATATTAAATAAATATGACATAAACTATTTTCATTGTGAACATTGTGGTTTTTTACAAACAGAGGAACCATATTGGCTAGATGAGGCTTACAGCGAATCTATAAATGTTTCAGATACTGGATATATGCAAAGAAATTTAATGCTTTCAAAAAAATTAACAATTTTATTAGCTTTGTTTTTTGATAAAAATGAAAAATTTTTGGACTATGCAGGTGGTTATGGTGTCTTTGTACGGATGATGCGAGATATTGGTTTTGATTTTTATTGGGATGACAAATATACCACTAATTTTTTTGCTAGAGGTTTTGAACATCAAAGTATAAACAAATATGAAGCCGTGACTACATTTGAAAGTTTTGAGCATTTTGTAAATCCAATGGATGAGATAGAATCACTACTAAAAATATCAAAAAATATCATTTTTTCCACAGAACTTTTGCCAAACCCTATTCCAAAACCTCAAGATTGGTGGTATTATGGACTAGACCATGGGCAACATATCTCTTTTTATAGTGAAAAAACATTTGATTTTATAGCGAAAAAATTTAATTTAAATTATGTAAATTTAGTCGGATTACATCTTTTGAGTGAGAAAAAAATATCAAATCTTCAACTTAAAGTTTTGAAGTTGAGTAAATTTGGATTGCATAAACTTTTACAAAAAAGACTCAAAAGTAAAACTTGGGATGACTATCTAAAAATGAGTGAGAAAAAATGAAAATTCTATATGACCATCAAATATTTACATCGCAAAAATACGGTGGAATTTCGAGATATTTTTATGAACTTGTTCTTGAATTTAGTGATAGTCAAGGGGTAGATTGTGAAATTCCTTTGCTAGTATCAAATAATCATTACATATCTGATAAAAAGTTTGTTAACTATGTAGATTTATTGCCAAATAAACAGTTTCGTGGAAAAATAAGAATTTTTAATTATTTAAATAAACCAAACACGATTTTGAAACTGAAACAACAAAAGTTTGATGTTTTTCATCCTACTTATTATGACCCATATTTTTTAAAATATATAGGTAACAAGCCATTTGTTTTGACTGTTTATGACATGATTCACGAGAAATTTAGTGATATGTTTTCTCCAACTGATAAAACAACTGAGCAAAAAAGATTATTAGTAGAAAAGGCGACCAAAATCATAGCGATTTCACAAAGTACAAAAAAAGATTTGATAGAGCTTTTTGGGACAGATGAGTCAAAAATCGAAGTGGTTTATCTTGGAAATTCTATGTTTCCTAAGTCAAACATTACTCTTGAATATGAGATACCAAAAAAATATTTACTTTTTGTAGGAAGTCGTGGTGTTTACAAAAACTTTGAGCGATTTATTAATAGTATTACAGAACTATTAAATCAAGATAAAGAACTATTTGTTTTATGTACAGGTGGTGGAAAGTTTAGTAACAGTGAAATAGAACAATTTAAGGAATTAGGGATTTCAAAACAAATTTTACAATTCAACTTAGACGATGACAGTTTAGCTTATTTTTATAAAAATGCTTTGGCTTTTATTTTCCCATCGCTTTATGAGGGATTTGGCATCCCAGTGTTGGAGTCTTTTGCTTGTGGATGTCCACTTCTTTGTAGCGATGTGAGTTCGTTACCAGAAGTTGCTGGTGAAGCAGCTTGTTACTTTGACCCTTATAGTGAAGAGTCTATAAGAGATGCAGTTTTGAGAGTTTTGGATGATATGAATTTACGAAAAGATTTGATAAGCAAAGGGTATGAGCAGCTGAAAAAATTCTCATGGAAGCAAACAGCGGAACAAACGAAAAAAATATATGAAAGTGTGTTGATATGAAGACAGCAATTATTACAGGAATAAGTGGGCAAGATGGACCTTATTTAGCAAAATTACTTTTAGAGAAAGGGTATAAAGTCGTAGGAACAGTAAGAAGTTATAGATGTGCAAACAATAAAAATTTTGAATATCTTGGCATTGAAAAAGAAGTAAAACTAGAAGAACTTGATCTTTTAGATATGGCAAATGTAATAAGAATCATCCAAAAATACAAACCAGATGAGATATACAATCTTGCAGCTCAAAGTTCTGTAGGACTTTCGTTTGATCAGCCTTTGGGAACATTTTCTTTCAATACAACTTCTGTCAATAATCTTTTGGAGAGTATTAGACTTTTTAGCCCATCTACTAAACTTTATCAAGCTTCAAGTAGTGAGATGTACGGTAGAGTCAAAACTATGCCAATATCTCTAGAAACGCCAATGCACCCAATAAGTCCTTATGGTGTTTCCAAGATGGCTTCTTATTTTATGGTGACAACTTATAGAGAATCGTATGATTTGTTTGTGTGTAATGGAGTATTATTTAATCATGAATCATTTTTGAGAAGTAATAATTTTTTTGTTAAAAAAGTCATTAGAGATTCCATTGCCATTAAAAATAAGAAGTTAGAGTATTTAAAAGTTGGAAATTTAAATGTAAAAAGAGACTTTGGTTATGCTCCAAAATATGTGGAAGCAATGTGGAAAATGATGCAATTAGATCAACCGGATGATTTTATAATATGTTCTGGAGAATCAATTTTACTCAGAGATATTGTCGAATATATTTTTAATAAAATAGGCATAGAAAAAAGCCTTATTATTGAAGATAAAAGTCTGCTTCGACCAAATGAGATAGAAGATATTTATGGGGATAATACAAAAGCAAAAGAAATTTTAGATTGGGACTATGACTATTCTTTTTTTAAGATATTAGATCTCTTAATAGATGAAGAAATAAAAAATGCAAACTAAACCTTTAATATCAATCGTAACGGTAGTCTACAACGGTGAAGAGTATCTCGAAGCAACCATTCAGAGTATCATTAATCAGTCTTATAAAAATATTGAATATATTATAATTGATGGCGGCAGCACCGACGGAACGCTTGATATAATAAAAAAATATGAAGATAAAATTAAGTATTGGGTAAGTGAAAAAGACAGAGGCATATATGATGCTATGAATAAAGGCGTTTTAGTAGCAACAGGTGAATGGATAAACTTTATGAATGCCGGGGATATTTTTTACAATGAAAATGTTCTAAATGAGGTATTTCCTGAAGAGAAAATACTCAAAGATTTTGACTTGATCTACTCAAATACTCTGTTGGATGGCAAGACAATGCTTGAGTGCAATATTGCTAGCAATGTAATTATTCATCAATCTCTTATTTATAGAAAAAGTCTCCATCAAGAAAAGGGATTGTATCTTGTATATAAAAATTTGCTAATTTCAGACTATCTCTTTTTTATGCTTTGTAAAGAGAAACGTTGGTATAAAAGTGATGTAATTATTTCAATTTACAATACAGAAGGCTTGTCTAGCGAAAAGTTTTCTCTGCACTTAAATCAAAAAATAGGAACCGACCTTATCTTTAACAATATAAGTAGAACCAACGCGACCATAATGCTGCTTATTTACCCATCTTACAGGTACTTAAAAAATAGATTAAAAAAAATAGTAGAGTTTTTTAAAATAAAAAAAGATGAAAAAAGTTGAGTATTAGCATGAACGATTTAATGGTCATTGTTGTTTTGTATAAAAAGAAAATATCTGATTTATCCATGATTGTACAGAGCAATTTAATGAGCGGACAGAATATTGATATTTTTGTATATGATAATTCTGTTAAACCTCAACAGATGCCAGAGAAAGAAGGATTTCACTTTCATTATGTTCATGATAAAAGTAATGCCGGAGTCAGCAAAGCGTACAATGAAGGTATCAAAAAAGCAAAAGAATTAAATAAAAAGTATGTGCTTTTACTTGACCAAGATACAAATATAGTTGCTGCCGATTTAGAAAAATATCTTTTATTAGCAGACAAGTACGGTGAGAACTATCTTTATACTCCCATAGTGTATCGCGAAAAGAGGATTTATTCTCCGGCGTATGTCAACTGTTTTATTGGAAAAGTTCAAAATTTAGATAGTTTTTCATATCAGGAAATTTATAGTTTAGATAAAAAATCGCTCATAAACAGCGGCTTAATGATTCCGGTAAGTTTGATAGATCTTATAGGCGGTTTTGATGAAAATATCAAATTGGACTTTAGTGATTTTTATTTTATTGAAAAATATAAAAAAATAAATTCGGATGTCATATTATTGGATTTGTATGTACAGCACAGTTTGTCCGGAGATGAGGGCAAAAACTATTCTGCCGAGATGTTGAGATATAAATATTATTGTAATGGTGCAAAATATTTCAACATTGCGTTGAATGAATTCAGGCTTCTTCCGGCTCTGAGAAGAATGTTGAGATTGATAATAAAATATAAAAGTCTAAAGCCTATTAATATTTTTTCAGGCTATTTTATAGGAAATAAAAGAATATGAAAATATCGGTCTGTATGGCGACCTACAACGGGGAAAAGTATATAAAAGAGCAGTTGGATTCAATACTCATGCAATTAAAGAACGACGATGAAGTCATAATATCTGATGACAGCTCAAGTGATAAAACGACAGAGATAGTTAAAGCCTATAATGACAAAAGAATTAAGATTTATGAGAAGCAAAAGTTCAGATCACCAATTTTTAATTTTGAAAATGCATTGCAGTATGCTTCTGGCGATATAATAGTTTTGTCAGATCAAGATGACGTATGGGAAAATGACAAGCTGGATGTTGTGCGGGAGAGTTTTAAACATCTTTCAGATGAGATTGTCTTAATGATGTTTAATGGAAGATGCATAGATGAAAATGGAAGTGTTTTGAACAATAATCTATTTGAGTATATTCGGATTCATCAGGGTCTTATATCCAATATTATGAAAAACAGTTTCGTAGGGTGCAATATAGCGTTTACTAAAAACTTGCTAAATGTCGTGTTGCCTTTTCCCAGTGACACTCCTATGCATGATATGTGGCTTGGTACATCTGCATACATTTATGGAGATGTCAAGTTTGTAAATAGAAAAGTCTTTAACTATAGACTGCATGAGAATAACTATACAGGCAAAAAAACCTCTTTGATTCAGAAGATTAAGTGGAGAGTGGTATTGATAAAGAATTTAATTAAAAGGTATCTGTATGTCAAATATTTTAGTTAATGCTTCGATTGTTCTATACCACAACAAGAGAGAACAGTTAAAAAAAGTCATAGATAGTTTTTTGGGCACACAATTGGATGTGCTGCTTTACTTAGTTGATAATTCAGCAGATGATACTTTGAAAGATTTAGCTGCATTGGACAATAGAATAATATATATCTTTAATAATGCCAATCTCGGCTATGGAGCCGGGCATAACGTCGCTATACGAAAGTCTATAGAAATGGGCATAGAGTATCATGTGGTTCTGAATCCTGACCTGAATTTTGAGAGCAGTGTTATAGACTCTATTTATGAATATATGCAAAACCATCAAGATGTCGGAAATTTAATGCCAAAAATACTCTATCCAAATGGAGAAAATCAGTATTTGGCAAAGTTGTTGCCAACACCGCTTGACTGGATTTTGCGAAGATTTTTACCAGCTAGATTTACGCAAAGCATAACTGAAAAGTTTGAGTTGAGATATACGGGGTATGATGAGGTAATGAATGTTCCTTTTTTGTCGGGATGTTTTATGTTTTTAAGAACAAAAGCACTCAAAGATGTCGGGCTGTTTGATGAAGATATTTTCATGTATATGGAAGATGTTGATTTAAACAGGAGAATACACGCAAAGTATAAAACAGTATATTATCCGGAGGCACATATTTTTCATGAATATGAGAGAGGCTCACACAAAAACTTTAAATTGCTTCTCATATCTATTGGGAGTTCCATTAAGTATTTTAATAAATGGGGATGGTTTTTTGATAAAGAAAGAAAAAATATGAACAACAAGATATTAAAAGACACAAACTATGTATAGAATTCTTCTTACCGGTTCAAACGGCTTTATAGGAACCTATTTTACAAATAAATATGCCAAGAAGTATGACATTCAAAAGTTTTCATTTTTACATGATGATTTTGAAAGTTTAGAGTTACAAGGAACAGATGTCATAGTTCATCTCTCTGCACTTGTGCATCAGATGGGCGGGGCAAGCGCTGATGAGTATGAGAGGGTTAATGTTACTCAAACGCTGCGTTTGGCAAAAAAGGCCAAAGAGAGCGGAGTGGGGCATTTTATTTTTATGAGCAGTGTAAAAGTATATGGGGAAGAGGCAGATGTTGTTTATATGGAAACAACAGAGTGCAGACCCCAAGATGATTACGGAAAAAGCAAACGCAGGGCAGAGAAGGAATTGCAAAAAATGGAGGATGAGAGCTTTAAAGTCTCAATCATCAGAACACCTATTGTTTATGGTTATGGGGTAAAAGCAAACATAAAAAACTTGGTCGAACTTGTAAAACGCGCCTCTTTTTTACCCTTTGCAAAGATAGAGAACAGACGCAGTATGGTCTACATAGGCAATCTGTGTCATATCCTCGATGTTGTAATCCAAAAGAAAGAAGAGGGAATCTTTTTAGCCACAGATGATGCACCTCTAAGTACAACAAAGCTCATCACACTTATAGCTGCAGCACTTGATAAGAAAACAGTTCTTCTTTATGTTCCATTTTTTGAAACTTTTTTAAAAATCTTCAAACCCTCTTTTCACAAGAGATTATATAAAAACTTGGAAGTGGATAATTATGCAACAATGGAGCGTTTGGAGATAACAAACCCATACAGCACGAAAGAAGGAATTGAAGCCATGATTGGGGGAGAAAAAGAGTGATATATGTAGTCTTATTTTTAATTTCATTCTCTTTGACATACTTTATAAAGAATTACGCTCTCAAAAAATCACTCCTTGCTGAGGTGAATGAGAGAAGTAGCCATACCGCACCAACACCTCACGGAGGCGGGCTTGCTATTGCATTTACTTGGTTTTTGGGGCTATCGTATTTATACTACAACAACGACATAAACGCTTCTTTGTATTTTGCGCTTATGGTTGGAGTTTTACTCTCCTGCGTTTCCTATCTGGACGATTTGTTTGAGCTGAGTCCAAAAATACGACTCATAACTCAGGCTATTGTTGCGTTTTTTGGCTTGTATTTTTTAGGCGGTTTAGAGAAGATTGATTTTATATTTTTTGTTATTGAAAATCAAATCATTACAAATACGCTCGCATTTCTTACGATAATCTGGTTTATAAATCTCTATAATTTTTTGGACGGGATTGATGGGTATGCAGGAAGTGAAGCTGTTTTTTTAAGTATGGCTGCGTTTATACTTTTTGGAGATGCGCACTTTTTAGTTTTAGCCACAGCGGTTCTTGGTTTTTTAGTGTGGAACTGGCACAAGGCAAGAATCTTTATGGGTGATGTGGGAAGTACGCTTTTAGGCTATAATGTGGCTGTTTTTACTATTTATTATGCAAATGCCCAGAGTTCAAATCTTTGGATTTGGATAATTCTTTTTGGACTTTTTTGGTTTGATGCGACATTGACGCTTTACAGAAGAGCTAAAAATAAAGAAAAATTGAGCCAGGCGCATAAAAAACATGCGTATCAAAGGCTAGTTCAGAGCGGTTGGGCGCATGACAAAGTTGTTGTGTTTTCGATGCTGGTAAATCTTGCGCTGTTTGCTCTTGTATATTATATTTCGTCTATTGCAGTTGCGTTTGCAGTGGCTGTTTGTATGCTTTACCTCTGTATGAAATATGTAGATAAAAAAAAGGATTTTTTTGATATTTAAACCGTCTGAACTCAAGAGAAAACTCTTCTTTACGCTTTTTGATATCTCCATCATTATGGTATCTGTTCTCGTTGCGTTTAATCTGCGTTTTGATTTTAGCATACCGGAAATACATATAAAAGCCATGTATCTCTCAGCGCTGATTCTGATTGTCTCGAGAGTAGTCTTGTTTTATTACTACAGAGTCTACGACATCAGCTGGAGACATTTTGGTTTTAAAGACACGACGAGTTTGGTTTATGTAACAGTTTTTTCAACACTTATTTTGCTTCTGGCGACGTATTTGCTCAGAGGAACTGAGTATATTATTCCAAGGTCTATTATTGCTATTGAGTTTTTTATTTCACTCTTTATGATTTTAGCCTTGCGCATTAGCAAGAGATTGTATCTGGAAAGCTACAAGATAAACACAGATGGGAAAAGCACCATAATCATAGCCGGTATAGATAAGGCAAATATAATTTTAAGAAGTATTAACGGTGAAGAGAGTGACTATTTTCCTGTTGCTGTCATAGATGAGAATTATAGCAATATGAAGCTCAATGGAGTAAATATTTATTCTCTTGATGAATTTATAGCGTCAAACATTCAATGTGAGATTGCTATCGTGGATGAGTCTATTGACCTGAGTTCAGTGTATGAAAAATTAAATGATTTATCTATTGCAAATATCAAAATAGCCAGTGATTACGGGGACTACGGAACGCAGATTAAAGACATATCTGTTGAGGATTTATTGGCAAGAAAACCAAAAGACTTAGATAAAGAAAAAATAGAAGAGTTCATAAAAGGCAAAACCGTTTTAGTAACGGGGGCCGGCGGAAGTATAGGCAGCGAGATTTGCAGACAGTGTGAAAAATTCGGAGCAAAGAAACTCATTCTTCTAGATAACAGCGAATATAATCTTTATGCCATCAGCGAAGAGATAAAAGATGTCCCTAGCGTTTGTGTTATGCAAAATGTAGTAGATATCTCTTTCTTGGAAAATACATTTAAAGAACACCAGCCCGACATTGTCATCCATGCTGCCGCGTACAAGCATGTGCCGCTCGTGGAAGCAAATATTTATGAGGCAATTTTAAATAATGTTGTCGGTACAAAAAATGTAATAGATTTGGCCATTAAGTACAAGGTTCAAAAGTTTGTAATGATTTCCACAGACAAAGCAGTTCGCCCTACAAATGTTATGGGAACAACGAAACGTATCTGTGAGTTGTATGCACAAAACTCAAACGGCCTGGGTACAGACATCGTAGCTGTAAGGTTTGGCAATGTCCTTGGCAGCAGCGGCAGTGTAATACCTAAGTTTAAGTCTCAAATTGAGCAGGGAAAAAACATCACAGTAACACATCCCGAGATTACAAGATACTTTATGCTTATCCCTGAAGCTTGTGAACTTGTCCTTCAGGCAGGGGCAATCGGAAGCGGCGGGGAGATATTTATTTTAGATATGGGTGAGCCGATTAAAATAGTTGATTTAGCTCAAAAAATGATAGATTTAAGCGGTCGAAATAATATTAAAATAGAGTTTACAGGTCTGCGTCCCGGCGAGAAACTCTATGAAGAACTTTTAACGGATGAGAGCGATTGCAAAACGCAATATGAGTCTATCACGGTTGCCGCACCGACCTATTATGATAGAGAAAAATTAAACCAAGATATAAAAGAGTTACTTGAAATAGAGGACAAACTGGGCAAATTAAAATCCATAGTTCCTGAGTTTAACCATCAACTCAATTCAAAAAATTGAATATTTCGCTTAAATATTAAGCACCATTTTATTAAAAAGGCCTATTATTTCAGGCACAATAGCACAAAGGTTGTATCATGATTCAAAATATAGTGTGTGACATTATTATCTTCGGCGGACATGGTGATTTAGCACTGCGAAAACTTATGCCGGCTCTTTATCATTTATGTCGTAATGGTTATATAGCCAAGGAAAGCCGCATCATTTCAGTATCTCGTGATGGATACTCACAAGAAGAACACATAGCACTCACAAAAGAAAAATTACAATTAAATCTCAAGGGTGATTGCTATAACGAAGAGTATTTTGAATCTTTTAAAGAGTATCTCCATTATGTTCAAACAGATTTAAAAGAGAGCGGCTCATACGAAGGCTTTGCTGAGCTTATGAGAGAGTATCCTGAGCGAGAAAGAATCAATTACCTCTCGACGTCGCCGGTACTCTTTGGAACCATCTGTAAAAATCTCCATGACTATGATCTCATTACTCCGGTTTCCCGTGTGGTTTTAGAAAAGCCGATTGGACGAGATTTGGCATCTTCAAGAGTCATCAATGAAGAGGTTGCCAAACATTTTGAAGAGTCTGCCATATTTAGAATAGACCACTATCTTGGAAAAGACACGGTACAAAACATTATGGCACTGCGTTTTTCAAATATGCTTTTTATGCCTATTTGGAATGCCCAGTACATTGACCATATTCAGATAACCGTGGCTGAGAGTGTTGGTCTTGAAGGTCGATGGGATTATTACAATGAGTAC
This sequence comes from Sulfurimonas sp., assembly GCA_013791885.1. Classification (GTDB taxonomy): domain Bacteria; phylum Campylobacterota; class Campylobacteria; order Campylobacterales; family Sulfurimonadaceae; genus Sulfurimonas. The sequence continues at coordinate 14,586 of VMSZ01000015.1, read as the reverse complement.
GGGGCAATGCGTGATATGATTCAAAATCACCTTATGCAGCTTCTGTGTTTAGTCACAATGGAACCGCCTTGTTCACTTGATGGAAACAGTGTTCGTGATGAAAAACTTAAAGTTATTCGCTCACTTCGTCCAATTGAAGGCGATGATTTAAAAACAAAAACCGTACGTGGTCAATACAGTGCAGGCGCAATTGAAAAAGAAGCAGTTCCTGGTTTTTTTGAAGAAGAGGGCGGAAGTCCAAACAGTGACACGGAAACTTTTGCGGCTCTTCGCGTAGACATTGACAACTGGCGTTGGCATAATGTTCCTATCTACCTCAGAACAGGCAAACGCATGAGTAAACGTTACAGTGAAATTGTAGTTGATTTTAAAGAGATTCCTCACTCTATTTTTCCAAACAAAGGCTCGTGCATAGACAGCAATAAGCTTGTTATTCGTTTGCAGCCGGATGAGAGTATTTCTATGTTTGTTATGAACAAAACCCCAGGTTTAACAGACGGTATGCGTCTTCAAAAAGTAAAACTTGACCTTAAAGTAGCGGAAAATGCGCCAAGAGTTCCGGATGCCTATGAGTACCTTTTACTTGATGTAGTACGAAATAACCCGACACTGTTTATGCGTCGCGATGAAGTAGAAGCTGCATGGATTTGGGCAGATACTATTTTGGACGGCTGGGCTGAGAATAATATAAAACCAAAACCTTATCCTGCCGGAACAAACGGCCCGGCTGCTTCTATTGCAATGATAGAAAAAGATGGGAGAAGTTGGTATGGCGAATAATTACTATACACTCAACGAGTTTAGCTCAAAAGAAAAACTCGTCGAAGCTTTGTCACAAAAAATAATTGATGATTTGGCTTTTGCCATCGAGACCAAAGGGTATGCGACTTTGGTTCTCTCAGGCGGCTCAACTCCTAAAAATCTCTTAAACGCGCTTTCGAACATAAAATTTGACTGGAAAAAAGTACGTGTTACTTTAGTGGATGAACGCTGGGTAGATCCAAGCAACCCCAACTCCAATCAAAAAATGGTACAAGATTATCTTCTTCAAAATCACGCTACAAAAGCGAGATTTATTCCTCTAAAAAACAGTGCAATCCGAGCGAAAGATGCCGTGGTAAGTTTGGAAGTTGCTTTACACGGTCTCTCACACGAGCTTGATGTTGTCGTTCTTGGAATGGGAGAAGATGCCCACACAGCATCGTTTTTTCCTCATTCAAGCGAACTTGCGTTTGCTTTAAATACAAATGATTTATGTTGTGCTACAACTGCTGTTTTAGAACCAAGAGAGCGCATAACACTTTCACGCTCTTTTTTACTGAGCTCAAAAAACTTGATTTTACATATTGAAGGTCAAGCGAAAAAAGAAGTTTTTCAAAAAGCTGTTAAATCAGATGATGTTGTCAATATGCCGATTGTTGCCATGATGCAGCAAAAAACTCCACTCTTAGAGGTTTACTATGCAGATTAAATTACATCCGACCTTAGTTGAAGTGACGCAAAATATTATAGAGCGCTCACAAAAATCTCGTGCAGTTTATCTCAAACGCATAGATGAAGCACACCATAAAACAGTTGAGCGCGCACATCTTGGATGCAGTAACTTAGCACATGCTATGGCACCGTGTTCCGCACATGAAAAACAGCAGCTTGAGTCAATGCAAAAAGAAAATATCGCCATAGTCTCAGCCTATAATGACATGCTCTCTGCGCATCAACCTTTTGTTACTTATCCTTCATTGATTAAACGAGCTTTGAGTCTTCAAGGGGCAACAGCCCAATTTGCAGGCGGTGTTCCTGCTATGTGTGACGGTGTAACGCAGTCACAGCCGGGAATGGAACTGAGTCTTTTTTCTCGTGACACGATTGCTATGAGTACGGCTGTGGCACTTTCTCATAATATGTTTGATGGAGCAATTATGCTCGGCGTTTGCGACAAAATAGTACCGGGAATGTTTATAGGGGCTATGAATTTTGGACACTTGCCTGTTGTTTTTGCTCCAGCCGGACCAATGCCATCAGGTATCAGCAACTCTGAAAAGGCCGCCATTCGTCAAGATTACGCACAGGGAAAAGTTGGTGAAGATGAACTTTTAAAAGCGGAAAGCGCTTCGTACCACTCCGCTGGAACTTGTACATTTTACGGAACTGCAAACTCGAACCAAATGTTGATGGAGATTATGGGACTGCATCTTCCTGGGAGTTCATTTGTAAATACAAACACCCCGCTTAGAGATGCGTTGACAGAAGCCGCAGCGCTCAAACTTTTAGAGTTTTCTCCTTTAGGTGAGAATTATATGCCAATAGGCAAGCTCATCGATGAAAAAAGTTTAGTAAACGCAGTGATTGGGCTTTTGGCAACGGGCGGTTCTACAAACCATACGCTTCATCTTGTAGCCATGGCACGTTCATGCGGTATTCAGCTTACATGGGATGACTTTGACGCACTCTCGCAGATGACACCGCTGTTATGTAAAATGTATCCAAACGGAAGTGCGGATGTCAATCACTTTCACAGCGCCGGAGGCATGGCAGTTGTAATTGCCGAGCTTTTAAACGCAGGACTTTTGCATGAAGATGTGAATACCATTATGGGAAAAGGTTTGAGTAATTATCTTCAAGAGCCTTACTTAGACGCAGGAGAGCTGCGTTTTAAACCATCATCTTCAAGAAGCAGTGACTCTGCTGTCATAAGTACAGTAGCAGAGCCTTTTAACAAAGAAGGCGGCCTGAGAGTTCTTGATGGAAACATTGGACGCAGTGTCATTAAAACGTCAGCACTTAAAGAGGAAAACAGAATTATTAGCGCACCTGCAAAAGTTTTCCACTCGCAAGAAGCACTTAAAGAAGCCTTTAAAAGAGGTGAATTAGAGATGGATTTTGTGGCGGTTCTTCCGTATCAGGGTCCAAAATCTAACGGTATGCCGGAACTTCACGGTCTGCTTCCATCTATGGGTGCGTTGCAAGACAAAGGTTTTAAAGTCGCCATCATTACAGACGGCAGAATGTCGGGGGCTTCAGGAAAAGTTGCTTCCGCCATTCACCTCTGCCCAGAAGCCAAAGATGGCGGTGTGATTGGGAAAATTAAAGACGGCGACATGATAACGCTTGACTGTGAACGCGGCGTTTTAAGTGTAGATATTGACGAGATTGTTCTTCGTAACCGTGTGCTAAAACAACCGAATTTGAGTGCAAATATGCACGGAGTAGGACGAGAACTTTTTAGCATGATGCGCCATAGTGTAAATTCTGCAGAAGAGGGTGCTTGTACATTTAGTATTGTTGGAGAAGAGTTATGTTAAGTGCCAGAGAGGTCATGCTTGTCTCAAAAATAATTCCTGTCATTAGTGTTGACAGCGTAGAAGAGTCACTGCGTTTGTGTGAAGCCTTAGTTCTTGGAGGCGTCAATATTTTTGAAATCACCCTCAGAACCGCTTGCGCAATTGACGCCATAAACGCAGTGGCACGTGAGTTTCCAAACGCAGTGACGGGTGCAGGAACGGTCTTAAACGCAGAGCAGTTTAAGATGGTAGAAAACGCAGGAGCGACTTTTGCCATAAGCCCGGGTTTAACGCAGGAATTAGCAAGCTATAAAAACTCCATTCCACTTTTGCCGGGTGTAGCAACAGCGAGTGAGATTATGCAGGGTTTGGCGTACGGTTATGATGCGTTTAAACTTTTCCCTGCAAATATAGTCGGTGGCATAGGCGCACTTAAAGCGTTCGGCGCACCTTTTAAAGATGTCGTTTTTTGCCCAACAGGCGGCATAAACGCAGCAAACGCAAGAGAGTACTTGGCCCTTGAAAATGTTTTATGCATAGGCGGAAGCTGGATTGTCCCAAATGACCTCATAAAAGAGGGCAATTTTAAAGAGATTACCACAATAACTAAAGAGGCACTTGCGGCTCTAAAATCCTAAAACCCCCTCTCATCGTCACCCTGAACTCGATTCAGGGTCTTCTCGCTCCCACGCTCTGCGTGGGAGTGTAGATATCTTTTTTAATTACTTCTCTGCATTATTGAGTGATAGGCATTCCCATCGAGGACGATGGGAACGATGGAAGTTGTTTATGTTATTTCAGGTTGTTCTTTATATAATGTGGTTGAATAAATAGTTATCCGCTCGCTACGCGACCGGATAACGGGGGCGCGGGCTGAACGCCCACTGGTCATCTGTCGCACAGCGCCAGATAACAAGCGGATGCACCGAGCACCCAAACAAAAAATTAAAATTTTTTATTCGGGAGTCGGTGACCCGCGCCCCCGTTATGTGACAAAGCAACTACTAAGGACAACTTAATTATGAACAAAGAAAGTATTTATCAAGAATATAAAAATAAATTGCCTAATTATGAACGAGCAGAACGAAATATTAAGGGGGCTATAAATGAATTCCTTAATGATAATGATATACCTTTTTTAACCGTGTCAAGTAGAATAAAAGATTTTGATTCATTTTATAACAAAATAACTAGGAAAGACTACGAAAATCCATTCGCAGATAATGAAGATTTTTGCGGTATTAGAATTATTTTATATTATCTAGATGATATTGAAAAAGTTCAAAAAATAATAGAAGATAATTTTAGCATACAAGAAACTGAAAACAAATCTGATAAACTAGAATTAAATGAATTTGGATATCGTTCAAATCATTTAATTATTAAAATTGATAGCTCATGGTGTGTTACTCCTAATTATAAAGGTCTTGAAGATATAAAAATTGAAATACAGATACGAACTTCATTAATGCATACATGGGCTGCGATAGAACATCAACTAGGATATAAAGCTAATCAAGAATTGGATAAAAAGTTAAAAAGAAAACTTTATTTAATAAGTGCAAAACTAGAAGATGCTGACATACAATTTCAAGAAGTAAAACATCAAGCAGATAATTATCAAAAACTTACAATTCAAGAATCAAAGAAAGCTGGAGAATTTGTAGGTACTGAACTAAATATTGATACTCTTCAAGCATTATTGAAATTTTATTTTCCAAAATATAAAGAAGACAGAGGAATGGAGGAACGACTATTAGACAAGATTATCGAAGAAAATTTTACAATTACAAATATTTCTTCTTATGCCAAACAACTTGTTCCCTATGTAGAGATGATTGATGCACAAGTTTCATCAAAAGAAAAAACAACTAGGGCAAACCTAATGAACTATGGGTTAGAGATTTTTGTACCTGATTATAAAGTTAATGCAGGAGACGATAGGTTGAAGATCATTTATAGTGTAAAAGACACTCTCAAAAATTAAACACATAACAAGTACGAGGAGACCAATAATTTACCCTATCGGGAAAATTATTGCTCACGATTTCTCGTTCCCATCGTCCTCGATGGGAATGCATATCACTTAAAATACACCCCAGAGAATGAATCTCCACTTTTATAAAAAATAATATACTCTAAATTTCAACGAAAATCTTTTCTCTCTCCATCTCTCTTGAGGGGGCACTAGAAAAATATAACAAACTGACATACTTTTTATGTTTACTTTACTTCTGAGATATAGTAAAAAATATATCTGAGGAAACAAAATGAATGAGCAAAACAAATCTGATGTAGTTCTTTACAATGACGGTGAGTTGGAGCTGAATGTATCTATAAACGATGAAACAGTTTGGCTCAATAGAAATCAAATCTCTGAACTATTTGGACGAGATGTTAAAACCATCGGGAAGCATGTTAGCAATGTGTTTAGTGACGGTGAGTTGGAGAAAAATTCAACTGTCGCAAAATTTGCGACAGTTCAAAATGAAGGTGGAAGAGAAGTTAGAAGAGATGTTGAGTATTACAACTTAGATGTCATTATCTCCGTCGGTTATAGGGTTAAATCTCAAAAGGGTGTGAGATTTAGACAATGGGCGACATCTGTACTTAAGGGCTATATTTCTGACGGCTATGTGATAAACTCTGAAAAAATCACACATGAAAGATTTAAAGAGCTTGAAAATGTCGTAGCATTTTTAAAATTAAAAGTAGAAAATATTTCGAGCCTCATTAAAGATAATTCAATGAAACCATCTAAAGGGATATTCTTCGATGGAGAGATTTACGATGCTTATGTTTTTGTAAATAATTTACTCAAAAGTGCAAAAAATGAAATTGTTCTCATAGATAACTACATAGATGAGGGTGTTTTTACACTCTTTAGCAAATATCCAAATCTTAAAATAATAATCTACTCCCACACCATCACAAAGCAACTCAAACTTGATTATCAAAAATATAAATCACAATATAAAAACATAGAACTAAAAGAATTCAAAAATGCCCACGATAGATTTATGATAATTGATAACACAGAGATATACCACATAGGGGCGAGTATTAAAGATTTAGGTAAAAAGTGGTTCGCTTTTTCTAAATTTGAGATGAGTGCCTTGGAACTTTTAGAGAGATTGAAATAAAAGTTCCAAGACTCTATATCAAATTTGGAGTGAGGAGGTTTCTCTCTCCATCTCTCCCCAGATGGAACGCTGAGTCATGTGAAGAGTGAAGAGTCAAACGCAGATAAGAACTCTGCGTTTAAGCAATTACGCTTAAAACTAAGGCCTTCGCTTCTTCTTGTAAAAGAGCTAAATGCTCTTTTGAGATAAAACTCTCAGCATATATTTTGTAAATATCTTCCGTTCCTGATGGACGTGCGGCAAACCAGCCGTTTTTTGTTGTAACTTTTAGTCCGCCGATTGGAGCGTTGTTTCCGCTTGCGTTTGTGTAGATGCCCGTAATCTCTTCGCCTGCAAGAGTTTTTGAAGTGATGTCATTTGGTGAAAGTTTTTTGAGTTTTGCTTTTTGCTCTGCGTTTGCTACGGCATCGGCACGCTCGTAGTAAGAGACACCAAATTGTTTTTCAAGTTCTCTGTAAATCACAGAAGGGTCTTTTTTGAGTTTTTCTGTAATCTCAAAAGCTAAAAGATTTAAAATAATTCCATCTTTGTCACTCGACCAGACGCTTCCGTCTTTACGTAAAAACGAAGCACCCGCACTCTCTTCACCGCCAAAACCGACAGTTCCATCACAAAGCCCGTCCACAAACCATTTAAAGCCCACAGGTACTTCGACCAAAGGCTTGCCGATGGACTCAGCCACACGGTCAATCATAGAACTCGAAACTAAAGTTTTTCCAATTTTGAGGTCCTTGCTCCAGCCTTCACGGTTTTGAAAAAGGTACCAGATGGCCACGGAGAGATAATGGTTTGGATTCATAAGTCCTGTTGGTGTGACGATACCGTGACGGTCAAAGTCAGGGTCGTTTGCAAACGCAAGGTCGAACTTGTCTTTGAGGCTTACGAGTGAAGCCATAGCATACGGCGACGAGCAGTCCATACGAACTTTTCCGTCATGGTCACAAGACATAAAACTAAAAGTAGGGTCAACTTTGTCATTGACTATCTCTAGATTCAGGCCATAAATCTCATTGATTTTTTTGTAGACCGCAATACCTGAGCCGCCAAGTGGATCAACGCCTACTTTGAGTTTGCTTTGTTGGAGGAGTTTCATGTCGATGATTGTGTCAAGCGCTTTAACGTAAGGCGTGATGAAATCCATCTCGAGAGTTTTTGCCAAGGCTTCTTCTAAACTTACTGTTTTTACGCCTTCAAGCTCATTTTGAATGTATTTATTTGCCTCTGCTTCAATGACGGAAGTGATGTCTGTATCTGCCGGACCGCCATTGGATGGGTTGTATTTGAAACCGCCGTCTTGGGGAGGATTGTGTGAAGGCGTGATAACCACACCGTCACAAAGTTCTTTACTCGTTTTGTTGGCTTCAATGACACTAAAAGATAAAACAGGCGTTGGCGTATAGCCTCCGTCTTTGGCAATAACACATTTTACTCCATTGGCTACAAAGACTCTCAGCGCTGTTTCTTGTGCCGGAGTTGAGAGAGCATGCGTATCTTTTGCAATTAAAAGTTCTCCTTTAATACCATGCGCTTTTCTGTAGTCACAAAGAGCTTGTGCAATGGCTAAAATATGCGTTTCGTTAAAACTTTTTTTCAAAGAAGTTCCACGGTGTCCCGATGTTCCAAACGCAACCTTTTGTTCAACAATTTGTACATCCGGTTTATCGTTATAATATGCCTTTAAAAGAGCATCAACGTCTATCAAATCTTCTTTTTTTACTATTTTTCCTGCGTTTTCGTGTGCCATTGTTTCTCCTGTATATTATGTTAAATTATAACGAATTTTTAAAGTTTATCTTGTGCAAAATGTGCCGCACCCAAAAGGGCTGTCTCTGCGTTTAAAGATATTTTAACGGGCATTGTGCCCAGAAGTTCTTCAAAACGTCCTTTAGCTAAAAAGCCTCGCATAAAGTGCTCATTTGTAAGAATTGGTAAAATTTTCGGAGCTATCCCGCCACCCATATAAACACCGCCCAAAGAGAGACTCTTGAGTGCAAGGTTGCTTGCTTCTGCTCCATAAATTTCGGCAAAAAGTTCTAGAGTTTTAGAGCAAAGCGGGTCTTTTAGCTCCAAAGCACATTTACTTACAAGCGCACTTTTGTCTTTCCCCTCAGGAATATTTAGCATAGCCAAAGGCTCGGGAGCAAAACCGCTCTCTTTTAAAAATTCATACAAGGTATAAATTCCCGGACCTGAGAGAATACGCTCATAACTCACATGAGCAGGGTAGCGCTCTCTGAGCCACACAAGAAGTTTGTCCTGCTCTGCGTTTAGCGGTGCAAAGTCACAGTGACCGCCCTCGGAACCGCTTGGATGATAGTTTTGTCCATCATAAAAAAGCATTCCCTCGCCAAGACCTGTTCCAGCAGCAATTACAGCCCGGTTTGCATCTTTAAAGACTGCGTTTGGATTGAGTTCAACAAACTCTTCTTTTGGCAGGTACAACATCCCGTAAGCCGTGGCTTCAAGGTCATTGAGCAAACGCACATTTGGAGTTTTTAAGAGCTTTTGCAACTCAGCTGTACTGATATTCCACGGCAGATTTGTCGTACGGCAATGCCCGTCTATAATGGGTCCTGCAATCCCAAAACAGGCTGCGTTTATGGCCTCAGGAGAAGTGAGTTCTAAAAATTTGGAAATAATCTCACCGAATGTTGCAAACTCCTGACTTGAAAATTGCTGCTGCGTTTTAATAACTAAAGTGCCATTTATGACTTCATACAACGCCAAATTCGTTTTAGTTCCGCCTATATCGCCTGCAAGTATCATGTTTCACCTTTTTTTAAGATCTGTTTTCTCCCGTATCCGGCAGATGCGGGTAGCTTTAGGGGGTTGCAAGGGACATTTGTCCCTGCCTCTCAAGAGGACTTGTTCGCTTGAGAGTGTAACATCAATTAGGATTCTTGAGATGTTAATAAATAAACAAATGCATCTACAAAATTTTTCTCTGTCTCTTGCGGGGAAAGTTTGTAAAAATTCTCCCAAGCCTGAGCTTTTTGTTCATCATAGTTAGCACTTTCATTATGGCTATTCCAAGCAATTCTTACGGCATAGCCAATCAAAACATCAAGAATAATGTCGTTATCAATTTTCAGCTCAGGCGTCTGTCTGAATATTTTTGCAAGAGCTTCAATGAGCTCTATATTTAATTGACGGTAATCAGGTGCATCAATACTTTGCAAGAGTGAATCAATACGCAGCTCAAAATTTCGTTCACCCGCAGTAGACTCATACGTAGTTTCAGAGCCTATACGGCTTTGGATATTATATTTATCTCCAATGACTAAACCTTTACATTGATGCAGAAGATGCCAGATGCCTTTGTAAAAAGTTCGGGGGAGTCCGCTTATCATCCCAGAATGTTCTCTCCAAAGTGCCCAATCATCTGTTTGAAAATCTTTTGTTTCTTTATGCTGGGCTTGTATCTGCTCAAAATTTTCTATGCCTGAACCACTTAAATGTTCCAGTTGTCGTAACTCTTTGACCTCTTTGGTGAAAGATTGTAGAATAGCTCGCAAACGATTATAGATATCATGCGGTGCAAAACCAAGTAAAATTTCATAGGCATCGCCGATGGATAATTCTCTTTCTCTACTAATTTGACCAACAAGCAGCTGAACAAAGTACCATGTACGAAGAGTTATAATATTGCTGAAAAGCTCTGGTTCAATACGGATAAGATGACCAAGATGCAGGATTATCTCCTGCGTTAAAACACCTTCAGCAACATTATTGCCACAAAATTCTTTAATAGTATTTACTATCAAGTGGCTATCGTGTGGTTTGGAAAATGTTGCCTTTTCACTGTAGGCACGTCCAACAGCCAGGCGTTTTTGGGAGATAATAATATCAAGTAAAACATCTTCCAATCGGTCATCAAATTTACCGCTTATATCTGCCAAACGTCTTGCAACAGCCCAGTCATGGCATTGTGATGCCATTTCGTAGTGCTGTTTTGCAATAAAAGCAAGAGTAAACTCTTCTTCTTGCCAAAAGATTTTATAATCGCCACCGTGACGTTTGTATAACAGACTGAGTGCATGTGCTTTTTGACAACGGTTCTCGCTTGAAAAGAGAAGATCTGTTAAAAAAACTTCTTTCTCATTTTCAATATCATAAAGCTCTTGCGGACTTAAAGGTCTAGTGTTATTTGCGCTTTCCGATGCAATGCAGCTTCTCTGCTTTAGTGCATCAAGCTGTATATCTTTAAGTGTGTAGCCATATAAATTATCTATTCTTTCCATGTCTGCGGTCGAGAGAAGTTGTTCAAGCGGAGCTGTTAGGACTTTTACACCATCGCTTTGACCATTTTGTAAATCACGAAGAAGCTCTAAAACAAATTCCTGGGTTTTGTGACTGAGCATACCTTCGCGTACAAGAAAAGGAACAATCGGTTGTCCCGGTTGGTCCCAATGTTTTGTAAGAAAAGTTAAAGAGGCACGAAAATGTTCTGCCAGTAAAATATTGTCATAAGAAAAATAAAAACCTTGCGGGTTAAAATAGTATGGAAGAAAAACTGTTTTTTGTCCCTGAAGCAAGTGCATGCGTGCTGTAGTAATCGTCCTTGTGACAAGTAACGGTCTGCCGGTGAGAGAAAGTTTTTCATTTTTACCAAGATAGGTGTGTATCTCTGAGAGTTCGCAAGCATGCGATACTCTTATGGGCTTGACATCTTCAAGCGTTTGAGAGTTAATACCAAGAGAGAGAAGCTTTTCCTGCACTGTTTTGTTTTCAGCTAAAACTGCCACCATAGGGTAGGTGCTGCGTTTGTGTCCTATGCGCTTACGTCTGTGAAGCGGGTCAATATCGCTAGTATCTAAAACGCCTTCCATAATCATGTCACAGAGCATATAAAGACTTTGTGCCCAAACCAAAGGCAGGTTTTCATTTGCTATGCGCTTTTGAGAACCGGGGTTTTCTTTTTCTGCTTCAATAAGTTCTTTGGGAACAATGTAGAGTTCAGGCAAGAGTCTAATGCCATTTTCTTCTACAAAAAGCGGTTCTAGTTTTTCTTTATATTTTTGAATTTCCTCTTTATCTTCACGCATCAGCGCATCAAGAAGCAGGTAGGTAAAAAAGAGCGGCCACTCAGACTCTATGTGCTCAAATTCACGCAGTTCAGAAGGTTCATAATGCAGTCTGTTCTCATCTTCAATACTGCTTTGATGGCCATCGAGTAAAAAACGCTTACAGCCGTAGTTCCCGGCAAGTTTTTTGATTATTTTGTCGCGTGTACATTTGAGAATTGTCTCATCTTCCACAGCGTAGGCAGGATAGCCGATGATACTCAGCAGTGCAGCATCCGTCTCTTTGGAATTGGATTCTCGTGGTAAAAGAGAGTGCAGGGTAAAACGCGAGCGTGCTATATCATTCGCAACGACATGTATGACGGCTTCATTGCTAATGACATTTCCAAAAAGGTTGAAACCGTTGATAGCTTCGAGCGCCGCTTTTGCCATACCAACAGAACTGCAGTTTATCTCGGTCGTGCCGTGATTTATCTTATTGCCTCGTTCCCAAATCCCGTAATCCGGAGTACAGTAAGTACGGCTGATGTAGTGTACAAGATTCTGTACAAAGTTGACTTCGTCCATGGTGTAGATAAGTCGTAATCCGGAAGCGGTCATTTGTGCAATCATTAAAATAAAAATGGAAGTTGCATCGAGCTGCAGGTGTCCCCATTCATCATCGCCGACAACAGCCAAACCCGTTGATGTTCCATATTTTGCATGAAGTGCATCGGTAGGATTATTTGTTTTTTTGTAGGCTTCAATACGGTCAGATTGGCGCATCATTGCGTTTAAGAGACCGCGCATAAGCTTGACTACACTTTGAGAGAGCAGATATGTTCTATGATGCTCAGGATAGAATTTTTTATAAGATAAACCAAGTCCCCAAACGCTCATAATGCTGTAAACATTATCTCGTACCCAGGCATCGGTGTAGTCACCGTGAGCATTGACGGCAGTACTTGCCGGAAGTAGACCTGTGATGGCGTCCTGACGCGAGAGAATAATTTTATCTATGGCTTGAAAGTGTTTCTCAAGCGAAGTAAGTACGGTCTCGGTGTTCATCTGTGTAACCTTTTCTTATCTATTTAGTAATTCAAATCCAGGCAATATTTTACCCTCAAGAAGCTCTAAACTTGCTCCTCCGCCTGTTGAGATGAAGCTGAAGTTTTGGGATTCTCCTGCTTTTTCTACAGCGTCAGCAGTATCTCCGCCTCCGACAATAGTGTAAGCATAAGAGTCTGCGATTGCGTTTGCAAGTTTGTAAGTTCCTTTTGAAAACTTTTCAACTTCATACATACCGACAGGTCCGTTCCAAATAATTGTGTTGGAGAGTTCTATGGCTTCATGGAAGAGTTTGACACTTGCAGGACCGATATCAACAGCAGAAAAACCTTCTAAAACATCTTGGGCAGGGACAACTTTTATATCTATGGGGTGTTCTACGGAATCCGTTATGACAACATCAACAGGCAAATAAACTTTTACCTTGTTGCGTTTAGCTTCGTCAAGGACTTTTAACGCAGTCTCAAGATACTCCGGCTCAAACAGTGAAGCTTGCATATCGCAGCCCATTGCGTGAAGGAAGGTATTGCTCATAGCTCCGCCAATAATAAGCTTGTCTATTTTAGGCATAACAGCGCTTAGAAGGGTGATTTTTGAAGAAATTTTTGCGCCGCCTATAACTAAAGCAATCGGTTTTACCGGTTTTTCTAAAGCTTTACTAAACGCAGCAATCTCTTTGAGCATTAAAAACCCCGCAACAGAGATAGATACATATTCGCTAATGCCATAAGTAGAAGCATGTTTTCTGTGAGAAGTTCCAAAAGCATCGTTCACATAGACATCACAAATGGAGGCGAGTTTTTTTGAAAGTTCTGCGTCATTTTTTTTCTCACCTGAATGAAAGCGGATGTTTTCAAGTAAAAAAACACGCTCAAGAGAACAGCTTGCTATTTCAGCATGGGCATTTTCAAAATCTTCAATAAACTCCACTTTTTTTTGTAACAGCCTCTCAAGACGTTTTTGAATATGTCTGAGACTGAAACGCTCTTCATAACCGCCTTTTGGGTCTCCAAAATGGCTCACAAGGGTAATGGAGCAGGCGTTGTGGTCAATACAATAGTTAATGGTAGGCAAAGCCGCACGGATGCGTCTGTCGTCTGCTATGTTGAATTGCGCATCCATAGGAACATTGAAATCAACTCGAATGAGTACTCTTTTACCCGTAACATCAATATCTTTTAAACCTTTAACTCCGCTCATAAACTCAATATTACTTGTCATTATCTCTTCCTAAGTCGTACATTTTTACATAATACTCATGCGCCATACGTCCCGAATCAAACGCAGGAAGTACATTGTTCATAGCACTTTTCATCATCTGTGTCCAATTCTCCGGTTTATCATAATACATAGGTATGATTTGATTTTCAAGAATATTCATCATGTTTTTGTTATCTTCTTCATCCTGCTTTTCAATAGGAAGAGTATGGTCAATATCTGGAATTGTAAAAGAGTTGCAGGTGTCTTTTGCAAACTCAGGGTGCCAGCCGTCATTTGTTGAGAGATGAATAGAACCGTTCATACTCGCGCTCATACCGCTTGTCCCACTTGCTTCACGTGATACTCTTGGAGTGTTGAGCCAAACATCGCTTCCGTATTTTAAAGTACGGGAGAGTTCGAGTTCATAGCCTATGAGTACAGCCATATTTTTAATATTGTGACTGATATGAATGAGTTCATTAAAAGTGTTGACTGCGTTTGTGTCAAACGGGTAAGGTTTGCCTGCCCAAATGATTTGAACCGGACGTTCTTCATTTTCAAGCATCTTTTTAAAACGCGCAAAATCTTTTTTGACGAGTCCCGGACGTTTGTACTCTGCAAAACGGCGTGCCCATACAAGAGTGAGAACATCAGGGTCAAACATTTTTCCGGTCTGGTCTGCCACTTCATCAAACAAAAGACGTTTAAGATGTTTTTTACGTGCAGTCAAAGCGTAATCTTCATGTTCATCTAAAGCAGATCGCATCCCCTTATCCATCCAAAAACGTCTGTTTTGCGCATTTGTGATGTAGGTGATTTCTGAGCGTCCCACACAATCTTTCCACATTCTGTTTGCAACTTCACCATGAAATTTTGAAACTGCGTTTGTGA
>VMSZ01000028.1 GCA_013791885.1 Sulfurimonas sp. | reverse complement strand
GTGGTTAAGAAGCTCATCTACATAAGTAATCGCTTGAAGGGCAGCAACAGCACCGTCACCAGCTGCACTTACAACTTGTTTTGGAGCGGCAATGCGCATATCACCGGTTGCAAAAAGACCAGGTACTGAAGTTTTCATGCTTATGTCTACAATTACTTCGCCGGCACTGTTCATATCACATAAAAAGTTCCCGTCTTCTTGAATAAGTGTTTGGTTATTTACGTCATTACCGACAAAAGTAAATACACCAGGAACAACGATATCACGGATTTCCCCCGCGTTGTTTTTTACTTTAAGACCGTTTACACCCATTTTATCACCATATACTTCATCTGGAACTGAGTTAAGTACAAGCTCAATATTTGCAGTTCTTTTCACTCTCTCAACAGTGTTTGGAGCAGAACGGAAAGTGTCACGTCTGTGAATGAGATAAACTTTCGCACATATTTTTGCTAAGTAAAGAGCTTCTTCTAGTGCAGTATCACCACCGCCTACAACAGCAACTTCTTTCCCTTTGTAGAAAAAACCGTCACATGTTGCACATGTACTTACTCCACGGCCGAAAAATTCATCTTCACCTGCAAATCCAGCACGACGAGGACGTGAACCAGTACCTATAATTACGCTGTATGCCTCGTCAGTTTTTCCATCATTTCTATGTATTTTGAAAACATCGCCGTCTTTGCTTACGCGAGTAACTTCAACCATTTCATGCTTCAAACCAAATTTTTGACATTGTTCAGGCCACGGAATCATTAAATCCATTCCAGAAATCTCACCTGTAACACCAGGATAGTTTTCTATCTCTGAACTTTGAGTAATCTGGCCGCCAGGCATACCCTTTTCATACATATTTACGTTTTCTAAGCCGCCTCTAGTAGTATAGAGTCCGGCAGTAAGACCAGCCGGTCCACCACCTATAATAGCACAATCTAAAATCATTTACATTCCTTAATTCTGTTTTATAAGTTATCTATTTCTTTGGATAATTCATCTAAATTATCAAGTTTTCGTATCACCACTTTATTTGTACGGTTTCAGAAATAATTCTGCAACCTACGCTAAGACCGTTTGGGTCACTAAAGCTAAACTCTTGCGAGTTAGAGTGATTCGACTACTCTAGATAATTCATCCAAATTATCGAGTTTTCGTATCATACTATCTTGTTTATAAAGAGAGTCTTTTGATTTTTTTATAAAAAAAATAGATGGGGATTCGTAGATATTAAATCGTTGAATGAAGCTTAGAGAGTTTTTTGTGCCGCTTCGTAAAAATGTAGTATTTTGACTGTTTTCTTGTACTTCATTATAGTAATCAATTGCAAGAATAGGCAGCGGTAAATTTATATTTGAAAGTTGTTCCATTGTGTTAGCGTCTTTAGAGGAGTAAAAAACAACGATATATTTCTCTTTGTCTGGAACAAAAATATCACTTTTTTCATAAAAAATCCACTCTTTAAAATCTATGAATTTGTATTCTGAAAATTTGTAGTTGAAGTATGCAAATGCTGCAGCAATCATAGCTGCACCAAAGAAAGAGGCAAGTAAAGTAGAGAGAGAAAAGAGGCTTCTACCTCCCCCTCTAGCCACTAAAGGAACCTTGAGATTACGCTAATAATGCGTTTATTTTATCTGCTAGAGCTTGTTTTGATTGTGCTCCAACGATTTGATCTACCATTTCACCATTTTTGAAGAACATGATAGTTGGAATAGAACGGATACCAAATTTTACAGCAATATCTTGCTCTTCATCAGTATTTACTTTGCAGATTTTAGCTTTACCGTCAAAGTCTGCAGCCAATTCTTCAATAATCGGAGCAATCATACGACAAGGTCCACACCATGGTGCCCAAAAGTCTACTAAAGATACACCTTCTGAAAGTGTTGCTTCAAAATCTGCACCTGTTAATTCTATATATTTTCCCATGTGTTATTTCCTTTTTAAAATTAATATGGAACATTATACAAATGTAACCTTTAAATACATCTTTAGAAATATGTGTGAGCCTTAATAACTCAGATATTAATCAGAGAGTGAACAAATGTGGCAGTTAGTCTCTAATTTATACAAAACTAACGTAATTTTTAATAGAATAATTCAAAAAAAGGAATGCAGATGAAACTTACTATCACAGATGGTCAAATTGGTGTTAGACCTCCTGTAGCAAAACCACATCCGGGTTTTTTCTATGAAGTAGGCGAAGAGAGATTTAAAAAGTTAGTCTATGATCACTATGACGCGATAGAAGAGAGTGATATAGCTTTTTTATTTCCTGTGAATGACGAAGAAGATTTCGCAGAGGCGAAAAAACATGCTTTTGATTTTTTAGTTGAGATTTCAGGCGGACCGGATTACTTTACTCAAACTCGCGGTGCGCATCAAATGGTTGGTCGTCATGCACCTTTTAGAATAGATGAAGCTAGCAGAAAAAGTTGGCTTTCTCTTTATATCCCACTTTTAGAAGCTCTTGTAGATGAAGGAATTACACCGGAGTATATAGAATCTTTTTGGAACTATTTAGACATTTTCTCAATGTGGTTGGTAAATACAGAGAGTTAATATATTATTGCGTTTTAAAGAAATAAGCTCTTAAAACGCAACAAACTCCCTTTTTCGATTTTTAAAGATTACACATTCCGTGTAGCCTATTTCTCTTGCCATTTGTACCATTTCTTTTGCAAACATGGAAACTTGCTCGGGTGCATGAGCATCTGAGCCGAAAGTTATCGGGATTCCTAGAGTATAAGCCTCTTTTAAAAGAGAAACGGAGGGGTAAGCTTCGCCAATTGGTTTTCTAAATCCTGAGCCGTTAATTTCTAAGACCATATTCGCTTCTTTGATGGCAATCAGGGCGTTTTTTGCAATAACATTGATGCTTTTGTTTGGCATAAATTTAAAGACTTTTATGAGGTCAAAATGGCCAACGATGTCAAAGAGTCTGCTTTTTGCCATCTCTTCTATGGCATTAAAATATTTTTGCCATATTTCATCTATATCTTCATGCTCATATTTGCCGATAAACTCAGGATTATCAAACCCCCAATCACCAATAAAGTGTACAGAACCTATGAGAAAGTCTACTTTGGCATCAAAGAGTCTTTTATCCATATGACCTACGAGATAGTCTATTTCGTAGCCAAGAAGTATTTCTATTTTTTCTTTATATTGTTCTTTAAGAGCTAAAACGTCTGTTTCATATTTTTTCATTTCTTCGAAACTCATACGATACTTCGGGTCAAAATCCATAGGTGCATGGTCTGAAAAACCAAAGTACTTTGTGCCCGAATTTATGGCTTTTTCTATGTATTCACGCATCTCACCAACGGCATGATTACATAGAATAGTATGGTTGTGCAAATCGACTTTCATTTTTCTCTCATTTATACAATTTATGATATTATAGTGACAATTAATAAATTTAACTAATTAAAAAAACGGAGATTTTTTCATGACTCAAGAAGAATTAGATGCTTTAATGAGTGGGGATATTGATGAACTCGAAGATGAGGTTGAAGAGGAGTCTTTAGACGATTCTTTTGTTCAAGAAACAGTGCCTGCTTCTTCTAAGTATGAATATGAAGATAATACACCTCCCTCTCCAACAGATGAAAATAAGATGGTGCATCAGCTTGATGATGTAACAAAAGAGAGCGAAGAAAAGGCTACTCAAATTTTTGATATTATTGATGTAATCAGCAATGAATTGATGGAAAAAGAAGAACACTTAAACAGAGTCATAGAAGTGTTGAATTCTAATGTAGAACTTTTTACAACGTTAAATGAAAAATTTCCGGATGTTCTTGTCTTTAAAACGCAACTTGAAAAAAATGAAGATGCTTTAAGCGATGCTGCTCAAAGTTTGGAAACTCTTCAGGCAAGCGGTGAGTCTATTATGAGTGTTATGGATATTATGCAGTATCAAGATATTCACCGTCAAAAAATTGAGCGCGTAATTAATGTGATGCGCGCACTTTCAAAATACATGAACACGCTTTTTGAAGGCAAGGTAGCCGATGAAAAAAGAGTCTCTTCTGCAACACATATTGCAGGAGATACAAATACTGACCTAGCATCAGACGATGATATTGAAGCCTTATTGGCACAGTTTGGACAGTAGTTTAAATTTTTAATCATCTTCGTAACTCTTCTTTGCTAAAATCTCATAAAAATATTTAGCCTAAAGTTCTTCTTTGGGCATGTAAATGAGAACATATGCAAAAAGTAGAATTACTTTCTCCCGCCGGAACTTTAGAAAAATTAAAAATCGCTCTTGACTTTGGTGCTGATGCCGTATATGGCGGTGTAAGCCACTTTTCACTTCGTATTCGTTCGGGTAAAGAGTTTAGTATGGAAGAGTTTGCCGAGGGTATTGCCTATGCCCACGCTCGCGGTAAAAAAGTTTATGCGACTATTAACGGCTTTCCTTTTAACTCCCAACTGGGACTTCTAAAAAAACACATCATAGCAATGGCAGAATTAAAGCCTGATGCTTTTATTGTAGCGACTCCCGGTGTTTTAAAGCTTTGTCACGACCTAGCACCAGAGATGCCTCTTCATCTTTCAACACAGGCAAATGTTATGAATGTTCTTGATGCGCAGGTTTACTACGACATGGGTGCTACGCGTATTATTACAGCGCGTGAAATTTCACTCAAAGACCTTAAAGAGATAAAAAAAGAGCTGCCAGATTTGGAGCTTGAAGTTTTTGTACATGGTTCTATGTGTTTTGCATATAGTGGAAGATGTCTTATCTCAACGCTTCAAAGCGGTCGTGTTCCAAACCGCGGCTCATGTGCAAACGATTGCCGTTTCCCTTATGAGATGTACGCGGCTAACCCTGAAACGGGAACACTTTTTAGACTTGAAGAGGACGAAGGTGTCGGAACTTACATCATGAACTCCAAAGATTTAAATCTTGCTTCGCACATACAAGAGATTTTAGACAGCGGCGCAGTAGATTCCATAAAGGTAGAGGGACGTACAAAAACAGCTTACTATGCCGCAACTACTGCTAAAGCTTATAGAATGGCGATTGATGATTATTACGCGGGGACACTTGAGAGCGAAAAGTATCAGTATGAATTGCAGTCACTTCAAAACCGCGGCTATACCGATGCTTACCTGGTTTCCCGTCCGTTTGAAAAACATGATACTCAGAGTCTGGACTTTACAATGCAGCTTGGAACGCACCAGGTGAGCGGTGTGGCAAATGAAGAGGGTACACACTTCTTGTGTAAATATAAAACATTGCCGGGAGATGAACTCGAAATTGTGGCTCCTTTAAAGAGCGAGATTGCCTTTGTGGATAATGAGTACGGTTCGACCTATGAGAGAGATGGGAAAATGTTTATGAAATTTAAACAGCTCAAAGCAATAAACGGAAAAATTTGGGAGGAGATTCATAGCGGAAATGTGAACCTTATAACACTGCCGACAAAGTTTCCTTCCTACACTTTTTTTAGAATTCCGGCACATCCTGATATGGATACTTATCCTAAATGTTAAACAAAATAAAATGTATAATTCGCAAACCAAAACATAAGGAAATGAAGTAATGAAGTTTGTATCTATAATCATCGGAAGTAAAAGCGATTTTGAGGTCATGAAGTCTTGTTCAGACACGCTAGAAGCATTTGGAGTAAACTATGAGATGATTATATCTTCCGCGCACCGTTCACCGGAACGTACGAAAGAATATATAGAAACTGCTGAAAAAAAAGGCTCTCAAGTTTTCATAGCTGCTGCTGGTATGGCTGCTCACTTAGCGGGTGTTTTATCTTCTAAAACTATAAAACCAATCATCGGTGTTCCAATGAGCGCTTCAGCTTTAAATGGGATTGATGCACTTCTCTCAACAGTTCAAATGCCGGCTGGAATGCCAGTTGCTACAGTGGCAATAGGCAAAGCAGGTGCAATAAACGCAGCTTACTTGGCAATGCAGATTTTAGCTCTTGACAATGAAGAGTTAACAATGAAATTAAAAGAAGACCGTATAGCTAAAGCAAAAAAAGTTGAGATAGATTCACAAGAGATTGAAACAATAATTAAGCTGTAAATTTTCTAACCCAGAGGTATCAGATGAAGTGGATGAGTGATGAAGAGTACAGTGAGTTAACAGGTTTAGATATATCAGCAATAGATGATTTGTGTGAACGTAATAAGCTTACAGTAAAAGTAGAAAACGGCGTGAGAATGATAGACCCTTCAAAAGGGACTTCTGATGTCGTTCCTGCAAAACTTCGTGAACTCTCGGCCCGCAATACCCATGAAATGATGGTTCAGCCTCAGTTTGTTGAAAAAACTATAGGTACCATCATTAACCTTCATGAAAAAGTACTCGATGCCAAGGATGAAACACTTGCAGCAGTGCGAGTGGAAAATGAGTTCTTGCGTGAAGCACTTGGTTCTTTACAAGAGCTTTACGATGAAGACAGGGTTACAATCCACACCCTTCAAGAACAGCTTAAACTCTCTCAGCAAGAAGTTGAATTTATGAGAAGAAAATACAAACTTATGTGGAATAAAGCCATAGAAGAGCATACTAATTAATGTTGCACACTAAAACGAACGCGTCCGTTCTAGTGGCAGGGACTTCTCCGACGGCTATGCTTGGCATAAAGCCTCTGGTTCCAAAGCTAAAAAATCCAAGCAGTTGGATTTTTCTTAACGCTTTTCACCTACAACCCCCTGAAGCTACGAAAACTCTGTTTTCGAGAATTACTGATAGTCTTACGAACTTTTTTGCAAAAGTGCGTAAGGTGAGATACTAATTAATGAAAATAGAAGAAGCCTGTGTCGGCTGCATAATTAACCAAAGCGTTCGTGTTGCAGATGCCATAAACGCAGCACCAGCTTTAAAAACAGAGCTTACTTCTACCGTAGAGCTTATGAGTGAAAGCTTCTCTTTTTCTAACAATCCCCCCGAAATTGCCGCAGATGTTTATGAAAAAATGGCTCTCATCGCCAAAAAAACAGATTTGTATGATGAGGTTAAAAAACTCTCGACACAAAAAGCACTCTCATTCGTCCCTCTTTTAAAAGAAAAACTGTTCCATTCAAAGCACAAACTCTTAACTGCTACAAAAATAGCCGTTGCCGGAAATGTTATAGATTTAGCAGCCGAGGTTGCGTTTGATTTGGAAGAGGAACTCGGTAAAGTCTTTCATACAGAGTTTGCTTATAATGACTTTGAACTTCTTGAAAAAGAGCTGGCATCCGCAAAGCGTGTAGTCGTTTTAGGCGACAATGCAGGAGAACATATTTTTGATTATATCTTCATTGAAACACTCCAAACGCTTTACCCAAACGCAGAGTATATTTATTTTGTAAGAGGCAATCCAATTATTAATGACGTAACGATGCTCGAAGCAAAAGAAGCCGGCTTTGATGAACTCTGTACGTTGATTGACAGCGGAGTAAATACTCCAGGCTTTGCATACGGCAGAGCAAATGCTTATGCCCAAAAACTTTTTGATGAGGCTGATTTGGTGATATCGAAAGGGATGGGCAATTATGAGTGCCTGACTCCTTCGCACAGAAAAAACATCTGTTTTTTACTTAAAGTAAAATGCTCTGTTGTGGCAGCTTCGCTCAATAAAAACATAGGAGATATCGTATGCAAAATGGCATGAAAAAATGTTTGGCGCTAGGTTTTTTAATAGCAGCAGAGGCTCTCTTTGCATCACCAAGTTTTACAAATTCCATTGCTCTGGTAGGGCAATATATGGACTACAGAGAGTATAACAAAGCCGGTGTTTTGGTTGACAGTGAAAAGTCTGACTTTTCTGAGATGGCAGGGGCAGAGATAAATTTTGCTTTGCTTTTCGATAAAAGAACAAGATCGTATAGTCAAATAGATGTGAATTTTTTGGGACTTGGCGGGAACACAGAGTATAGAGGTTCTCTCTTAAACAGCGGCTTGCCGTATGGAAGTCACGTAAGTAGTACGGCTAATTATATAGTTGATACAGAAATGACATACACAAAGCATCATATTCTCAGCGATGTATTGGAAGTTAACTATGGACTTGGCTTGGGTTACTATATGTGGGAAAGAAGTCTTTCTGCTTCTCAGGTAGAGCTTTATGACTGGTTCTATCTTAAACCTACGGTTGGTATGAGACTGGAAATTACAAAAAATCTAAACCTTGGGCTTAATCTTGCATATAAATATGCTATTAATCCGGCTATGAGCGCAACGAGTCCTGATTTAGACTTTACTCTTGGCGGAGTCGATGTTTTGGAAGCTTCCATTCCTCTGACATATACATTTTCAAATACTTTTGATATGTTTATTGCGTTGAAAGTTGAAGAACAAAAGATAAAAGCTTCAGGAACTGAACACAGTGGCGGGAATGATTATTATGAACCCGACAGCACAGCAAAAAATCAGTATTTAAAAGTTGGCATGACTTTTAAATACTAATCTTGGAGTAAGCCTTTTGCTCTTTCATGAGCGGCTTTTTGTCTTTGACCCCATAGCTTAGAGAGTTCACTTTTATCGAGTTTGTTTATCTGGTGCAGAGCTCTTGCTCTTTTGGAGTCGTTTTTTTCGTATTTTACTCCAGAAGGTACAAGTGCATTATTTTCTATTTTCGCATACTCAAAATTTTTCGTTACTTCGTTGTATTTTAAAATCTCTCCGTCTTGCGTTTGTATCCAGTGAAGATGTTGATTGCCTTGCCCTTT
The DNA here is from genome assembly GCA_013791885.1 of Sulfurimonas sp. Taxonomy (GTDB): domain Bacteria; phylum Campylobacterota; class Campylobacteria; order Campylobacterales; family Sulfurimonadaceae; genus Sulfurimonas. Next base: position 12,700 of record VMSZ01000028.1, on the reverse strand, counting down.
TGCCATAAAAGTCGTGCCGTCTGCGTTTGTAAATTCTCGCACTGCATCATATGCTGGAGCGCTAAAAAGTAAGGCAGAAGAAAATAAGAAAAGTAATAGTGTTTTCATAACAATTCCTTAGTTTACATTAAGGCCCATAACTGAGCCTCTTGATGAAATATTTGTCACAATAGTTTCATAATTGGAAACATTTTCAAGATAAAAAAGAGCATCTTCGTCTCCGCCATCGGCGAGTGCGTCAATGGTTCCTGGTCTTGCTTCAACTAAGTCAACGGCTTTATTGGCTGTATCTGCATTTACAGTGTTGTTATCAAAGTAGTAGCTTGTGAGTTTTGTTTCATCTATTTTCCAAATTGCCATTCCTCCGCCAAAAACACCATCAAGCATATAGAGCCCTTTGTCATAACCGCTGTTATTTCTGTTTTCTAAAAGATAGTAACTCGTTGCGTTTATGGGGATTTTTATGACATCATAATTAACAGAGCTTGTCTCTGTAAGAGTTGTGCTTCCACTTACTTCTTTTGGAGTTATCCAGCCGTTGTAATATTTACTCCAAGCACAAAAGTGTGTGGGTGTATTGCCTGGCTGTTCACTGGAACTCTGCTGTGCCCATGTACCCGCTCCCATAAGCCCAAAATAGCCTATGCCACCAGTATTTTCAACTGTATTGTAGAGGTCTGGAAGATGAAATGCAGAATGACCCAATTCATGGGCAATAATACCAATGGTTGCATCATGCGTATTGGATGGTGTCGTGTCATGTCTCTCTCCAAAAAGTGCAAAGTTTCCTTCATTGGGACAGCCCATAAGCGTTACTCCATCGAGCGTAGGAACGTTTGAAGTTGATGTCATGCAATATTGATGCGCCCAAACGCCATTAGTAACATGGTGTCCTTCATAGGCATCTTCATAGCCTGCCATAATAAAAGTCAAAAGAAGTTCATTAGGTGTAATATGACCGTCTGCATTTTCGTCATAGTTAGAAAAATCAACAACTCCATCCAAGGCTACAAGAGCACTTTTTAAGTCAGGATAAACATTGGTTGAGAAGAGTGTGAAATTATCCATATCCGTATTTGGATGGTTCTTGGAAAGATGTACGGAAACTATGCCGTCATTCGCTATACCGTCATTCTCTGTAGCTTTAGTAAACTCAAAGTTTTCATGGCTAGCTTCAATATAGTAGTTATTTAGCTCATGGTCATTTTTTCCAAAAAGTTTGTTACTCCAAGATGCTTGACTAGAAGTGATAGCCACATTATCATAACTGATTAAGATGCCAAGCATCGGGATAGATGGTTCCACAACAGGAGGAGGAATATCTAGTATTGGCTCCCCAGAGCCACCTGAACCCCCACCGCTGCATCCTAAGAAAAGAAAAGAAGTTACTACAAACATTATAAGTTTTGACATGAATTTACCACATTGTTTTTCTTTATTATACACTTGTATTTATGAATAAACAAGCACAGAGTGGTTACAATTGCGAAATTTATTTGAGAGGCGACATATGATTACTTTTAGTGAAATGCTACTAAAACTACAAGAATTTTGGATGAAAGAGGGGTGTAATATTGTTCAGCCATACGACATTCCTGCAGGGGCTGGAACATTTCACCCTGCTACATTTCTTCGCTCACTTGACTCCACTCCATGGTCGGTTGCGTACGTAGCGCCTTCCCGCCGTCCGACTGATGGACGTTATGGAGAAAATCCAAATAGACTTGGAAGTTACTACCAGTTTCAAGCACTCATTAAACCTTCACCGGACAATATTCAAGAGTTATACCTAAAATCTTTAGAATATTTAGGACTTGATGTTTCACAACACGATATCCGTTTCGTAGAAGATAACTGGGAATCTCCGACACTTGGTGCATGGGGACTTGGCTGGGAAGTTTGGCTCAACGGTATGGAAGTTACACAGTTTACCTATTTTCAGCAAGTTGGCGGAATTGAGTGTAATCCGGTTGCAGTTGAGATTACGTACGGAACAGAGCGTTTGGCGATGTACCTGCAAGGAGTGGATACTGTTTTTGACATCGTTTGGAATGAAGACAAACATGGCAACAAAACACTCTACCGTGATGTGCATAAAGAAGCAGAGATAGAGTTCAGCAAATACAACTTTGAAGTAGCCGACACAGCGATGCTCTTTCATGAGTTTAACGCAAAAAGCGAAGAGTGTTTAAGAACGCTAGAAGCGGGACTTCCTCTTCCTGCGTATGATTTATGTATGATGGCAGCAAGCACTTTTAATGTCCTTGACGCAAGAAAAGCAATCTCTCAAACAGAAAGACAAAACTACATCCTAAAAATCCGTGAACTCTCAAAAGGGTGTGCGGAACTCTATAAAGCGCAAGAAGCCGAGAGAGTTGCGAGAGTGAAAGCGTAGGCATATAGTTCTGTACCATATATTTAGATAAAATATTTTTTTTGGTTTGTATAAACTGAATCAAATGCATAAATAGAGGTAAAATATGGATAATATAGTTATTGAAGCAGATGACATAGTGATTATTGGTTTTATTAATTCGAAATCTGAATTAGAATATACGCAATATAAAGCTTTTGATGGTGGTGTGGTTGAACTTGATAATATTGAAAAATATACTGAAGAGGAATTGACAGAGATATTATATACCGTTAACGGACTTGAAATAGATGACTATATATAAATTATTTTTAGTAAGGTAGGTTGTGTTTACAAGAATAAATATTCCTTCGAATGAAAAACATCAACCCTAACTCAAAATTTATTAACGCATGTGGTGTTGTTAAAAAATTAGCCAAACAGAGAGACAAAACTACGTACCAAAAATCCGAGAACTCTCAAAAAAGGTGCGTAGAACTTTATAAAGCGTAATAAGCAATTTAACAATTTTGGGCTTGTTTATTAAATACTTTCTAAGATAATACAGTAGGATATGGAATTGTGAATAATTATGGAATTTACGAACAGCTCATTAACTCTTTAGTCTTAAAAAAATTAGCAGCTTTTCCTTCGAATCAATTTTACATCAAAACCACAAAGATCCAAAAGAGTGAAGCTGCAACAGTTTTGACACAATATTTAACACAAATTTTAAAGTTTGCTTTTAATCTTATTGGTGGTGAAAATAGTGTCGAGCAACAAATTACTCTCACAAATAAAATAATAGTATTACTGCAACAGGAACTTGAAAATCAAGACTTTAACAACAATATAGTTGATACCAATAACTCAATTTTGAATGCGATACTTCCAAAAATTAATTCTAATATAAATGACTTCGATAGTTATATAAAAGAGATAACTCCTTACTCTGGATTGACGCAAAGTGAACTATTTACAGGAAGTAATGCAGGGGTTTCACTTGAGAGTGAGATTAAAAAAGAGATACTTTCATCTGATAGGATTTATCTTTTAGTTTCATTTATTAAATGGACAGGAATCAGAATATTTGAAAAAGAGTTAAGAGAGTTTACTTCTAAAGGTAAAGAACTTAAAATCATAACAACTTCATATATGGGCGCAACTGATTTAAAAGCTGTTGAGTTTTTATCGAGCTTGCCAAATACAGAAGTAAAAATTTCGTATAACACTGAGAATGAAAGGCTACACGCTAAGTCCTATCTTTTTTTCAGAAATACAGGGTTTCATACGAGTTATATTGGTTCATCAAATATTTCAAAAAGTGCACTCACAAGTGGTTTGGAATGGAACTTAAAAGTAACAACAAGTGAAATATCGCATATTATAAAAAAATTTGAAAAAACTTTTGAAACTTATTGGGAAGATAAAGAGTTTGAACTATTCACCAAAGAACATACTCAAAAGCTTCAAAAGGCACTTAAAAACGACACCATCAAAGATAAAAATAGTTTTGTAAGTTACTTTGAATTAAAACCTTTTCACTATCAAGAAGAAATTTTAGAAGAACTTCAAGCGCAAAGAGAGATACACAAGCGTTATAAAAATTTAGTAGTAGCGGCGACAGGAACTGGAAAAACTGTCATTAGCGCATTTGATTACAAAAAATACAAAAGCAAAAATAAAAGTGCAAGACTTCTTTTTATAGCACATAGAAAGGAGATTTTACTACAAGCAAGAGCAACATTTCAAGGAGTGTTAAGAGATAATAATTTTGGAGAACTTTGGGTTGATGGAAGTGTTCCTGAATCATATGAGTATGTTTTTGCTTCAGTTCAAACTCTGCAAAACAATCTTGATTCGTTAAACTTGACACAAGAATATTATGATTTTATCATTATTGATGAAGTGCATCATATTGCTGCAAAAAGTTATAGACCTGTTTTACAAAAGTTTAATCCAAAGATATTACTTGGACTTACTGCAACCCCAGAGAGAATGGATGATGCAAATATTTTAGATGACTTTTGTGGAGTGATTGCAGCTGAAATAAGATTGCCAGAAGCACTCAATAGAAAACTACTTTGTCCATTTCAGTACTTTGGTATAAGCGATAATGTAGATTTAAAAAATATAAAATGGCAAAGTGGAAAATATTCTTCAAACGAGCTAACCTATGCTTTTAGCAGTGAACGCAGAGTAGCTGATATTATTTCAAAATGTCAAGAGTATCTTACTAATATTCATGACGTAACCGCTTTAGGGTTTTGCGTAAGTCAAGAGCATGCAAAATTCATGAGTGAAAAATTCAACGAGGCAGGTTTTAACTCTGAGTATTTAATTAGTGGCAGAAATGATGTAAGAGACAGTATAAAATCTAGACTTGTAAAAAAAGAGATAAATTATCTTTTTGTAGTAGATATTTTCAATGAGGGAATAGATATCCCTGAGATAGATACGGTACTATTTTTACGCCCAACCGAAAGTTTGACAGTATTTTTACAACAACTAGGACGAGGGTTAAGATTTGCTGATAATAAAGAGTGTTTAACTGTACTCGATTTTGTCGGTAATGCGAGAGATGAGTATGATTTTGAGGGTAAATTTAGAAGTCTTGTTGGAAAATCAAATAATTCAATTAAGGATGAGATAGAGAATGAATTTCCGCATCTTCCACTTGGTTGTTCCATTGTACTAGAAAAAAAAGCTAAAGAGCATATTTTAAATAATATAAAAAAAGCTACTTTAATTAATAGAAGAAAACTTATAAGTAAAATATCAAATTATAAAAATCATACAAGCTTACCTTTAACGATATCAAATTTTACAAAAATAAATCATATCTCATTGGAAAGTATTTATAAAAAAGATAGTTTTACAAGTCTCTGTTATGAAGCAAAAGTTACAAAAAGTTTTGATTCTTTAAATGAACATGAGCTGGTTCGAGCCGTAAGTAAAAAATGGCTAACCTCAAGTTCTTTAAGTTATTTTGAGTTTATTTTCAAGCTTATTGAGAATGATTTTGAAATATCAAGTTTAAAAAATGAGAATGAAAAACTTATGGCGATGATGCTCTATTATGATTTTTGGCAAGACCCTATGAAGTTTACTACCTTAGAGGAGGGTATCAGGTATATAGGAGAGAATAAACAGTTAGTGGATGAGTTCCGCGAAGTTGTACAGATTTTAATACAAAAAATTAATTATTTAGAGAGCGACTTGCTACTGCCTTATGAATGTCCAATAAAAGTGCATGCCAGATACACTAGAGAACAAATTTTGTCAGCCTTTGGACAAAATAGCATTGATAAAAAAGCAAGTAGTCGCGAAGGTGTTTTGGATATTAAAGATAAAAATACTGAACTTTTATTTGTTACGTTAGAAAAAACTGAAGATAAATATTCACCCACAACTATGTATGATGATTATGCAATAAGTGAGAAGCTTTTTCATTGGCAGTCTCAAAACAGTACAAAAGAAGATTCGGCAAAAGGACGAAGTTATATTGAGCACGAGCGACATAATAAAAATATTGTACTTTTTGTAAGAGAATCAAATCATGATAAAAATAAAAATGTTATGACTTATGTTTGTTTGGGGAAAGTTTTTTATAAAAAGCATTATGGAAGTCAACCCATGAGCATTACCTGGGAGCTTGAAAAAGGGATACCGGCATTTTTTTGGAAGCATATCGCTAAGATGGCGATAGGATGAAGAATATGTATGCTCTAGAAGAAAAGAATCTGCTTTTGGAACCCAGACAATTCGAAACCGCGCAGAAGAAACTCTTAGAGTGGTATGAAGTGTGTGGACGCCATGAGCTTCCTTGGCGTTTGAGTGAAGATGTTTACCATGTCTATGTGAGTGAGATAATGCTTCAGCAAACGCAGGTGAACCGTGTTATGCAAGAGTATTATCCTCAGTTTTTGGAAAAATTCCCTACCCTAAAAGCGCTTTCAGAGGCGGATGAAGCAGAGGTTTTGGCGGCTTGGAGCGGGCTTGGGTATTACTCTCGTGCGAGAAATCTTCATGCAACAGCAAAACTTTGTCCGCAAACTTTGCCGCAAACTCTTGATGAGCTCTTAAAACTTCCTGGAATTGGGCCGTACACGGCAAGTGCAATTTGCTCTTTTGCGTACAATCAACAAGTAGGTGTGGTTGATACCAACATTGAACGGGTCATAAAACGTTTTTTTGCACTCTCGCAGCCTAGTGTAAACAAGGTAAACGCAGAGGCTGGAGGGTTTGTAAACGCAGAGCAGCCAAGAGCACACAATCTGGCACTGATGGATTTGGGTTCGCTTGTTTGTCTGCCGAACAATCCAAAATGTGAAGAGTGTCCTCTTGCGTTTTCTTGCGACGGGAAAAATGAACCTGAGTTTTATACCAAAAAAGAGAAAAAAGTCTATGAAAATTTGGAACTTTTTTATGGCGTTTGTGAAAAAAATGAAAAAATAGCTCTAGTAAAAAGCAGCGCTCGAATGTACAAAGGAATGTTGGAATTACCAAACGTTGAACCTCTTGAAGAAGATTTCATAGCTGCGTTTAAGCACTCTTACACAAAGTACCGACTAACAGTAAAGCTCTACAAAACAGATGATGTTGAGGGTGAAGTTTTTTGGTACAATCATGAGGAAATACAAAACGCACCCATTTCCTCTTTAACAAGAAAAGCGTTTGGTGCTCTGCAAAAGGCGCAAAGATGATACTGATAGGCCAAATTGATAAAATTCTTTTTGAAGATGCGGGGTTTTTTATCGGCGTTTTAAAAAGCGGAGAGAAGATAAGCGGCACCTATTTTGAAAGCGATGTCGCTCACCTCAAAGATTCAGCCATAACACTTTCCGGCGTTTGGGAAGAGCACAAAAAGTACGGTAAAACTTTCAAATTTGATGCTATTAAGGTCAACCAAAACGAACTCTTTTTCTTTTTAAATAAAATTATTAAAGGCTTTACTAAAAAACTTTCGGCTGAACTTATAGAACATTTTGGGAATGAGGGATTAGTTGAGGTTTTAGACAACAACATAGAAAAGCTTTTAGAGTTTAGCGGCATCAAAGAAAAACGTTTGAAAAAGATTCAAGCCTCATGGAAAAAGTTTCGCTCTATGCGAGAACTTGGAGAATTTTTAACGCCTTATGATGTCTCCCCGGCACTTTTAACAACTATTGCTACAGCTATGAAAGATGTGGATGAACCCTGCACTAAGATTAAAAACAATCCTTACATCCTAACTTCCATAAACTCCATAGGCTTCAAACGCGCGGATGAGTTGGCTTTAAAAATGGGTGTGGAGAGAGAGAACGAAGGACGCATAAGTTCGGCTATGGATTATGTACTATTGAATTACTGCGAGCAGCAGGGCAATAGCTGCGTTTCCAAAGAAATTTTATTTTCCGGTCTTAATGAGCTTCTTGGTTTCCAAGGTAGAGAACATTTGTATGAAGCTGCACTTATTGAACGAGTAGCGGAGCAAAGTATAGTTATTATGAAAAACAACCGCGTTTCTCCTGCAAGACTTTATGATGCCGAAAAATTTTTGTATGATGATTTTAAAACGCGCTCACAAAAAGACAGCGGCGGTTTCGTCAGAGACATAGACGAGTTTTTGGCTTCAAGCGAGCTCAACTTAGGTGAGCAGCAAAAAGAGGCAGTAGCAAAGATAAACAATGGAGCTTGTCTGCTCTTTTTGGTCGGTTATGCCGGAACAGGAAAGAGCACGACCTCAAAAACTATTCTCAACCTCCTCAACACCAAATATGACAACAAAGAGATTATGACCTGTGCTCTGAGCGGTATCGCTTCGCAGCGTATCGCCGACACGACGGGTTATGAGAGTGCGACGATTCAGAGTCTGCTTGTCAGATATGAAGATGCAGATAAATTCCCTTTTTCTGTGGTGCTTATAGACGAAGCCTCTATGATAAACTCTTCGCTTTTCGCACGCCTCATGGCAAAGATTTCTAAAGAGGCTATTGTCATCATTGTCGGCGATGATGCCCAGCTTCCGCCAATCGGTGCGGGAAATGTTTTGAGTGATGTATTAACGCTTGAGTTGGGCGCTATTGTCAAGCTTACAAAAATTTACCGACAAAGTGAAGAGCAGGCCATAACGCTCATAGCAAACGAAATCCGCAAAGGTGAAGTTCCGGATTATAGACAAAAATATGAGGACTTTGAGTTTATTGATGTCTCCATTAACAACTATTACGGGGCAAAAAACTCCATGTCACAAACTGAGTTGCACGATTTACGCGAAGAGAACTCAAACGCAATCATTGCAGAGATTATCCACAAAGTTGTAGAGTCCATAGAAAAGGCGAGATACAGACTTAAAAACAAAGAGATTAAAGAGTATCTGAATTACTTTCAGGTCATTACTCCCATGAAAGGCGGCGTTTTAGGGACGACAAATCTGAATCAAGTATTACAAGAATATTTCAACCCAAACCCAAGTAAATGTGTTAAACGCGGCTTTCAGGAGTTTCGGCTTATGGACAAGGTTGTCCACACAAAAAATGAAAATATGACTTCTTGGACGGCAGAAGGCTTTAAGCTTGGAGAGGAATCAGCTCAAAGACGTATCTTTAACGGCATGAGCGGTTTGCTTTTTAAAATAGACGAAGAGGAAGAGCAGGTCTTCGTTTTTTATCCAAACGAGGACGTGGTGGTTGTCTATGAGTATGAAGAGTTAAAGTCCTTTCTTATGCTCTCATACGCGCTGACTATTCATAAAGTTCAAGGGATGGAGTACGACATTGTCGTCATGCCAATGACTTTCTCACACTACATTATGCACAACACAAAACTTATCTACACAGCAATTACAAGAGCAAAACATAAATGTATTATGATTGGCGAGGGCGGAGCTTTTGAGAGCGGATGCAGAAAGTTTGAGAGTACACGACGAGATACGGTTCTATTGGAATTATAAAAATTTTACCTGCTAACAGTTCACTTACATATGAGTGTTACAATTTCCTAACTTAAAACGAAGGAGTAACATGAAGAAATTTATTACAGTGACGCTTTTGGTAGGAGCTTTAGCTTCAAGCGCGTTTGCTCACCACATGGCAGCTTATGATGATGCCGGAGTAAACATACCAGAGAGTTCACCGCACCTTTTGATGGTTTTCTAGGAAAATCAATCTCATAATTCCCCCCCCCCTTTTTTAGTCACGACGTTCCTTGAGTGGAACGTTGTGACTACCTTTCTATTTCAATCGCCAGTTCGTCAGTAGTATCTACTGTTTTTATTTCAGTAATTATTTTATTCTCTAAAGAAACCACAACAATTTTTTCACTTTCCATACCGGCTTTATATGCAGCAGAAACACTTTTGTCGTTCATAACTAAAACGGTGTGTTTAAAATCTTTAAGTCCAGGAAGTATAAACATACTTCTTATAAGAGAAGGCGCGCCGCTTACGTCGGCCACAAATACTACTTTATTGTCTGTTAAATAACTTGGTGCTTTTGTAGCAAAAAAGTCATTACAAGTGTGCCCGATATCTTTAGAAAATGCGAAGATAATCTTTTTTGTATCTACAGCAATAGTTTGTGGAGTCTCATGCTGGTCATTTAACTGTAAGTTGTCTATACTCTGTGTAACTACAAGTGCCGGTTGAACATTTTCGTTCGTTGCGTTTGAGCTGCAGCCCAAAAAGAAGAAGGCACTCAGTGCCGCTAATAGTAATTTTTTCATTGAGAATACTCCATTTTTTTGGCAAATAATACTTAAGCAAGACTATAAATATAATCTCATATAAATTTAATTATTATGGTTAATAATTTTTAAAGCAAACAAAAATAGAGTAAAATACGCCTCCAAAACAACAAAGGATATTTTTATGGCATACGCAACAGCAAGACACATACTTGTTCACAGTGAGGATGAGTGTAATACTCTTAAAGCAGAAATCCAGAGCGGAGCTTCAACTTTTGAGAGCATCGCAGGCTCTTACTCGCAGTGTCCATCGGGAAGAAAAGGTGGAGATTTAGGTAAATTTGGACCGGGACAAATGGTTCCTGAGTTTGACAAAGCTGTATTTACAGGTGACGTCGGCGTATTGTACGGCCCAATCAAAACGCAGTTTGGCTACCACCTTTTAGAAGTTACAAGCAGAGGTTAAAACCTCAGGCAAATGTGGAACTCTCCACATGCCGCCTTTTTCAGACAAGTACTACAACTCTTTTTCCCATCCTCCAGTTTTCTCATCTAACAGATAAAGAGTTTGCAAATGAAAAGGCAAAATTACAAATGTAATTTTACTTGTTCCATCCTTCTATAAGATGGAAAGCCTACTAAAACTCAAATAACTATAATCTCCGCGTTTGTCTAAAGAAGTACCTTTATACGATACCCTGAAGTAATTCAAGGGTGACAAAGGTGTACTTCAGACTTGCTTCAGAATCTTTTTTGAATAATATACAGCAGTAACAACCATATAAATATCTACTACATCATGAGAGTTCAAATAAAATTAGAGTAAAATTTCAAATAAAAAATATGACATACGGAGAATGAAAATGGTAAAAGTATCTGCAATTCAGATGAGCATGAGTGAAGACAAGAGCTCAAATGTTGCAAAAGCCAAAAGATTGGTTCAAGAAGCAGCTTCAAATGGTGCACAGATAGTACTTATACCTGAACTTTTTGAAGGTCTTTACTTTTGTAAAGATATGGATAAAAAGTACTTTTCATGGGCGCAGCCGCTTGAGGGAAATCCTCTTATCGCGGAGTTTGCAGCTTTGGCAAAAGAGCTTGGTATTGTGATTTTGGTGAGCTATTTTGAGCGAAGCGGTGAGGAGTATTTTAACTCTTTGGTTGTAGTAAACGCAGACGGAACCGTGATGGACAACTACCGTAAAACGCACATTCCTGATGGTCCTGGATATGAAGAAAAGTTTTACTTCAAACCGGGTGACACAGGATTTAAAGTTTGGGATACTGCGTTTGGAAAAATAGGTGTAGGAATTTGCTGGGACCAATGGTTCTGCGAAACTGCCCGTGCACTAACACTTCTTGGCGCTGAGATTATTTTTTATCCGACTGCTATTGGAAGCGAGCCGGAGATTCATTTGGATTCGAAAGAACATTGGCAAAGAGTTCAGATGGGACACGCTGCAACCAATACTGTTCCCGTTGTCGTGGCTAACCGCTATGGAGAAGAAAAAGGCGAGTGTTGTTCGCTCAATTTTTATGGATCTTCGTTTATGACAGACTACACGGGAGCTAAAATTGCCGAGGCAAGCCGCGACAAAGAAGAGATACTTTACGCAGAGTATGACTTGGAAGACAACGCAAAACAAAGACACTATTGGGGGATTATTCGTGACAGACGCCCTGAGGCTTACTCAGTTTTGTGTAAGTAAAAAGTAAGAATTTAAACTTCTTACTTTTTACTAAGAAGTTTGAGGACTTTTCTGCCTTTTTGAATTTGTAAGGAAATTATCTCAATTTCGTCTTGAAACTCTTTTTTTGATGTTTCATTCTCATCAACTTTAAGTGATTTATAGATTTTTAATCTTCGTTTTTTTAACTTTTTAAGAAGATCTTTGAGTGACTTTTTTTTCTTAGATAGTTCAAAATTCTCTATACTCAGAGATGAAACGAGCTCTTTGAAAATTTTTTTAATGCCCATTCGAATCCTTTGTTGTTTACAGTCAATCGTATATTCTAACTTTTGAATGTAACAAAAAGGTTACGGTGGTTAAGCTTAGAGAATCACACTTTCGTTGTCATGCGTGAGAGCAGTGTCCGGATGCACATTGTCCGGATTTTCATTCACAGTCAAATAAATCATCTCCGCTGTTGAAACTAAATTTTTCCCAATATTAAAAGCATAGGTACTGTCATTCATAAGTGAAGTTGCCATCTGGTTTGTAATGAGCTGACTTCTGATGAGGTTGTCCAAAACGCCGTTTGAGATAAGGTCATTTTTTTCTATGTGCGCTTTTGCTTTTGCAAGTGCTATAACGACATCTTCCTGTGCTTCACTAGTAGCGGCTGTATTTAAGTATCTTAAAAGTTGTGCCAAGTTTTTTTTGATGTTAAGATACTCATCACGTATCTGCTTGTTAGGATTTGAGGCATACTTTAAAATGTTCTTTTGTAAATGTTTCGTGTCTTTTATGGCCTCAACCAAGTCTCTGTTGGCGAGTTTGAGTCTATAGAGCTCCTTAATATCATTTTGGCTCATGTTAGCCTGCGCTTTTGTCGCAAAATCTATAATTGCTCCATAAATATCTTTTATTTTATAATTGTAAAGAGCATCGACGTCTGCAATTTTTTTTGCATAAGGTCTTTTTGCAACTTCATTCATATCCAATTCAGAGATGATATTTT
>VMSZ01000067.1 GCA_013791885.1 Sulfurimonas sp. | reverse complement strand
GATTGCTGAAGTGCTGAGAACATTTCCTGCTGCATCGACTGCTACGAGGTTTACGGTAATTGTATCTTCTGCACCTGGAATCTCAGGCTGAGGAGGGTTAATACTTCCAGCATCTGTAATCGTCCCCACACCTTGTAAATCACTATTAGCAATATCAATATTACTGCTAACATTGCTTAAGTTCATTAGAAAAGTCTCATTACCTTCTTTAATATAATCATCACTGATAGGAACAATAATATCAAAGGTCATATCGCCTGCACTAATTAATCCATTTGCACCACTTGTTGGCGTGTAGTCTAATCCAGCTGTAGCACTTCCATTATCTGCACTTGCGTAGTTAAATGTAACATCCGCTGTTGTTGTATGATTTAGGCTCACTGTAAATGTCATTGTTCCAGCATCTTCATTTACAGTTACGTCTGTTATACGAAGATTGGGTGCGCTGTCATTATCAATAATTTCAGCTGTTACACTATTTGTAAGTCCTGCAGGTGCGTTTGTATAATCGATTGCTTCGAACTCACCTGTATCTTCTACAGAGTCAAGAGTTGCTGTAAATGTCTCATTATCGAAATCTACATCTTCGTTTGTTTGTACACTAAATGTTGCACTTGTGCTGCCTGCAGGAATTGTAACTGTTTGAGTCGTTGCTACGTAGTCACCATTTTCAGCTGTACCGTTTGCAAATACTACTGTTACATCTGTATCGTTTATAACTGTGACAGGAGTACCGTTTTGATCTACAAGGCTTACTGTAAACGCAGCGGTTGTTGCGCCCTCTGTTGTTGCGCCTGGTCCTGTGATTACTGCGTATACAGTATCAATAGAATCATTAATAGTGACTGCTGTACTTTGACCCGTCACGACATTTTCATAATTACCACCGGTTACGCCAGTAACTGTAGCTGTCAATGTTGTTTGGGCTTCCGTATATACATCTGAATCTTGAAGACCATTTACTGTAAATGTTCCAGCGCCTGTTGCATCAAGACTTACATTGTAGTTTATTCCATTGACATCTACTTGTACCGTAGCAGCTGTTTGCGGTGGATTTGATAGTTGAATATCAAAAGTAACTGTATCGATGTCTTCGCTAATTGTTGGGGTAGTTGTTGTAATAGTTACTGTTGTGTTATCTATTGTGTCACTGATATTTGCCGTGGCTATTGCCATTGAATAATCTACAACTTCGTATCCGCCACCACTTACATTTGATACCGTAGCGCTAATTGTACTTGCATCCAAATAAGCATCAGAATCTTGTGTGTTGAGCGTAATAGAACCTGTCGTGCTTCCTGCATCAATAATAATATCGCCATGCTCTGTCGTAACAATCATTTGTGTGATTGCAGCCTTATCAAGCGTTGCTGTGAAAGTTACACCTGTGTCATCTTCTGTAACATCTGTAGCAGAAAGAGTGAGTGTTGCGCCTACATCTTTGTCTGTCGGATTAATCTCGTCAGTTATTGCAGTCACAACCTGCGAAACACCGATAATTGTTTTCTCGAATCCGCCGCCGTTTACATCCGTGATAGAAACTTTATAGTCTTCTGTTACTTCTGCTAATGCATCATCAAGTGTATTAACAGTAAATTGTGCCGATTGTGTGCCTGCTGCAATTTTTACAGTTGTAATGACCGGAGTGTAATCACCATTTTCTGTAGTTATGTGTCCTGTTTCTACATCCACAAACAAATCTGTTATTGGCACTCTGTTTACAGATACAGTATAAGTCGCTACTTCACCTTCTACAACTGTAGTTGAACCTGAAATGCTTACAGTAGCTGTATCTTCTGAAGCGGGAGATGCCTCATCGTTAATTGTTGTCGTAACGACTGTATTACCAAGAGCTATTGCTTCAACACCGCCTCCAACAGGGTTACTCATAGTGACCGTGTATCTTTCTGCGCCCTCAGCATAAGCATCATCATTTGTTTGTACGCTAAAGTCTACAAATGTTTGGTTTGCAGGAATAGTCACTGTTGTATTCACTTCTATAAAGTCACCTGTTACTGTATCTGTATGCCCGGTTTTTATGGTCACTGTTAAATCTGTTTGAGGTGCTTTGTCCGCTGTTACTCTATAGCTTGCGCTATTGCTTTCTTCAACATTTAAGTCACCGCTTAAAGTTAGGGTGAGTGTGTCTTCCGGATTTGACGGAGTAGGTTCGTCTGTAATCGTACCTACACCTTGAACATCTGCAATCACTGCGTTTGCACTTGGATTAGTAAGATTAATCACAAATTTTTCATTTGCTTCTGCTATATAATCATCAGTGATAGGTACGATGATTGTAGTAGTTGTAGTTCCCGCTGTGATTGTTCCCAAGCCACTTACCGCTGTATAGTCAGCTCCGGCAACTGCGCTTTGGTCAGCAGATGCATAGTTGAAAGTCACATCTTCAGTTGTTGGGTTGCTAAGAGTCACCGTAAACTCCATAGTGCCTGCATCTTCATTAACAGTCACGTCATTTATAGTGATACTCGGTTTACCTTCATCATCGATGATTGTCGTAACTACCGGTGTTGTATTAACATTTA
The DNA here is from genome assembly GCA_013791885.1 of Sulfurimonas sp. GTDB lineage: Bacteria > Campylobacterota > Campylobacteria > Campylobacterales > Sulfurimonadaceae > Sulfurimonas. The sequence goes on along the minus strand of VMSZ01000067.1, from coordinate 21,422 downwards.
TAGTTTCAAATCCGCCGCCGTTTGTAAGGCCTGTGAGGACGACGTTATAGTCTTCGTTCCCTTCTGTTATCAAATCCTGGTTATTTGCAACCGTGAAGTCAACTGTACTTGCGTTTGCCGGAATTTCTACCATCACAGTTGTTGGGATTAAATCGCCATTCTCTGTAGTTATATGCCCTGTTTGAACTTCTACCTGCATTGGAGTTGCTGTTGGCGCATCTAAAGTGATTGTATATGTTGCAACACCGCCCTCAGCCACCGTAGTAGCCCCGCTGAGTGTTACATTAGTGACTTCTTCATTGTCTTCAGTACCCGGAGTAGTATTGTCATATATTGTTGTGGCTACCGTCGCTTGGGCTGCATCAACCGCTACATTTTCAAATCCGCCGCCAACCGGGTTAGAAATAGTAACGTTATAAACCTCATCACCCTCGGCATAAGCATCATCTACCGTAGCTACGTTAAAATCAACGGATGAACTGTTTGCAGGAATTGTTACCAAAACTGTATTTGTAACAATATCACCCGAAGAAGCAGAAGTGTATGAGTATGTCACAGATACATTCAACGCTTCTGTTGTCGGACTGTCTACTGACACAGTATATAGCGCTGCGTTTCCTTCATTTACATCCGATGCCCCTGTGATTGATACAAGAGCTGTCTCTTGGTTATCTTCAGTTCCGGGAGTTTTATCATCATGAATTGTTGTAGCTACTGTGCTTGTTCCAAGAACAACTTTTTCAACTCCTCCGCCCTGAGGATTAGAGATAGTTACATTAAAAACCTCATCGCCCTCTGCATATACGTCATCTACGGTTGCCACATTAAATGACGAAGCTGTTGTTGCACCTGCAGGAATAGTAACCTGCACGGTATTTGTTACAATATCTCCGCTAGAAGCTGATGTGAATGAATAGGTCACATCCACAGTCATGTCAGTTTCAACTGCCTTATCTGTACTTACCGTGTAAGTCGCTGCGTTTCCTTCGTTTACATCTGAAGAACCTGCAAGACTTACTGTCACTGTGTCTGACGCTCCCGGAGTTCCTTCATCTAAAATTGTACCTACACCTTGAACATCTGCAAGAACAACACCCGGAGTTACATTTGTCAAGTTCATTAACAATGTCTCTGAGTTTTCTTTAATGTAGTCATCTGTTACAGGCACTGTGATAGTAGTCGTAAGATTTCCGGCTGTAATAATTCCTGAACCGCTTACCGCTGTATAGTCTAAGCCATCAAGTGCAGTCTGGTTTAATGATGCATAATCAAATGTCACATCCGATGCTGAAGTTGTGCTCAGAGAAACAACAAATGTCATGCTTCCTGCATCTTCATTCACACTCACATTGTTAATGCGTATTGACAAGACATCATCATCATTGATTGTAGTGCTTACTGGAGTTGTATTTACATTAAGCGTCTCAAATCCGCCGCCAACAGTGTTACCTGTTAGTTTTACAGTGTATTCCTCGTTACCTTCTTTGATAGCATCTTGCGTATTAGCAACCGTAAAACTTACAGAAGTAGCGTTTGCAGGAATTTCCACCATCATAGTTGTCGGAATAAGATCCCCATCGTCTGTTGTAGTATGTCCTGTTTGTACTTCTACTTGCATTGAAGTTTTTGTTGGGGAATCTAAGGTAATCGTATAACTTGCAGATGAACCCTCAGCAACTGTTTCATCTCCGCTTAGAGTTACATTTATTGCTTCTTCGTCAACTTCCGTATTAGGAATCGTGTTATCAGATATAACGGTATTTACAGGTGTTGTATCTACATTTACTGCTTCAAAACCGCCGCCTGTTGTAAGACCTGAAAGCGCTACAACATATGTCTCATCACCTTCTGCATAAACGTCATCATTGTTACTTACTGTAAAATCTACAGAATTTGAACCCGCAGGTACCGTCACCGTGATTGTTCTCGCTGTCAGGTCTCCATTGTTGGTTGTATCATGTCCCACCACAACGTCTATATCCATTGGAGTGAGTGCATTTTCACTGATAGTTACCGTGTAAGTAGCTGTAGCGCCTTCTGTTACCGAAGCATCTCCGCTTAGAGTTACTGTAATTGTATCTTCACTGCCTGGAGTCGGTTCATCTTGAATAATTCCAAGACCGGTATTGTCTGTAATAGTTGCGTTTGTTGCGTTTGTAAGTACCAAATCTAAAGTCTCACTGCCCTCATTAATGAAGTCATCGTTTACGGGAACCGTGATAGTCTGTGTTGTTGCACCTGGAGTAAAAGTCAATGTACCGCTTGTCTGAGTATAATCAAGTCCAGCAGTCGATGTCCCGTCCACCGTATGATAATCAACAGTTACAAGAGATGTGCTTGGATTACTTAAAGTCACAGTAAATGTCATGAAACCGTCCGCTTCATTAACAGTCATATCATTAATAGTAATTTTTGGAAGGTCATTATCTACTATGTCAGTATTTACACTGTTCGCAGTTGAACTAATCGCAATCTCTTCAAACTCATCCCCGTTTGCAGAAACAATACGAGCACTGTAAGTTTCTGTCGGTTCTGCTAAATTATCATCTGTTGTTTGCACCGTAAAAGTTGCTGTACTATCGCCGGCTAAGATTGTCACTGCTTGAGTCACCGGAGTGTAATCTCCATCTTGTGTTGTAATATGTCCTGTTGTTACATTTACAACTATATCTTTAGACGACACAGTATCTGTATGTACGGTGTAGGTGGCTATTGCGCCTTCTGTTACACTTGCATCACCTGTAATACTTACAGTAGCTCCAACTTCTCTGTCTGCAGGATTTGCTTCATCAGTAATTGTTGTAACAACTTCTTTATCAGCAAACGCAACTGTGTCAAACCCGCCATTTTGTACATTTGTAATTTCTACTTTATAATCTTCAGGGTTTTCTTTTATAGCATCATCTACATTATCTAAACTAAATGTCACACTTGTGCTTCCGGTTGGAATTACGACTGTTCTAATTTCCTCAACTATGTCGCCATTGGTTGTAATATTAGAAATTTTTACTTCTATTTGCATCTCATTTAATACCGGTTTAGAAGTAGTGATTGTGTATGTAGCAGCAACACCCTCTTCGGTCATAGCCTGGCCAGCCAAACTAAGTGTTACAGTAGTTAATTCCGCTGGGGTTTGCGGCTCTTCTATAATAATTTTAGTAGGTTCAAAGCTGTTAGTATCGGTCGTAAAGGAAGCGGTACGAAGGTCAGTGCTAATGTCTACAGAAGCACCGTCACGTGCTGCGAATTCACCTTCAACAGTATCTGTTGATTTAGCTCTTTCCTCACCGGCTGCAGTTTCGTCTAAAATAGCTAACTCTTCTTTCGCATCTTTAGCTATTTCATTTTTATCAGCGAGAGCCGTCTTTTCTAATGCTATCTTTACATTCTCAGGGTTAATGCCTTCAGATTCTGAGCTATCTGCGACTAAAGATGAATCAAAAAGCTGTTGCTCTGTACCGTTGAGATTAATAATCTCACCCAAAGCTACGAGCGCTATTTGAATACTTGATGAAGAACTGTTGCTCTTATCTCCGTATACAAGCATATCACTCGTAATCATATCTCCAAGATGCAGTTCAATTACGTTCCCTGAACTGTCTTTCGCGAAAAACTTACCCTCAACTGCTTCTACTTTTCCAACTATTGTTCTCATCTTAACCCCTTGATTTACATAGCTCTGTAATTATGATGTACTATAACTGAAAAAATAATTTGAGGCTATTGTCCTTAGGGACAATATGAAAAGAGGTGGAAAAAACAGGAAAGTTTAACTGATGTTTGGAGTTATTGAATCGTCAATTTTTAGACTAATATAATCAATTAATTATATTATTTTCCTTCCATCAATGTTATTTTATAAGTAAGGCCAAACCTAAACGGTCTTTTATGCCTAATTTTGCGTAAGTGTGCTGTGCATGGGCTTTTACTGTACGTGTTGTAATGTCAAGATTCTCAGCAATCTCTTTATAAGAAAAACCATCTTTAAGTAAAAGAGCTACCTCTTTTTCTCTCACTGTGAGTTCTGCTAACTTCTCATCGTTATTGTTCTTCGTAGCTGGAATCTGCGTAATAAGTTCAGAAGTAAATTCAGGGTAAAGCCAAACCATATTCTCTTTTAAAGTGTGAACTGCCGAGAGTATAAAATGCTCGCGCATAAGTGCATTTCCATACCCCATAGCCCCCGCCTTGAGCAGTGTTTTTGCCGTAGCAAGACTCGGTGTTCGGTGAAGGAGTAAAACTTTATTTCCATTAGCGAACAATCTTTTGATAAGTTCTTCACAACTTGGTTCACAGGCAGAAAAGTTTATGATGATAATGCTTGACTTTATCTCTAGAAGTTCATCCGTCGTATCAAAAACGACAGCGTCATTTTTGATTGCGTTTTGCCAATGTGCCAGAAGATTAATATCGTCACTGTGCAGTATTATTTTCATCTCATCTCTCACTGAAAGTATATTGTTTAGTTTTTAAAATTGGTTTGAGTATATAATCTAACACACTTTTTTGTCCGGTAATTATGTCAACATTTACCGTCATTCCGGGAATAATTTTAAGCGGTTTAGACTCTCTTCCAAGAAAATTTTTCGTGGTCTTAATACGAACTGTATAAAAAACATTGTCCTTTTGGTCTTTAATGGTATCTGCACTTATAAGTACAACTTCTCCATCAAGTCCGCCATAGATAGAAAAATCATAAGCCGAAAATTTCACTATTGCTTTTTGTCCGTAATAGATAAACGCTATGTCTGATGGCTTCACTTTAACCTCCACCAAGAGTGTCTGATCACTTGGAACAATCTCAATTATGTCTTCCCCGGGTTTAATTACACCACCTACTGTATGTACATAAAGTTTTTGAACAATTCCTTTCATAGGGGAACGAACAATTGTTCGTGTTACCTGATCCTCAAGCGCTGTCGAGCTGGCTCTGTAACCCCTAAACTCAGCTACTGCCTCATTGAGTTTTAATTTTGCATCACTCTTAAAAAGAAAGATTGTTTCATTAATGGTACTTTGCACTTCTTTTATTGCACTTTCAAGCCTTGGAATAGATAAACGAATAGAGTCGTATCTGTCCTTAGCCTCATTAGCCTCTCTTTGAAGCTTTAAAAAGTCTATTCTTGAACGCACACCTTTTGCAACCATCGGCTCCGTCATTTCAACTTCTTTGTTTATCATACTCAGAGATGACTGTAAACTGCTTTGTCGTGAGCGTGCTTCTGAGAGTTCTTGTTTTCTCTGCGTCAATTGTTCTTTAAGTGCGTTGAGCTTTGAGTTGAGCTGTTCTTGATTCGTATGAAATAAACTTCTTTCATTCGCTATAAAATTTGGAAGTCTCTCAAGCAACTCTTTATCTACTACAAAATCTTCGCCTGCGGCTTCAGCCTGAAGACGCACAATTTTTGCTTCAAGAGCATCGGCTTTTATCGCATTTGTACTTAAAGAAGATTGTGATTTTTGATTGTCTATCTTTAAAAGTATCTGGTTCTTTTCAACAGCCTCACCTTCTTTGACTAAAATCTCTTCGACAATCCCGCCTTCAAGATTTTGAATCATCTGGTTTTCACCGCTTGGAATAATTTCACCCTCGCCTCTTGCAATCTCGTCTATCAGCGCAAAATTCGCCCAAATTATGAAAACAAAAACGGAAACAACCCAAAAATACATAACCATTCTAAGTTTACTAGGAGATTTTTGAAGAACAGCGGCACTCAGAGAGTGCATAAACTCATAATCACGGCTTGAAAGATTTTTCTTGTTTATATCAGACATTTGAACCGCCTCCGAGTTGCTTTGTTACTTTCTCTTTCGTGTCATCTAGAAGTACTTTTGCCTGGTGCATAACAATAATTCTGTCTGTCATTGATAAAAGAGATAATTTTTGTGTTATCAGCACAACTGTTTGGTCTTTTAGATGTTCGCTTAAATTTGAAAGAAGTTTTGCTTCAGTCGTCTGGTCCATTGCGTTACTTGGTTCATCCATAAGCATAATGGAACTGCTTTTCATTAGAGCTCTTGCAATTCCTATACTCTGACGCTGTCCGCCAGACAAACCGGCTCCGCGTTCACCTACTGGCATATCATACCCAAGAGGATGCAGGCTTAAAAACTCTTCCGCTGTACTCACCTGCGCTGCTTTTATAATATCTTCCACATAAGGATGTTTTTCAGAAGAGACAATGTTTTCCTTAACTGTTCCCCTAAAAAGATTGATATCCTGAGGAACATAGGAGATAAAACGGCGAATATCAGCCGGATCAATCTGCTCAATATCTATACCGTCAATTAAAATTTTCCCGCTTGTCGGGTCGTAAAGTTTTAATATAAGTTTAGCAATCGTACTTTTCCCTGAACCGATTCGTCCAATTATGGCAACTTTTTCACCTGCGTTTATCGTAAAATTCACTTTATCAAGCGCAGGAATTTGTGTTCCGGGATAATTAAAACTCACGTCTTTGAATTCTATTTTTCCTTTGAATTTTATGCGTTGAACAAACTCTTTGCCCTCTGGTCTTTCTGCATCTTGCATAATAATGCCATTGAGCGTGTCATAGGCTGTTCGGGCATCTGAGTAGTTTGTTATAAGGGCTGCAGCTTGTCCCATAGGGGCAACAGTTCTTGAAGTAAGAATCACTACAGCAATTAAACCACCCATTGTGAGTTCAAATTCCTGAATGAGGTAAACGCCAAATACAACTACAAACACTGTATTGAGTTGTATGAAAAGGTTTGTTACATTAGGAATGGAAGAGGAGAGTAAACGCGACTTAAGATTTTTCTCCGCTATTTCACCTGTAGATTCTTCCCATGACCACTGCTGCTTACCGCTCATGCTCATTGATTTTACTGTCTCAATATTTTGCAGCGTTTCTATTAAAATACCACTTTTTTTCGCGCTTGCTTCATGAGAACTTTTTATACTCTCTTCAAGAGGTTTTCTAATCACTAAAGAGTAAGCTAATATAAGAAACATTGTAATGATGGGAACCAAAACTAAATACCCGCCGATGTAGTAAATAACAATCAAAAATATAATCGCAAAAGGCAAATCTATTACAGCTGTCATGGTTGCGGTTGTAAAAAATGAACGTACCGATTCAAAGTCTTTAAGATTATTTGCAAATGAACCTACTGACTGAGGATGTACCGCCATCTTTAAGTCTAAGACCTTTTCAAAAATGATAGAAGACATGATAATATCACTCTTCTTTGCCGCAATCTCAAGCAGATATCCGCGGGTGAACTTCAAAAAGAAATCTATTAAATAGACAAGAACAATACCAATAGTAAAAACCATAAGCGTTTCTTGAGCGTTGTTTGGAATAACTCTGTCGTAAACGTTCATCGTAAAAAGAGGCGTTGCCAAAACAAATAGGTTGACGAGAAGTGAGGCCCAAAGTACGTCACCGTAAATACCGCGAGAAAGATTTAAGGTGCTCCAAAACCAGTGTTTTGCTTTGGGTTGCAGAGTTTTTGTATTCTTATCTGAATATTCAAACTCTTTTTTGAGCATATAGGCAAAACCTAAATACTCTTTATTGAGTTTTGCCACACTGACCCATTCCTGAGTGCCTTCTCCTTCTGCATAAATTATTTTTGCCTCTGTTTTATCTTCATTAAATTCTTCAAGTATGCACACGTTGTCATTACTTAAAAGTAAAATCATAGGAAGATGCAGTTCTAAAATATCAGGAATTTCTCTTTTTACAAGAGTAGACTTGAGACCTGCTCGTGCAGCTACCCTTGTAAAAAGTGACTTAGAACTGTCTTTGGAAAAAAGTGTTTGAGAATCATTCATTGGAAGCCCGGATAAAAGGGCTTCTTTAGAAAATGGTTTATGAAAAAGTCTTGTATATAAGACCAATATTTCTAGAAGTGTATCATCTTGAACTGCTATGTTTTGTTCATTCATTAAAATGGTCCTTCGTGCTGTTTAGTAAGAGAGTTTGACTTCTATACGGCGATTTGCTTCACGTCCTTCTGAAGTACGGTTACTTTGAAGCGGTTCTAACTCACCACGGCCTGTTGTACTGATACGTGATGCTTCAACCCCGTTGGCTACCAAAGCAGCTTTTGTCGATTCTGCTCTCATTTTTGAGAGTTTCATATTTGACTCGGCTTTGCCTACACTGTCTGTATGTCCGATTATTTCCGCTTTATATACCTGATTATTTTTCATAAATAAAGCAAACTCTTCAATTTCTGAATATGAATCAGACAGTATTGTATCCGAAGCAGTCTGAAACCTAAGTGCTAACGTTTTGCTGAGTGGACATCCGTTTAAATCAACCTGCACTCCGTTTGGAGTATCTAAACATTTATCCTTATAATCAAGTACCCCGTCCTTATCACTATCAAGCGGACAGCCTTTTGTATCTACTGGAACACTTTCTGGTGTTTGAGGACATTCGTCTTTATAGTCCAACACTCCATCCATATCACTGTCTACGGGGCATCCAAATTCATCCACACTTGTGTTTCTTGGAGTATTTTGACATTTATCACTCATATCAAAAACGCCATCTTTATCACTGTCAATATCCTGTGGCTCCAAGACATAGAGTGCAACCATCACACGATTTGACAAATCTTTTCCTTCTCCTGTTTCATCAGTAAAACCTAAATCTGCTGAGCCGCGGTATTCTACCCGAATAATATTTTCATCAACTCCTGCATCAATAAGAGCTTTTTGAGTATCTTGCGCATACTCTTTACTTACTTTTTGACTTTCATTTGTGTCAAAAGAGTCGCGAAACCAATTTTGAATATGGTTTGCATAAGTATTTGAATCAATCGTTTTTTCATTCGCATCATCACTTGTAGCACTTGTATGACCGATAATACTTACAAGCACATTTTGTGAATTTGCTTTATACGCCTTAATTGTGTCAGAGATACTCGAAAGTATTTTTTTTGAAGCTTCATCCATACTATCATCATCGTAAGAAAGCATATTAAAACGAATAATTTCTTTAAATTCTCCGTCCATAATAGTGTTGTCATTTGCTTGTATACTTTTATTAGCATCTTTGAGCGGCATATAATTTTCATCATATGTACCTGCGTAAAGAGAAAAAGTCATTAAAAGTGAAACAGCTACTAATTTTGTGTTTAGCGTATTCAAATTATTTATCATCACTTTTTCCTTTATTTTAAAAGTTCTATTTCAAGTCTGCGGTTGAGATATCTTCCCTCTTCCGTGCTGTTATCCGCTATAGGTTTTTCAAAACCTTTACCCTGAGTTGTTAAACGCTCCGCGCTAATGCCTCGTTTAATCAGTTCTGCTTTAAAGGCATCCGCTCTTTCTTTAGATAATTTTAAATTATACTCCGCTTTACTCACGGCCGTACGGCTTGAGTGACCGACAATATTTGCTTTAAACCCAGGATTATTTTTCATGAAACGGCTAAATTCGTCAATTTCATTTTTTAAACCTGCAGCAATATCTGTACTGTTTTTTTGAAAGTTTACTGTCAGTGTTAAAGAACTTGTACATCCGTCTTTATCTACAGTATATCCAATTGGAGTGTTCGGACATAAGTCTTCATAATCTTTAACCCCATCCAGATCGCTATCAAGAGCTACCCCATCGGGAGAAACTTTTGCATTTTTTGGAGTGAGTGCATCTTTGTCTTTTGAATCATAAACGCCATCTCCATCACTGTCTCTTTGGATTTTTTTACAACCGTAAGGCATGATGTTATTTTCTAAAACTGAGTTATCACATAAATCTTCATTATCAGGGATATTATCTGAATCAACATCTAACTTCACTGGCACGCTGTCAAGGATTTCATGTGCACCTGCGTTTGTGTAAAGATTTACTCGAGAAGCATAATCTTGTTCATTCCCGCTTACAGCCATCGGCAACAAGCCCATCGCATCGAGTATGCGGTATTTTGAGAAAAGGTGTTCATACTCTGCGGTAATAATTTGACTTTTCGAGTTGATAAAATCATTCTGCGCAGCTAAAAGGTCAAGTAATGAACGGCGTCCTAAGTCATACTCTTCTTTATATAATTCAAGAGTTTTTGCACTAAAATCTTTATACTCTTTTAAATCTTTAAGCTGAAGACCTATCATCTCATATGCATTCCAAGAAAGGTCAAGACCTTCAATAACTTGGCGTTTTAAATCTCTTTGTATTTCTATTTCCTGATTAATTTTACTAATGTTTTTTTGAGAAGTTGCACTGTCCGCTCCGCCTCTAAAAATATTGTAGTTCAAAACTATACGGGCACGAAATCTGTCATCTGGCTGGTCAAACGCATTTCTGTCGCTTGCGTCACTGTAGTTTTGACTTACTTCCAAATCAATCTTCGGATAATAATCTTTTTCATTTTGTTTCCAAAGAGCCTGTGCTCCTTTGATGTTGTAACGGCTTACCAAAAGAGACGGATTATGGTTAATTGAATAGAGTGCTGCACGTTCTATACTGTCTGGCATAGGAACATCAACATCCGGCTTTACCATAGTAGAAACATCAGGCATACGACCTAAAACCCTTCTGAAACTAAATTCAGTATCTCGAGTATTGTTTAGCTGCACGGTAAGATTTGATCTGGAGAGAGCAAGTGCCGATTCTATTTTTTTTACTTCAGAGTCAGTTGTTAATCCTGCGTTGTATAAATCTTTTACTTTGCTAAAAATAGATTCATTAATCTGAACATTTTCTCTTGCTGTTTGAAGAAGTTCGTACGAACGCAGAACGTTAATATATGCACTTGTCATCTTAAACGCAATATCATTTGTTTTTTCTATGTAATTATATGCAGCTGCCAAAATTCTGGATTCTTGGTAATCTACTTTATTTGTAGTTCCAAAACCATCAAAAAGATTCTGCGTAAGAATCAAGGAGGCTTCATAGTTCTCATAAGCGTCACTTTGAACCAAATGGTTGTACGAGCCATCTTCACTGTCTTTGATTGCTCCTGCTTCAGTATGTCCAAAACTAGCTCTAAAGTCTAATTTTGGATAATATTCTGATTCAGCAATATTTAAATCCTGCTGCGTCGCTCTGTAGTTTTTCAATCTCTCTTGCACAACCGGATTTGTATTCATAGCTTCTACAACACTCTCTTTAAGCGTCAATGCGCTGAGTGATGTAAATGACAAAGAACCTATTGCTAACAGTGCAAACAAATATCTTTTGAACATTACTATCTCCTAGATATAACTAAAGTTTTGTTATTTTACCCCAAAAAAGTGAGTATTGGGTGAGTACAACAACATATCACATATATTTATCGCTAACAGAGTTGTTTTTACATATAATAAAATATTTTAAAATAAATTTAATTTTTTTATACTATAAATACTATAAATATATTCGCTATATCATCGTATTATTCTATTTTAGTATTCATGAATTGGATGCAGAATTTGTAAGCAAAAAGAATATTATTTCATTATTTATTTTTAATAAAGTTCAATTGTATTATAATCTGAGCAAATAATAGGAGGGTCGCTTATGTTTGTTTCTTCTTATAGTACTTATATACAGACAAACACGAATGACAAAAATGTAAAACAAAAAGATGTCGGCTATGGCAAGGACTCTGGTTTTAGTTCAAAACTTCTAAAAGAAAGTGTTGCTGATACGGCTAAAAATGCCTCTTTACCCGTAGACTACATTGCAAGAAACAACAACTTTTACACAAAACTATTTTTAGAAAAACATCAAGATGAGCAAAGTGCGCAGACCAAAGAACTGACACATAAGTTCATAGACCAAAGTACGCTGCAAGATGCCAAAAAAGCCTATACACAGGCACCTAAAATGACCTCTTTGTTTCGGGAAACTTTTCTTGCCTTAGACAAAACGCAACTAGCAGAGGTAAAACCTTCACAAAACACACAAGATTTCAAAGATGCCAAGATGAGAAAACTCATGATAAACACCTACATAGCAAACGAAAACTACTACAAAATTACCGCTTAGTCCATCCAAGCTTCAGTTTTTATCACTCGTGCGTCATCAAAATACTTTAATTTAAAGCCGTTTATACAAGCCCCCTCTTCAAAATCAAACACAACAATTTGGAGAATTCTTTTACATTTTTTAGGAATTTCAAAGTGTCCTTTCATTCCTGTTAAGAACTGTTTGAGCGGTACTTTTTGATCCATCCCTATGACATTATCGCGGCATCCAGTAAGCCCGATGTCACTCAGATACCCTGTTGCTTCAGATATTTGCAAGTCATCTGTTCCGACATGTGTGTGTGTTCCGACAATAGCACTCACTTTACCTTGAAGCAGCATCATAAGTGCTCTTTTTTCACTTGTGGCCTCTGCATGGAAATCAATAAATATATTTTTAACACCCTCTTTGTGAAGTTTTGTTACGCTCTCTATCGCACAACGAAATGCATTGTCCGTAAATGGCATGGAATAATGTCCCATAAGGTTCAGCACTGCCAATTTCTCACCGTTGATTTCATAAACTTTACAGCCTGTTCCCGGAACTCCCTGAGGGTAATTGTGAGGGCGAAGCAGTTCATGCGTGTCAAAAAGAGGCAAAATATCTTTTTTGTCCCAAGTATGATTACCTCCACTCATCACGTCAATACCAAACGAGACAAGCTCATTTGCGTTTTTTACCGTCAAACCAAAACCGTGTGAGGCATTTTCGTAGTTTGCAATAACGAAATCTATATCATACTCTTGGCGTATTTTTTTGAGATGATCTTCTATCATCTTTCTTCCTGGTGAACCTACAATGTCACCTATAAACGCTATGCGCATTTGCTTCCTTTTTGTTTCATTGTTATAACACTTTTGGCTTTGCGTTTCTGAGATAAAAAAGTGTTGCTTTGATGATGTCATCATCATCTTTGCTCGCTGATTTAATCGTTTCTTTTGACTCATTCACATAATTAAAAGTAATGCTTTGTCCAAAATTTGTAATGGACTTTATTTTTTTACCTAAGCTCAGCAGCTTAATCACCATAAGCTCAAAGAACTGCTTACTCGGCGTGTCAAGCTCGCCAAATCTGTCTATAACTTCTTCTTCTATCTCATAAACCTCAACAGCCTCTTCACACTGAGAAAGCCTTCTGTAGATGTCTAAACGCAGCCTGTCTTCTTTGACTATCTCTTCAGAAATATATGCCGAGATTGTGAGCTTGATATCTACTTTAGCACGTTCGCCCTCGGCAGTATTACTGAGCTCTTTAATGGCATCTTCAAGCATTCGCAGATAGAGCGAATAGCCTATGTTTTTAATATGTCCGCTTTGTGCGTCTCCAACCAAATTCCCCCCGCCGCGTATCTCAAGGTCATGGTAAGCAAGCACGGAACCGCTGCCCAAAAAGGAGTTTGATTCCAGAGCCAAAAGACGTTTTTTAGCATCGTCAGTTAAATTTTCTTTGTTCTCAACTATGAAGTACGCAAAACCCTCTGAGTGTCCGCGCCCGACACGACCTCGAAGCTGGTGCAAGTCTGCAATCCCGAATCTGTCCGCCCCATCTACGATGATGGTATTGACATTTGGCATATGTATCCCAGATTCTATAATAGAAGTCGCAATCATCATGTCATACTCGCCCGCTTCAAACTTTAAGAGTTCTGCCTCTGTTTGCACCGCCGAGATTTTAGAGTGAAGCATCACCACACGAAGTTCCGGCAAAATGGCTTTGATTTCTCCCAGTTTAATCGGCATATGGTCGATAGAGTTATGCACATAAAAAACCTGCCCGCCGCGGCGGATTTCCCGTAAAATAACCTCTTTGATGAGTTTTTCTTCATACTCTTTAACAAAGGTTCGTACCCCGCGTCTCTCGCTTGGAGGTGTGAGAAGCTGCGACATTGTCTTAATTGAGCTGAGCGCCTGATTGAGTGAACGCGGGATTGGCGTGGCGCTCATGGAGAGCATATGCACATTATGGTACAACTCTTTTATCTTCTCTTTTTGCTTGACCCCAAACTTGTGTTCTTCATCTATGATGACAACGCCGAGATTTTTAAAGTCAAGCTCAAAAAGTGCGTGCGTTCCTACAACTACATCAATAATCCCCTCTGCAAGAGCTTTAATGATGTTCTTTTTATCTTTAGCGCTTACAAATCTGTCCATTTTTGTGTAGCGTATTCCCAAATCTTTAAAGCGCTCATCTATGGAGCGAAAGTGTTGCGCTGAGAGAAGTGTCGTTGGGACTATCATAGCCGACTGAAAGCCTGATTTATAAGCTGCAAACATCGTGTTGAGTGCAACTTCAGTTTTTCCAAATCCGACATCTCCGCTGAGCAGTCTGTCCATAATGTTACCTGTGCTCATCTGTGCAATAATCTCATTAATCGCGTTTGTCTGGTCGTCCGTATACTCGAAACCTGAGAGCAGTTGAAATTCTTTAAGTTCTTTTGGATTCACACTGATTTTCGGTGCTTTGATGAGTTCACGTGCTGCGGCTGTGTTTACGATTTGTCCTGCAATTTCTAGGAGTCTTTTTCTTACCGTTGCCTTGAGTTTGCCAAAGCTTCCTTTGCCCAGGCGGTCTAAAACAGGGACGCTTCCCCCGCTTGCAATGTAACGGTCAATGTAGTCAATGTTTTCAACAGGCAAGAGAATCTTGTCATCACCAACATATTTGATGACGATAAAATCTTTTACGCCGCCAAGAATTTCCGCTTGTTCTATGGCTTCAAAAATACCGACACCATAATCTTCATGCACAACATAATCACCCGTTTTGAGGTCATCAAGCATAATAGAACTTTTTCTGCGACGGCGTTTTTTATCGGGTTTATTGAGAGATATTACAAGCTCGTCATTAGTTAAGATATTTAAAATGTAAGGAGCATAAACTCTTGTAATCTCTTTGTTGTCAAAGATACCGGCCTGCTTCATAGAAGCTTCATTTGCGGCAATGACCGTTATTTTTTTATTTTTATGGACATTTAAAAGCGTTGTAACATCGCTCACAACCAAATCTTTAAACGCATCAGAATCCGGTAAACGTTCCAATTCAAAAGCTTCTCTGCTTACCTGTGGATTATTGATGCCATAGGCATCTTTGAGAAGGTTTGTTAAATCTCTTGAGAGTTTTGTTTTTTTACCCTCCATAAAGTTGTAGGCTTTATCTTCTAAAAACCAAAAACCAAGCGAGGCAATATCTTTTGAAAGAGAGTTAAACGCAGCCCTTTGCACTTTTTCATTGAGCGCATTAAACGCAGCTTCATCCAAAGAAAAGAATGCACTCGTAATCTCGATAGAGTCGAGCTCTTCTTTTTCACTTCGCTGCGTTTCAAGTTCAAAATATTTTATCTGCTCCACTTCATTATCAAAAAGTGAAATACGCACAGGCAACCTCAATGAAGGTGCATAAATATCTATGATATCTCCGCGAAAAGAGATCTCACCCTCAACCTGAACCATATCTACAAAGTTGTACCCCCAAAAAAGCATCTGCTCTTTAAATGCTTTTAGGTCGAGCTTTTGAGCAAACTCTATAGTAGTAGATTGAAGCAGCTCATCTTTTGGAAAATGAAAAAGCAGGGTTTTGAGCGGCGAAATGACAAGCGGTTTCTTCTTAGCTTTGCTGTAAGAGCGAAGCGCAGAAAAAAGCTGATGTAACTCCTCTTTGTAAACGCGCAGGTCATCTCCAAGGGTAGGACGAAGGTCTGGAAAAAGAAGCACCTCTCTTTTAAAAAATTTTGCAACACTCTCTAACTCATGCGCTTCTTTTAAATCTTCACAAATCAGGAGTTCTAAATCTTTTTTTGCATCCGTTTTAAAGTACTCAAATAATGAACTTTGTGACATAATTTTCCTAATCTAACTTATTTTTATACATTTGTAAAAACGTTTGAGCAACACTGAATGAACCAAAGACAAGGTAATTATTCTCGTCATCTGTTTGTTCAAATCTTTTATATTCTATTGTAAGTGCATTAAGTGCAGCTTCTAAAATATGACTCTCTTCTATTCGGGTCTCATTCACTTCGAGTATTTCAACATGCTTTATAATCGGTTTGAGCGTTTTTAAAATTTCTTTATAATTTTTATCTTTATAGCTGTTGTAAACAAGAATATATTGCCCGCCTTTCAGGGCTTCTAAAATCGAAACTGCTGCAAGAGCGTTGTGCCCTACGTCGAGCAAAATATTTGGCGCAATGGAGCTGAGTCTTCCAAAAAGTCTTGCGTTTAGAAAGTTTGCTTCGCTGTACGAAAGCCCCAAGTATTTTAGAGCCGCAATGCTGAGCTTTAAATTCTCTTGTAAATACGGCGCCAATGCAAGCTCTTTAGAAATATTTGCTATTTTTTGCAAATCAGAGGCTTCGAGCAAATCATCCGCTTGAAATATTTTTACATTTTCAAGCTTTTTGGCAACTTCATACACGACTACATGTTTTTGTTTGGCTAAAATCGCTGCGTTTTGCACTGCGTTTAGCTTGGTTGTAGCAATGGCTTCCACGCTATTGCCCAAAAAGGCTTCATGGTCCAAATCTATAGGAGTGACTAAAGTGAGTGTTTTGGGAAATACTGCCGTTGCATCAAACTCTCCGCCGAGTCCAGCCTCTAAAACTACATATTCCAAATCGCCAAATATCCACATTGCAAGAAGTGTTGTGTATTCAAAATAACTCAAAGAGTCTGATTCTTCCTGCGTTAAAATAGTTTGTAAAACGCTATGTGCTTCGTTCAAAAGAGCATCGCTGACATCTGAGCCATTCAACCAGATTCTCTCGTTAAAACGCAGAATGTGCGGTGAAGTATAATGTCCTACGGTATGCCCCAAAGACAAAAGCGCAGACGCTAAAAAACGCCCTGTCGTACCCTTGCCGTTTGTTCCGATGAGATGAATAACTTTTGGAATTTTAAACGCAGTTTCCACTCGCGCATAAACTCTTGGCATACGCGTATAATCTATCACATCATAATACAGCGGTTTATTATTTAAGAAATTTTCTAACTCCATACTATTTGTAAGCGACTCTGTTTCTTCCGTCTTTTTTGGCTTTATAGAGATACTCATCGGCAGAGTTTATCAGAGCTTTTAAGGAGACATGTTTTTTGCGTTCACTTACACCACTGCTAACCGTTACCTCTATTCTTTTGCCCTTATACATAAAACGCGCTTTTTGTACATATTTTCTTACTTTCTCCGCAAAAACAACTCCGCCCTGGGTATCTGTTTCACTCAGTATGGCTATAAACTCTTCTCCGCCATATCTGCCGACAATATCAACACTTCTTGCTTCTTGCTTGAGAATAGCTGCAAATGCTGTTAAAACTGCATCTCCCGCCTCATGGCCATACATGTCATTGACCGATTTAAAGTGGTCTAAGTCAAACATTACAACACTATAGTTACGGCCATAACGTTCATACTCTGCATCTTTCATCGTAAAAAACTCATCAAGCGCGCGTTTATTATAAAGTTTTGTCAAGAAATCCTCTTTAGATTCTTGTCTGACAGATTCAAGTTCTTGCTCAAGCTTACTGATTTTATTTCCAAGTAACTCCACTTCCTGGGAGTGTTTTTTCAAATCAATACTTAAAAGCTGGGTGTTCTGTTCTAAGGCTACGGCAATTGTATAGAGTTTTTTATGTGCGCTGCTAAAATTAACTTCCGACTCTTCATTATAGCTCTCTAGCTCTTTTTTAATTTTTTTTATTTCTATATTTGAAGAGTCTGCGCTCTCTATAATATCTATGAGTCTGAGCGATAATTTATCTAAAACGCCATCAAGAGACTCTATCATCTCTTTGACACTTTTTTTATCAAGCGCGATACGAAGAGAAATTGCTGTTCGTATCTCATTTTCTATGCTTGCACTTTCCAAAAGCGATGGGTTAGTTCGTATTTTTTCACTAAGGTTTGCTATTTCATCATTAACACTTGAAGCTATGGAGGGAACAAGAGAAGAGACTAAAAGCATAGATATTTTTGTCAAATCAAAAACTTTATTATCGCCAGTGGCGACAGATATTTCACTGTTGATATTTGAAATAGTTTTTGCCAGATCTGTCGTATCTACGTCTGTAAATTGTTTTAATTTTTGTAAAAATGAGTCATCATACGTTGTAATAAAATTGACCCAAAGTTGTCGGTACTGATCTATCTGAACAGGCGATGTTGTACTGCTGAGCATATCAATACTTTTTCTAGCCAGTTCACTTGCTTCTCTGTTATGCAATACACTTACAACCTGAAGCACTCTTTTTATGAGGTTATTTTGAGATTCTAACATTGCAGAACAGGTTGTAGGATTCATGCGGTTAAGTTTAGAGATAAGAAAACGTGCAAATTCAGACATCGTTTTTACTCTGTATTGCGTTAACTCTTTTTGAAGCTCTTTGTTGAGCGTGGCTGAGAGCTTTGAAACCTGATGACAATCTTCAACCATCATTCCCGCTTTATTCGCTTCTATACAAAAGGCTTCTGCATAAAAATCAGGCGTTAAAAGTTTCCCTTCTAATTCAACACGTTTAAGAGATTTATTTATAATTGTCTGAATTGTCATGCTTACTCCATATTCTTAGTTCTCGTGCCCTCTGCAGAAACTTGAGCTAAAAAAGATTTGATTGCTTTTTGGGCACTATACTTTATGGCATCAAATCTCTGCTGATCAGCTAGAACAGCATTTGCCACTACGGTAAAATCGTAATGTCCCTTACTCATATATTTTTTCTTTTCACCCTTATTGTATCTATTTATTTTTAAAAGTGTTGTTGCTCTGTAACCGACAATAAAACCATTACTGTCGTACTGAATAGGTATGTATGTCGGTTCTTCAATACTCATTTCCAAGTGTGTCAACGAAAGGTTTCTTGAGGTGAGCGAGGAGTGAAACACTTGAATAATTGCACTGTCTACAGCATCTTTTATAATAACTGTGTTTTCAGGATCTTGAGAAGAGATGATGACACTCGTACTGATACTCTCTCCGACAACCGCTCGGGAGTATTTCGCACTAGGCTTATAGCCGCAAGAAGAAAACATCATGAGAACAACAAAAAGGAGTGCTACTCTGAGAACATTTTCACCTATTTTCATTTTTAACCCTTAACCACTATATTGACAAGTTTTTTCGGAACAACTATCTCTTTTACAATTGTTGTTCCTTCAAGCCATTTTGCCGTTGCTTCTTTTGCCAGCTTAATAATATTTTCATCGCTTTCGTCATTAGCCACTTCTATTTCAGCTCTGCGTTTACCATTGATGGAAACACCGAGCATAATACTCTCTTCAACAAAAACTTCTTCTAATACTTTTTGCGTTGTAAGATTTTTCAGTCCAAAATATTCTTCACTTATTTCACAGGCAACATGGGGAATAACAGGTTCCATAATTGAACCCAGAATCCAATAACCCTCAGTCCAGACATCAGCATTACTCTGAAGATTTAAAGCATTCATTGCTTCCATAACACCCGCAATCATTGTATTAAACGTATATCTCTGGGCAAAAACGTCATTGGCACGTGCCAGTGCTTCATAAACTTTTTTTCTTGCAAATTTTTCTTCTTTACTGAGTGAAGCATGGTTTATAAGAGGAATGCTCTTTGTTGCAACAATGTTTGAACTTCTGTCATAAAATCTTTTTATAAACTTATGTGCACCCTCAACGCCGCTATCATTCCACTCCAACTCTTGGGTTGGAGGCGCTGCAAAGAGGATAAAAAGTCTAGCAGTATCTGCACCGTATTTTTCTATGATGGCATCTGGGTCAACCGTGTTACCTTTAGATTTTGACATCTTTGCGCCATCTTTGAGTACCATACCCTGCGTTAGCAATTTATCAAACGGCTCGTCAAAGTTTATATAGCCCAAATCTCTAAAAACTTTTGTAAAAAATCTTGCATACAAAAGGTGTAAAATTGCGTGTTCAATCCCACCTATGTAGTGGTCTACGCCCATCCAGTACTCTATCTGCTCTTTTGAAAAAGCCTCTTTTTCCCAGTTGCTTGCATCTGCACAAAAACGTAAAAAGTACCATGATGACTCAACAAAAGTGTCCATTGTGTCTGTCTCACGAATGGCATCTTTACCGCATTTTGGACATTTACAATGTTTAAAATGCGGGTGTTTGTCAAGGGGATTCCCCTCTCCCGTTATCTCTATATCTTCAGGAAGAGCAATAGGCAAATTCTCTTTTTTCTCCATCACCAGACCACAATCATCACAATGCACAAAAGGAATCGGCGCACCCCAGTAACGTTGACGTGAAACTCCCCAGTCTTTGAGTTTGTAGTTTGTTGTTTTCTTGCCTATTTTTTTTGCTTCAAAATAGTTAATAATACTTGCCTGAGACTCTTTTGAGTTCATGCCGTCAAACTCGCCTGAGTTAAATAAAACGCCGACATCCGTAAACGCAGAGCTTACGTCAAGTTCGCCCTCAAGAGGTTTAATCACTGCGTTTATAGGTAAATCATACTTCTTAGCAAAATCAAAGTCTCGCTCATCATGAGCAGGAACGGCCATAACAGCTCCGCTTCCGTAATCCATCAGAACAAAGTTAGCAATCCAAACCGGTACTTTTTTCCCTGTAATCGGGTGAATTACATCAAGCCCTAAAGAAAGCCCTTTTTTCTCTTTTTGTCTGTCAATAGATGAAGTATTTTTCATCTTTTGAATTTCTGCTATAAGGTCCGCAGATAAAAGAGCATTCTCACACATATAAGTTACAATCTCATGCTCCGGTGCAAGTGCCGTATAGCTCACGCCGTAAATAGTGTCCGGACGGGTTGTAAATACATCAAAACGCTCGTAAGCTGCGTTTAATTTACTTTTACTTTCTTCATCAAAATAGAGGTCAAACTCTAAACCGTTAGATTTACCTATCCAGTTTTCCTGCATAGTAAGTACCTGTTTTGGCCAACCAGCTTCAAGCTTAGAGAGGTCTGCCAAGAGCTCGTCGGAGTACTGCGTAATTTTGAAGTAGTACTGATTCATATCTTTTTTTACAATCGGCGTATCACATCTCCAGCAGCAGCCATCAACAACCTGCTCATTCGCTAAAACTGTCTGGTCATGAGGGCACCAGTTCAACATCCCTTTTTTACGGTATAAAAGACCCTTTTCATACATGTCGATAATAAAGGCCTGCTCAAACTTTGTGTAAAGTTCATCACTTGTAGCCATTTCTCGCTCACGTGAAAAAGAGAATCCCAAAGCATAAAACTCATTTTTCATGTAATCAATATTGTCGTAAGTCCAGCCTTTTGGATGAGAACCGTTTTTAATAGCTGCGTTTTCGGCCGGCATACCAAAACTGTCAAAACCTATCGGGTGAAGAACATTTAAGCCTTGTTGACGGTAATATCTTGCGAAAGCATCACTGATAGAGTAGTTTCTCACATGACCCATATGTAATCTCCCGCTTGGGAAAGGGAACATACTTAAAATATATTTTTTCTCTTTACTAAAATCTTGACTCGGCTCAAAACTTCTATTTTCTTTCCAGTAGTTTTGCCATTTT
>VMSZ01000006.1 GCA_013791885.1 Sulfurimonas sp. | reverse complement strand
CAAAAAACGAGTCCTAAAAAATATTATGACAATGTAAATATTGGCAAACGCACCAAACAAATTGTTTATTTAGCCGAGGAAGAAGACAAAGCTCCAATGCTTGCGTTTTATCTTGCAAACAGTGATAAAACGCAGACTGTAGTTGTCACAAAAAGTAAACGCAGAGCAGATGAGCTGAGCGCGTTTTTAAAAACTCAGGAGATTACAGCGACGCCAATTCACGGTAATCACAGAGCCCTGCAGATAGAAGAAGCAACAAATGCTTTTAATAATGGTGAACTAAAAATTCTCATTACAACAGACATGATTTTACAATCTTTAGAGCTCAGCGCCATTGTGAGAATTGTAAATTATGACCTTCCCTCGAATCATGAGGATTATTTTAGTCGTCTTGTTTTGGTTGATGAAGTAGGAGAATCTATCTTGTTTGTAGCTCCTGAGGAAAAAGGTTTTTTAAACATTATAGAAATCAAGTTAAAAAATGAAATTCCCGTAGAAGAGTTAGAAAGCTTTGTTCTAGAAAACGAAA
Source organism: Sulfurimonas sp. (assembly GCA_013791885.1). Lineage (GTDB taxonomy): Bacteria > Campylobacterota > Campylobacteria > Campylobacterales > Sulfurimonadaceae > Sulfurimonas. The sequence continues at coordinate 2,874 of VMSZ01000006.1, read as the reverse complement.
ATCTCTATATTCACGCTTCTAAAGAGAATACAAAAAAGAAACCGCGTCATTTAAAGAAAAAAACAAAAACAGTAGTTAAAAACACAGCTAAAAAAGAAAGGTTCTAGCGAAGTGTATGTTGCGATAAAAACGCAACAACTTCCTCGCTTGAACCTCTGAACTTGACCTGAGCAGCGCGTTTTTGAATCTGATAGTCATACATTGGGTCGTAATACTCTACAAGAAGATATTCAATCCACTCTTTGTGCGCCTCAGATGAACCACTTGTTGTCTGCTCATAAAGGGCATTTTTAAATATCTCACAAAGCTCTTGATGTCTTTGATTTCCAAGTCTTCTTTTTATTCTGTCCATTGCGTTTAGTATCGCATTACTCCACTCTGCAAGGCTGTTTGCATACATTTTCTGAGCTTCAAGCACATACTCATTGAAAGTTATTTCAACTCTCTCTTCTATGGGTGTTTCAAGGATAATCAGCGGAGCCTCTGAGAGATAGTTTGCAAAACTCTTTGGAACGAAAATGCCTCCTATGCGTTTGCCTTCATCTTCAAAAACAAGATGCTTCAAACCTTTGTCGAGTTTTTGGATAAGATCGTAAGCCAGAGTATTTTCAAAATTTATCTGAGAAGGCTGTGAAGTAATTTTTCTTCCAAAAGCAGAGCCTCTGTGGTTTGCCAGGCCTTCAAGGTCAATGGAATTTTCTAAACTCTTAAGTAGAATAGTTTTTCCACAACCGGTACGACCACCTAATACTAGAGGTTTAAAGAGAGTAGTCGATTCTTCTATTGCGTTTATAAGGTAACTTCTAAAGGCTTTATAACCGCCCTTTAGTCTGGTAATATTAGCTCCGGATTGGCTTAGCCACTCCTGCGATATTTTGGAACGCTGACCACCTCTAAAACAAAAAAGCATAGCATTTGGATGTGCGCTCTTAAACTCAGACCATGCCCCAACACGTTCCTCTTTTACTTTGCCTGACACGAGTATGTGTCCGAGTTTCACAGCCTCATCGTTGCCATATTTTTTGTAGCATATGCCTATTTCATGACGTTCTTTGTCATTAATAAGCGGCAGATTTACGGCATAAGGAAAAGAACCTTTTTCAAACTCTACAGGAGCGCGAACATCAATAAGCGGCGTAGAGTTTAAAACTATTGATTTAAAATCATGACTTAAAATGAGCTCTGACATCTAAATTACTTCTATGAGGTGTGCGCCTTTTGTTGTTGTCTCACCAATCGCCTCAAGCTCTAAACCTGCTTTGTGTGCCACTTCAAAAAATGAATCTAAACCGCTTTTTTTTACAATAACAAGCAGCCCTCCGGAAGTTTGGGCATCGCATAAAATCTCACGCTGAGCTTGTGTCATCTCACCTATTTTCGCTCCATAACTTAAAAAGTTTTTGCGTGAACCTCCCGGGATACAGCCGAGGTCTCTGTATTTTTCAACATTTGGAAGAAGTGGAACTTTGTCGAACCAGACAGTAGCACCAATGTCGCTTGCCTCACATATTTCACTTAAATGCCCAAGAAGTCCAAAACCCGTCACATCTGTCATGGTTATTACACCCTCTAAAAGTGCAAACTCTGAGCCGACTTTGTTGAGCGTAGTCATTGCTTCAATTGCAGGTTCAATGTGCCCTGCTTCGATTTTTTTCTGTTTTTGTGCAGTTGTAAGAATGCCTATACCTAAAGCTTTTGTAAGAAAAATAAGACAATCTTTTTGTGCGGATTTATTTTGCATAAGGTTTTTATTCTCAACTATTCCCGTAACAGCAAGCCCGAAAATCGGCTCAGGAGAGTCTATGGAATGTCCGCCTGCAAGGGGAATTCCCGCTTCTTCACACACAGCTTTTCCGCCGTCTATCACAGCTCGCGCAACATCTGCCGAGAGTTTGTCAATCGGCCAGCCGAAAATAGAAATAGCCATAAGAGGTCGACCGCCCATTGCATATATGTCACTTATTGCGTTTGTGGCTGCAATGCGTCCAAAGGTAAACGGGTCATCCACTATCGGCATAAAAAAGTCTGTCGTAGAGAGAACGGAAGTACCGTTGCCAAGATCAAACGCAGCAGCATCGTCTCTGCTCTCATTGCCTACAAGAAGCTCTTGGTATTTTATATCTACTCTTGTACTTTTGAGAATCTCATCGAGCAGCATCGGCGAAATTTTACATCCGCACCCTGCTCCGTGACTGTATTCTGTAAGTTTTACTTCTTCCATCTTTTCCTCATCTTATATCTTCAAGCACAATTGGCACTATTTTGTGAAGAATAATAGTAATATATTTTAAAATTTTATATGCCTAATTTTAGCCAGAATGTGCTTGTTTTGTCTGCTTAGATGAGTTATCTTCGGAGTGTTGCTATGAGTCTTTTTGGCTGAAGTATCAATTCCAGTGCTTCTATGCTGTTTTTACAAATTACATCGGCATTAAAAAGTGTCTCTTTTGCACATCCCTCATCACCAAGAATCGCTATTCCTATTACTGCGTTTTGCATCATCAAAGCATCGTTGTTTCCATTTCCAATGGCAATAGTGTTTTTTGCTCCCAATTCGTATATAAAATCGGCCTTTTCTTTGGTATGCTCACTGCTTGAGAGTATTTTAATCTCCGCACCAAACCCTTTGAGCTGCGTTTGTACACTGCCAAAGGTATCTGCTGTAATTACAAAAACTTTATAACTCTTGGACAATTCCGTAAAAAGTTTTTGTATACCATCCAGCACAATTCCGTCTTTTGCTATAGTTCCGTTATAGTCGCACACAATATTCAATATCTCTAAATTCTTAAAATTTGGTATCTCTATCATCTTTATTACCTTTTTGTTGCTGCTATGTTATTGTAAACCTGTCTCTCTTGCTCTATTTCTCCT
>VMSZ01000061.1 GCA_013791885.1 Sulfurimonas sp. | reverse complement strand
TTTCATGTCCGAAAAGCTCACTCTCTAGGAGTGTTTCAGAAATTGCCGCACAATTGAGTTTTATGTAAGGCGCGTTTTTACGATGACTGAGATTGTGCACGGCTGTAGCTATAAGCTCTTTACCTGTTCCTGTTTCACCTCTTACAAGTATGGTCGCTTTTGAAGGGGAAACAGTCTCTAAAATGCTAAAAATCTGTTGCATTTTCGTACTTCTGCCTATGATACTTTCAAATTTGTATTCGCTTAAAACTTCTTCTTTATAGTATGTTTTGAGCTCTGTTAAATTCTCTTTCTCTTTGGCGAATTTTTTTTGAGTGGCAAGCGTTCCGCCAAAGAGAGAACCTACAATGGTGAGCATACGGACAATATCATCAAAACTTAGAAGAGAATTTTTATTAATGTTTGCAGAAATAACCCCAAATAGAGCCTCATCCTGAATAATTGGAACTGCTATATAAGAGACAGAATTAGTATTAATTGTTCCGAGTTTGTTGAGATAGTTTATGTTATTGTGGACGTTTTCAATTACTACAGGCTCACAGCTTTGAGCGGCAAGACCGGTAGCGCCTTCTCCAAGTTTATAAGTCGCAATCTTTTTTTGATTGGCAGTCAAATCAATAGAAGCGTAGGTCTCAACGCATGTTCCATCATCGGAGAGAGTAAAAAGAGTACATCTCTCCAGATAAGAGTTGCGTTTAAGTAAGCGCATAGCCTGTTCTATACTTTCCAAAACATTTGAGGTATTTGAGAGCATGAGCGCTATCTCGTACAACAGTTTTATTTCATTGTATGCAAAAGTAAGAGCACAGGTAGCACAATCTTCGTTATCGGGTATGTTTAACTTTTTATACATAGTAACTCATTTATCTAAATTTTCTATATTATATATAAGTTGGAGTATAAAAGAGTACAAACAAATGTATAAATAATAATCATTTGTGTGCTTATATATAGAACACAATATGCATGTAACTCAATAAAAAAGTAGTGAGGAAAGAATGCAAATAACGGTTCATGGAACTCTTGTAGAGTTAAACGGTAAAGAAGTATTGGTTGGTAAAGAAGCTCCTGCGGCAAGGATTACAAAACTTGACGGAACACAAAATGTTATAGGCATGATTGCTCCAAATATTCAGCTCATAATTTCCATTCCTTCCCTTAAAACAGAAGTGTGCTCTTTGGGTGCAAAAAAATTTAACGAGTTAGTCAAGCAGTTTAGAAAACTCGATACTATCATGGTGACCACGGATGATTTGGACTTCGTAAAAGAGTACGCGCAAAACGAATGCATAGACTCTGCGGAACTTGTCATAGACAAAGAGAGAAATTTTGCTAAGAAATTCGGCTTACTCATTAGTGAAGGAAAACTCAAAGACCGCCTTGCTCGCGCGGTTTATGTCATAGACAGAGAAGGTCTCATTGCCTATAAAGAACTCGTTGGTGAGATAGTCGATGAAGTCAACTACGATGCCTGCATAGAAGCCATTACGGCTTTGGTTAACGAAAAGAAAAAAGGGCATACTCACGAAAACTGGATGTCGGTTTAAACGCAGACAATGAGTGAAGTTTACCAAGAAACAGCTCTCACACCGCTTCGTGTTGCAAGCTTAAGCGGCTACAGAGACTGGTCTTGGCAACCTTCAATGTTTAAACACTATCCAAATTTTTTGTATCGCTACAAATATGAAGAGAATCCGCTTTTGCGGATGGTGGAACTCTGCAGAATTGTCACTTCGCGTTTGAACAGTGCTAATCAGCCTTACATTCAACTCAACACTCCCTCCGCGGGAAACCTGCATCCTGTCGAACTTTATGTGCAAATTCGGGGCATAAAGGGAATTATCAGCGGAATATATCATGTAAACGCAGGCAATGGCGAACTTGTTTTAATCCAAGAAGTTGAACGTGAGGGAGTAGAGAGTTTAGTCGGTTTGCAAAAACGCTGTAACGGATTTATATTTTTACTCAGCACGGTTGCGTTTCGCTCTGAGTGGAAGTACGGCTTGCGTGCATTTCGCTATTGCTATTTGGATGCCGGACATCAATTAGGAGCTATAAACGCAGCCCTCAAACTTTATGGACGGGAGATGACAATTTTGTCGGATTTTGACGCAGAAGCAGTTAATGAGTTTATGGCTTTTAGAGGCGATGAGTTTATATGCGCTGCTATGTACTCAGGAGATATGAGTGAGAAAAGCGTCGTAGCTCCCAAGAAAAATTTGATGTACGTTGCCGCCACCAACTATAGTGAGTTGAGCGAGCAGACCCGTGAACATATTGCAAAGAGTGAAATACTTAAAAGTGACATTCTTGAACTTAGCTGTGAAATAAATGAAGAACAGATACTCAAAAGACGCTCTGCAAGGTTTTTTGAGTCAGAGAGCATGACAAATATACAAGTAGAATATTTTATGAATATACTGAGTAAAAGTAATCACTCTTTTTCTTGTTACAACATTGTTTTAAAAGACGGCGTTTATAAGGCCGGAGTCTATTTAAACAACAGATGCATCCAAGAGGGGCATTTTGCTGCAACAATGGGTTCTATGTTGGTTGAGCAGAGTTTTGTTAAAAACGCAGAGATTGTAAGTGTTTTTTGTTCCAAATATTTTAGTTCAAACAAACTCATGCAAGCAGGCGCTTTTGTCCATGCTCTTTATCTGCATGCAGAAGTGAATGCGCTTGGCTGTAGTGGAATTGGCGCGTTTTATGACAAAAAACTTCAAGATTTTTTAGGCACACAGGAGTACATTCTGTATGTGTCTGTTTTGGGTGTAGAAAAAAAAAGGATGCAACGTGAATGTGAAAATGAAAAAAATTAAAAATGAAGAGGCCCAAAAAATTTTAAATATCTACAGATTTTTTCATAAAGACGGCAATCTTTACCTAACAGAAGATTCAAACGCAGTTGATGATTTGTACGAGGCTGTTGTCAATGCCATCAATGATTGCGGACCCCTTAAAGCACAGCTTCCATACAATGAATTTGTCCATCCTTGTAAAAAAGTGAGAGAAGGTGACGCGGGCTGGATTGGACATTTTGACGAGCGGGATAACCGAAGATTTTTTCTCAGCGATATTTATGATTATTTAAAACTCCTGTATGCTCAAAATAAGAAATTATAATATAGCTTGATTTAAGATTCTTAGCAATAGAATGTGGGATGAATAAAATAGTCGCCTTTTTAGCCAAGCTGGGGTTTTGGCCTTTTGTCCTACTGTTTACTACCTTGATGCTGATTCTCTCAGAATTGTTGGTACTTCTTCACAGTTATTGGCTCACGGGTGGTTTTTTTGATAGAAACTTATTAATAGCCGGTTTCATTATTCCGATTATAGCCGGGTTAATCGGTTTTGGACTTGTTGCGTTTTTAGTGCGCTATCTTCGTGAACTTGAAGAGGAAAAAAACAAGACAATAGCACTTCAAAAAGAGACAGAAGAAAAACTCAAAAAAAGCGAAAACTATCAAGGGGCGATACTCGACAGTTTTCCATTTCTAGTTTGGTTAAAAGATACGGACAGTAATTTCTTAGCTGTAAATAGACCTTTTGCAAAAGCCGCTGGGCTTGAAAATCCATTAGAACTTATCGGTAAAAATGATTTAGATTTTTTTCCAAAAGATTTAGCAGATGCTTATCGTGCCGATGACCAACTGATTATGAAATCATTACAAAAAAAAGAGTTCGAGGAACTCATTGAAGGAGACGGTGAGAGAAGATGGTATGAGACCTATAAAGCACCTATCTTAGATGAGGAAGGAAATCTTGTCGGTACAGTAGGTTTTGCCAAGGATATCACAAAAGATAGAGAATCAGAAGAAGAACTCAAACTTATGAAACATGCTCTTGACCATGTACATGAAGCGGTATATTTGGCTGGGGAAGATGGAATCTTTAAATATGTGAATGATAGTGCTGTGCATCAACTTGGGTATACAAAAGATGAGCTAAGAAGAATGGGGATATCTGATGTTAATCCCGATTTTTCTCAACTGGATATGCCATCTCATATGGATGAACTCAAACAAATGGGTTCAGTGGTTATTGTAGCGACACATAAAACGAAAGAGGGAAAGATATTTCCGGTTGAAGTCAATGCAAACTATATTGAGTACAGAGGGGCTGGATACATTCTTGGTTTTTCAAGAGACATTACCGAGCGAAAAGCTATAGAAGAGAAGCTGAAACTTTCAGCGAGTGTTTTTACTTTCACACATGAAGGAATCCTTATCTCAGATGCCAAGAATAAAATTATAGATGTAAATGAAGCATTTACGACCATAACAGGGTATTCAAAAGCTGAAGTTCTTGGAAAGAATCCAAGAATTCTTCAGTCTGGACGCAATGACCAAGAGTATTATTCAAAACTTTGGGAATCTCTGCAAAAAGAGGGGGTTTGGAAAGGTGAGTTATGGAATTGTAAAAAAAATGGGGAGGAATATGTTGAAAATGCAACAATCAGCGTTGTTTATGATGACAACAAAGCAGTACAAAACTATATTTCTATTTTTACAGATATAACACAACAAAAACGGCAGCATCAAGAACTTGAACATCATGCACACTATGATGTATTAACAAATTTACCTAATCGCATGCTCTTTGCCGATAGAATGCAACAAGCAATTAGTCAAGCAATTCGCAAACAGAAATTCATTGCTGTTGCGTATATAGATATTGACGGCTTTAAAGCAGTAAATGATACCTATGGTCATATTATTGGCGACAAACTGCTTATATTGCTCGCTGAGAAAATGACTAACTTACTTCGTGATGGTGATACTGTTTCTCGTATAGGCGGAGATGAGTTTATAGCATTGTTTGTTGATATTTCAAATGAAGAGAGAGTTACTCCTTTTTTAAGCAGACTAATTGAAACTATTGCAGAGCCTATTACTATTGATGATTTCCCTATCAATGTTTCAGCAAGTATAGGCGTCACTTCTTACCCGAAAAATGAGAAGCTTAACATTGAACAGATTATAAGACAGGCTGACCAAGCCATGTATATAGCTAAAGAATCTGGTAAAAACAGATATGTTATGTATGATAAGCAGTATGATAATTTAACCAACATAGAGAATTAAGTTTTAAAATAAGACGATAATTTTGTCTCCTCCCATTCTTTTATCAATATTAGAATAAAAAATGCATATTTCCTTCATAATAGGAAGGATTTTTTTATGGTGAGTGTTTATTTAAAAAATGACAATATAAAAGTAAATGTCAAAACCGGAAAAAGTATGCGGGAGATAGCCAGAAAATCCGGTGCATCTATGGAATTTGGCTGCAGAGTAGGGGATTGTTCGACCTGTATTGCCAAAATTGTTCATGGTGCAGATTTACTCAATCCAATAAACGACAAAGAACTTTTAGCCATAAAAGCCATAGGTTCCAAAGAAGAGAATCTGCGTTTAATGTGTCAATGCATCGTAGAAGCAGATGAGGGCGAGATTGAAATCTCGTATTTTTTTTAATGCCTGCTCTAACTGCAAAACTCTCACCAAGCGTAGACTTTATAGGAGCGTTTGACCCTAAAATCCGCACCTTTGACATTATCATGAAAACTGCAAACGGCAGTTCCTACAACAGCTATGTAGTCCGTGGCAGTGCCGGCGTTGCCATCATGGATACGGTGAAAAAAGAGTTCAGTAAAGATTTTTTTCTCAGACTTGAATCTTTATGTAAATATGAAGAGATACTTTACATTGTCTTGCATCACCTAGAACCTGACCATTCAGGGGCTCTTGAAGAACTGATGCTCCGAGCTCCACAAGCAAAGCTGATAATCTCCGGAAGAGCTGTTTTGATGCTCAAAGGAATTATTAAAAGTGATGTTGCGTTTGAGACGGCAAATACAGGAAAAATTATCTCTTTGGGTGACAAAACCATAGAGTTCTTAAGTACCCCGTTTTTGCACTGGCCCGATACTATGAGCTCCTACTTGCATGAGGAGAAAATTCTTTTTAGCGGGGATGTTTTTGGAAGCCATTACTACGATGAACGGCTTTTTGATGATGAAGTAGGCGATTTTTCTTATGCGTTTAAATACTATTACGACCATATCATGCGCCCGTTTAAGCAGTATGTTTTGCAGGCGCTTAACCTTTACAGCCGTTTTGACATAGTCACAATCGCACCTCTGCATGGACCGATTCTCAGAACGAATCCGCAATATTACATAGATAAATATGAAGAGTGGAGCAGTGAGGCGAAGTTTAGAAAACATACTTTCGGTAAAAAAATGCTCTCAGTTTTTTATATGTCCAGTTATGACAATACGCATACAATGGCAAAAAAAATCATGGAAGGAGCGGACTCTATTGAGGGCATTGTCGCAAGCATGTATGATTTGGCCTCATTGGATGAAAGCAATATGGTGGATTTACTCGAAGAGAGCGATGCTGTCATTATCGGCTCGCCGACTATCAACGGTGACGCCGTAAAACCTGCTTGGGACCTGCTTGCATGCATGGCTTACTTGGAGAGTCAAGGAAAAATAGGCGCTGCGTTTGGCTCTTACGGCTGGACAGGAGAAGCGCCTGAAATGCTGCATGACAGAATGCGGTGGCTGAAGTTTAGATTACCTGTGAAACCCATAAAGATAAAATTGATACCGACGAAAGAAGAACTTGAAGATTGTTTTGCTTTTGGGGTTGAAGTGGCTGAAATTACAATGGGAAAAATGGTGGAGATGGAAATATGAACGAATTACAAACACTCGAAAAAGAGATATATGTACTGTTGCGTTTTTACGGCGTAAACGCTTTTGCAAAAGAGATATTAGCCCCTTGGGTTGCCTACGAATCGCTTAAAATGAACCACTTGTATCAGGATTTAGGCTTTAAAAGCCGCACGGAGATGGGAAAGTTTATGAATAAAAACTACCCTAAACTCGCGGCGAAAAAACCAAAAGAGAAACTGTGGAAAAAGTTTTTGTATGATGAAATAGGAAAAGTGGCTCCCGCTTGCATAACTTGTGATGACCAGTTTAACTGTTTTAAATGTATGGTGAGTGAGCTTAGCGCATGATAACTCCCTCTATTTCAACAACGCAGCTTTATAAAAACATAGATATTCTTTTAGACACGGACACCCCGCTTTTTATTCATGGAAGCCCTGGAATAGGGAAGTCTTACATAGTGGCTGATGTCGCCAAGAAAAAAGGACTTGAACTCGTAGATGTGCGTTTGTCACAGATGGACCCTGTGGATTTACGCGGTGTACCATCCATAAAAGATGAGCAAACCGTGTGGATGCCACCCGTTTTTTTTCCAAAGGACAAAAACTCAAGCGGAATTTTGTTTTTAGATGAGCTCAACTCCGCACCTCCTTCTGTGCAAGCGGCTATTTATCAACTTGTACTCAACAGACAGATGGGTGAGTATGAGCTCCCAAAAGGGTGGAGAATTATTTGTGCGGGAAATAGAGTAAGTGACAGAGGTGTGGTTTTTCGTCTGCCTTCACCACTGGTAAACCGTATGGTGCATCTGCATGTTGAGGCGCGTTTTGACGACTTTAAACTCTTTGCTCTCAAAGAAAATCTGCACCATTTTGTCATAGGTTTTTTGAGTTTTCGTCCCGATTTACTCTCTAGCGAACCTGTGATAGAAGACGATGCAAACCCTGCGTTTGCCACGCCCAGAAGTTACCATATGCTCTCAAATATTTTAAAAGCAAATCACGACATAAACGCAATAGCTCCCATTATCTACGGAACCATCGGTTACAGTTCAGGCTTAGAGTTCACCTCGTATGTAAAAGTTTATGAAGAACTGCCCGACATTGCCGCCATTTATGAGGGAGAATACCCGGAGGTGAAAAATCAGCCGGCACTTTTATATGCGCTTGTTTCGGCTTTGGTCGAGTACTATAAAAGCAGTGAAGAGCATAAAAAACATCTCTTTATCTTTAGCCAAATGTTGCCAACCGAGTTTGGTGTGATGCTTATAAAAGATATTATACTCAAAGATGAGAGTATTGCTGCGTTTAGTGCGTTTGATGCATGGCTGGAGAAATATGGCGAATATATCATCTGATTTTCTCACAAAACTGGAGAAAATCCGCGTCCAGTTTTTGTTCGACCATCCGTTTTTGAGTGTTTTGGCACTCTCTTTGCCTATGGAGTTTGGCAACAATACTCATGAAGCTTTTGAGACAAACGGAACACACATTTTTGTAGATGTGGGTTTGTCTGAGCATATTCCTGAGCAAGAACTCAAATACATCTACGCCCACACACTTTTACACATACTTTTAAAACATCCTTTTAGAATGAGTAAACGCGACCACGGCACTTGGAATCGCAGCAGCGATATTGTCATTAATTTGTTGCTGAGCGACTTTGAGAGAGTGGGTGAGAGACCCGAACATGAAGTAATGTTAGAAAAATTTCGCGACAAAAGTGTCGAAGAGGTCTACAACATTTTGTATGCAGAAAATAAAGACGGGGAAGGGACTCCGGATGAGCAAAACCCAAAAGAAGAAAAACGCGACCTTATAGAACAAGAGGGCGATACAAACGCAGCCATGGAGGAAATAGACGCTCTTATAGTTCAGGCTATGGGAGCTGCAAGGAAACAGGGCAATATTCCCGCTTCTTTTTTAGAACTCATTAAAGAGGTGATTCGCCCTAAAATTGACTTGGAAACTCTGCTGCATACCTACATGAGTGAGAGTTTTTTTGACAAGGTGAGTGATTTTTCCCGTCCAAACCGGAGGTTTATCCATCAGGGTTTATATCTGCCGGGTTACAAACATGAACGCAATCGTCTTATGCTTTACATCGCGCTTGACCGCTCCATGAGCATTTCTATAGAGATATTTTCAAAGTTTTTGGGGATTATTGATTCAGTTTTACGCATGAGCAGTGACTTTGAAGTGAGCGTTATTCCTTTTGATGAGAGTGTAGATGTCAAGAAAATCATTCAATATGACGCACAGCAAAGGCAGCCAAAGATCGCCTTTGAAAAGGGAAACGGAGGCACTTTGATAGAACCTGTTTTTGAGTACCTTAAAACACACGCCGAGATAGGTGCAACGCTGATGGTGCTGAGTGACGGAATTTTTAAAATCGAGAAGGCTTCAGAGTTAAACACACTTTTTTTAGTCTCTGAGAAAAAAAATATGAAAAGACTTGAAGCTTTTGGCGATGTCTTTTATTTTGATTTGTAGGGTTTTAAAATGCCGGAACTAAGTTATAAAGATGAGATAGAAGCACTCCAAAGTGAGCGTGATTATGAGAGCAAAGGTGACGCCTTGTACATAGAACACGAAGATGAAGAGGCAAGGCTTGAATGGGCGTTTTACAGACCCTCAGGCTCACATCCGAGACAGATTCAAGATAAGAGTCACATAGTGGCTATCATGGCGTTTAACCACTCGCGTTTGGGTGCGCTGGAGCGTTTTAATCTTTTAAGCCCCCAAATAATCAACAGTGATGTTCTTAGAAATAAAATACGTAATCGAAGCCGTATGCTTTTTCGGGCAATGATAGATGATGACTTCTCGGATTTGGTGAGTGTTTTGCAAAAGTATCCGGTTTTTTTTGATTTGGCAAACGACCAGATGATAAACGGGCGCATTTGGAACGAGAGTTACGCAAACGCAGAAGATGCTTCAAAGTTTTTGTTTTTAAATCCTCAAAGCGGTGATGAGAAGCTGCTTGAAGGAGTCAAACGCAGACTTAAACCTCTGAAGTCGATGAACATTGATGAGGCAAAAATGTATTTGGAATTGTTGGAAAATCAAGTACAAAACTTGCACAGTTATGTAAAAGAACATTACGCCAAAGAGTTTGAAATGTGGATGGCTAAAACAACGCTTCATCCGCTTCAAAAAGTCCTTTGGCAGAAAAAAATTAATTTATTTAAGGACGTATGATGAGTTCTATTATAAAAAGTGTGATGAAAGCCATATATAATCTGAGTGATGAGGATAATTATAACCTTTATGATGCCGAGGATATTGCCGAGTATTTGGGCTTGCGTCAAGAGGTCGTTGATGAAACTATCACTCTGCTTATAGAAGCGAGATGCGTGAGCGAGTGCATGAACCTACATGACGATGGGATTCAAACTTATTGTCTGACCAATAAAGCTATTGATATGGTTGAGCTTGGATGAAGTTGGTTATATTTTACGAAAAACCGGGCTGTGCTACAAATGCCAAGCAAAAGGCGGCTCTTCGTGAGGCAGGCTGCAAAGTCATTGAGAGAGATATTCTCAACAACGGTATGAGTGAAGATGACCTTAGTACTTTTTTTGTCAACTTACCCGTAGAAAAATGGTTCAATAAAAGTGCTCCGCAGGTCAAAAACGCAGAGCTTGATCTAAAAGCCTTAGATGAGCAAAGTGCACTCAAACTCTTAATACAAAACCCGATTCTCATCAGAAGACCTTTGATGATAATAAACAAAAGAAAGTTGTGCGGATTTAACCAGTGGTTTGTTGAACGGTTGATAAAATCAGAGTTTCATGAGAAAATATCTGCCTACTGTGTCAGCGTAAAATAATCTCTTTTTATTTTTCAGGGTTGATTTTATTTTACACTCTAGAGTGTAAAACTATGCTAGAATGTTAAATAAAAGTTTATTTTGAGGATAGTTCCAATGATTCAGAGCCGTATTTTAGTCGTTGATGATGTGGTAGAAAATATTCAGGTCGTTATGAATATTTTGAGGGAAGACAGTTATGACTTTTCCTTTGCAAAATCAGGCAAAGAGGCATTGGAGCTTTTAAAAAAAGACAGATTTGATTTAGTGCTTTTGGACATTATGATGCCTGGAATTGATGGTTATGATGTCTGTGCGCAGATGAAAAAAGACCCGATTCTCACTGAAACCCCGGTTATTTTCTTAACAGCTAAAACAGACATAGATTCAGTCGCAAAAGCTTTTAAAGTCGGCGGTGTAGATTATCTTACAAAACCTTTTCATGCAGAGGAATTACTCGCACGTGTTAAAACTCACATAGAACTCCATAAAGCCAAACAAATCCTCAAGCAGAATAATCTTACGCTTCAAACAAAGATGAATATGGAAATAACACGTATTTTAACAGAGCTTGAAGATAGTCAAAAGGAGATGATATTTATACTCACTGAGCTTATAGAATCTGTATCGGATGAGACGGGCAGGCACATTCGTCGCGTTGCAGAGTACTCAAAACTTTTGGCACACTATCATGAGAGTCTCTCAGATGATGATGCAGAGGTGCTCTATCATGCTAGTCCTATGCATGACATAGGTAAAACAGCTATACCAAACTCAATAATTCATAAAAAAGGTTCTCTGACTGAAGAAGAGTTTCAAATTATGAAAACGCATCCTATAAAAGCACATGAGTATTTAAAACATTCAAATAGAAAAATTATGAAGGCCGCTGATATTATTGCCCACCAGCACCATGAAAAATGGAACGGAGAGGGTTATCCTCAAGGTTTGAAAAGAGAAGAAATACATATTTATGGACGTATAGTCGCTCTTGCAGATGTTTTTGACGCTTTAATGCATAAGAGGGTATACAAAGATGCCTGGAGTATTGATGAGACTATAGCTTACATAATTGAGCATAGCGGGACACAATTTGATCCTTATATTGTCAAAATATTTGAAGAACATATAGATGAATTTGTTGCCATATCAAAAATATAAATCTTTTTTTCTCCTTTTCTCTCTCTTATTCTCATCACTGCTTTTTGGCGTGACTTACACAAAACAAGAACTCCAATGGATGAAAGAACATCCTGTTGTAACTTTAGGAGCCGACTACAAATGGCCGCCTTACGATTTTGTCGATAAAGAAGCAAATCATTCTGGAATCTCAGCTGACTTCTTAAAGCTTATAGCGCAAAAAAGTGGTTTAAAGTTTGATGTAAAGCCGGGTATTTGGGCGGATGTTTTATCTCAAATGAAAGATAAAAAACTCGATGGATTAACTTGTGCGGTAAAAACTGCAGAAAGAGATGAGTACTTAAAGTTTACAAAGCCATATGTAAGTATGGACATGGCTATAGTTGCACAGTATGACAATAAAACTATTTTAGATATAGAAGATTTGAATAATAAAACTGTAGCTGTAAACAGAGGTTCTTATTTGCACGAATGGCTTATAGAAAAATACCCTAATATAAATCTCTATCTTACATCATCAAATGAGGCATCTCTTGAGGCGGTCTCTTTTTCAAAGGCAGATGCCTATATAGGCAATGTAGCCGTTGCAACTTACATCATAAAAGAAAAATATCTTTCTAATCTGAAAATAATTAATAAAATCCCAAATATGACAACAGATGTCTCCATAGCGGTAGATAAAGATAATGTTGTTTTATACAGTATTATGGAAAAAACGCTTCTCTCTATTTCACAAGAAGAACGACAAGTCATAATAGATAAATGGTATCAAGAATCAAGAATGGATACGAAAACAACAACGAACAATATATCTTTCACCGAAGAAGAAGAAACTTGGATAAAAAATCATCCTGTGCTTCGATATAGTGAAGTTGACTGGACACCATTGTCCACTATTGAAAATGGAAAAATGGTTGGCTTACTCAATGAATATCTCAGAGTTTTGAGTGAACAAACGGGGATAGAGTTTAAGTATGTTCCATCCTCTTCATGGCCGAATGTTTTAGAGAATTTTAAAAATAAAAAAATAGATATTGTTCCAGGTATCGGCGACAATGAATATGAATCAAGTTTAGGACTGGCTTCGCAAACATTTGCAAAATTTCCTTTTGTACTGGTTACAAAAACTAGTGAAGCTTTTATAAATGACATCAACGAAATAGAGAAGGAAAATAGAGTTATTGCCGTACCGAAGTATTGGACTAGCTATAACTACCTTGTCAGCCAAAAGCCAAATATTAAAATCATTGAGACAAAAGATGTCTTTGAAGCCTTAGAACTTGTAAGAAAAGGCAAAGCATATGCATTTTTAGGACATATGGCAGTTGCAATGCATTATGTTGGAACTTACTACCCACATGAACTTCATATAGCCGGAAAGATAGCTTTTGAATTTCATCACAAGTTCTTGATTCAAGAAGAAGACAGTACTCTTTTGCATATAGTTAACAAAGTGTTTGAGAATATGAGTGAACAACAGCACTTTGATATAGCAAATAAATGGTTACGAGTGGAGGTAAAAGAAGCAGGAGATTACACACTTTTTTATCAAATTTTTTCCCTGCTAATTTTATTTATATTAGCTTCTTTTTACTGGAATAGAAAACTTGCGTCTGAGATAAAAGAACGGATGCAAATAGAAGAATCACTTAAAAAGAGTGAATCGCAAATGCGCATGCTTATAAATAACATACCTATGCATGTGATAGTCACTACATATCAGGGTCAGATTCTTTTAGCTAATCCCAGAAGCCTTAAAGACTATGGCTTTAAAGAAGAAGAGTTATATAAAATAAATATATTAGAATTTTATGATAATCCGCAAGAACGTGATGAGATGATTGCCGAGTTAAAAGCCAAGGGGAAAGTTGAAGAGAAGGTAATGAGCTTTTTGCGTCCCGATGGTCTCTACTACATGATGCTTTCAATCCTTCCGATTAACTACAACAATCAAGATGTGCTGCTTACGATAGGCATGGACATTACAGAGCGCCTTAAGATGGAGGAAGCATTATTAGAAGCAAAAAACAGTGCAGAACTTGCCAATAAAGCAAAGTCTGAGTTTTTAGCAAATATGAGCCATGAGATACGTACACCGATGAATTCCATCATGGGTTTTACAGAGCTGCTTAATGAGCAGATAACACAACCAAAACTTAAATCTTATGTACAAACAATTCGTAACTCTAGCAGCACGCTCCTAACTCTCATTAATGATATTCTAGATTTATCGAAAATAGAAGCCGGAAAGCTCAAAATAAATAAGGCAGCGACTGATATTTACAGTCTTAGCAATGAGATAAGCTCAATCTTTATGCTGAGTGTTAAAAATAAAGGTTTGGATTTAGTTGTTGATGTTGCTGATGGTATACCACACAGCCTTTTGATTGATGAGATTCGATTACGTCAAATCTTACTCAACCTTATAGGAAACGCTGTCAAATTCACACAGTATGGATTTATCAAATTATCTATTCGAGCTTTTAATGTTGATGAACATCAGAGTAAATTGGATTTAGAGTTTGCTATAAAAGACAGCGGCCTTGGAATTCCATCAGATCAGTTAGAGAAGATTTTTAATGAGTTTGAGCAAACAGATGGACAAGACAGCCGCCAATTTGGAGGGACAGGTCTTGGTCTCTCCATTTCAAAACGATTGTGTGAGATGATGGATGGGAAAATATCTGTAGAAAGCAAAGAAGGGGAAGGTTCTACCTTTAGAGTCCATCTTTACGGGATAGATATCTCATCACTTATGCAAGAAAAAGAATCTCAAAATGTATCGCAACTCGATGTAAGGACTATTGAATTTAAGCCGGCAAAGGTGCTGGTAGTGGACGATATTGCAGATAACAGAAAACTAATAATCAATAATTTTGAAGATACAAATATTAGTGTCATTACCGCCTGTGATGGTTTGGAAGCCATAAAAATATATAAAGCAGAACAGCCGGACTTGATAATTATGGACATACGTATGCCGAATATGGATGGATATGAAGCTGCACGGGAGATTAAAAAAATCTCAAATGTTCCTATAGTGGCGCTGACAGCATCAGTTATGCAAGATGAGAATGAGATTATAAAACGTAAAAGTTTTGATGGTTACTTGCGTAAACCTGTTTTGAAATATGATCTCTATAGAGAGCTAAGTAACTTTCTGCAGTATGAGAACAAAGAAATAGTAAAAAGTGAAAAAATAAATTTTATATTGAGCAAAAAAGCAAAAGCGAATATAGCGACAGTTCTATATATCATCAGTGATGAGATTTCTCCACTGCATGAAAAAGTTTTAACAAGTAATAATATGTCTCAAATCAGAGAGATGGCTTCAAAAATTGATTCGTTAGCTAAACAATATGAAATAGATGTTTTACAAAAGTACGTTTCAGAACTTTATGAAGCTCTCGATGCATTTGAGATTTCAAAAATCCAGATACTTTTAAAAGATTTTATAGACATTGAGAAAGAATTAAGCGCACAAAATATTTAGTAGGTTTCTACATGAAGTTCGAGGAATAAATGCTTAGTATTTTTGGTATTCTGCATGAAAGATAAAGTGTATTTTTGAGAAAGTTGCTAAAGTGTTTTTATGATTGGTTGCGGAAACAGGATTTGAACCTATGACCTTCGGGTTATGAGCCCGACGAGCTACCGAACTGCTCTATTCCGCGACGTTTAACAAACTTGTTTACCATGTTTGTTGGAGCGAAATTATAGGCAAAATAGTGTTACTTGTCAAGTCATGTGGAGCTAAATTGCAAATTTTAGTTTGAACTCTTTTTAATTAACTTTTTACTATAATAATTTCCAATAAAATAAAAAGAGAAAATATGACACCTATACAAAGAGTTTTAGAAGCGATTGATGAGATTAAAAAAGGGAAAATGATCATCATGGTTGATGATGAGGACAGAGAGAATGAGGGTGATTTAGTCTATGCAGCGGCGTTTTCAACACCTGACCATGTAAACTTTATGGCTAGACATGCAAGAGGGTTAATATGTGTTGCACTCAGCAAAAAAACAGCGCAAAGACTTGAACTTACTCCAATGGTAAGTTCAAACACATCTTCTTATGAGACTGCGTTTACAGTTTCTGTTGATGCAAAAAATGCACTCACTGGTATTTCTTCAAAAGAGAGAGACGATACAATTAAGATTTTAGCTAACCCGATAAGCCACTCAGATGAGCTAGTAAAACCGGGGCATATTTTTCCTCTTATTGCAAAAGACGGGGGCACACTTGTGCGAACAGGGCATACTGAAGGCTCTGTGGATATTTGCCGTTTGGCAGGATTAAGTGAAGCTGGCGTAATCTGTGAAATCATCAAAGAAGACGGAACGATGGCTAGACGAGATGATTTGGATATATTTGGTGAAGAGCATGGTCTTAAAACTGTGTTTATTTCAGACATTGTAGAGTACCGTCTTGCTAATGAGAGACTTGTCAACGAAACAAATGTAGAAGAGATAGAATTTTTCGGTGTCAAAGTAAAAAAACATACATTTACAGACCATGACGGCATCGAACATACGGCTATAGTTTTTTACAAAGCCGGTGAAATAGCAAATGTAAGAGTCCACAATGTAATTCCAGATATTGAACTACTTTTAAATCAGAAAAAATACAATAATCTTGTAAGCTCTATAGAGTATCTTAAACAAAACAGCGGCGTTTTGGTCTTTATAAACAAAACAACACACCAAGATAATGCCGCTATGAAAGAGATAGGAACCGGAGCACAGATACTTAAATCTCTTGGTGTTTCCAAAATGAATCTTTTAACTTCCATGAAACAGACAGAGTTTGTAGGTCTAGGCGGTTTTGGTTTAGAAGTGAATGAAACTATCGAAATCTAGTATCTTTTTTCTTTTGTTCTTTTGTTTGAGCTCTGTTTCTGCAGAGACTCTTACAAGAACAAAGGTGGCGCTTGGAACTTTTGTGAGTATAAGCGCCGATGAAAAATATGCCAAGGAGATGGACGCTGCGTTTAGCCTAATAGACGAGGTAGAAGCTTCTTTATCTTCTTATGCCAAAAACTCTCCCATCTACAAACTCAACACCGACAAACAGACTTTGCTGCATCCATTTACCTATGAAGCACTTCTTTTGAGCAAAAAATATTATGCACAAACGCAGGGCTATTTTGACATTACGGTCGGTTCTATTACAAAAGATTTATACAGATTTGGAGAAGAGGAACGTCTTCCAAACGCAGCGCAACTGCAAAACGCAGTCGTAAACTTTCAAAGCCTGCGTTTTAACGAGCACAAGGCCTCGCTGCTTGGTGAGACAAAAATAGATTTGGGCGGTATGGGCAAAGGTTTTGCAGTGGACAAAGCAGTTGCGTTTTTAAGAAAAAACAGTGTTACAAACGCAGTCGTGAGTGCCAGCGGAGACATAAGATGTATGCAAATCTGCAAAATTGAGATACAACATCCTTTGGCCGAGGCTCCTTTAGCTTCGTTTGAAACATTGGCGCCTGATACGGCAATCTCAACGAGCGGCAACTACAACCGCTATGTCAAGAGTACACAAAATAACCATCTCATCAATCCAAAAACGAAAGTCTCACAGGATAAGTTTAAATCTATCACGCTTATCTCTCATCTTCCAAACAGCGATATTGATGCTTATGCAACTGCCGCGAGTGTTATGAGCAGTGAAAAAGCCTACGCATTTTTGGACGCACTGCCTTTGGCATACATTATCTTACAAGCAGACAAAAAACTTATTGTGAGCCAAAATATAGATAAATATGTAAAGGCGCAAGAAGAGACTTCTTTACGCCAAGAGCGTGTGTTGGAGTAGAATTTTCAGACCGATTCCTATGAGCACGACTCCACCCAACATTTCAGCTTTACTCTCCAAATACTCCCCGCCGCGCGTTCCGATATAAACGCCAAAGTAGCTAAAGAGATAGGTGACAAGACCTATAACAAGCATGGAGATAAACGGGTTGAGCGCAAGTAGATTGAGGGTAAATCCTGCTGCCATAGCGTCTATGCTTGTGGCAATTGCAAGCATAAGCAGGACTTTATTGGTGATTATCGCGATTTCATCTTCGGTATTTTCACCAAAACTTTCGTAAAGCATTTTTCCCCCGATGAGCGTGAGTAAAACAAAGGCAACCCAGTGGTCGATTGCCGTGATAAAATCACCAAGACCAAGACTTGCCAGATAGCCAAAAAGCGGCATAATTCCCTGAGCAAGACCAAAGAAAAGAGCTATTTTAAAGGCCAAAGTTTTATCGAACGCTCCATTTTTGACACCAAGACCAATCGCAACGGCAAACGCATCCATACTCAGGGCAAACGCAAGTAAAAAGACTTCAAACATATAAAACTCCAATCTATTTTTTAGAAAACGCAATACTAGCGAAAAGTAGATGTAAAGTAATCAACATCAATCCAAAATAGACAAGTAAAGAGAAGAGTTTAACGTAAACAAATAATTCTGAAATATGAAGCATGAAAAAAGGTGCAAAGATTTCAAAGAATTGGGCGCTAAAAAGAGCGTAGATAAGGACGATAAGAGCTTTTTTATTTTTAGTGTTTGTAAACTTTAAAAAGTGTAAAAGCACCATGGAGAGCAGGGCAAAAGCAAAAATATGCGGCAAAACTATTTTTAAGAGACCTTGGGTGGATTTTGCGCTCATAAAAAGGGCTTCATCTCCAAGATAATAGGCTCTGAGTGCATGCACACTCAAGCCGATTTTTTCTTCAAAAAGCAAAAATCCGCTTGCAAGAAGAAGAAGGCTAAAGACAATAAAATAGAGTATGGAGTATTTGTAAGCTTTATGCAAAATAGAGTCTTTTAAGTGAGTAGAGTGAGCAAAAAAGAGCTGTGATATGCCACAAATGAAAACTCAGGAGATAAAAAGTGACAAAATTTTGCTTGAAAAAATAGGCGATAAACAAAGAAAAAAGAGAAACTAAAGTGCTTATAAAGAGCAGATTAACGACAACTAAAGCCTTTTTTGAGCCTTCGCTCATGCGG
Organism: Sulfurimonas sp.; assembly: GCA_013791885.1. GTDB lineage: Bacteria > Campylobacterota > Campylobacteria > Campylobacterales > Sulfurimonadaceae > Sulfurimonas. The sequence continues at coordinate 22,250 of VMSZ01000061.1, read as the reverse complement.
ATATACACAGCACTTAGAGTAAAAAGCAGCATCATAGAAAAAAAGATTTCCATATGCCAAAATTCTAAAAACGCAGCCTTCGAGAGCGGGTCTAAAAACTCCTCTTCATTCCCAAAAAGCGTTGCTTTAACAGTATCTGGAGTTAAACCAAAACTACTCTGTTTTACAAATAAATCCGCAACAAGATAAAGCAGAATAAAAAACAAAAGTCCGCCAAGAACGGGTTTCATGATGGCGTCATGTTTGAGGTCTTTTATGAGAGTAAAACGCAAGGTTAATCCTTTAGCAGTTGATTATACAGAGCAAACGCAACTCTTGAGCCGTCTGTAACACTGCGAGCACTCATGGTCGCACCTGTGATGGTCGGTATCTCTTTGGAGATTCTAAGCATTTTTGTTGTCTCTATGTTTTGAAACTGTGAACTCCACTCTTTTGAGGGAAGATACTCCGGAGGTTCATTAAACGCAATGATTTCTATCCCTTTTAAAATAGAGTCATGAGAGATAAAATAGAGTATCACTGCATTTTTGGAGCGTACAGTTTCGTTAATCAAAATCCCATAACCTAGAACTTTGTCCTCTTTTTGCGCTTTAAAGACTCTGTATATTTTTGTAGAGAGTTTTACTTTTGCCTCTTCTTGTATTTTTTGCGTCTGTTCGTTTGTGAGTAAGATATTTTTTTTCGTAATCTGCGTCGCATCTTTGTAGGCCAAAGCCATCGCTTCTTGAGGTGAAATGAGAATATCTGCACTCAAAGAGAGCGCAAACAGAATGAGAAAAGCTGTTGTTTTCATAAATAATTCCTAAAATATAAAGCCCATAGAGAGGCTAATTGTATCGCTGTCTTTGTTGTTTTCTTCTTTTTTCATCGCATAGTCGGCTTTGAGTACAACCTGTTCATGAGGAAAATAGTTGATACCAACGGTTGTTGTCTCAATAGCATCCACAGAACCGCCGCCTGAAATCTCATCCTGCGCAGCCACACTTTCAAACTGTACAAAAAGCGGCATTTTTTCACTCCATGAAGTAAAAGAGAGCAGGTCGTATCCGAGGTTGATATATCCGCCTTTTGCTTTTTGGGGTTCACCGACCGGAGCATCTTCACGACTTGTTTGTGTATAGACGCCGTAAGCTCTAAAAGCGTTTAAATTATAGTCTAGATGCACATCAAACATAGTTATATCAGGGTCAAAATAAGTTGAAGCTCCGACAAGCAGACCGTTTACACCTGTATAGTCTACTCTTGCGACAGTGCCGAGTTCTACTTTTTTGTCTTTGGTATCGCCAAATGAACCGATGCGGCTGTCTCTGAGCCAATTGTTTCCTTTCCCGGCTCCCATACTCAAGTCAAGTGCCGTAAAACCGCCAAGTTTATAGGATAAGTTTTCAATGATATCTCCATAAACCATGATACCGCTCTCATGCCAAGTCGAAGGAATGAGTTGTTTTTCCGTATTTGGTCTTTGCACGGTTGTAAAGAGTGTCGGCTCATGTCTTTCGTTAATAAGTCCCATAGGAAGGAGCATATTTCCGACTCTTAAGTTCGCGTTTTCGTTGAAAAGAAAGTCAAGATACATAAACTCAATGATGACATAACCGTCTCCCTCAGCACCGTCTTTTACTCCGCCATGCTCAAATTCCAACTCAACGTTTAGGATAATATTGTCCGTAAATTTGTAACCGATATAGGGTACAAATCTGTAAACATCCACTTTTGAAGTGTCCATACCCGTCTCGTTTGCAGTGCTTGCATAGTACATTTCACCGTAACCGCCGATAGAGAGAGGAGATTTTGAGTAATAAACTTTAGAAGCCGCGTTTCCCAAACCGCTATGGGATTTTGTCGTGTCAACTGTTGTGTAGTTAAAGCCTGTTTTTAAATCGCTAGTCTCATCAACAAGAGTTTGGGTTATTTCTTTAAGCTCTTTTACCTCTTGTTTGAGTGCGTTTATTTCAGCAGTATCATCTGCAGAGAGTGTGTTCGTAAGAGCCAATGCCGCGCAGAGTGCCAGTGTTATTTTTGATGTTTTCATAAATACCCTTTGATTTTTTAAATTATGATAGTGATATCTGTTATCATAATCATATTATATTTGAGAATTCTACAAAAATATTTTTTAAATGTCAATAGTTTTAATAATCATTTTCAATAAGAAATAAAAATTTAGATATAATTTTTAAAAAAATACAAGACACAGAAGAGCATATGAGAGAAATTTTTGATAGATTAGACGGTGAAAACGTAATACATATAGAAGTAGATTTGGATGCAGATGATTACAAAGAGTCGAACTCTTGGCTTTTTAGCGTTTTTATAAAGTTTGACAGTTTTGACGAGAGTAAAGAGGGATTTGAAGAATTTTTGGAATTTAAAGAATCTCTTATTCTTGGGCTTGAGCATGAAGGACAGGTAAAGTATGTCGGTTCGAGAGTCATTGATGGATGGAGCGAACTCTATTTTTATGCCTCTACTTCAAAAGAGTTGGACTCAATGGCGACGGCGATACTCAGAGGAAGCGGATATGTCTATGAGAGCAATGTTGTAAAAGATCCGAAATGGAACTTTTATGATTTGAGACTTTGTCCAAACGAGCTAGAGCTTGCACATATTCAAAGTGCTAAAATCATTTTTCTTCTAGAAGAAGAGGGTGATGATTTGTCTATTAAACGCGAGGTTGAGCACTATATCTCTTTTGAAACACCGACACAAAAAAATAGATTTTTAAACACGCTTGATTTAGAAGGTTTTAGATTTAAAGATGACATCAGCTTTGAAGAGTTTGAACACGGGGTTGCCTTGGTGAAAGAGCATTCCGTAGAGTATGCAGAAGTTAAAAAAACAGTCGAAGAACTTTTTGAAAAAGTAAAACTTGAGAGAGGTTACTACGAGGGCTGGAGTACGATTTTAGTCGAGTCAGACGAGGAGTAAATGAGACAAGTATTTGCAATAATAGGGGTGACCAACTACCTCTTAGTTGTTTTTTTAAATGCTTTTACGGACTTGGGACATAAAATAATTATTCAAAATACAGTCTTTAAGATTTATGACGGTGAGCTGCAAATCATACTTACCGCCATAGTAAACGCATTGATACTTCTCCCTTTTATTTTAATGTTCTCTCCTTCGGGATTTTTAGCCGATAGATTTGCTAAAAATAAAATCTTGGAATATTCTTCTGTATTTGCCGTAGTTATCACACTTGGAATTACTTATTCCTATTATCATGGAATGTTTTATACTGCGTTTTTCATGACTTTTTTACTTGCTCTTCAGAGTGCAATCTATGGTCCTGCAAAGTATGGATATATTAAAGAGTTAGTCGGCATTAAGCATATTAGTGCCGGAAATGGAGCGGTTCAAGCGACTACTACAGTTGCAATTCTTGGCGGAATAATTTTTTATACGGTACTTTTTGAAGGTATGTATAGCGAAGAGCTCAGTACGAAAGAAGACATTTTACTTACCATTGCACCTTTGGGTTGGCTTTTAGTCGGAAGCTCTGTATTGGAGTGGTTTTTAGCTTCAAAACTTCCGAACAAAATGTTACAGGCAAGTAAAAGAAAGTTTCATATCAAAAATTATCTGCGCGGTGATTATCTTCTTAAAAATTTAAGAATCATCAAAAGAAAGAAAGAAGTTTTTGAAGCGATTATCGCTTTGAGTCTCTTTTGGTCTATCTCACAAGTGGTATTAGCTATTTTTGGAGAGTATGCAAAGAGTGAGCTTGGAGTGACAAATACCATTTTTGTCCAAGGTGTTATGGCTCTTGCAGGTATTGGTATGGTTGGAGGTGCGTTTATGGCTGCATCATTTTCACGCTATTACATTCATACAGGTCTTGTTGCGGTCGGAGCCTTTGGAGTCACAACTATAGTTTTTTTAGTGCCTTTTGTTTCATCTATGATTTTATTGGCATTTTTGTTTATGCTTTTTGGGATTTTCTCTGCGTTTATAATGGTTCCGCTGAATGCGCAAATGCAGTTTTTATCTCCTACAGTACATCTTGGAACAATACTCGCCGGAAGCAATTTTATACAAAATATTTTTATGTTTACTTTTCTTATGTTAACTACGGTTTTTGCATATTTTGGAATGAATGCAGAGGTTTTGTTTTATCTTATGGGAGTTGTTGGAATTTATCTGACGTACATGGTTTTTCAGAGATATTTAGTGATGACATTTTGGGCTGTTATGGAGCTCTTTGGACGGATGAGACACAGATATACTTATGTCGGTCTCGAAAATATTCCTCAAGATAAAGCGGTACTTTTTCTGGGAAATCATGTGAGCTGGCTGGATTGGATTATTTTGCAGTTACCGCATGAGAAACGCATTAATTTTATGATGGACAAAGAGATTTATCATTGGAAGTTTTTTCATCCCATTTTCAAAAAGGGTGAAGTAATTCCTGTTTCTGCAAAAGCTTCAAAAGATGCGTTTAAAGAGGCATACAGAAGGTTGCGGCATAATAAAATGGTAGCCCTTTACCCCGAGGGTGGAATAAGCCAAGATGGTACTTTGGGAACTTTCTACAGAGGCTATGAGCTGATACCGCAAAACTATGACGGGGTTATTGTACCTTTTTATATAGACGGCGTTTTTGGAAGTATTTTTTCAAAATACAAGAAAAAAAACAGTAAAAAATTTTTTAAACGCAGAGAAATAACGGTACATTTTGGAGAAGCACTCCCAAAAGAGATGAAAGCGCAAGAGCTTCACGATATAATTTCAAAAATGAAGGAAAAAAATGAAACTAAATAAACCAAAACATTCACTCTTTAGAAACGGAATGTACGCCGTTGAGGGTTTTATAGATATTGTTAAAAACGAAACATCTTTTAAATGGCAGCTTTTAATGCTTTTTGTTATGGGCATTGTCGCTTGGAACTTGCCTGTAAGTTTTGCTCAATCGAGTATTTTATTCATATCTTTATTTATTCCTGTTCTCGCAGAAGTGGCAAACTCTGCCATAGAAAGAGTTGTGGATTTGGTGACAAAAGAGTACCACATCCTTGCCAAACAGGCCAAAGATGTGGGTGCGACTATGGTTCTTTTGAGTTTAGTAGTGACTGCATTGATATGGATGAGTGTTTTTGTAGTGGCGTTTGATTTAGTTTAGAGTACATTTATTATGAGAAAACGTACTTTTTTGTAACCAAATTTAGTCAGAATATCAGCTACACTATATGTTCTAGCTGATACAATTTTAGGACTAATAGTGGTCGAAATAATACTTAGTTATATTTAGGAGAAAATTTTTATGAAAACAACGTTAATAATTGGTGCAGGCGGAGTAAGCCGTGTAGTTGTCTACAAGTGTGTGCAAAACGCAGATGTATTTGGAAAAATTGTATTAGCAAGCAGAACTTTGAGTAAATGCGAAGATATTAAAAATGAACTTCCAAACGCAGACATTGAAGTTGCAGCTGTTGATGCTGACAGTACTGAGGCGCTTATAAAACTTATTGAGTCTTGTAAACCAAGCATCGTTATAAATGTTGCACTTCCATATCAAGACCTTACAATTATGGATGCTTGTATCGCGACTAAAACGCCGTATTTAGATACTGCAAACTATGAACATCCGGATGAAGCGAAGTTTGAGTACAAGCTTCAATGGGAAAGAGATGCTGCGTTTAAAGAAGCTGGTATTATGGGACTTCTTGGCTCAGGGTTTGACCCGGGTGCAACAAATATTTTTTGTGCCTATGCTCAAAAACACTATTTTGACGAGATTCATACGATAGATATTTTAGATTGTAATGCAGGTGACCATGGCTATGCGTTTGCAACAAACTTTAACCCGGAAATTAACCTTCGTGAAGTTTCTGCAAAAGGGCGTTACTGGGAAAATGGCAAGTGGATAGAAACAGAACCGATGGAAATTATGCAGGTTTGGGATTATCCTGAAGTTGGTCCAAAAGACTCTTACCTGCTTTACCACGAAGAGATGGAGTCACTTGTAAAACACATAAAAGGTCTCAAACGCATTAGATTTTTTATGACATTCGGTCAAAGCTATTTGACACATATGAAATGTTTGGAAAATGTAGGCATGTTAGGAATAGAGCCTGTAGAGCATAAAGGTATGCAAATCGTTCCTATGGAGTTCCTAAAAACATTACTTCCAGACCCTGCCTCTCTTGGTCCTAGAACTAAAGGCAAAACAAATATCGGTATTGTTGCTGAGGGAATTAAAGACGGTGTGAAAAAGAAAATTTACATCTACCAGGTAAAAGATCATGAAGAGTGTTTTAAAGAAACAAACTCTCAAGGTGTTTCTTATACTACCGGTGTCCCGGCAATGATTGGTGCAAAACTTATGCTTAAAGGCATTTGGACTGGAACCGGTGTTTTCAATATGGAACAAATGGATCCGGATCCATTTATGGATGAGATGAACACGCAGGGCCTCCCTTGGCAAATAAAAGAGCTGTAATTCTTTAAAAATATGAATTTTCAAGAGCTGGTCAACACAATAGAGTCTCTGCCTCCTTTGTCGGACTCTACGCTTTTAATTCAAAAGCTCTATTCCAATGGCGCTCACAATGTGAACATTGTCCGATTAACAAAAATAATTGAATCGGATGTTTTGCTGAGCGCCAATATCCTTAGGATGATTAACGTACCGGCTTACGGTTTTTACAGACAGATTACATCTGTTGCCCAGGCTGTAACACTCTTTGGTACGCAAACTATTTTTGCACTTGTCGTAAGCTATGCTATGCATGAAAAACTTGTGGCCAATCTAAGACCGTATGGTATTACGAATGATAAATTTAATGACATTTGCCACTTGCAAAGCACACTGCTTACACAGTGGTATGCTAAAATTGACTTAAAAAGAGCGCAGTTCTTAGCACCGCTTGCTCTACTCATGGAGGTAGGGAAACTTGTTTTAGCAAAGGTTATTACCCAAGAAGGAAAAATCAAAGAGTTTAAAGATGGACTTTTGAAGTCTGATAATATGGTGGCGTATGAAGATTCATATTTTGGTACCTCTTCTTATTATGTCGGAGCTTTGCTTTTTGATCACTGGAACTTGGAACCGCTGTATGTTCAGATGCTCAAAGGCTTGGATTATGAGCGGGATTATTCTCCTAAGCTGCAGGAATATATAGAAATTCTTGATGTAATACGAGAAGCCATCAACGTAAAAGAGATACTGACGAATGAGTCTATTCAAAACGCAAGTAAGATGGTCACATTAATGGGGCTTGATGCATCTTATTTTGAAAGTGTTGCAAGAAGAGTAAAACAAACTTATATACAAAATTCAGATAAAAGGGAAGCCTAAAGATGATGCAAAACTTTGACGGGGTTAAAACGCCATGTTACATATGCGAAGAAGAACTTCTGGAAAATAATTTAAAAATTTTTGAGTACGTACAAAACAAAAGCGGAGCGAAAATAATTTTAGCGCTCAAAGGCTTTGCCATGTGGAGTACATTTCCTCTCATTGAAAAAACTCTAAAAGGTTGTACAGCGAGCGGTCTTCATGAAGCACTCTTGGCACGAGAACATTTCAAGGGAGAAGTACATACTTACTCACCTGCGTTTAAAGATGAAGAGATTGAAGAAATAGGAAAAATATCTGATGACATAGTTTTTAATTCACCAAATCAGCTTTTCAAGTACGTAGAGAGAGTGAAAAAGGTAAATCCTGAGATTAAAATATCTTTGAGAATTAATCCGGAATATTCTGCATCTCCAAAAGATATCTATAACCCTTGCGGGGTGTACTCGCGTTTAGGGACTACTTTGGCAAACTTTGATGAAAAGGTCTTGGAATATGTAGACGGACTGAATTTCCATGCACTTTGTGAGCAAAATGTAGATGCGCTTGAAGCAGTTTTAGACGCTTTTGAAGAGAAATTTTCCAAATATTTTAAAGATTTAAAATACATTAATTTCGGCGGAGGACACCATATAACCAAAGAAGGTTATGATGTTGAGCGACTTATAGAACTTATACAAAATTTTAAAGCAAAATACAATGTTGATGTTTATTTAGAACCGGGCGAAGCTGTCGGTTGGCAGACAGGAACTTTAGTTGCGACTGTTTTGGATGTTTTTACAAACGGAATGAATGTAGCAATTTTAGATACTTCTGCAGAGGCACATATGCCTGACACACTTGCGATGCCTTACCGTGCGATGGTTCGCAACTCCGGTGAAGCGGGAGAGAAAGAGTACACCTACAGATTTGGCGGAAACACATGCTTAGCTGGTGACATCATGGGCGATTACTCCTTTGATGAGCCGCTAAAAGTTGGCGACAAAGTGATTTTTGAAGATCAGATTCACTACACTTTTGTAAAAAACACTACGTTTAACGGCATAAAACTTCCATCCCTAGCCATCTATAGAAAAGACGGAACGCTCAATATAATCAAAGAATTTGGTTACGAAGATTATAGAAATAGACTTTCCTAATTTGAATATTTAGCATTAAGCTTGAATTGTTATAGTATCGCAAATGAAGTGGATGTGTTCTGCTTCTTTGCAAAATATTGAATAAGCTAAATTTGAGGAAACGCAATGTTAGAAGATAAAGAAAAATGGAATAAAAAATATTTAGAATTTCCTATGCCCGAGGGCACATCAAAAATTCTTGAAAAATATGTTGACAATGCAAAAGTTGGACAGGCAATTGATATTGCTTGCGGAACAGGTAGAAATGCACACTTTTTGGCTGATAAAGGCTTTTTGGTGGATGCTGTAGATTTTTCTGATTACGCACTCGAGAGAGTGAGAAAGAGTTCTACAATCAAGAAAATTGAAGCAGACTTGGACAAATATAATATCGCTCCTAAAAAATATGACCTTATAGTGAATATAAATTACCTCAATCGCCGTTTGGTTTCTCAAATGAAAGATGCACTCAAAGAGAATGGAATTATTGTATTTGAGACATTTATTGTAGCGCATGGAGATTATGGGCATGAGACAATGAACTTGGATTATCTTTTAAGAAAAAATGAGCTTTTACACTCTTTTATTGGGTTAGACATCATTTACTATGAAGAAAGAGATGATGTAAATTTACGCGGTGAAAAGGTGAGAATTGCCTCACTTGTGGCCAAAAAATAGTGTACTCCTAAAGTTATATTGTTAGGTGTTTCTTTTGTAATCAAACATTGATACTATTGCTCATATATTTGAGCAAAGGCAGTAAATGTTAGACAAAAAAATAATGAAATCTCTTTTGCATGAGATTGAAGAGATAAGACCAAAGCTCTTTATAGCAAGAGAACAGGTAAATAACGGGCATAATCGCTACCAAAGCTTGCTCAATTTAAGACAGTATTTAATTTTGCGTTCTCAAGACAGAACAGAATTACAAGAAAAACTTTTTTTAATGTCTTTGTCCTCATTAGGGCGATCTTACGCTCACGTTGCAGCGAGTATAGATACGCTCTATGATCAAATAAGCAGTTCTCTTCATTTACATGAAATTAGCAAAAAAGATATGCGTACTTTTCACCATTTAAGCATAGCCGAGGCTATTTTACTTGCATCTAAAAACAATACACTTCTTTTTGGCGGAAAGGTAAGTTCAAAACTTAGTGAACAAACAACCTCTATTATGCTCACACTCCCGACACATGCCATAGACAATGACGGCGAACTTATTTATGAACTTGTCCAAAGAGGCGTGAAGACATTTAGAATTAATACCGCTCATGACTCTTTGGCAGTCTGGAGCGCTATGGCAGAGATTATCTCAAAAATCAATGAAGCGCGTGAAGAAGAAGACAAGGTGAAGATTTTTGTGGATTTGGCCGGTCCTAAAATCAGAACAGGAAGAATCAGAAAAGTTGATTTTCCTATTGCAGTGGGCAGCAATAAACGCGAGAAAGAGATTTGTCTTTTTGCAGATAAGCAAATGAGTACTCGACCTGAAACACTCAACCTAAGAACGCAGTTAAAAGAACCTGCCTGTATCAACATAGAAAAAAGTTTTTTTAAAAAAATAAAGCTGCAGCGTCAAATCAAGATAGTAGATTCAAACGGTAAAAAAGCTTACATAACAGTCTCTGAATTTAAAGATTCTTATGCAGTTGGCTTTATTGATAAAAAAGTTTACATCGATTCTTCGACAAAACTCTATAGCAAAAAACACAGTGGAGCTATTTTAAATATTGAAAATCAAATTGAAGAAATTCGTCTTTTTAAAGGAGATTTTCTTGAGATTACTGAGAGTGATGAGCTTGGTCATGCAGAGATTTTGGATGATGAAGAGAGCACTCCGGCACTTATTAGTTGTAGTTTAGGCGGACTTCTCTCACAAGTGAAAATTGGAGATAAAGTTTTTATAGACGATGGGAAGATCGGCCTGATAGTAACTGAAAAAAAAGATGACTCAATTATCTGTAAAGTTACGAATGCCAAAGCGAGCGGAGTTCTTTTAAAAGAAGAAAAAGGAATTAATTTTCCAGACACTTACATAAGAACAAAAGCATTGACACAGACGGATCACGATAATTTACTTGGTGTACTGAACTTTGTAGATCATGTAAGTATTTCGTTTTGTCAAAGTCCCGAGGACATTGAGGATATTCAAAACATTCTCATTGAAAACAAACGGACAGATGTTGGAATAATTGCAAAAATTGAAACAAAACAAGCGATTTCAAATATGCCGGCTATTTTAGAACAGTTGCTGTTGTGGGAAAAAAGTGCTGTCATGATCGCTCGAGGTGACCTTGCCATAGAAGTTGGCTTTGAAAATATGGCGCACATGCAAGAGTCGCTTTTAGATATTTGCCATGCGGCACATATGCCTGTAATCTGGGCAACACAGGTACTTGAAAGTCAGATGAAAAACAACCTGCCAAGCCGCGCTGAAGTGACTGATGCCGCGATGGCAGGTCGGGCAGAGTGTATTATGCTCAATAAAGGTGCGTTTGCCAGTGATACGATAGATATTTTAACGCATATTCTCAATGATATGCATTCACTTTTTAAGAAAAACAGACAACTGCTCAAACAAGAGACTCTCTGGTAGTTTTTTTAGTTTAGGATAAACTCTTTTTTTGCCAAACTCACGCCATTTACAAGGATGGAAATAGTGTGAGTCCCTTCGTAATATTTTCGTGTAGTGATAGGCTTAAATGAGTAGCTTTTTGAGAAGTTTTTCTTTTGGGCATTGTACTCTCCTTGGGCTATATGAAAGACTTTTTTATTGCTTTGTGTATTCTTTCTTAAAAACTCAATTGCATATTCGACTCGCAATAGTCCGAGTGTGCCATCAGTCTCAAGCGTAAAAGAAAAATTCAAATCGGCTCCCATTTTGACACTCTCTTGCATGATAAAATTATGAAGCTCAATATGTTTGGGCAGGCTAAAACCAAAGATACCTAAAGTTTCTTTATCGCCTTTTTTAAGCAGCGTTCTGCATCCGTGTTTTAGAATCCACTCTCTCTTTGGCTCTTCTTTACGCCAGCGCTTTAAAATCTCTATGACTATTTCCGGATTATCTTTTGAGATGTCGTTTAGGTTATTTGCAAGGCTTTTTTTGACATATAAAGAGGTGTCATCTTTTAAAATTTCGAGTATTTCTAGAACTTCTGTAGGATCCTTTTGAAAATTCTCAAGTGCAATTCCCCATGGTAAACGCGGTCTGCACCCTTCACAGGCAAGTCTTCGTAGGTGTTCATTTTCGGATTTTGCCCATAAACGCAACTGTTTCATTGTCTGCGTCTGGTACTTGAGAATAAATTTTCTAATAGCGTATTCGCTTGTAGAATTGATTGTAAAACATTCCAGTGCATACATAGATGTTTGAAAATCATTTAACCCATAGACTTCAACAAAATCCTGAAAAATAATGTTTTCTAAAGAAAACTCTTTATTCATATGAAGGAAACATTGCTTTAAAATCTCAACTGCGTTTAGATATTCTTTAGGTAAAAACGCAGCAAGAGTTGTGGAGATATGACGCATTCTCTCTTTAAGTTCTCTTGGCGTCCAATTCTCATCAAAAATTTTTAATGTAAAAGTATCTGCATCAAAGGAAGGTGAGACTTTTAGAAGTTCTGAGCATAAACGCTCAATATAATGTTCATTGTAAAGATTTTTAAGAAGTTCTGCCATTAGAGTCCCTCAAGTAAAAGATTCCATAATCTATCTATCTCTTCATCGTTTAAAAAAAGAGTGGAAGCATTTTCGAAGAGTTCTTGGATTCCCTTTGTATTTATGTTAGGAGTTCGAGCACAATTGGTATGGGCGGGAAGAAACGCACGTAAAAGCGTCATATCGTCTGCGTTTATTGCAAGTGAACATAAGAAGCAAAGATTTTCTTTGTGAAGTCTTCCTTCGTGTTCTAAAAGTTTGACGTAGGCTTCTATTGCTATACGTTTTGGATTTTGTTTATTCCAGTCTTGTGAGGCTTTATCTAAAAGTTCAAAATAAAAATCTCCGAGTTCTTCAGCATCTTTAAGATGCTTAAAAAAGAGCAGGGTGAAATCTTGCCAAAGTCTTAGCAGTTTGTAATCATTAATCCATTTAAAACCTATATGAATAACATCTTTAAGTCTTGCTATGCCAGATTTTGCCGAGGGTTCGAGTTCATAGTCTATTTTAAAGCCTACATTTATGACCCCGTGTCTTGCACCGTAGAACCTATAAAGAGTCTGTAAGCTTCCCTTTGATAGTATTGTAACTATTAAATCTTCATCTTTAACTTTGTTAAGATTTATGATGTAACCTTCCACTAACTGCTTCCTAAATACACAAATTGTAAAATATTTTAAAAAAATACTAAAAGTATTATACTTTTTTAAACCTTTAAATAGTACAATACAGGCACTTATCTCTAAATAGACTAAGTTTCTTTAAAAAGAGATTAAATTTGTAAAAAGTTACGGAAATTTACTAAATTTTGTCAAAATATATTTTTAGTAAGTGATTGTTATCTAAATTTTTTTTAGATAATATTAGACATTCATAGAAAAATGGAGTGGAAATGGTTGAATATCACGATTTATTGAGATCTTTCAAGGACAACTGTGGTTTTGGTCTCGTTGCCAATATTAACAATAAAGCGTCTCATAAAGTACTAGATGATGCTGTAACGGCGTTAGAGAGAATGATGCACCGTGGAGCGGTTGCAGCTGATGGAAAAACTGGAGACGGGAGTGGTCTTTTGCTTTCTATGCCGGTTGAGTTTCTTCGTCAAGAGGCAGAGAAAAAGGGTGTTGAGCTGCCTAAGCAGTTTGCTGTAGCTTCTGTTTTTACAAAAAACAAAGCGCACTTAAAAATTATTGATGATATTTGTGCTGCGAACGATTTAAAAGTGGTACTCCACCGTGATGTACCGGTAGATACAAACGCACTTGGAAAACAGGCACTTGCATCTTTACCTCATATTGTTCAACTTTTCATTACCCCTAATTCTATTATGGCAACAAACAGATTTGATGCGCTTTTATATTTAAGCCGCAAAGAAGCTGAGCACAAATTGACCAAAGACAGAGATTTTTATATCGCGTCTATGAGTTCAACGGTTCTTTCTTATAAAGGGCTTGTTATGCCTACGCATATCAAAGAATTTTACAAAGACCTTCAAAATGAATCATTTAAAATCTCTTTTTCGCTGTTTCATCAAAGATTTTCAACGAATACACTTCCTGAATGGAGACTTGCACAACCATTTCGTGCAGTTGCTCACAACGGTGAGATTAACTCAGTTGAAGGAAATCGTATTAACGTGGAGATTAAATCTGAATCTATAAAAAGTGAAGTTTTTACAGATGAAGAGATTCAAAGAATTCTTCCAATTTTACAGCTAAACTCTTCTGACAGCGCGAGTGCTGACAACTTTTTTGAGTTTTTAATAGTAAACGGTGTTGATTTCTTTAAAGCAGTTCGTGCTGTTATTCCTTCAGCGTGGCAAAATGCTCCGCATATGGACCCTGAGCTTCGTGCCTTTTACGAGTTTCACTCAACTGTGTTTGAAGCATGGGATGGACCTGCTGCGTTTTCTGTAACAGATGGTCGTTATATTGGTTGTGTACTCGATAGAAACGGTCTTCGTCCTTCAAAATACATCATCACTAAAGATGATAACCTGCTTATTGCAAGTGAATATGGTGTTGTTGATATTCCTGAAGAAAGGATTAAAGAGAGAGGCCGTCTTCAGTCTGGAGAAATGTTGGGTCTTGATTTGAAATTTGGGAAAATTCTTAAAAACAATGAAATAGACGATTATCTTAAAAGTTCAAATCCATATATGAAATGGTTGAACGAACATATGATTTATCTTCAGGAGCATATTGAAGAGCAATATGTGACTACATGTGATTTTGACAAACAAAATTTTATTCAAAGACAAAGATTTTTCAATATTACTCAAGAAGTTGTAGAACAGGTAATTGAACCGATGTACAAAGAAGGAAAAGAAGCTGTCGGCTCAATGGGAGACGACACTCCTCTCGCTGCGTTTTCACAAAAACAGCGTTCATTTACTGACTTCTTTAAACAAAAATTTGCTCAGGTAACAAACCCGCCAATCGATCCGATTCGTGAAAAAGTTGTTATGAGTTTAAACACAGGTTTTGGTGAAGTACACAACATCTTAGATGAAGTACCGACGCATGCACACCGTTTAAAATCTATTTCACCTATTATGACAAGTGAAAAACTTGAAGTATTAAAATCATTTGGTGATAAAAAATCACCTCGCTATCAAGCGTATTATCATAACGCTACATTTTCAACGGCTTATAGCGGAGATTTAAAATCTGCTCTTGATGCTTTAGTGAAAGAAGTTATCTCTTCTGTAAAAAATAGCGGAACAAGAATAGTTATTCTTGACGATAGAGAATTTAGTGCTAAAAACAAAATTATCCCAATGGCAATGGCAGTTGGGCGTTTAAACTTTGCACTTTTAAAAGAAAAAATCCGCCACTTGGTTTCCATGGTTGCCGTGACTGGTGAAGTTACCGATTCTCATGGAGCAGCTGTACTTATCGGTTACGGTGCAAGTGCTGTTTATCCAAATTTACTTTTTGCAACCGTAGTAGATCAGATTGAAAATTCTAAAACAGTTAATATGAGCTGCCAAGAAGCTATAAAATCAGTACACAGCGCCCTAAACGCAGGTCTATTAAAAATAATGTCTAAAATGGGTATCGCGACTATAGCTTCTTATAGAAATGCGGGTCTTTTTGACATTATTGGTTTATCTCATGAATTGGTAGAAGAGTGTTTTGAAACTTCTAAATGTGCACTTAGCGGTCTTACATACGCTGATATTGATGAGAGAATAACAAAAAATCATCTTGGTGCATTTAAACAAGACGGATTTAATAAAATATTCCCATTAAATATTGGCGGTTTTTATAAATTTTACAATGATCAAGAGCACCATGATTTTGGTCCAGCAGTAATTCATGCTATCCATGCACTTGCAGCAAGCGGAAAAAAAGAAGATTATGACAGACTCAACAGTGTTGTAAATAAACGCGGTCTCAAATTTATTCGTGACTTTTTTGAATTAAAATCAGATAGAAAATCTATTAATATCTCTGAAGTGGAATCAAAAGAAAAAATCTTGAAAAGATTTTCTTCAGCAGCTATGAGTCTTGGTTCTATTTCTCCTGAAGCACACGAGACACTGGCTATCGCTATGAACAGACTTGGTGCTCAGTCAAATTCTGGGGAAGGCGGGGAAGATGCGGCACGTTTCGATACAGAGAGAAATTCTAAAATTAAGCAAGTTGCCTCTGGACGTTTCGGAGTAACTCCTGCATATCTTAGAAGTGCTGAAGAGATTCAAATTAAAGTTGCCCAGGGTGCTAAACCGGGTGAGGGTGGACAACTTTCAGGACATAAAGTATCTGCGTTAATCGGAAAACTTCGTCATACAGTTCCGGGTGTTACATTGATTTCACCTCCACCACACCATGATATTTATTCTATTGAAGATTTGGCACAACTTATTTTCGATATGAAACAGGTGAATCCAAAGGCAAAAGTAGCGGTCAAACTTGTTTCAACAATCGGTGTTGGAACAATTGCAGCCGGTGTTGCAAAAGCATATGCAGATAAAATTATTATCTCTGGCGGAGACGGCGGAACGGGTGCTGCACCTTTAACATCTATAAAATTTGCCGGAAATCCTTGGGAGCTAGGTCTTTCAGAAGCGCATAACGCGCTTAAAGCAAATGATTTGCGTGGACTTGTTCATTTACAAACGGACGGTGGTCTAAAAACAGGTTTAGATGTTGTAAAAGCTGCACTTTTAGGTGCTGAATCTTATGCGTTTGGAACAGGTGTTTTAACAATAGTTGGTTGTAAAATGCTTCGTATTTGTCATGTCAATAAATGTTCTGTAGGTATTGCTACACAAAATGAAAAATTACGTCAAGAGTTTTTTAAAGGGCATGTAGATCAGGTTATCAACTACTTTACTCTTCTTGCTGAAGACGTTCGTTCAATTATGGCAGAACTTGGATATGCAACTATGGAAGAGATGATAGGGAGAGTTGATTTACTTAAAGTTGTCAATGACCCGTTTGCACAAAAATTTGACTTTTCTTCAGTTCTTCACGAAGAAGAGGGTGTTAATACTTGTCAACAAAGCAGTAATCCTCCTTTTGATGACAATGCTTTTGAGCATGATGTTTTAAAAGAGGCTATGAGCGCAATTAAACAACCTGAGCATCCAATTAGAATTTCAAGAGAAATCACCAATCTTCATAGAAGTTTTGGTGCACTTGTAAGTGGTGAAATCGCCCAATTCTACGGCGATACAGGACTTAAAGCAGATACTATTAAAATACAGCTTAAAGGTATTGCAGGTCAGGCATTAGGCGCGTTTTTAATTAACGGTGTTTCTATCTATCTTGAAGGTGTGGCAAATGACTATATCGGTAAAGGTATGAACGGCGGTAAAATTATCATAACATCTAAAAACGAGGGTGAAAAATTTAGCGCCGGCGGAAATACTTGTCTTTATGGTGCAACGGGCGGTAAACTTTACATTACAGGATGTGTTGGCGAAAGATTTGCTGTTCGTAACTCCGGTGCTGTTTCTATTGTTGAAGGAACGGGCGATAATGCTTGTGAATATATGACAGGCGGTATTGTGGCTATTCTAGGCCGTACTGGTATTAACTTTGGTGCGGGTATGACAGGTGGTGTTGCGTTTGTGTATGATGAAGATCATAGTTTTGTAGAAAATGTAAACCGTGAACTTGTTGAAGCAATTAGAATAGATACTGATGAGGGTGCTGATGCAAGACACCTGCTAAAAAGATTACTCAAAGATTATTTAGTAGAAACAGAGAGTAAAAAAGGAAAAGAGTTATTGGAAAACTTTAGAGTTGAAGTGAGAAATTTCTGGCTTGTTCGTCCTAAAAACTTAACAAAACTACCTCTTAGCCTAGAGAAAGGAGACTAATATGAGAGAATTTTTAACTACCGAAAGAATAGACCCGGAAAAAAGACTGGTTGTTGAGAGAACAAAAGATTTTGGTGAAATATATAGTATCTTCAACTCTAGCGATGCAAGTTCTCAAAGTGACAGATGTATTCAATGTGGGGATCCATTCTGTTTAAATAAATGTCCACTTCACAATTATATACCTCAGTGGCTAAAATCAGTTGCCGAAAAAGATTTGGAGTTTGCTTTTAAACTTTCAAATGAACCCTCACCTTTTCCTGAAGTTATGGGAAGAGTATGCCCTCATGACAGGCTATGTGAAGGGGATTGTACTTTAAACGACGGTCACGGCGCTATTACTATCGGTTCAATTGAAACGCACATTACGGAAGAAGGCTTTAGACAAGGTTTTAAACCGGATTTTCCAGGAATAACTACAGATAAGAAAGTTGCAGTTATTGGAAGTGGACCTGCCGGTCTCTCTTGTGCAACGTATCTTTTACGTTCTGGTATTGCAGTTACAATGTATGAAAGAAGCGACAGAGCAGGCGGACTTTTGACATATGGTATTCCAAATTTTAAATTAGACAAAAAAATAGTTGAGAGACGTGTTAAGTTGCTTCAAGAAGGTGGACTTGAACTCGTGCTTAACTGTGAAGTGGGTCGTGATATTGCCTTTGAAGATATAGCAAATACCCATGATGCAATGTTCATCGGTGTAGGTGCTACAAAGTCTAAAAAAGCATCTTTAAATGGAGAAAATGCTCCAAACGTTTACGAAGCTATGGAATATCTTACAGCTATACAAAAAAAGAATTTTAAAATTAAATATGATAAACAATTTGATTTTAAAGATTTAAATGTTGTGGTTATCGGCGGTGGAGACACTGCTATGGACTGTTTGAGAACTGCTAAACGCGAGGGTGCAAAAAGTGTTACATGTTTATACCGTCGTGATGAATATAACATGCCAGGAAGTAAAAAAGAGTATAAAAATGCCATGGAAGAGGGGGTTGATTTCACTTTCTTGGCTTCTCCAAAAGAGATTATTCTTGGTGACAATGGCAAAGCGATAGCAGTTGAAATAGTTAAAACTACTCTAGGTGTAAAAGATGCAAGCGGCCGTCAAAAAATGGAAGAAATCAAGGGAAGTGAAACACGTGTAAAAGCGGATGTTGTTATTATGTCACTTGGATTTGATCCTGCGGTTCCTTCTTTCCTGGCAGAAAACGGCATAGAGACGAATGCATGGGGCGGAATCACTATAAATGAAATGACTCACGAAACAACTACCAAAGGTATTTATGCCGGCGGTGACTGTTTTAGAGGTGCTGATTTGGTTGTAACGGCTGCGTTTGACGGCCGTGAAGCAGCAAGAAGTATTTCCAACTCTTTACTCAAATAACTTATGTATATACTACCCACATAAAGTGGGTAGTTCTTCTTGTTCAAAATAAATAATCCTCACACTTAGCAGAAATTTGGTATAATCCTAGTTCATTAAAACCTCAAAAGGGGTTTAGATTACATAGTAAGGAACAATTTTTGAATTTTTTAAGCCTTTTTTCTAGAAGTCAAGACAATAAACAACCACTAAAAAGTGAAACTCCGGCACACTGGATAAAGTGTAAATCGTGTAACGCATTGATGTTTTACAAAGAAGTTGAACACCAGAATTATGTTTGCCCTAAATGTGGATTTCACCTTAGAATCGGTGTAAAAGAGAGAATTGAACTTTTAGCAGATGAGGGAACATTTGTTGAATATGACGCTAATCTTGCTCCGGTTGATCCATTAAAATTTGTTGACAGTAAAGCTTACATCAAAAGAGTTGAAGAGGGTTTTGCTAAAACTGGTAGAAAGTCTTCAGTAGTAAGCGGCTCAATTGTAATGAATGGCATCAGTGCTCAAATAGTTATTTTTGATTTTGGTTTTATGGGTGGTTCTCTCGGTTCTGTAGAGGGTGAAAAAATTGTTAGAGCGGTTAATCGTGCAATCGAGAATAAAGAAGGTTTAATTATCCTCAGTGCAAGCGGTGGAGCCAGAATGCAGGAAAGCACCTTCTCTCTGCTTCAAATGAGTAAAACCTCTGCTGCGCTTGCAAAACTTGCAAAACATAACTTATTATACATTTCTGTATTAACAGATCCTACTATGGGCGGGGTTTCTGCATCATTTGCAACACTTGGAGATATTATTATTGCTGAGCCGGGTGCTCTTGTCGGTTTTGCCGGGCAAAGAGTAATTGAACAGACAATAGGTTCTGCTTTGCCGGATGGTTTTCAACGCGCAGAGTTTTTGCTTGAAAAAGGCTCGATAGATATGATTGTTAATAGAAATCATCTTAAAAAAACTCTCTCAGATCTTCTTAAATTTTTAAAAGTCTAGTATGAGACTTTATGCACTTTGTGATCAAGATATGCTTGATAATAAGGGTATATCGTTAGAAGAATATGTCAATCTTGCAAAGGCTAATGCCGCAGAGATTATTCAATACAGAAATAAAACTGCGGATGTCTCTTTTATAAAGCAGCAACTTATAAAGATTCGAAAAATGTATGACGGTTTTTTGATTGTAAATGATAAGTATGAACTTATAGAGTTCTGTGATGGTGTTCATTTGGGCCAAGAAGATCTCAAAATCGTCGATGAAGACGTGGTTAAGGCTGCTAAAATCATCAGAAGCGTTGTGGGTGCAGATAAAATTTTAGGGTTATCTACACATAGTGAAGAAGAAGTGAATTTGGCGAATGAGATGGATTTAAATTATATTGGTTTAGGTGCATTCAGAACCACTGATACTAAAAAAAATATTAGTACTGTTCTTGGAGATTCACTTGATGTAATCGCTTCAAAATCAAAACATTATGTCGCTGCTATTGGCGGTGTTAAAAAAAGTGATAATTTTACAAATGTAACGTACCATGTTATAGGAAGCGGACTTTTATAAATGAAGATAGATATTATTTCAATAGCAAAAAAAGAGAAAAGTATTTACGACCCGCTCTATAAAGACTTAATAAAAATGATTTCACGCTTTGCTAAAGTTGAGGATATTGAGCTTTTTCCAAAAGATGTAGCAAAATCACACACAATTTCACCGGAGGCCTCAAAGCAGGCGTATACGAAGGCTTTAGAACCTTATATAGGGGGTGATTACTCTGTCACCCTGCACCCTGATGGAAAATTAATCGACAGTTTTGATTTTAGTAAGCTATTAAATGATAGAATGTCAATTAAATTTTTCATAGGCGGAGCCTATGGCTTTGAGGATGCTTTTTTAAAAAAGAGCGACAATGTTATAAGTTTAGGAAATATTACTATGAGTCATAAGATAGCAAAAGCAGTTTTGCTAGAGCAGATATATAGAGGTTTTTCTATTTTAAGTAACCACCCATATCATAAGTAAGGAAGAAGATTGCAAGCAAGTGAGTTAAACTACTTTAAAGAAATTTTAGAGGGCCGTAAAGTTCAGATAATCAAAAATATTTCAGGTGTTAATGAAGAGATAAGACAACTTAATTCATTAGAGTTAAATGATGAGGGCGATTATGCTTCGGCTAATAACAGCTCTATGATTGAAGGCGCCATTGTGCAGCAACAAGAAAAAGAGTTAAGAGAGATTACTGTTGCACTTGGAAAAATTGCAAGTAAAGAATATGGGATTTGTGAAATGTGTGAAGACGATATAGGGTTTCAGCGTTTGAAAGTTAAGCCACATGCAATTTACTGCATAGACTGTCGTGAAATTGTAGAAAAAACTAAATAAAAGGATTATTATGTACATAAAAAGATATACAATTGCATCACTTATTTTCTTTACATTAGTAGGGTGGTATGTTTATGCCTATGTGACGCAAGAGAGTATTGGTCTAGATCTGTTTGGAATACCTTTACCATCATTATCTATTGCCTTATGGGTAGTTGTGCCACTTGTTGTATTCTATCTTTTGAGTGTATTTCATATATTTTTTTACTCTTTTATGGGAACTTTAAAAGCTAGAAAATATGAAAAAGATTATGAAAAAATAATGGATTCTATTATAGATGCTTATTTAGGTAAAAATGATAAAGTTTACACATACAAAACGCCGAGATATAAACTGCTTGGAGCAATTGTACATAATTCTTTATTTTTGCCGACTCCGGAGCTTAGCGCAAATACAGAAAATGCAAAATTAAATCAAGTTTTAAAAATTATTGATGAACTTAAGAACGGAGAGGTAGTAGAACTTAAGCCTTATGGTCTTAAGTCAAATAATAAACTTGTTGCTATGAACAATAGAAACAAGTATATCAAAGGCCTTCTAAACGCTGAGAAAATTTTAAGTAAAACTGATGTTTATGACAAAGAATTATGTGAAGATGCTTATGTTGACTTTGTGAAAATATCTCCACTTTATGCAATTGAAAAATATAAACAATTTTTAAATAAAAAATCTCTTTTTGAAATTTTATATAGAGTTAATATGGTCGAAAACAGATTGGAAGTCTCTAATGAAACGCTTATAGCTATGTTTCAAGCTCTTGAATTGAATGCTAAAGATTATATAGATATTTCCAAAGCCCTTTCTAATGGTTTCTCTCCAGAGCAAAGAATTAAACTTTTTGAAACTCTTTCTGATGAAAATGAAGAAGTGATGGAAGCTTACCTTTTCACTCTTTTTGATTTAGAGATGCTAGAACCAACAGTAGAAATATTACAAAATTCACAACCTGATGAATTTATAAACTTTAAAGCCTACAGTGCATTAAAGCAATGTAATAAAAATTTTGATATAAGTTTGTTTATATAGATGATAGATAAACTTTCCTTCGACAAGCCAATATATGTTCTTGCTCCTTTAGCGGGCTATAC
>VMSZ01000036.1 GCA_013791885.1 Sulfurimonas sp. | reverse complement strand
ACTTATGTTTAATATATCACTGACACTATCTACTATAAAGCCTATTTTAGTATTATTTATATTACATATAATAATTTTAGAATTTGCATTAACGCTTCTTGGCATATTTAATTTTTTGAAAAGAGAAACTATAGTAATAATTTGACCTCTAATATTGACAATCCCATCTATAGACTCATCTGTGTAGACTAGTTTAGTAGCGTCAACTATATCAATTATTTCAGCAACATTCTCTATTCTAAACGCATACTCTCTTTTTCCAAGTTCAAAGATGACAACTTCTAATGATGTATCAGAAGATTTATCTGTATTACCAATAGAAGCTTTCGAGTCAATGAACTCTCTATTTTTAGTAAATAAATCGTTTAAAACCGTAGCATCAAAAAATGATATTAGTTTTTTATTATCATGAATAACGCCAGTAATTTTTTTATCTTCAAAACTATCATTCATGTACTCTATATTTTTTACCAAAATATTTTTTATATCAATAATACTATCAACTAAAAGACCTATAGTATTTCCATTATATGAAACTATTAAAATACGATTTTTATAATTCAATGTATGTTTAAAGTTATAATAAGTTTGTAAATCGAGAATGGTGATCAATTCATCTCTAAGATTTATCAATCCAAGCACTTCTTCTGAACTGCCGATGATTTCTGTTAAATCAATATCAGCCATGATTATCTCTCTTAAATAATCAATATTAAGAGCAAACTCTTCATTGGCCATTGCAAAGATTAAAAATCTCTTGCTATCTTCTTCGACTACGACTTTAGCTTCTGACTTACCATTCTTAATCTCTTTTGATTTTATAGCAACTCTATTGATTTTTGAGATCAAGACATCTAATGATAAAATTTGTATCAAATCATCTTTATATTTGAATATTGCAATAAGCTCATTGTTATCAATATACTCAGTGTCATCTTGATTCACTTCAACTGTATTATAAACTTCAGTAACCAAAAGTGCATTTGAAGAGTAGTCACCATTGAAACTTACAAGTCTGCTGGTTTGAGCATTATATTCAACTTCATCCATATCTAACAAAAGATTCATATCAATAATAGTGACTATATTTCCGCCTACAGAACAAAGTCCTCTAACACCATATGGCCTAAGAGGAAGAGGCATTAAAGCAGGTACTCTAGAAACTTGGTTTATATTTTCTGTAGAAATACCATAACTCTCAACACCATTTTTGATAATTAAAATCTCTTGGATTTGCATTTTCTACCCCTGTTGAAGTTCATCTGCCATGACAGCCAATTCTTCTACGCCAGAACTGATATGAGAAACTGTTTCTATTATAAGTTCACTTGCTTTACGAGACTCCATAGCATTTCTAGCACTTAGTTCTATGGCTTTTTGAATCTCATTGATTCCTATCATAACTTGATTCATACCTTCTATATTTTGGTCGTTTATAATTTTCAAACCAGTATATCTGTCTAGCAAATCAACTAGCATATCTATAATTTTTGTAATGTCTTTTATTAAATTATTGATGTTTTTCTGTTCATTACTCTGAGAAGATAAAAGGTTGTTCCAGTCTGTTTTAACGGTATCAATTTCAGAATTCATTGATTCAACAATGTCATTAATTTTTTCCGTATTTGATTCTGAATCTTTTGCAAGATTTCGAATATCGGCACTTACTACCGCAAAGCCTTTTCCAAAATCTCCGGCTCGAGCTGCTTCAATAGACCCACTGATTGCAAGCATATTTAATTGCACTATTGATTTTGAAATATTTCCTACTGTTTTATCAACATTTTTCGTCTCTTTGACAATAACATATAACTCAGATGCAGCACCATCTCCCTTTGAAATCGAATCAGTGAATGAATCACGAATCTGACTTACACTATTTTTTACAATATTAAAAGATACTTTTAGCAAATCAAAATTTCTACGCGCTATCTCAATTAATTTATCTATGTCTTTTGCAGCTTCTATGCCGGTTTCTATTAACTGTTTATTATTTAATGCGCTTTTATTTGTTGCATGAGATGATGATTCTATTTGATTTAAGGCACTTGTAACATCTTCCAATGCAACTTGAATATTTTCCATTGAACCGCTGATAGTATCAGCTGACAATGCAATATCCTCTGCAGACTTCATACTGTCAGTAGAATATTTTAACTCTTCTGCCAGAGATGACAACTCTTTGATATCGTCTTCAGTCTGAGCCAGGGCATCTGATTGAACCTCAATCCCATTTAATGTTTTTTCAACAGATTGTGCTATTTCTACAGAAGCCTTCGCAATATCTTTTGAACCATCATTTATTTTTTCAACAAAATTACCCAGTTTTTTAGTATAAGTATTAACACTTCTGGCCGCTTCGACAGAATAAACAGCTATTTTAGTCAACTCTTCCATTTTTAAACTAAGTGCATTTCCTTTTTTACCATTATCTGCGATTATAGTAGTTGTTGAACCTATACTTTTAATAATATTATCTATGCTTCCCTGTATTTTATTTACAAGTTCAGAAATAAATTCGGCATTTTTCTCACTCGCTCCAGCCAATGCTCTAGTCTCATCAGCTACAACAGCAAAACCTTTTCCATGTTCTTTGGCACGACTTGCTTCTATGGCAGCATTTAATGCGAGCAGATTTGTTTGATCGGCAATCTTTGCGATAAAACCAACAGCGTCACCAATATTTTGCGATGACACTTTGAGCTCTTCACTTTTTGTTGATGAAGCTTGCGCAACACTTACAGCCATATCCATTCTTGAAACAGAATCATCTATTTTTCCAACGGAAGCCATAATATTATCACCTGCAGCTAATGTTGATGAGATAACAGTATCTATACTTGAATTCATTTTAACAATGTTTGAACTGATACTATTGACATTTGATAGTGCTTCTTCACTCGCACCGCTATTTTCTTCAGCAGCTGTTGCAATTTGCTCCATTGATGATTTCAACTCTTCAATTGCACTTACACTTTCTTGGGCATTTTCGAGTATTGTCATTGCTACACCGGCTATAGTTTCACTAATTTGCTGCTGTTTTGCTAAGGTACGTTGTCTTCGTTTATCTCCGCCTGATGCTGCTGTCGGTGCAGATATCGCTGGAGTATTTTTATTAATTAATGGCATTCTAAAATCCTTTTGATACTAAACTAATGTTGCATAAAGCTCTTGAGCTTTTTTAATATCTTCTCTAGAAGGCTTAACTCTAATAGAAACATATTTTGTATTTCCATTTTTATCAACTGAACGAAGTACAGTTGCATAAACCCAATAGAAACCTCCACCTTTTCGAGCATTTTTTACATACCCTGTCCAAAAACCCTTGCTACGGACATCATCCCAAAGAGATTTAAATGCTGCACGAGGCATATCAGGATGACGAACAATGTTATGCGGCTGTCCGAGAAGATCTTCTTCTCTCATATTGGCTATTTTTAAAAAAGAGTCATTAGCATACTCCACAATACCCTTTTCATCAGTCTCTGAGAGCAAATATAAGTCACTAAACAAGACTTCCCCATCTTCTAAGAACGTCAATCCTTCAGTACTAGCTTCATTGTTATTCTTTGTCATTTTAAATCCTCCATAAAATTTGATTTACATATGTACTCTGTAATATTTATTGAAATACAACTATCACTGTTTACTACTTTACTTGGCACTTATCAACCTCCTGAAATCTCTCTAAAAGTTCACTGACACATCTACTGTAATCGTTTGAACCCTTAGAACGCTTGCTATCTAAAACAATGGGTAATCCTGATTCAAACTGTTTTGCAAGGTTGATGTCAACACCTATGGGCGAGAGCAACTTAGCCTCTCCAAAAGATTTTTTAACCTTGTTTATACTTTCTCTATGCTCGACGATATGTGGATTATACATAACAGGGAGAATATACACATCGGCTACTTTTCTACCATTTTGTGTAGCGCTTTGATACAAAGCACGAAGCATTTGTCCAACTGCTATTACACCTAAATGATGCGGGACAAATGGAATCACTACACTATCTGCAACATCCAACGAGTTTTTAAGCAGTGCATCAAACGTTGGGGGTGTATCTATTACGCAGTAATCAAAAAATTCTGCAATACTTTCCATCTTGAATCTATTTTTCAATACGCCACTTAAATCAAAATATTCATATACATCAAAAAAAGCAAGTGCCGGTGAAAGTGTTAGGTTTTTATGCACAGTCGGTATAAAAGTCTCACAAAGAGTTTTACCGCTAAATATAGAGTGCACACCCAAACCTTCATCTAAGTCGCAACCAACACCAATAGAAGCATGTCCTTGTGTGTCAAAATCTAAAAGTAAGACTGAACCGTGTTCTGCCAAACCACTAGCCAGATTAACAGCTGTTGTAGTTTTAGCAGAACCGCCCTTTCTATTACTAATTACAATTGTTTTCACTTGGATCAAATCCTTCTAAAACTTTTTCATAAATCTTTTTTTCATTTGAGAACTCATATATGCAGCTGTAATTTTTCTTATAAGCCATAATAAGTTGTAAAACAGCAAAATGTATATCCTCACACTCGTTGAAATTAAATCTTAGTTCATTACCGGCTTTTTGTTGTAAAAAGTCTCTAAATTGGAGTGTCTCATCTTCATAAACAACTGCCGAAAAAGTCGCCTCATCATTCTTATAATTGATTGCCATAATTACCCTCCTTGCTTTGTATTGTGATACTTTTGATAATATTTACTAAAACACCGTTTATATCTGAGATACCATAAAGTTCAAGTTCATTTATACTATTGTCTGATTCCATGATTTTATTTTCATCTATCTGTACAATATCTTCTATAGAATCAACTTTAATCGCAAATCTAATATTATTGTATTCATAGATAAGTAATTTTTGCAGAGAATTTGCAACTGTTTCTAAATTATCTATAAAAGAATCCAAATCATTAATCATACGATTGTATACATCATGCAAATCCTTTTTCATAAGCTCCACAGCGTTTTGTTTATCACTCTTGCATAATTCCAACAAATCACTGCTAAATGTATACAAATACCTTTGATTTGTAATTAAGCTCTTTAGAATCTTTGAAACTTCATCATCATAAGAATTGAAATTGTTTAACCATATTCCAAGTTCACATTTATACGGGTTTACAGATTTTGTAAAAACTGAACCATTTTCTATAGAATATTCAAGTTTATTCATCCAATCTTGATGATCAATTTTTAGTCTTGTGAACAACTCTACAAGTTCTTTATCGTATGCAGGAAGACCTATTAACTTACGAAAATTAAGGACCTTTATCACACGGCCTTCATAGTTCATCATACCATCTATAACTTTGTTTGCATTAGGAATGGCAGTCAGTGCTTCTGCTTGAATTATTCTCTGAATATTTTCTATATTAAGAGAATAACGATTATTTCCAACACTAAAAACTATTAAATCCATCATAAGAATTTCCTTTTATGCCACTTTGATATTTTCTTTTAACTTTTGAGAAATACCAAGTAACCCAAGCGGATCAATAGCCATGATTATCTGTCCATTCCCCAAGAGTGCCGTTCCGGTAAAAATCGGATGATGTCCAAAAATACCGGACAATGGTTTTTGTACAACATCTAATTGACCTAAAAATTTATTGACAACAACTGCCAAAAGATTATTTTTAATATTAAGAATAACTATCGAGAGCGGCTCATTTTTCATGGCATCTTCATTGAGCATAGATTTAATAAAAAGCAGAGGAATCACATCCCCTCTTATATATACAAATGGCTCATTATGCAAATATTCAAGCTGATTTCTTTCAAGTTTAACAGTCTCCGAAACGCTATCCATAGGAATTCCATAATTAATATCATTCATTTGAATATGCAATAGTGATGTTACAGCTAAGGAAACAGGTATAGAAAGAGTTATAGTCGTACCTCTGTTTTTTCTGGTTTTGATTTTTATGTTACCGCCAAAGCCTTCAATAGATTTTTTAACAACATCCATGCCGACACCACGACCGCTAAACTCACTTATCTTATCAACTGTCGATAGACCAGGTAACAAAACAAGTTCAGCCATCTCATCTTCATTTAATGCATCTATCTGCTCATGAGTCAACAGACCTTTTTCCAAAACTTTATTCGCTAGTTTTTCAACATCTATACCCGCTCCGTCATCTGTTATCTCTATGATAATTCTGTCTGACTCCGCATAGGCATGTAAATTAACAGTACCGGTAGGACTTTTGCCATTTCGTTCTCTTACTTCTGGAGCTTCAATTCCGTGATCAAGTGAGTTTCTCATAATATGTATCATAGGATCAGCCAACATCTCAATCATATTTTTATCTAGTTTCGTATCACCGCCATCCATCTCAAGATTGACTTTTTTATCGAGCTTTTTTGATATATCACGAACAAGTTTAGGATATCTGTCAAATACATAAGATATTGGCAGCATTCTCATACCCATGATTAAATCTTGTAACTGCTCCGACAAACGATTAATAAAGATATATTTTTCCATAATCTCCCGCTTGATCATCTCATAGCTCATATCACGGACATTATCAGCCAGATATGGCAATGAATTTTTTGCGACCAAAAGTTCACCGACAACATTCATAAGACTATCTATAGATTTTTGCTCTATCTTAACGGTTTTACCAACTACCGACTTAATAGCCTCTTCTTTTTTAGATAACTCTTTTGCACCAACAACTTCATCCATAGGCTCTTTTTCTTGAGTAAAATCTACTTTAGGGATAAACTTTTTATCTTGCTCTTTTGGTATATTTCGTTCAGGTACGGATGATACATCGAGTTGTGATTCTAAGAACTCTTTCACTTCGGCTTTAGAATTAAAAGTTTCTGGAATCTCCGGAATAAATTTTCGCATCTTCTGCATCATGAGGATAATTCGTTGTAACCCATCATCACTATCGATAGAGTTGACTGCTTTATATTGCTGTTGAAGCATATCTTTTAATGCAGATTTCATACTTTCATCTACTGCTAAAACAGTTTTTGCCTCTATTTCTTCCACTGCTGTCTCTTCTAGAATAGTTTCTTCTGAATCATAAACCTGACCCTTATATAAGCCTGTGAAAAAACCGGTCAATTTAGGAAAGTCTTTATTATCTATTAATCCGGCAATATCTAAAAATCTTTGAAGTTGTGCATATTGAAGCGTATCTGCACCAACCAGTTCCAAAGATTTTTCAACTTTAAGTACCATATCATTAACATCACTTATACCCGACAATTCTCTTAAGAGATCTAGTTTATGTCCACTATCTCCAATATTTATACTTAAGAGTGTTGAAATATCAAGAGGTAAAAACTGCAGTTCATCTATAAAATTAAACAAAGAGTCTTCTATTTCTTCATATGTAGCATAGATGTATGCAACTATTTGTGACTTTAATAGTAATCCGTCTTCATCATCTATACCACTTAAAATTGCTTTAGCATTTTCATCACTTATGCACGTATAAATACCTAAAACTTTGTCTTTTAAGAGAGAAAGTGCATAAGCTGGATCATTTCCATAAGACATACATGATTCATCTACATCAAATACTACAGCATATAAATTTTTCTCTGCACAGAAGTTCTCGTCTATTTCTGTATGTTTAAATGAAATTTTTGGTGAGGAAATTCCTTTTAATATAGATAAAGGAATATTTATTACATTTGAAACTTCACTTACCGGTGTAAATGGAACTTGCCAGATAGCTTCAACATTCGCTGTTTTACCCATTTGATTATTTAAGTTTTCAATGATTGTAGCAACTGTCTCTTCATCGGCAACAACAATCTCTCCACTTTCTTCAGCAGCTTCAATAAGATTCATCACTTCATCAAAAGCATCAAAAAGTACTTCTCTCATACTATCTTTGAAATCAATCTTTCCTGATCGGAGCATATCAAGTAAATCTTCTGCATGATGGGTAATATCTTTTACAGAATCAAAACCGACTATTCCGCTTCCACCCTTTAAAGTGTGTGCTGCACGAAAGATAGAATTTAAAAGCTCTGGATCATCAGAACCTATTTCTTCAATATTTTGCTCTATAAATGCCAAATTTTCTCTTGCTTCTTGTAAAAACTGATCTAATAATGAATCCATAATATACTCCTAACTCTTTACTAAAAGCTCGACATACGCTTTAAGTTTATCCGGTTTAATTGGCTTGACCTCAAAAAAATTCGCACCTATTTTATAAGATGAGATTTTATCTTCTTCAGCTTCTTGAGTCGTTACCATAATAATTGGGACAGTCTTATTATTGTTATTTTTTCTCAACTCAGCTGTTAATGTATATCCATCCATTATTGGCATATTTACATCCACTAAATATAAATCAATATCAGACTCTAGGCTTTTTTCTAAAGCTTCCATGCCATTTGCAGCTTCTATAATATTTAGTCCCATCGATGTTAGTATAGAGCCATGATAACTTCTTACTGTTTTCGAATCATCTACAATCATAACTGTTTTCATTTTTCACTCCCCCTCTAAAAAAACTCAATCTCTTTTATGTAATAATTCACGTATCATGCTGGTAATCTCAACACTCTGGTAATAGCTTGTTTAAGCTGTGTTGGGCTAAACGGTTTTACTATCCAGCCAGTTAAACCTAAAGCTTTACCTTTTTGTTTCATCTCATCTTTTGTTTCTGTGGTAAGCATTAGGCAGGGTGTTCTTTTTGTTGATGGGATCTGTCGTAAACCTTGTAAAAACTCAAACCCGTTCATAACCGGCATATTTAGGTCTGTTATAATTAAGTCCGGTGTCATACCAGCCTGAATTTCAGCCAAAGCCACCTCCGCTTGTGTATATTGCTTAACTTCTATCGGCATTGAACTTGTCACCATCTTTGTTGAAGCTAAAGCTGTTTCACTATCATCTATAAATATTACCAATGTTATTTTTTTGTCCTATTTTTGATAAATTAAAGTATT
>VMSZ01000074.1 GCA_013791885.1 Sulfurimonas sp. | reverse complement strand
TCTGTAAATATATCAGGATGTTTAACATTTTTTGCATCCATAATCTCACGAAGCAAGAACACAACACTGTTTGAAAACTCCTCAATTGAGTAGTTTCGAGATTTTGATTGTGTATGCTGGTCGTATTCTATAGCCAAACCACCACCGATATTGATGCTGTCAAGTGAAGCTGCACCCATTTTTTTAAGTTCAGCATAAATATTTCCGGCTTCACGAAGCGCACGTTTGAGCGGTGCAATGTCAGACATTTGAGAACCGATGTGAAAGTGAATCATTGTAAAGTATTGTAAAAGGTCTGCCTGATTTAGGAGTGCTATAGCTTCTATAATCTCAGTAGAAGTAAGTCCAAACTTTGCGTCCATTCCACCGCTTTTTGCCCAAATACCGCTTCCTGCACTGTGAAGTCTCACGCGAATACCGATATTTGGAACTTTGAGTTTGCACTCTTGGGCAACCTCAATAATCGTCTCAAGCTCACCTAAACCCTCGATAGTGATAGTGATGTTATGGCCGCTTTGTGCCGCTATAAAACCAAGAGTAATCATCTCTTTGTCTTTAAATCCATTAACCGTAATAGGTGCACCATTTGGTGTTTTACTCATGGCAAGAATAAGTTCGGCTTTTGAACCGGCTTCAAGACCATAGTTATAGTGCGAACCTTGCGATGTTACAGCTTCAACGGCATGTGGATACTGATTTACTTTTAAAGGAAAAACAGCATGAAAACCGCCTTTGTATTCATTTTCCTGAATTGCTTTTTCAAAGTAAGAGTACAAACTTTTGATTTGTCTTTTTATAAGATGGGGAAATCTTAAAAGTATAGGACCTTTGATATCTCCATTTTGACGTATTTCTTTTGCTATTTGAAAAAGAGAAGGCATACATTTGTAGTTGAGTTTAAGCTCGCCGTCTTCTATTATAAAATTATTGTTAGACCATATACTGAGACCATAATTTTTCATATTTTTCCTTATAAATATAGTTTTGAATGAAAATGTTTTTGAACTTCAACACAGTTTATACTATGTTGGTTACAAGACAATACAGACATATTGAATTTACTCAATTAAAATGCTTCCATTTTAATTATTTCTTCTGTTTTGTTTTCTAAATCTTTCACCCAGATAGTGCCCTCATTCATCTCGTTTGTCCCGATAACGCAGCAGAATCTTGCGTTTACCTTGTCTGCGCCTTTGAGATGGTTTTTGAGGTTTTTAGATTTGTACTCGACATTGACCTTTTCGTTTTGTCTTTTTTTGTGAGCCAGCCCTACAACAATGTCTATGGCTTCGTCATCCATAGCACCCAAATAATAGCCTTCGCGTTTAACTTCCGGCATAACGATAAGTTCCATTAAACGCTCAATTCCCATAGCAAAACCAACAGCAGGAGTTGCTTTTCCATCCAAAAATTCTACAAGTCTGTCATAACGTCCGCCACCTGTTATAGCACTTTGAGAACCTATGTTGTCACTTACAAATTCAAACGCAGTCTTTGAATAATAATCTAGTCCGCGTACAAGATTTGTGTCTATTTCATATTTAATATCATTTTGATCCAAAATTATTTTGAGTTTATCAAAATCACTCTGGCAACCCGCGCAAAGATTGTCCAATAGTTTCGGTGCGTTTACGTACAAACTTTGGCATTTTTCATTTTTACAGTCTAAAACTCGGATAGGGTTTGTGATTTTTCTTCTCTGACAATCTTCACATATCTCATCTTCGCAACTTTCAATAAAGTTGATGAGATTATGACGATACGCAGGCATACAGTTTTGATCACCCAAAGAGTTGAGTTGCAGTCTGTAGCCTATGCCAAGGGCTTTTAAAATGTCACTTGCCATCATAATCATACTTGCGTCTTCATAAACGCTGTCTACTCCGAAACTCTCAACTCCAAACTGATGAAACTGTCTTAGACGGCCTTTTTGAGGTCTCTCATAACGAAACATCGGCCCGTGATAATAAAATCTATGAGTGCCTCCAGCTTTATCAAGTTTCTTCTGTACAAAGGCACGCACAACACCTGCTGTTCCCTCAGGACGAAGACAGACATCATTTTCACCTTTATCTATAAACTGGTACATCTCTTTTCCGACTATGTCGCTTGATTCGCCGACACTGCGTTTAAAAAGCGCCGTTTCTTCCAAAAGGGGAGTTTGTATAAAGTGAAAACCATATTTTTTTGCCACTTCTGTGGCAGTGTTTATAAAGTAGGTAAACCTTTCATAATCCTCAGCTAAAATATCGTTCATTCCTCGTAACGAGCTAATCATTTCTATCCTTCATATTGTTTAGTATTTGTTGTGTTATGGTCTCTCTGTCTTGTGTCGCATCTATTTCTATAAGCTCAATTTTGAGAAGTTCTGCAGCTTCTATGATGGCGTTTTGTATATTCAGCAAATATTCACTTCCACGAAGCTCAATGCCGTCGAGTTCTTTTTGTGAGAGTCTAAACTCCAATTCTTCTTGTGTCAAACGCAGCAAAAAAACTTTCTCAGGATAAGTACAGTTTGTTGCGAAATTATTCAATGAGACTAAATCACTTTTTCCTATTTCACCTTGTATAAGAGCGTAAGCGACTCCGCTGACGGCACTTCTGTCTGAGATTATCATCTTACCTGTATTTGGTTGGACAACTTCTTTTATATGCTCAGCCCGGTCAGCCAAAAAAAGTAGAAATTCCGCTTTTTTGCTTTTAGCTTTTGCACCTAAAACTATCTCACGTATCTCTTTGCCAAGCTCAGTGCCACCGGGTTCTTTTGTGATGACTGCGTTTGGAAAATGCTCAGTCAAAGCAGCTATCTGCGTACTTTTACCGGCCGTATCTATGCCTTCTATTGCAACGTACATGAAGTCATACTTCCAATGATTTTTTGTACTTCTGCAGGAAGAAGGTGCTCTGTTTTGGCATTAAATTTTAAAAGATTTCGTACGATTGAAGAGCTTATAAACGCATGTTGGAGTTTTGGCATAAGGTAAACTGTTTCAATTGTGTCATCAAGAGAGTTGTTAAGATAACCAAGCTGTAACTCATATTCAAAATCGCTTACAGCACGAAGTCCGCGAATCAGAATACTCGCATCATGAGTTTTTGCTAATTCAACTGTTAAGTTATCAAAGCCCAAGACTCTGACATTTTGTAAATGTTTAGTTGCCTCATTTGCCATCATAATACGCTCATCAAGCGTGAACATAGGTTTTTTATCCGCAGATATGGCAACAGCAATGATTACTTCATCAAAAAGACTGAGCGCTCTTTCTATAATGTCAAAATGTCCGTTTGTAATAGGATCGAAAGTTCCCGGATAAAGTGCAATTTTTTTACCAGTTGACATTTATTGCCTTCTTGTATTGAGTTTTAATTCTTATCAATATTATTTCCATCTTTTATATAAATTATTTTCTATTCCAAGCAAGTCAAACCACTTGCCGATAATAAAATTCTCCATCTCATCGAGTGTCTGTTGTTCGGAATAATACGCCATAACGGGGGGCGCTATGATAATTCCAAGCGAAGCAAGTTTGTGCATGTTTTCAAGGGAAATAGCAGAAAAAGGCATCTCTCTTGGAGCTAAAATGAGTTTTTTGTGCTCTTTTATCATGACGCTTGCGCATCTTGTAATAAGATTGTCAGAAATACCACAGGCAATTTTTGCGAGGGTGTTCATACTGCAAGGGGCAATTATCATGGCATCTACACCAAAAGAGCCTGAGGCGATACTTGCAGCGATATTGTCGTTGTTATGTGTGGTGATATTTTTCATCTCTTTATGCAGTACTATCTGAGAATTTTTTGACATAATGAAGTGTTTCTCTACAGAGTCGGGAAGAAGTTCAAGTGTTTTGAGACCAAGGTTTACACCGCTTGCTCCACTTGTTGCCACAACTATTTTCAAATCACTTCTCCTCTGTTTTTACCCGTAACTTTTATTTTTATTTTTGTGCCGTTTTGCTGCTGAACTTCAATAATCTGTTCATAAACACCATCTTCAAGTGCCTCAGCAGAAAAAGAGATGGACATATTATCCTTTTCAAGTAAAACGCTGACGCTCTCACCTCTTCGTACAAGCTGCAATTCTACAATATCCCTTGATGTTAAAAGAGTATTTTTTTTGATGTTCTGCTTACTTTGTACAGTGCCACTTGTTACATTTTGGAGTGGCTGGGCTCGAAATTTGTCGAGAATTATACTCTTTTTTATGGTGTTTATAGCAGAGAGTTCCGTATTTCTTTTAATATCCTCACGTGCAAAATAGACATCGATTGTTGCGTTTATGTTGAAATCAAAAAATATTTTTTTACTCTGCTTTGTTTTAATATAGAAAGTTCCCTGGCGCTTTAGGTGACTCTTTGACTGCATGCCAAGCGTGTATTCTTGCGGTAAAGTATCCAGATAACCCCTCGGATGGATTTCTATGCTTTGAATTTTAATCTGCTTGTAGCGTTGCCTGTAAAGTGTTTTTAGCTCTTCTTCTATTGCTTTGAAATCAAGCGGTGCCTGCTTGGTAAATTGGATATATTCATTTTTAGATTCAAGGTCTTTGTAGCCGTATGAATCAAGCAGAGCTATCAGTTCCTTGGCCTGAACTCTTTTTGTGTATCTGCCTTGGGTTATTTGAAAGAGCAGGGCATCATTTGTAGTTGCAGGAAAAATGCTTGAGAGTCTTATTTCTTCAGACTCGACATAATATTCATTTTTAAGTTCAGTACCTGCAATTAGTTTTATGGAGAATAAAAAGAGAAACAGAATTTTCAGTGTCATCAATATCGCTTAGTCTATAATTTCGCTTATTCTAACATTTTTTGTATAAGAACCCAAAATCAGAGTTTTTTGTCGGAAAAATATCTAATATATTGATTATGTTTGTCAGTAGTTTATAGAAAGTTTTTGTTAGAAGGATTTAAATCTTTGTGGTACCAGAGAGGGGATTCGAACCCCTAAGCCTCGCGGCATCCGATTTTGAATCGGACGTGTATACCATTCCACCACTCTGGCAAAGAAGTGAAATAATAGTGAGTTAATACTTAAAAGTAAATAACGTTTGGACGATTTAGAGGTATGGAACTTTTATTGCTAGAAAATAAAAGAAATTAAACGATTTGCGGAGATGTATTATGCGAGTAACATCGAGTATGTATTATGAGAACCTTTTTGGAAGTAACAATACGAAATTAAACAGTAAACTTTTTGATGTAAACAAACAGATAGCTTCAGGGTTGAAAATACAGTATGCGAATGAAGATGTTGCAACATTTGCTCAAACTATGCAGCTTGACAATGAAATGACCACTTTAGGGCAAATAAAAAAAAGTGTTGATAGCGGGTATAAAGTTTCTAATCAGACAGATGTTGTTTTAAATGACTTTGGAACTTCTTTAGATAGGGTAAAAGCACTTTTGGTAAGTTCAGCGAGTGCTGCTCACAGTACAACTTCTCTCGGTGCAATTGCTAGTGAGTTAAGGGGCCTTGAAAAACATCTTAAAAATCTTGCCAATACTTCTATAAACGGGCAGTTTCTTTTCTCCGGTTCAGCAGTTGATACAAAACCTATCGGTGATGATGGCATTTATAATGGAAATGACGGATCTTTGAAAGCCTTTTTAGGTTCACAGGCACAACAGCAGTACAATCTTAGCGGAGCAGAACTTTTCTTAGGTGAAGACGTAAGTGTCAAACGAGAAGTTACAAGCAATGTTCAAAATTTTAATTTAAGTGCTAAATATCCAGACTTTACCGATGTGTCTGTTTTAGGGGCAGATGCATATATGACATCAGAAAATAGTATTCGTGACTTGATGGGCGATATCGATAACAGCACAACTCCCGCAAATGATTATTATTTTTATCTTCGTGGAACAAAAAGTGACGGGAGTACCTTTAATCTTGCAATACCCCCAATGAGTGATAATCAAAAGGTAGATGAACTTTTAAATACAATCGGTGAAGCTTACGGAAATACGGCTAATTTAAAATTAGTGAATGTAAGCATGAACGACAGAGGGGAAATAGTTGTTCAAGACAAAATGAAGGGTTCAAGTAAATTGGACTTCCATTTAGTTGGAGCTGTTGATTTCAGTGGTGCGGGCGCGGCCAATGTTGTGAATATAGACTCTTTAGATATCGGAGAAACAAATTTTGTTGAAATTATAAACCCTACAGGTGTTCCAAACGGTTTATATGTAAAAGAATTTGTAAAATCATCGTTCACACCTGCAAATGGTGCCGCAAGCAATATAGAAGGGTTGTTGTATGATAGAACAGAGTTCGCTAAAAATGGCTCCAAGCTTTCTTCAAATGTATCTCAGGTACTTAAGGATGGAAATGCTTTTGCAACGTCTTCTACAAAAATTTCAGAAGTAGCAGATTTATCTCAGGGAAATGCCGGAACTCTTGATGGAACGCAATTTAAACTCGTTGGCACAACTATAACAGGTGCTGCGTTTGATGTGCAGATAGATTTCAAAAATACGGCAAATGGCGGTTCTACCTTTTCTTTAGACGGGGGTACTACAAATCTTAGTATTTTTGATATGAGTAGCCCTGTTCGGCTGCCTGTAAACGCAGACGATATGACGTATCAACAACTAATGGATGTTGTTAATATGGCAGTAAGCGGAAATGTTCCATCAGTAAATACTTCTTCTGCATATGATGCATCCATAGCTAGTTCAATATTTTCGGCACAAACTACTCTTAGTTATGATGGTAAAATTCAATTTTCAGATGCAACATCAAGCAATACGAAGGCTGCTATAGCTCTTTTTGATTCAAATAGTGGAACTTTTGGCGGAGATTCATCTGTGATGGGATTTAATGCAAATAATGCTCTTACAATACGTGATCCAAAAACTGATTTTTTTAAAGCTATTGATGAAATAATACGTGCTGTTGAAGGCCAAAAAGAATATCCAGATGGGACAAAGGGTGATGCTAGAAATGTTGGAATACAAAACGCTATTGCAATGATAGATGATCTTCAAGATCATGTAACGAGATCACACACAAAAGTAGGTGCACAGTCTAATGCACTGTCTAATGCACTCGATAGAACTTCTGTATTGGAAATAAACACAATGACTTTACGTTCTTCAGTTATAGATACCGATTTTGCGGAGGCTTCACTTCAATTGGCACAGCTTTCACTTAATTATGAAGCTATGCTCTCAACTGTAGGAAAAGTCTCAAAATTAAGTTTGGTAAACTATTTATAAATCTTCATTTTTAATATTGCAAAATGCCAAAAAAGTCCTTTGTGGAACATTTTTGGCTATACTTCCCATACTATTTAACATCTATTTTAAGGCATGAAAGTTTGAAAGAAACTCTATTTATTATATTTTTTGGCGTTTTGATATACTTGGGCGCATCTACTATTTTTGGAGAAAGTTCCCTGATGGGAAGTTACGGCACTCTCTTTGCAAGTTACAACCACCACTATTTTGGTTACGTTTCCTATATTTATATTTTTGGTCTTTTAGCTCCTTTATATTTTTTCTACAAAGACAGCAGGTTAAACCAGAGAAAAGCTGAAGTAACTCTTGTTGTATTTTTGTTTTTGTTCTCTATTCTTTTAGCGCAGGCGCTTCTTGTGCAAGATGACTTCAGAGGTAAAATCGGTGCAGATTTTGTTGATTTTCTTGCTCCTTTTATTGGTGT
Source organism: Sulfurimonas sp. (assembly GCA_013791885.1). Classification (GTDB taxonomy): domain Bacteria; phylum Campylobacterota; class Campylobacteria; order Campylobacterales; family Sulfurimonadaceae; genus Sulfurimonas. The sequence goes on along the minus strand of VMSZ01000074.1, from coordinate 36,909 downwards.
TTTCGGTCTGTGGGTATTTTGGCTCATTATCACCCTTGTTTCAGTTGTAATCATTTTAGATAAAAGCAGTTCAGAACTGCTGCATATTGTTGGAAGTTTCCTTAAAAATGCTTTGCCAAATAAAGACTTTTTTACTTTTACTCCTGCACGGCCAACAACTGCGTATAAAGAAACAGCCATAAAAAAGAAAGAGCTTCCTAAAAAAGAGGAAGCTCCAAAAAAAACAGAAGCACAGGTAAAACCAGTTCAGGCAACACTTTTTGAAGAAGAGATAGATAAGCCGTCTTATCTTAGAAATGAAGAACTTTCGTCAAAAATTGAGGAAGAAGCTATATTTGAAGAGCCAGAACTCATTAAAGAGGAAAAGAAACAAAGTATTGTCGAATTAGCTGCCAAAGTAAAAGAACAGAAAAACGCAATCATTATTGATGAACTTGAAGAAAATGCCAAACTTCTTGAAGACATAGAAAAAGGAGAGGTTGAGAAGCCAAAAAACTTTACTCTGCCTTCTGTTAAATTTTTACAAATGCCCGATGCAACTTCCCATAGCGTAGACGAAAATGAAGTGGATGATAAAATCCGTTACCTTATTGAAAAACTTGCGCATTTTAAAATAGACGGCGATGTTGTACGCACTTATGCCGGTCCTGTCGTCTCAACTTTTGAGTTTAAACCGGCTGCAAATGTAAAAGTAAGTAAAATTTTAAATCTTCAAGACGATTTAGCAATGGCTCTCAGTGCTGAAACTATCCGTATTCAAGCACCAATTCCGGGAAAAGATGTGGTTGGTATTGAAATCCCTAATGACACGGTAGATACAATCTTTTTGAGAGATTTGCTTGATTCAAAACTTTTTAAAGAGTCAAAATCTCCGCTGACACTTGCTCTTGGAAAAGATATTGTTGGCAAGCCGTTCATTACAGACCTTAAAAAACTTCCTCACTTGCTTATAGCGGGAACAACTGGAAGCGGGAAAAGTGTCGGTATAAACGCAATGATTCTTTCATTGCTTTACAAAAATTCTCCAGATCAGCTGAGACTTCTTATGATAGACCCTAAAATGTTGGAATTTTCTATCTATAATGACATTCCACATCTCTTAACACCTGTCATCACAAAACCAAAACAAGCCATAGTCGCACTTGCAAATATGGTTATGGAGATGGAACGCAGATACGAACGTATGAGTGAAACGCGAACAAAAAACATAGAAAATTACAATGAAAAAGTAAAACGCGAGGGTGGAGAACATCTCCCTTACATTGTTGTAATTATTGACGAGTTAGCCGACCTTATGATGACAAGCGGAAAAGAAGTGGAACATTCTATCGGGCGTTTGGCACAGATGGCGAGAGCTTCTGGCATTCACTTAATCGTTGCAACGCAAAGACCGTCTGTAGATGTTGTAACGGGACTTATTAAAGCGAATCTTCCTTCTCGTATATCGTATAGAGTAGGGCAAAAAGTTGACAGTAAGATTATTCTAGACCAACAAGGTGCTGAGTCACTTCTTGGGCGTGGTGATATGCTTTTTACACCTCCGGGAGCAACCGGGCTTGTACGACTTCACGCTCCGTGGAGTACAGAAGAAGAGATAGAAAAAATAGTTGACTTCATTAAGTCTCAAAGAGCTCCAAATTATGACAAAAGCTTTCTGACAGAAGAGAGTGATGACATGGGCTCTTCAAGAGAAATTTATGAAGAGCTTGATCCTTTGTACAACGAAGCACGAAGTGTTATTTTGTCCGACAGAAAAACATCTATTTCATACTTGCAAAGAAAACTTCAAATAGGCTATAATCGCTCAGCAAGGGTAATAGAACAGCTTGAATCTGAGGGTGTTCTCTCCTCTCCAAACAGTAAAGGGATGCGTGAGATTTTATAATGCCTAAGGCTATCTTTGAATTCACGCAACATAGAAACTCCTACAGCGTTTTTGTAAAAAATCTGGAGTCTTTAACTGTCACTCAAATACAAGAAATAGAACTTTTTGTAAAACAACGCAAAGGCATTTTTAATTTTCAAAATTATACTTTCAGTATACAAAAAAGAGTGGAGTTTTTTGAGTTTTATTCATTAATCCAACATCTCGAATTAGATGTTGTTTGCATAGAAAATATAATAGAACAAGTACAATCGCAAAGAATAAGTTTTGGTCAATATAAAGGAATGTCATATGCCGAACTTCCTGATACTTATTTGATTTGGCTCAAAAACAACTACAGAGGTACTGATCAAGAGAACGTTTTAAAAGAAGTAGAAAAAAGAAACCTCTAAATATGTTACCAATATAAACACTTCTTGCACAATATAAATATATTATGTATCAAATTGTAACACTGTTAAAATGATTGCTATTCTATTAGCTATAATAATGCAAATTTAACAGACAGGAAATATTATGGCATTTATCGAAGAATATAAAGCACATACGCACGAGAGAGCGGCGCTTGGTGTACCGGCACTCCCTTTGTCGGCTGAACAAACAGCTGAAGTAGTAGAATTAATCAAGGTAAACTGTACAGAGGATTTATTAGACCTTATTACAAACCGCGTTTCACCGGGTGTTGATGATGCTGCATATGTAAAAGCTGCATTTTTAAATGATGTTGCATCTGAAAAAGTAACTGTTAATGGAATATCTCCTGCTCATGCAGTTAAAATCATGGGAATGATGTTAGGTGGTTACAATGTTAAGCCTATTATCGATTCTTTAACTTCTGCGAATACTGAAGTTGTTGAAGCTGCAAAAGAAGCACTAAAACATACATTGCTTGTATATGATGCATTTAATGATGTAGAAGAATTACACAAAGCAGGAAACGCAGCAGCGACTGAAGTTATGACTTCATGGGCAAATGCTGAGTGGTTTACTCATAAACCAGAACTTGCAAAAGAGATAACTGTAACTGTTTACAAAGTTCCTGGTGAAACAAATACGGATGACCTTTCTCCGGCATCTGAAGCATTTACTCGTTCAGATATCCCATTACATGCAAACTCTATGCTTGTCTCTAAAATGGAAGACCCGATCAATACTATTAACAAACTAAAAGAAGCTGGTTATCCAATTGCTTATGTTGGTGATGTTGTTGGTACTGGTTCATCTCGTAAATCAGGTGTTAACTCTGTTCAATGGCACATGGGTGAAGATATCCCAGGTGTACCAAATAAAAGAACTGGCGGTGTTGTAATCGGTGGAATTATTGCTCCAATCTTCTTTGCTACCTGTGAAGATTCAGGCGCATTACCATTAGAAATGGACGTTACCGCTATGGAAACTGGCGATGTTGTAACTATTTATCCATACAAAGGTGAAACACACAAAAATGGCAAATGTATTGCTACATTTAAATTAAACCCAAACACAATTACTGACGAAGTACGTGCTGGTGGTCGTATTCCATTGATCATTGGTCGTGGCTTAACTTCTAAAGCTCGTAATGTTTTAGGTTTAGGTGCATCTACTGCGTTTTTAACTGCAGAGCAACCAGCTGATAGCGGTAAGGGTTATACTCTTGCTCAGAAAATGGTAGGAAAAGCATGTGGTATGGACGGTGTTCGTCCTGGTATGTACGTTGAACCAGTTACTACAACTGTTGGTTCTCAAGATACAACTGGTCCAATGACTCGTGATGAGATTAAAGAACTTGCAGCACTTGGATTCTCAGCTGATTTAGTAATGCAGTCTTTCTGCCATACAGCAGCATACCCAAAACCGTCTGATGTTGTAATGCACCACACACTTCCTGATTTTATTTCTAACCGTTCAGGTGTTGCACTTCGCCCGGGTGATGGGGTTATCCACTCATGGTTAAACCGTTTGACTCTTCCAGATACAGTTGGAACTGGTGCAGATAGTCATACACGTTTCCCAATCGGTATCTCTTTCCCTGGTGGTTCTGGTATCGTTGCGTTTGCTGGTGTTACAGGTTCTATGCCTCTTACTATGCCAGAATCTGTACTTGTAAGATTTAGCGGTGAATTACAACCGGGTATCACATTACGTGACCTTGTAAACGCTATTCCTTACTATGCAATCAAAGAAGGTCTTTTGACTGTTGAGAAAAAAGGTAAGAAAAATATTTTCAACGGCCGTATTTTAGAGATTGAAGGTCTTCCTGAACTTAAAGCTGAACAAGCATTTGAGCTTTCAGACGCATCTGCTGAGCGTTCTGCTGCTGCTTGTACAGTTCTTTTAAACAAAGAGCCGGTAGTTGAGTACCTGAAATCTAACATCGTTCTTATTGAGTCAATGATTGCTGATGGTTACCAAGATGCTCGTACATTGGCACGCCGTGCTGAGCGAATGAAAGAATGGGTTGCTAATCCTTCACTTATGCAACCGGATGCTGATGCAGAGTATGCAGCGGTAATTAACATCGACCTTAACGACATTACTGAACCGATTCTTGCTTGTCCAAACGATCCGGATAACGTAAAACTTTTAAGCGAAGTTGCCGGTGAAAAAATTGACGAAGTATTCTTAGGTTCTTGTATGACAAATATCGGTCACTACCGTGCAGCCGGTGAAGTTATGCGAGGAGAAGGTAAAGTTGCAGTTGAGAAATTCTGGATAGTTCCACCGACTCGTATGGATGAGCAACAACTTATCAACGAAGGTTACTATGATGTTTTCAAAGCGATTGAAGCACAAACAGAAGTACCGGGATGTTCACTTTGTATGGGTAACCAGGCAAGCTCACGTCCAGGTTCAACAGTATTCTCGACTTCTACTCGTAACTTTGATAACCGTTTAGGTAAAGGTACTCAAGTTTATCTTGGTTCTGCAGAACTTGCGGCAGTGTGTTCTAAACTTGGGCGTATTCCTACGGTAGAAGAATATATGAGTATAGTTCCACAAAAGCTTGCAGGTAAAGAAGCAGATGTATATAAATACCTGAACTTTAACGAAATTAAAAATTACCACTTAGAAGCACGTACAGTAGCTGAAGAGAAATACGGCGTAACAATTAAAGCTGTATAATTTTAAATAACGACGCCTAGCGCGTCGTTGGCTGTAGGACAGTTTTTTTTACTATTCTTAATCTTTTATAACGTCAAAATCCTTTGGAATCTTTGGCACAAATAGATCTTTTTCTATACTTTCATTTTGTATTTGGTTCTTAAACACTATCTCTATCTGATTTTCAAACTCATCTTTATAGCTTATAGATTCAACCATCTCGTTTTTAGTTCTTATATTAAACTTTGTGTTTTGAAAGGATGTTTCGTATCTGTTTTCACCTATTTTTTTTGCATGGCTTATCATATTGAAAAAATCAAAATTCGATTCTACCTTTCTAATAATTACCTGTTCAATCTCTGGCTCAATAATCACTATAGTCTGTGGATTCATATAAACATCTTTTGTTACGGGTTTAGAGTACTTCCAAAGCGCGTTTTGCGGCTTTAGTGCAATAACATTGCCGTTATAATGAAGAACTTTATTTTTTTCGTCTGTTACGCTTTGAACAAAATCTGCTTTAAAGGTGCTAATGTTTTCAATGGATGCAAAACTGAGTGAAAAGAGGGCTAAAGGGAGTAAAATATATCGCATGCTGTTCCTTGCTATTTTAAAAAAATTATATCTAAGTGACTGTTTACATATTGTTTAATATTAATATATTCTGCATTCATTATTTTATTTATGCCTACTATTATTTTTTGTGTGCTAAAATAACACCTATTTCAAGAGTTACTATATAGTATATTATATAGTAACTACATATAAGGTTGCAAATGCTACAAGCATTCATGGGTAAGATATTTGGAACGTCAAATGACAGAGAATTAAAAAGATATTTCAAAAAACTGAAAAAAATTAATGATCTTGAGGCAAAGTATGCGTCATTGACTGATGATGAACTGAAGTTAGAGTTTTTAAAACTAAAAGAGAGCGTTTTAAGTAAAGAAAAAACGTTAGACGACGTACTTTCAGACTCTTTTGCTATTACAAGAGAAGCTGCAAAACGAGTCTTAAATATGAGACATTTTGATGTACAGCTTGTTGGTGGTATGGTTCTTCACGAAGGAAGAATAGCTGAGATGAAAACAGGTGAGGGTAAAACGCTTGTAGCAACCTTGCCGATTGTTCTAAACGCAATGGAAGGTAAGGGTGTTCACCTTGTGACTGTAAATGATTACCTTGCTTCTAGAGATGCAAGAGAAATGGGTGCTCTTTACAGTTTCCTCGGGTATAGCGTTGGTGTTATTTTAGAAGACATGCATGATGCAGCCTTAAAAAGAGAGGCTTATGCATGTGATATTACTTATGGAACCAATAACGAATTTGGCTTTGATTATCTTCGTGATAACATGAGTTATTCTCGTGACAATATGGCACAAAGAGGTCATAACTTCGTAATTGTCGATGAAGTGGATTCAATTTTGATTGATGAAGCAAGAACTCCTTTGATTATCTCCGGCCCGACAAACAGAGCAATGCAGGATTTTGAAGATGCAAACAAGATAGCTTTGAAGTTAAAGAAGGATGAACATTTTACTGTCGACGAGAAAGACAAGGTTGTTCTTATTACAGAAGAGGGAATTACTGCAGCAGAGGAATTGTTTAAAGTTGAAAACCTTTACAGTGCTGAAAACGCATCATTACCTCATATGCTTGATCAGGCTCTTAAAGCAAATTATCTTTTTACAAATGATGTTGATTATGTGGTAAGAAACGGTGAAGTCGTCATAGTTGATGAATTTACCGGAAGACTTAGTGAAGGAAGACGTTTCTCAGAAGGTCTGCACCAGGCACTCGAAGCAAAAGAGGGTGTTTCTATTAAAGAAGAAACGCAGACATTGGCAGATATTACCTTCCAAAATTATTTTAGAATGTACGATAAATTAGCCGGCATGACGGGTACTGCTGAGACAGAAGCAACAGAGTTTGCACAAATTTATGCGCTTGATGTTGTTTCCATTCCGACAAATATTCCAATCACCAGAGCCGACCTAAACGACCTGATTTATAAAACTGAAAAAGAGAAATTTGAAGCAGTTATAGAAACTATCAAAAAACTTTCTCAAACAGGACAGCCAATTTTGATTGGTACAGCATCTATTGAAAAATCAGAACTGCTTCATTCTCTTTTGAAAAAAGAGAAAATAGCACATACTGTATTGAATGCCAAGAACCATGAACAAGAGGGTGAAATTATTAAAAACGCAGGTGCAAAAGGCGCTGTAACGATTGCTACAAATATGGCAGGACGTGGTGTTGACATTAAAGTAAACGATGAAGTTAAAGCTTTGGGCGGATTATATATCATTGGTACAGAGAGACATGAAAACCGCCGTATAGACAATCAGCTTCGTGGACGTTCGGGAAGACAGGGTGATGCAGGTACGACACAATTTTATCTCTCTCTCGAGGACACACTTCTTAGAATATTTGGTTCTGATAAAATTAAGTCCATTATGGAAAGACTTGGTGTTGAAGACGGTGAGTATATAGAGTCTAAAATGGTGACACGTGCTGTAGAAAAAGCACAAAAGAAAGTTGAAAATATGCACTATGAAGGCAGAAAGCATATTGTTGAATATGATGATGTAGCAAACGAGCAAAGAAAAATTGTATACAAATTTAGAAATCAACTTTTAAGCAAAGAGTTTGATATTCAATCAAAAATAGATGATATTAGAGTTGAATATGTCCAAAATCTACTCCTTTTGGCAGATATTTTTGATGGCGGAGCAAGAGAAGATTTTAATCTTAAAAAACTATCAGAGCTATTACTTGAACACATAAATTTTAAGTTAAATATTGAAGAACTTTCAGCTTATGAGTATAATGAGCTTCTTGAGGCCCTTACAGATATCCTTAAAAAATCTTATGACAATAAAATGAGTGTAGTCGATGAAAATATTCGAAAAGAGATAGAGAAAGAGTTCTATCTTAAAGAGCTTGACAGCGCGTGGAGAGAACATCTTTATGCAATGGACAGCATGAAAACAGGAATAAGACTCCGTGCGTACAACCAAAAAGATCCTTTAGTCGAGTACAAAAAAGAGAGTTTTTCACTTTTTGGCGAGCTTATCAATGATATTAAATTCAACACGATTAAAACTTTACAGATTATTCAGTTTAGAGTAGAATCTGCTGAGGATGAGGCTAAAAGGCTGGCTGCAAAACTCGCTGAAGAAAATCAAAAAAATAATCTCGGACTTCATCTCAATCATTCCGATGAAGATGAAGATGATGAAACATCTTCTGAGAAAAAAATAGCAAGAAATGACCCTTGTCCATGCGGAAGCGGACTTAAATATAAACAATGCTGCGGTAAAAGCGGCCCTAAAAAAGGTGTTTTTGCTTCTTGAAGAATTCAATCGTACCCTATCTCGTAAAGCGCTTCCTGCGTTTTGACAAAGAGCAGCCGTTTATCTTCTTATCAGCTCTTTTGGCATTTTTAGGTATCTCGCTTGGTGTAGCGGTACTTTTAATTGCTATGGCGCTTATGAACGGTTTTGATAAAGAGTTTAAGAAGAAACTCACTATTATGAACTATCCTCTTACTGTCATGCCGAAATTTTACGGCTCTGTTGATGAAAATCTTTTAATTGACCTACAAATACAATTTCCACATTTAGCTTTTAGTCCTTATATTCAAACAGCGATTATGACGAGAAATGGCTCAAAGCTTGAAGGTGGATACATTTTTGGTGTCAATTTTGAAGATGAGCAAAAAGTAAACAGTGTTGTTCATGAAGCTATGAAAAATGTGACTGTCGGTAAATTTGATGTTCTCATCGGAAAATCTTTAAAAGATGAATTTGACCTTGTAATGGGCGAAAAACTTATGTATCTTTTTACTCACCTCGAGCCGGGCGGATTAGCTGTTACACCAAAAATTAAGCGTTTTGAAGTGCAGGGTGTTTTTGATTCCGGTTTATCTGCCTACGACAAGGCATACAGCTATACAACACTCTCTTCGCTGCAAGCAATACTTGGCATTCCATCGAACCAATATGACGGAATCCATATTTTCTCCCCTAATCCGGAGAAGGACATCCTTCTTATAAAAGAATTTTTACCGCAAACTGTGAGTATTAAAGGGTGGTGGGAAGATAATCAAAACTTTTTTGCTGCTCTTGAACTTGAAAAAACTTCTCTTTTTATTGTTTTGATGCTTATTATTTTAATTGCTTCTATCAATATCATCTCTTCTCTTTTAATGACTGTTATGAACAGAAGAGGCGAAATTGCATTACTTCTTTCTCTTGGTGCAACAAATGTAGAGATTAAAAAAGTGTTTTTGTACTTAGGTATAGTCATTGGCATAGGCGGTATTTTTGCTGGAATCGTCGTTGGTATGAGCGGTTTATGGGTGTTGGGTAATTTTGATATCGTTTCTCTTCCAAAAGATGTCTATCCGACTTCAACGTTGCCTCTTGATCTAAGTCTTCAAGATTTTTTACTTATTGTCAGCGGAGCTTTTGTTATTGTGGTTGTTTCTGCGTATTATCCAGCTAAAAAAGCAAGCGAAGTCGACATACTAACTGTTTTAAGAAATGAGTAGCTCTTATGCTACTCTTCTTGCGTTTGAGTTGTGTTTTGTTCGTTGTTTTGTAAAAGATGCTGCGGTAACATCAAAGTTCTTTTAATGAGATTGAGTGGCGCTACAATTATTTCTGAAGGCAATAAAGAATCCACTTCCGGATCACTTAATTCTCCTGTTACTTTGAGTGAAGTTGAGACAGAATTTTCATCAAAAAGCAGATACCCGACTATAGGTATCTGAGAAAGACTGCTGCCTAAATCTGTTTTTAAATTGAGTTTTAAATCAATGTTGTTTTGTTTAATACTTGCAACGCCTCTTCCTAAAATATCCACTTCCTCTGAGTCAAGATACAAGTCATTAATGTAAAAAATATCATCTTTTGCTTTGAAGCTCATATAGGCACTTTTTGTATAGAGTCCGTTTGTATTGTATGATGGCAGAGAAAATGTCACCAAAGAGGGGATTGTGTTAATAAACGCCAAGACATTGTTGAGTATTTTGTATTCGATAATCGTGGTATCTTTAACATAAAATATTCCATTGTATTCCTTCGTTGTTCCACTCATAGAGAAATCAAGCGAACCATCTTTGAATTTTGAAAGAGCAAATAAATTTTCCATAAAATGACTGCCAAATCCGTTGCCGTACAGGTGAAAAGTTTCTTCATTTAATTTAAACCCGGCATTGCCGCTTCCATGTTTAAGCTGTGCTGTAGTGGTATTGTTGAGATATTGTAAATCTATAGAGTCAGAAACAATACGTCTATGTTCACTTAAGTAAAGATAACTATTGCTTGCGTTTAGCACCAGGTTCATCTTATTTGGCTCGGATGAGTCATTGTTGTCTGTAAGTTCGAGAATTGCATCAATATTTATTCCACAATCTTTAGCTTTTATTTTTATTCTGTTACCTATGAAGACATCTATGTTTTTATTAATATTAAGTTTTATTTTTTCACTTTTTGTATTCATTGTTCCGGTGAGAAAATAATTTTGTGTCGGTATATCATTCTCAACAAGAATTGCATATGGCTGAGTAATATTAGAATCAAAAACAATTTCATCATCCATAGCTTTTTTAGAAATAGTAGCATTGGCGTCTATCACTTTATATTTTTGAAGTATTTTGGAGTATTTTTTGATATTTTTTATGGAGTTTATTTTCAGCATCCATTTTTCATCATCAAGACTAAAGGTTGTGTCTAATTCTTCAGCATTGATACTTAGAACATTGTTTTCATCAATTTTGAGTTTTAAACGAAGTTTTTCATCGATAGAAAGCAAATTTTTCATTGTCTCATTTTTAAAGTTTATATTGTCTATAAAAAATGCATAGTTTGCGTCTTTCGCGAGATAATTTCCATTAAGGTTTACTTCTACAGCATCATTGAAATCGATGGAAGCATTCTTTATTTTAACGCCGCTCGTGTCAAATAGCAAATCAAAACCACCCAATGTGAGGTCTGAGTTTTTAAAGGCAAAGAGAATTTTATCACTTGAAGAGAGTGAAATATTTGCGTCATATTGCAAACGCATTTGTGCACTTGATTGTGCAAGTTTTAGCTCTTTATAGGACAGAGAGAGTAAATCCACACCCAAGTCCGCCTTCTTGTTTTTGATATCAACTGGACCGTGTATATACATTGATGCTATATTGTTTACAGAAATCTGTGTTGCAGGCAAGCTTAGGTTTAAGCTGCTCAAATCAAAAGGCAAACGTATAGAATCTATTTTAATGTGATTGTCTTTGTAATTCCATGATGATTTGCTCACACTAATAATGTCGCCTTCGGGAGAGATGTGGTACTTGACATTTAAACTTGTTTTTTTATCAAGTAAAAGCGCATCTTCAAACTGTATTTTCTCAAATTTAAAGTTTATATCCCCGATCGATTGGTTGGCATCATATTGCATAGTTACGTTTGCCGTTGCCACATTTTTGTAGTCTGCTTTCATACTTGTAATATTTACATCATAATTTTGAAGAAGTATATATGCATCAGAAATATCAATATTCAGCCCGAGATAATCAAAATTTGCTTTTTTGGTGTAGAAATTTCCTTTGGTTTTTGTATTTAAACTTCTAAGATCAACCTCTATCATAAGATTTGTAGAAACAAAACCACTGTTTTGTACAAAAGGCAGTTGTATTTTGTAGCTGTTGAGAATTTTTAATATGTCACTATTTGCGACCCCGTCAAATAAAAGATGCAAAGTTAAAAGCTCGTCTTTTTGTGTAAAGTCTATTTTCAGCCAACTTTTACCCAGTGGCTGGGAATAAGAGATTGCTTTTTGCGGCTTAATATACAAAACACCATCCGTAAACTCTAGAATAGTTTTTTCTGATTGTACAGACTCTAGCTCTGGATTGTAGGTATATTGAAGTTTGTTCAGAGTTGCTTTGGCATTAAGATTTTTATAAGCATCCTTCATCTTGTCATATTCAAACCATCCTCTAGCCTCATGAAGGGTGGCTCCTCGCATTTTTATAGCATCCAAAATCCAGTAACGAACTTCTTTTGGTGGTTGCAGTAAATCAATAAGATGTGCTGTTCTTTCTATCTTTTTCTCTGATGTCACACTATATTGAAGTTGTTTGCTATCTGCGTTTATAAAAACTGTCGCATAAATTTCATTATTTATATTGATATGGCTCTTTGCGTTTATTTCAAATTTTGATAAATCAAGAATGATATCTCCATACATCTCAATCTTTTTCTTTGAGTCATAAAGCTTTTGTATTTCTATATTTAGAGCGTTTGACTCAAAACAAAAAGAGCTATTAAGTAAAAATGTTTCAGATGAGAGTTGTAAGAATCCATTTTGACCGCTTATGTAACTAAATGAACCACTAATGGAATCAAATTTGATATGGCTGATAACTATTTTTTCAAATGTACCGTTAAATAAAGGAATTTTTGAAAAATATCCATGAATTTTTTCGTAGTTTATGCTCGTTGTGGAGTTTTCATTTCTTGTAACTTCGAGTTCTTTAAGGGAAACATCAAATTTTTCATTCCATTTTATGTATAATTGTTTCACTGTTACATTTGAAATGGAAATCTCTTCTACATATACTCCATTTTGTAAAATAATAAATAAAGAAAAAAGTATTAAAAAAATGAAAGATATAAAACTAACTATTATGAAGTATGTTTTTGAGATGGCGTTGATAATTATTTTGTCAGTCATGTACTACCTAAATATACCCGTTGAAAGCAAGAAAGTACTTAACATACCACAGGGCTCGATAAATCAGATTATAGCACATTTGCAAGAAAATAATTTGAATGTTACAAAGCTTGATTCATATTTATTACGGCTTATAGGCTCTCCTCAAAGTGGTTGGGTGGACCTTTCGGTAACAAGAAGTACGAGAGCTGATTTTTTATACAAATTAAGTACAGCAAAAGCAGCACTCATTAACATTACTTTGATTCCAGGAGAAACTACTTATATTTTTTTGAATGAATTGGCTGCGTATTTTAATCTTGAAAGAGAAACGCTTGAGCAAGAGTATAATTTACAGTCAAAAGTTACAGAAGGTGCCTTTGTTCCTAATACATATAAACTTCCTCTAGGTATTACAGAAAAAGAGCTGATAAGAATTTTGTTGGAAAACTCTAAAACGCAGATGAAAGAGCTATCAATAAAGATATTTGGCACATACAATGAAAAAAAATGGTTTCAATATGTAGCAATTGCTTCTGTAATACAAAAAGAGTCTGCAAATACAGAAGAAATGCCGCTTGTAAGTTCAGTTATTTACAACAGAATTAAAAAAGGCATGAAACTTCAAATGGATGGTACGCTCAATTATGGGAAATATTCACACATAAAAATTACTCCGGCAAGAATTAAAAATGATAACTCCATCTATAATACATATAAGTACAGCGGCGTTCCAAGCGCTCCTGTCTGCAATGTAAGCTTTGATGCAATAAGGGCAGCTATCTTTCCCGCCACAACAAATTATCTCTATTTTATGAAATCAAAAAAAGGAACCCATGATTTTTCATGTAACTATTCTACACATTTGGCCAACATAAAGCATGCTACCAAATGAAACATATTGCAAATATAGAGGAATGTTTCTCAAAGCTTTAGCAATATTACCTATCTTAGTGTTATCATTTATCTTGAAAGTTTCCTGAGAGAGTTTTACTTACAAACTGGGAAAACAAATAAAATCAAGATGAGGACATAACATGTCAAAAATTATTTGGTCAAAAATTGATGAAGCACCAGCTTTAGCAACATATTCGTTATTACCAATCGTAAATGCATTTACTAAGGCAGCAGGCGTTGAAGTAGTTACTAGTGATATTTCACTGGCAGGTAGAGTTCTTGCAGCAATGGGTCTTGCAGAAGATGAGTTATCTAAGCTTGGTGAAGTTGTTTTACAACCAGATGGAAACATCATTAAGCTTCCAAACGTATCAGCATCTGTTGGTCAGCTTAAAGATTGTATTGCAGAACTTCAAGGGCAAGGTTATGATATTCCAAACTTCCCTGAAAATCCGGCAAATGCAGAAGAAGAAGCAATTAGAGCAAAGTATAATGTTTGTTTAGGTTCAGCAGTTAATCCTGTTTTACGTGAAGGAAATTCAGATAGACGTGCTGCAGTAGCAGTTAAGAAGTTTGCTCAGAAAAATCCTCATAAATTGAGAGCATTCCCAGAAAATCCAAAGTCTTATGTCGCACACATGGAAGGTAATGGAGATTTCTACGGAAATGAGCAGTCTGTTACTATGGACAAAAATCAAAAAATTACTATCGCTTTAAACGGTAAAGAGCTAGGAAGCATTAAGGCAGTTGACAAAGAAGTTTTAGATGGTACGTTTATGTCTATTGCTAAATATAGAGCATTTATCCAAAAAACAATTGATGATGCTAGAAAAAATGGTGTTTTATGGTCAATTCACTTAAAAGCAACTATGATGAAAATTTCTGATCCTATTATGTTCGGTCATGCTTTTGAAGTATTCTTCCAGGGTGTGTTTACAAAATATGCAGACGTATTTGCATCATTAAACGTAAATCCTAACCAAGGTATGAGTGATTTAGAAAAGAAGATTAAGGGTCATGCACTAGAAGCAGAAATTAAAGCAGCTTTTCAAGCAGTAATTGAATCTGATAATCCAGAAATTGCAATGGTTGATTCTGACAAAGGTACAACTAACTTCAATGCTTCAAATGATGTTATCATCGATGCTTCTATGCCGGTTGTTGTTCGTGAAGGTGGTAAGCAGTGGAACAGAAAAGGTGATGCTAAAGAGTGTGTAGCAGTTATTCCTGATTCTACATACGCAATGTTTCATGCAGAGATGGTAGCTGACTGTGTTAAAAATGGTCAGTATGATGTTGCTACAATGGGTTCTATGGCTAACGTTGGTCTTATGGCTCAAAAAGCAGAAGAGTATGGCTCCCATCCAACTACATTTGAGCTAGCAGAAGGCGGTAAAGTAACAGTTACTGCTGAAGATGGTTCAGAGCTTATGGCATTTGATGTTGAAGCTGGAGACATCTGGAGAATGAGTAGAGCTAAAGACGTTGCTATCAAAGACTGGGTAAGACTAGCAGTTGAGAGAGCAAGAATCGAAGGCGTACCTACAATTTTCTGGTTAGATAAAAACAGAGCTCACGATGCAGAGATGATTAAAAAAGTAAATACTTATTTAGCAGATTTAGATACAAATGGTTTAGATATCCAAATTATGGATATTACAGCTGCGACTAGATTTACAAACGCAAGAGTTAGAGAAGGTAAAAATACTATCGCTGTAACAGGGAATGTGTTAAGAGATCACTTAACAGATATGTACCCAATTCTAGAGCTTGGAACATCTGCTAAAATGCTTTCTATCGTTCCATTGCTTGCTGGTGGTGGTTTGTATGAGACTGGTGCTGGTGGATCTGCTCCTAAGCACGTCGAGCAATTTGTAAAAGAAGGTCACTTACGTTGGGATTCACTTGGTGAGTTCTTAGCACTTGCTGAGTCTTTAAGATTTATCGGTCAAAAAAACAATGACGCGAAACTAGCTGCACTTACTGCTGGTCTTGACGAAGCAAATGATGCTTACTTAGATAACAATAAAGAGCCATCACGTAAAGCTGGTGAGCCGGATAACAAAGCTTCTCACTTCTTTGTAGCTCAATACTGGGCTAAAGCACTTGCAGAAGGTGATAACGCAGAACTAGCTGCTAAGTTTGCTCCGGTTGCAAAAGCTTTAACTGAAAATGAAGCAAAAATTATGGAAGAGTTATTAGCTGTTGAAGGTAAACCTCAGGATATCGGTGGTTACTACCATCCAGATGATGCAAAAGCTGAAGCTGCGATGAGACCATCTGCTACTTTAAACGCAATTATTAACAATATCTAAATTTTTACAGAGAGATTTCTCTCTGTAATTTCTCTTTTTTTATAAAACTTTTTTGCAGGTTTTATAAAAAAGGCGAAAGTCTTTGGATGATTTTTTAAGTATATATGTTTAAAATATCAAATACTAAATATCAAGGGGCTTATATGAAACACGGAAAAAGAGTCGGAATAGTCGGTGCTGGCAATGTTGGCGCTACAGTGGCATATTCTTTGGCAATGCTTGGTGCTTGCCATGAAATTATTCTTCGTGACAATAAAATAGATGTGGCAAAAGGGAAGGCTTTAGATATGTCTCAAGCAGCATCGGCTGTGAGAAGTCATACTGTTGTAAGAGTCGCTGAAGACATGTCTGACTTAACAAACTGTGATGTAGTTGTTGTAACCGCCGGAAGCCCACGACTACCCGGAATGAGTCGTGATGACTTGTTGATGATTAATGCAAACATCACAAAAGATGTAATTAAGGGTATCGCTAAATATTCTCCTGAAGCAATTATAATTATGGTTTCAAATCCTCTTGATGCTATGACCTATGTTGCACTTAAAGAAAGCGGTTTTGATAGAAGCCGTGTTATCGGTATGGCAGGAATTTTAGACAGTTCAAGAATGGCTGCATTTATACAAGAGAAACTTGGTTATGGCGGCGGGCAAATTCGTGCCTCAGTTATGGGCGGTCATGGTGATGATATGGTGCCGCTTCCACGCTATTCAACTGTTGCCGGTGTTCCTCTGTCTGATGTATTAAGTCAAGCTGAGATAGATGAAATAGTGGATCGCACTCGTCATGGCGGAGCTGAAATTGTAGGACACCTCAAAACTGGTTCAGCGTATTATGCGCCTGCTAAATCAACTGCAATAATGGTTGAAGCTATACTAAAAGATACAAAACAGATACATGCATGTGCTGTTTATTTAGAGGGTGAATATGGGCACGAAAATGTTGTCTCCGGCGTTCCTGTTATGCTTGGAGCAAATGGAGCTGAAAAAATCATTGAAGTAACTCTTGATGAAAAAGAGAAGAAAATGTTTGCCAACTCGTGTGCTTCTGTTGAAGACCTTATTAACACTTTAAATAAAAATAAATTTTTTGATGGAGAATAATTTGACTAAACGTATTGAAAAAGACACTATGGGTGCTATTGAAGTACCAAATGACGCTTATTGGGCTGCACAAACGCAACGTTCAATAGAAAATTTTGCAATTGGCGAAGAGACCATGCCTTATGAAATTACAAGAGCTTTCTCTTATCTTAAAAAAGCTGTTGCCCTTGTAAATAAAGACCTTGGTAAATTAGACGCCAAAAAAGCAGATGCTATTGCAGCAGCTGCAGATGATATGTTGGCCGGCAAACTTGATGGAAACTATCCTCTTGTAGTATGGCAAACAGGTTCAGGCACACAGTCTAACATGAACAACAATGAAGTTCTTGCGAACCGTGCTACTGAAATTTTGGGTGGAGATTTTAGAGTAGAGAAATTAGTACACCCGAATGATGATGTAAACAAATCTCAATCTTCAAACGACACTTATCCAACAGCTTTGCATGTCGCTGCTGTTATTGCTGTTGAGACAAGAGTGCTTCCTGCAATTGCTAAACTTAAAGCAACACTTACAGAGAAGTCTGCAAAATTTGAGTCAATTGTAAAAATAGGCCGTACACACTTGCAAGATGCTACACCGATTACTCTAGGCCAAGAGATTAGCGGTTGGGTAGAAATGCTCAATAAGTGCGAAAAAATGGCTAAAGATTCACTTGAGCCTGTAAGAGAACTTGCACTTGGTGGAACTGCTGTTGGAACTGGTCTCAATGCTCACCCAGAACTTGGTGAGAGAGTTGCTAAAAAATTATCTGAACTGACAGGTCATGATTTTATCACTGCTCCAAATAAATTTCACGCATTAACGAGTCATGATGCTTTGGTTTATTCTCATGGAGCACTTAAAGCTCTTGCTGCAGATATGATGAAGATAGCAAATGATGTAAGATGGTTAGCTTCTGGTCCAAGATGTGGAATAGGCGAAATCCAAATTCCTGAAAATGAGCCTGGTTCTTCTATCATGCCTGGTAAAGTAAACCCTACACAAGCGGAAGCAGTAACTATGGTTACATGCCAAGTATTTGGTAATGATGTTGCAATTTCTATGGGTGCGTCTCAAGGTAATTTTCAGCTGAATGTTTTTAAACCTGTTATAGCATATAACTTTCTACAGTCTTGTCGTCTCTTAGGTGACTCAATTGTCTCTTTTAATGACCATTGTGCAGTTGGAATTGAACCTGTTACAGATAAGATAGATTTTTATCTACACAATTCTTTAATGTTGGTTACAGCTTTGAATCCATATATTGGTTACGACAATGCGGCAAAAATTGCTAAAACGGCACATAAAAACAATTCTACGTTAAAAGCAACGGCAATTGAACTTGGTCTTTTAACAGCAGAAGAGTTTGATAAATACGTTATACCGGAAGACATGATTGCACCAAAGGCCTAAAAGCCGGTGCAAAAAAATAAATTTTTAGTCGCGAAAGCGTAATTTCCATTTTAAAATAAGGAGAATAAATGAATATACATGAGTATCAAGCAAAACAAATTTTTGCAAAGTATGGCGTTCCAACGCCTAGAGGTATTATTGCTAATACACCAGCTCAAGCTATGACAAATGCGCAGGAGTTAGGTGGAAAGATTTGGGTTGTGAAGGCGCAAATACATGCAGGCGGCCGTGGTCTTGGCGGTGGTGTTAAGCTAGCTCGTTCAATTGCTGAAGTAAAAGAACTGGCTTCTGAAATTTTAGGTATGACTTTAGTTACACACCAAACAGGTCCAGAAGGTAAACTTGTACAAAAAGTTTACATTGAAGAAGGTGCTGACATTAAAGATGAACTTTATTTAGGTATCGTTCTTGACCGTGCGAAAGAGATGCCGGTAATTATGGCTTCTACTGAGGGCGGTATGGCTATTGAAGATGTTGCTCACAACACTCCAGAAAAAATCATCAAAGTAGCTGTTGATCCGGCTGTAGGTTTTCAAGGATATCACGGTCGTGAACTAGCATTTGGTCTAGGTTTAGCTAAAGAAGAACAGGGTAAATTTATTAAGTTTGCAGCATCTCTTTACAAGCTATATATGGAAAATGACGCTGAAATGATTGAAATCAATCCTCTTATTAAAACTGGAAGCGGTGACTTCTTGGCACTTGACGGTAAAATGGGATTTGATGATTCCGCTCTTGGACGTCACCCGGATATCGAAGATATGCGCGATATTTCAGAAGAAGATGCTGATGAGCGTGAAGCAAGTCGTTATGGTCTCTCTTATATTTCTCTTGATGGTGAAATTGGTTGTATGGTAAATGGTGCCGGTCTTGCAATGGGCACGATGGATACTATTAATTACATGGGTGGAACTCCGGCTAACTTTTTAGACGTTGGCGGTAGCGCAAACGCAGAGACTGTTGCAAAAGGTTTTGAGATTATTCTTAAAAATCCAAATGTTAAAGCTATATTCGTAAATATTTTCGGTGGAATCGTAAGATGTGACCGTATTGCTAATGGTATCTTAGAAGCTACTAAGCTTGTAAATGTTCACGTTCCTGTTATCGTAAGACTAGATGGTACAAATGCACCTGAAGCAGCAGAAATTCTTAAAAATGCAAATATTGCAAATGTTATTTCTGCTACAGATTTAGCTGATGGTGCTGCAAAAGCAGTTGCTGCTGCAAAACAAGCAAAGTAAGAGGAGAATAATTTATGAGTATACTAGTTAACAAAGACACAAAAGTAATCGTTCAAGGCTTTACCGGTAAAGAGGGTTCTTTTCATGCTGAACAGTGCATGGCTTACGGCACTAAAATTGTTGGTGGAGTTACACCAAATAAAGGTGGAACTGAGCATTTAGGTCAACCTGTTTTTAACACAGTTAAAGAAGCTGTTGCAACTACTGGTGCTACAGTTTCTATGATATTTGTTCCACCGGCATTTGTTGCAGATGCTGTTATGGAAGCTGCTGATGCTGGAATTACGCTTGCTGTAATTATTACAGAAGGCGCTCCAGTTCGTGATATGCAAGCTGCAAAAGCATTTGCTACAAAGCATGGTATGATGACTATCGGGCCAAACTGTCCGGGTATCATTACTGCAGAAGAGTGTAAAATTGGAATTATGCCTGGTATGATTTTCAAAAAAGGGAATGTTGGCCTTATATCAAAAAGTGGAACTTTAACATACGAAGGTGCGAACCAAGTGTGTAAAGAAGGTTTTGGTATAACTACAGCAGTTGGTATTGGTGGAGACCCGATTATTGGTCTTTCATACAAACAACTTCTTCCAATGTTTGAAGCAGACCCCGATACTCACGCAATCGTTATGATTGGTGAAATCGGTGGTGATCTTGAAATTCAAGCGGCCGCTTACATTAAAGAACATATTACAAAACCGGTTGTTGCGTTTATTGCCGGTCAAACTGCACCTGCTGGTAAACGTATGGGTCATGCTGGAGCTATCATTTCTGGCGGAGCTGGAACTGCAGCAGAAAAAATGGCTGCTCTTGAAGCTGCTGGTGTTAGAGTTGTTGTTTCTCCTGCGGAAATCGGAAAAGCTGTAGCTGAAGTTTTAAGTAAAAAATAAATATGCTTTATACGGTAGAGGTCAACAATATCCGTTGTTCAGGTTGTGCAAATACCATAAAAAAAGCTCTCGAGGAAGAGGGCTTTGATGGTATCGGTGTAGACCTCTCGTGCGAGCCTCGCAAGGTAACAGTAGATGTCCAAAGCGAGGCGTCATCAGCACATTTTAGAGCTATTTTAAGGAAACTAGGTTATCCTTTATCCGATGAAGAGATATCTTTAGGAAACTCAGCTGTTCTAAAAGCTAAGAGCTTTGTCTCTTGTGCTGTAGGAAAATTTAATATTGATGATGATGCGAATTAATTCGTAATTTAATAATTTAGGAGATGAAATGGCAAGCAAAGAAATGGTAAACCCAGGTAATCAACCGGTATGGGTTAATACAGACAACTGTAAAGCATGTGATATTTGTGTGTCGGTATGTCCTTCGGGCGTACTTGGCATGAGATATGAATCTACGTCGACACTTGGTGCGATGATTTCAATTGATCATCCAGAAGCTTGTATTGGCTGTAATGAGTGTGAACTTACGTGTCCGGATTTTGCAATCTACGTAGCAGATACAAAAGAGTATAAGGCAGCTGGATTTAGCTTTGCTAAACTTACTGATGAAGCAAAAGAACGCCAAGCAGCAATTGTGGCAAACAATTATATGTCGCTTGACCAACAAGGAGTTAAATAATGGCAACAAGAGAAGTTATATCGACTGGTAATGAATTATCAGCAATGGCAGCAGTTGATGCTGGATGTATGTTTTTTGGTGGATATCCATTAACACCATCAAGTGAAGTAATGCATGAAATTTCTGACCTTTTACCGAAAGTAGGTGGTGTAGCAATACAAATGGAAGATGAAATTGGTGGTATATGTGCGGTAATCGGCGCAGCAATGACTGGTGTACGTGCATTAACGGCAACTTCGGGTCCTGGAATGAGTTTAAAAGCTGAAAACTTAGGTCTTGCTCAAATGGCAGAAGTACCTTTGGTGTGTGTAAATGTTATGCGTGGTGGTCCATCAACTGGTCTCCCAACTCGTGTATCTCAAGGTGATATTCTTCAGTCAAAAAATCCATCACATGGGGATTATAAATCAATCACTTTATGTGCGGGTTCATTAGCTGAATGTTATACTGAAACTGTAAGAGCTTTTAATCTTGCAGATAGATTTATGCAACCGGTTATCGTTTTACTAGATGAAACTATTGGTCACATGCACGGTAAAGCAGATCTTCCGACTGCAGAAGATGTAAAAGCTGGAATCGTTCCAAGAAAAAGATTTGATGGAGCACCGGAAGATTATTTTCCATATGAGTGTGAGCCAGATCAACCAGCCGTATTAAATCCAATGTTTGAGGGTTATAGATACCACTTTACAGGTCTTCACCATGATAGAAAAGGCTTCCCAACTGAAGAGATTGAGACTTGTAGAAAACTAATCCAAAGATTAGAAGACAAGGTTGAGCTACACAAAGATGAACTTGAATCTTATGAAGAGTTCATGATGGATGATGCTGAAATAATGATTATTGCTTATGGTTCAGTTTCACTTGCAGCTAAAGAGTCTATTAGACACTTAAGAAAAGAAGGAATTAAAGCTGGTTTATTTAGACCAATTACTATCTGGCCTTCACCGGCTGAAAAAATAAAAGAGCATACTGACAAAATTGAAAAAGTTTTAGTTGTTGAGCTCAATATTGGTCAGTACCACAGTGAAATTCAACGTGCTGCAGCAAGACTTGACATAGAAGGTTTATTTAAAGTAAACGGCAGACCAATATCTCCTTATGAGATTGTAAATAAAGTAAAGGAGTTATAAGATGGCATTTAATTATGATAAATATTTAAGACTTGAAAAGATGCCGACACTTTGGTGTTGGGGTTGTGGGGATGGTGTTATTCTTAAAGCGTTCGTAAGAGCTGTTGAAAAGATGGGTATACCTCAAGATGATATATGTGTTGTTTCTGGAATCGGTTGTTCTGGAAGATTTTCATCGTATGTAGATTTTAATACTGTTCATACAACACACGGTAGAACTGTAGCTTATGCAACTGGTATTAAATTGGCTTGTCCTACTAAGCATGTTATTTGTGTTGCCGGTGATGGTGATGCACTCGCAATTGGTGGTAACCACACTATTCACGGTTGTAGAAGAAATATAGATATAACTATGATTATTATCAATAACTTTATCTATGGTTTGACAAATTCTCAAACATCTCCAACTACACCAAAAGGTATGTGGACGGTTTCTCAGAAGTCTGGTAATATTGACCCAACTTTTGACACTTGTGATCTGGCTATCGCTGCAGGAGCTTCTTTTGTTGCTCGTGAATCTATGCTTGATCCTAAAAAACTTGAAAAGATTTTTATTAAAGCAATGGAACACAAAGGTTTCGCGTGTCTTGATATTCTTTCAAACTGTCACATTAACTTGGGACGTAAGAACAAAATGGTTTCTGCTATGGACAATCTTAAATGGATTGAAAGCATAACTGCACCTAAGAAAAAATATGATGCAATGACACCGGAAGAGCAATTAAATATTTTACCAACTGGTATATTGAAACAAGATACGGAAGCTGACGAATATTGCGATATGTATGCTGAAGTAATAAAATTCCACCAAGGTAAAAGAAAAGCAATCACTCAAGACGATTTTGCTAAAAAAATATAAGGAGACGCAATGAGTAAAACATTAATGAGATTTACAGGTGTTGGCGGGCAGGGTGTTCTTCTTGCTGGTGAGATTTTTGCAGCAGCTAAAATTAAAACTGGTGGTCACGGACTAAAAACTGCAACATATACATCACAAGTACGTGGTGGACCAACTGTTGTTGATATTCAATTGGATGATGAAGAAATTTACTATCCATATGCAAACGATGGTGAAATTGGTTTTATGCTTTCTGTTGCAGATATGAGTTACAAGCTATTTAAAGACGGTGTAAAACTAGGGGGGACAATTGTTGTTGACCCTAATCTTGTGCATCCAACGGATGAAGATAGAAAAAAATGGCATATTCATGAGATTCCAATTATTACTATAGCAAAAGAAGAGGTTGGTAATGTTATTACTCAATCTGTTGTTGCACTTGCGATTGCAAATACAATGATGAATGCTATTGATAAAACAGTTCTTATTGACACTATGTTATCAAAAGTACCAGCTAAAGTTCATGATGTTAATAAAAAAGCATATGAGCTTGGTGAAAAATACGCTAGATCGGTAATGGATAAATAATCTATCACTCTCAAAAAGACAACTCATTAAGAGTTGTCTTTTTTTTAAATCCTCAATATAATATTAAATAGTATCTGAATAGACTTACATATTATTTGATATTACTTTCTAATACTTTCCCAAAAAAAATCAACATGTTTTTCAAATTGTGTTGACAAACTTGTCGTTGATATAGAATCATAACGTATAAGAGTTATTTGAAGTCTGATGTAGAATAGGGTGGATAGAAACTCATACGACAACATCATAGGATCAGAAGAACGAATTAAATCATTCTGCATCATTATAAAAAAACCTTCAGATAGCACTTTAATATTTTTATCGTGAAATTCACTCATAAACTGCTCTCTAAGCTCTTTGTTTTGTAGTAACTCAATCAAGAGTATTCTAAACATACTTTCATTGTTCTTATCGAACGTAAGTAGCTTATACTGCATGGCATACTTATTTAAAAACACTTTTCCCTTAAGTGCTGCATCTTTAATCTCATCATGTGAGAAAGAGAAGGGCGACGAGAATATATCTTTAGCAACAGTTAAAAAAATATCTTCTTTATTCTTAAAATGATTATACAAAGCACTCTCTCTAATACCCACATCTGAAGCTATTTTTCTGACGCTCGTAGCCTTGTATCCATGCTCAGAAAAGAGTCTTTTGGATGAATTTATTATCTTCTCTTTTGTACTGATTATCTTCTCTGTAGTCCTATTTTCTTGCATTTAGCGTACCTTTATGAACATATGTTAATGTATATAAAATTATATATGAACACTTGTTAATTTTAGCTTACAAGAATAAGAACAAGTGTTCATACTTTATAAACATAAAGTGAACACTTGTTCTTGTTTTAAAAAATAGTATATAAAGGATTCTTTTTGTATTATTTCGCAGGTACAACAGATAGTGACTTGAGTTTTACATTCAAGAGGAAAGTCCGAGCTGCTGTAAGACAGTGTTCCATTTAACGAATGGCCGTAGCAATACGAGGGAAAGTGCAACAGAGATTAGACTTCTGCTTTTTTAAGTAGTAAAGGTGAAAAGGCGGTGTAAGAGACCACCAGTCTTTATAGCAATATAGAGAGCTTGAAAACCCAACATGGCAGCAAGAAACAAATGGTTAGCGTCTTACATTGCTATTGTTTCGCTAGAGGTACTATGTAAATGGTACAGTAGATTAATGCTATCTAGACAAAACTCGGCTTATAGTTGTACCTAGCCCTCATTAACCCCTATATTCTGGGATTAAATCAACTTTTTATTTACAGTTGTGTCCGTAGAGTGACTAAACAAAGAAAAATCAGCACCTAATTAGATGTTTTTAGACTACATTACACTTACATAATGTGCAAAAGGAATCTTTTAACTATCCTCAATTGTATTTTTCTAGAATTTTACATTGAAATTGTGCTATTGTTTCATCTATTAAATGAGAGACAATCATTTTCAATAGAATTTACATTATGTTAACCAAATACTATTTATAGTTATTTAGAAGGAATTCCGTTCATGACAAGAAAACAACAGCTTATTATTGATATTCAAAACCTTTTAAACTCTTATTCCGGAATACCTCAGACGTATATTAATCCTGATTTATTAGAGTTTATGGATGAAGATACTCTGGTGAGTATAATAGATTCTCTGCTAACACAAAAAGAAAATTTAAAGGAATCTGACATAGAATGGTTGGAGAAATTTAAAAAAAATCAATAAACACTTTCACAAATAGTAATATTCATATATTTTAACACCCTCTTTTTGTATTTTTATACCCCACAAATAGGAACTTATATCTATGTTAATAATAGTTATGTTTGTTATTGTTAATCATATTAATTATTTTGATGTATAATTCCGTAACTTATATAACAGGAAAAAATGATGGCAAATATAGATTTAGTACAACTTACACAAGAGACAAAAAAACTGACTGCAATGATTGTGGAAGATGAGAAAGTTACCAATGAGTTGTTAAGTTCAACTTTTAAAAACTTCTTTGCTGATGTTCATTCATGCTTTAATGGTGATGAAGCACTAAAAGTTTTTAACAGAACAAAACCGGATGTTGTTTTTGTTGACATTATTATGTCAGGAATGGACGGTATTGAACTTTCGCGTAAAATTCGTGAAGAAAATCCAGGTCAGATTATTATTGTAATCTCTGCAAGTAATGACATTGAAAAAATATCAGAGTCAATTGAAGTTGGTGTAAACAGCTTTATTCAAAAACCGATAGATACTAAAAAAATAATTGAACTTCTAACAAATGTAGTTGCGATTATTGCTAAAAAGAAAAAAATTGAGACTAAAACTTTCTCAATCTCTCTTCCATTGGATCTTTATGAGTCGGTTAATGAAAATGCAAAGGCTGAAAGTATCTCTAAAAACGCTGTAATCATTAGAGCATTAAGAAGTTTTTACGAATAGTTAAATATTTCATGAAATTATTATAGATTTTATATTTTTTTAAGAATAAAGTCTATATAATTTCGGCTCAGTTAATAAGACAACTGAAGTGGCCCCGTCGTCTAGCGGTCAGGATCCATGGTTTTCATCCATGTCACAGGAGTTCGATTCTCCTCGGGGTCACCACTTTCACTTCAAAACAATCACAATAAACCTTATTTTTAATAAACATTCGATAGAATTTCAAAAAATTATTTTTAGGAAAAAGAATGCTCAGATTTGCACCTAGTCCAACCGGCGATATGCACATAGGCAATTTACGTGTTGCTCTATTTAACTATATTGTTTCAAAACAAAGAGATGAAGACTTAATTGTTAGAATTGAAGATACAGATAAAGAAAGAAATATAGAAGGCAAAGATAAAGAGATACTCGATATTTTGGATCTTTTTGGCATCACCTACTCTCAACTAATATATCAAAGCGGGAACTTACGTTTTCATTCTGCTATGGCTTTACAACTTTTACACGATAAAAAAGCTTTTAGCTGTTTTTGTTCACCTGAATGGTTGGAAAAGAAACGTGAGGAGTCTAAAGAAGCTAAAAAAGCTTACAGATATGATGATGCTTGTGCGGAATTGCCTGCTGAACTTGTGATAGACAATATGAATCCTTTTACTATTAGAATCAAAAAACCAGAAAAAACTATTACCATACATGACCATATCAAAGGTGACGTGAGTTTTGAGCCTGCTGATGTCGACAGTTTTATAATTATGCGTCAAGATAAAACGCCAACGTACAATTTTGCCTGTGCAGTTGATGATATGCTTGGAGATATTTCACTTATTATTCGTGGAGAAGACCATATGAGTAATACTCCAAAACAAGATCATATTCGTGCTTCGTTAAATTACGATAAAAAAATTGAGTATGCTCATTTGCCAATTATACTGAATGATAGTGGTAAAAAAATGAGTAAACGCGATGATGCTTCGAGCGTTAAATGGCTTCTAGAGCAAGGCTTCTTACCGGCTGCAATATCAAATTACTTAATATTAATAGGAAATAAACCGCCTAAAGAGATATTTCAAGTAAATGAAGCCATAGAATGGTTTGATATTAACAGTATTTCAAAGTCCCCTGCTCGCTTTGATATGGACATGCTTAGACATGTAAATAAAGAGCATCTTAAAATGTTGGACAATAAAGAACTTTCAAGATATGTAGGTTTTGCAGATGAAGAGATTGGTGAACTTGCCAAAGTCTATCTTGAAGAAGCAAGTACTACAAAAGAGTTAAGAGAAAAAATTCAAGCTATTTTTGCACCAAAACTTATTCCGCAAGAGTTTAAAGAACAAGCAGAGCTTATGAGCAACTGCATAAAAAATGCACCGTATTTCGAAGAATATGAAGATTTTAAAAATTACATCATACAAGAAACGGACCTCAAAGGTAAAAACTTTTTTAAACCCCTGCGTTTACTGCTTACTGGAGCCGAACATGGACCAGACGTTGCAGAGGTTTACAAATACCTTAAAAACTATATAGGAGAGATTGTAAAATGAGTGATTTAGGTCTAGTAATACTACAACTTGGCGGGCTTTTTACGGGTCTTATTAATATTTATATCTGGGTCATTATTATTGCTGCTCTGCTTAGTTTTGTCAATCCGGATCCTTATAACCCAATAGTTCAGTTTTTACGCAGAATTACGGAACCGTCATACAAAATTGTTAGAAAAACAATTACGACAAACATTAATGGAATAGATTTAGCACCGCTAGTTATTGTTATAGCACTTCAGGTTGTGATAGTTTTACTTAGTTATATTTTTAAAGTTTTAGCGCAGAGTGTTTAAATTATCTTAGTTCTACGCTGAGATAATTTTAGTTATTTTTTATATATGAGTGGAATTGATTTATATATTCCGCTATTAACTTCAAAGTTGATCTCTTTCTTTTCATCGCCCTCAAATTCCAATAAATAGCAACTGTTCCAGCTGCTTTGCATCTCAAATAAAGTAGCAAATTCAACGTTGTTTTGTACTTCTTCAATTTTTATCGCTTCTTTTTGATTGGCTTTAAAAGCCAATTCCTTCGGATGAATCTCATCTTTCATATAGAAGAAAATTAAGAAAGAATCATTTGCTGTGTACTTCTGCGGATAAATATTGTTAAGATAAACGGCTGTAAAAACACCTTCAATTTGAGTTGGAGAAACTATTTTGGCTCTTTGTGTGTTTGAAATCGAATATTCCTGTTCCTGGCTTAACTCAAAATTTGAAAAAGCGCTTTTTTGTGAACATCCACTCAATAAGATTAAAAAAACGGCAGAAATAGAGAAAAATTTCATAGTACATCCCAAAAAAATTATCATGAATTATATCTTATTAAACTACCTTTTTGTATAATCAGCAAAATTTAAAATATAGAGTTTGCTTTGAACAAAAGATTAGCCGTTGCATTTACAGGTCCCTCAAACAGTGGAAAAACGACACTGATTTTAAAAATAGCAAGAAAACTTATTCATGAGTATAAAAAAGAAGTTGCTATTATTAAGCACGACCCCAAAGACAAAGCTCGTTTTGATGTTGAAGGTAAAGACAGCTATAAGTTTTCCGATACAGGGGCGGAGGTTATTGTTACTTCACCAACAAGAACAACTTATTTTTCGCAAAAAAATAAAGAACTTGATGAGATGATAAGACTTTTCGATAAATTTGACATACTATTAGTGGAGGGTTTGAAAAATCTCCCTCTTCCTCGTATCAGTGTATTCAGAAATTCTCTTGACGAAGATTATTTTGCATATATGAATGCTTTAGCAATTGATGAGAGTATAAATATAAAAGATTATGAATTGCCTAGCGGCATTGACATATTAGATTTAAACAATCCTGATGATGTAATATCGTGGATTTTAAAAAACGCAAAGGAAGTGTAAATGAAAGATATATTTGATGCTATTCAAAGAAGTGCAATTAGAATTAAAAAAGCTATAGATGTTAAAGATATAGGCTATTCTCAACAAGAAAACAGTTCTGGGGAAACGCAGCTACAGTTAGATATTCAGTGTGATTTAATCATTGAAGAGGAACTTTCAAAAGTTCCTTCTGTACATACTATTGCAAGTGAAGAGAAAGAGCATGAAATGCATATTCGTGAAGATGGAAAGTATTTCATAGCTTACGATCCGCTCGATGGCTCATCTCTTGTTGATGTCAATCTCAGTGTCGGTTCAATTTTCGGTATTTACGAAAAAACGTGGGGTGCTGTAAATATGGTAGCTTCTTGTTATGTGGTTTATGGTCCTAGAGTTGAAATGGTTTTTGCAGATACAAAAACAAAACTCTACCTTCTTCAGGCCGGTGAATTTGAGTTTGTTAAAGAGATCCGTTTGAACGAAAAAGGGAATCTTAATGCTCCCGGCGGAACGCAGCAAAATTGGAAGCCATTTCATAAAGAGCTTGTAGACAGTTTCTTTGCTGAGGGTTACCGCTTAAGATATTCTGGCGGTATGGTTCCAGACTTGCACCAAATTCTTCTTAAAGGCGGTGGACTTTTCAGCTACCCTGCTACGTCCGATAAACCAGAAGGCAAACTTCGTAAACTGTTTGAAGTATTCCCTTTTGCGTTTATTTTCAAAATGGCCGGCGGCGATGCAATTGATGCAGTCAACGAAGATATTATGAAACTTTCACATGACCACATTCATGGGACATCACCATGTTTCTTTGGTTCGAAATACGAAATTGCGAGAGTAAAAGAAGTTTATGCAAAACAAAGATAAATTTGAAGTTCACCTCGATGAGATGATTCTTAAAGTAGAACTTTGTCAAAAAGAAAAAGAGCTCAAAAGCTGTAGCGACTGCGAGCTTTTTTTCACTTGCGAACTGCGCTCTGATTATGTGAAATCCGTTTACAACAGTATGTCCAAAGGTGAGACCGGCGGCTTTGAATTTTAAAATTACAGATGAATTATAACAAGGAAATAAATTGAGTAAATATATAACAACACCTATATACTATGTAAATGGCGAAGCGCATATTGGTCATGCGTATACGACTTTCATTGCAGATTCTTTGGCAAGATATGAAAAATTAAAAGGTGAAGACACCTATTTTCTAACTGGAACAGATGAGCATGGTCAAAAAATAGAAGAATCGGCACAAAAAAATGGCAAACCGACTCAAGAATTTGCAGATGAAATCAGTACATCTTTTAAAAATTTATGGGATGAATTTGGTATCTGTTATGATAAATTTATTCGTACAACAGATGAAGAGCATAAAATAGGTGTTCAAAAAGCTTTTGAAACAATGTATGCTAAAGGTGATATTTACAAAGATTTTTATGAAGGTCACTACTGTGTAAGTTGTGAGACTTTCTTTCCCGAAACGCAGCTTATAGACGGTGAATTTTGCCCGGATTGCGGAAGAAGTACAAATATAGTAAAAGAGGAAAGCTACTTTTTCAGACTCTCAAAATATGAGGATAAATTACTTTCACATTATGCAAATAATCCAGACTTTATACTTCCACGTTCTCGTGCAAACGAAGTAATCAACTTTGTAAAAGGCGGCTTACGCGATCTTTCTGTAACAAGAACATCTTTTACATGGGGTGTAAAAATGCCTGCGTCACTTAATGACGACAAGCATGTTATGTATGTTTGGCTCGACGCCCTACTCAACTATATTACTGCTTTAGGTTATGGTAAAGATGAAGCTAATATGCATTACTGGCCGGCTTCAATACAATTTGTAGGCAAAGACATCTTGCGTTTTCACGCCATTTACTGGCCTGCGTTTTTGATGAGCTTAGACTTGCCTCTTCCAAAACATATTGGTGCACATGGCTGGTGGACGAGAGACGGTGAAAAAATGTCTAAATCAAAAGGTAATGTTATCGCCCCGAAAGTTGTAGCAGATGCGTATGGTGCTGAAAATTTAAGATACTTTATGATGAGAGAAGTGCCGTTTGGTCAAGATGGAGATTTTTCTCAACGCGCATTTATAGACAGAATAAACTCAGAACTCAGTAATGATTTAGGAAACCTTTTAAACCGTATTATCGGTATGAGCGGTAAATATTCTGAATTTGAAATAGACAGTGTTGATGTAGAAAAGTTTCATAAAAAAGAGCTTGATGCGATGAATGTTATTCTTGATTCGCTTGATACTTATATGGAAAATTTACAAACACATAGATACCTCGAAGAGCTTTGGAGATTATTTTCTATAGGAAATAAAGCCATAGAAGAGCACGCTCCTTGGGTAAAAATGAAAGAAGATAAAAAAGATGAAGCTCTGGCTACAGTTGCTCTTGTTGCAAATATTTTGGCAAAAGCTTCCATTATGCTTCACCCTGTCATGCCTCAGACTACAAATATCATAGCGGATGCTTTGAATTTTGAGATAAACAATGAGAGTTACAAAGAGCTTATATTAGACAAAAAACTACTAAAACTATTTAATATTAAAGTTGTTCCACCTCTTTTTCCGCGCATTGAAGAACCTCTTATGGAAGAAGCTCCGGCGGCACAGCCGAATAAACCTCTAGAAGAGAAAAAAGAAACGAAAGAGAGTGTAAACGCAGCGACAAGCACGAGTGAAGACAACCTTATAGAAATTGGTCAATTTTTTCAAACATCACTAAAAGTGGGTATCGTTGTAGAAGCTGAGGAAGTTCCTAAAAGTAAAAAACTCTTAAAACTTCAAGTTGATGTCGGTGAAGCAAGACCAAGACAAGTAGTCGCAGGAATTAGAGAATTTTATTCACCTGAGGAACTTGTTAATACTTATGTTTGCGTTGTAGCAAACCTAAAACCTGCAAAACTCATGGGTATGCTCTCTGAGGGAATGCTTCTTGCCGCAAAGGATGAAGAGGGTTTATGTCTTATAAGACCGGAAAAACCTAAAAAAGCGGGCACACCTATTGGATGAGACTTGAAAACGTACTAGCTCTTACACACGCAAAGCTCATCAACAAACCTTTTGTAAATAGTTTTGAAAACATTGTTTTTGAAGCAAAAGTAGTTAAACGCGGGGATCTTTTTCTTGCGTTTAACGAAGATGAGATTGAGAGTGCAATTTTCAATGGTGCTTATGGCATTATTTTTGACAAACCTGTTCAAATGAGCGACAGTGAAATTGCTTGGATACAGGTAAAGAGTATTGAAGATGCATTAAAAAGGTTATTGCGTTTTCGCCTAGTTGAAAAAGAAGTAACGACTTACGAATGTAACGAAATAATTTTAAAACTTTCTCTTGGAATCATTACAGAGCCCAATTTTATCGTGTTGCATTCTGATATTCGGGCAATATCCAAATTACTTTGGAATGTAGAGAAAAAAAGTACCCTGCTCTTTTGTCCTGCATTTTGCAGCAGAGACCTTTTTACTGATATCAGAACACTCTCGTCTACTCCTGCGCAGTCTATTAACATAGTTGAGCAGACGCTCTTTGAAACATCTTTTATTTATGATGATATTTTTTATGAAAGACAACTCCTCTCTCCATTTTTTGTGCCCTATTTGGAAGAACTTTTACATCTTCTGAAAACACTTAAAATAAACTATAGACTTAGAAAATTTACACAAATTGACCATTTTCAAGCGGTCTTTACCAATAAAAATTTTGAACAAAAAGAGTTTGGGTCAAGTGATAAAGTTTTAATTTTTGAAAAAAACGCAGAACTGATTGTTTCAGAAATAAACTTTCTTCAAAAAAATGCCAACTGGGCAGATATTATTTATATTCTCCCGCAAACACTGCTTGAAGAGTTTAGCACTTACAATAATGTTTATGCTTACAAGAAAACGCAGGACATCTTTGATATATTAAAAACAAATAAATTTCATTTTGCCCTCATTGCAGGTGTAGATAAGTCCATTTTATCTCAGGCTCAAACAGCACCAAGACAATTAACTTTAGATTTTTAGGAGCTCTCATGAATCGTAGAAAATTTTTAACACAAGCGGCACTTGCCTCAAGCGCTATAGCACTCAGTGGCTGCAATGAAAGTAACAGAGAAGCCATAGACTACTCAAAACATCCCTCGGCAAAAGAGGATGAGTCTAAACGGGTTAATGTCAACAAAAACAAAAAAACAATGATAAAACTGGCTACAAGCTGGCCTGCTCATTTTCCTATCATGGGAACTAATGTTGAAAAATTTGCGCAAAGAGTTAAAGATGTAAGTGGCGGCTCTTTAGAGATAAAACTCTACCCTAAAAATACTCTCGTCCCTGCTCTTGCTGTTTTTGATGCTTGTTCAAGCGGACAAATAGACGCATTTCATTCCGGTCCTTATTATTGGAAAGGAAAAAACTCTGCATTTTCTCTCTACAGCGGAATTCCTTTTGGCTTTACAGCAGAGGAGATAAATTCCTGGATGCTTTTTGGCGGCGGTCTGGAGCTTTGGAGAGAACAGTATGCAAAATACAATCTTTATCCTTTTATGGGCGGTAACACAAATATACAAATGGGTGGATGGTTTAGAAAGCCTATAGAGTCACTTGCTGACATGCAAGGGCTTAAAATGCGTATTCCGGGCCTTGGCGGAGAAGTGTTTTCGAAATTTGGTGTTAATCCTATACTTTTACCGGCAGGAGAAATATATACCTCACTTGAACGGGGTGTCATTGATGCGACAGAATGGGTTGGGCCTGCGCTTGATCTTAAAATGGGCTTTTATAAAGTTGCGCCTTACTACTACTCCGGCTGGCATGAACCTGGCTCAATTTTGGAACTTACTTTTAATAAGCACTCTTGGGAAAAACTTTCGTTTGAGCATAAAGCTATCATTGAAGTTTCTGCGAATGAGCTCAATTCAAATATGACGTATGAGTTTCATTCGGAAAATATACACGCACTTAAAAAACTTCATGAACTCGATGTAAAAATTTTACAATTTCCTCAGGATGTTATAGCAGCCGGTAAAGTAGCCCTGACTCAAGTGATAGAAGAATTAAGTGTACAAAACAGTGATTTTAAAACGGTTTATGCTTCTATTGAAAATCATTTGAAGCTTTCCAAAGAGTGGAGCGACGTCAGTCTTCGCTATTTTTTGAATGAGAGATAAAACAACTTAAAAATGAGTGTTTTTAAGAGTTTTTCTTAGTATCATCGAATTTGGCAAATATTTTTCTACATGAGCATGAAAATATTTTGAGTGGTTCATATGTCGTATGTGGGATAGCTCATGCACGACAACGTAGTCTATAAGCTCTTTTTCGACTTTCATTAGCTGTGTATTAAGTGTTATCGCCTTTTTTGAGTCACAGCTTCCCCATCTGCTTTTGAGCTTTTTAAATTTTATTTCAGAATATTCCAGACCCATTGTCTTCGCAAAAAAATCAACTCTTTGGGTAAGATATTTTTTAGAGAGTTGCATATAAAAAGCATCATAAGCTTTAAGTATTTTTGGTATATCATCCGTTTGAATTGTCATAAGTTTTTCTCTGAGCCAAGATGCTTCATCACTATCGAGACTGTAAATTTCACCAAAAATAAGCACTTCATCTTCAAGATTTATTTTTTTTAATTTTATTTTTTGAAATTTGAGAATCTGTTTTCGTATCCAAACTTCTCGGTTTGCGAGTAGTTCATGTAGAATTTTTTGGGATACTTTTGGTGTTTTTACTACTATTTTTGCGATCTGCTCCCCGTCTGTATGGACAGGTTTTATACTAATATAGCTATTTTTTAATTTCGGATTGCATATATGCTCAATTCTTAACTCTTTAAATAATAGTTCAATCATACTCTATTGGGTCTTGAGCCTTTGCAAGTTTAAATCCATTAAGTCTTAGTCTGCAGCTGTCACACACACCACAGGCTTTTTGCTCATTTTTATAACAACTCCAAGTAAGTGAAAGCGGAACTTCCAAATCAAGTGCCTTTTGCACTATTTGAGATTTTTTGAGGTGGACTAAAGGCATGCGAATCTCTATCTTTG
The DNA here is from genome assembly GCA_013791885.1 of Sulfurimonas sp. Classification (GTDB taxonomy): domain Bacteria; phylum Campylobacterota; class Campylobacteria; order Campylobacterales; family Sulfurimonadaceae; genus Sulfurimonas. The sequence goes on along the minus strand of VMSZ01000074.1, from coordinate 1,787 downwards.
TCTCATCTTTTGTTCCAAGATTAATACTTTGCTGCATGCTTGTAATGTACTCTTCCCTGCAGTCAGGATAGCCGCTGCTGTCTTCTTCGACGACTCCGATACTGATAACACTTGCACCCTCTTTTTCTGCGATAGCAGCTGCCATGCTTAAAAATATTCCATTTCTAAAAGGAACATAAGTGACTGGAACACCGTCTTCAATCCCTCCTATAGGCACTTCTATACTATGGTCAGTAAGTGCTGAAGCTCCAAGCTGTTTAAAAAAACTTAGATCTAAAACATATTTATTTTCAACTCCCATGGCTTCACATATATTCTCAAAACAGGAAAGTTCTTTGCTTTGTGTTCTTTGGTCATAATTAAAATGAACACCGATAATCTCATAACCTTCACTTTTCATCATGTAAGCACTCAAAGTGGAGTCCATTCCTCCGCTCATAACGCATATTGCTTTTTTTATTTTATTATTTAAATTCATAAGCTGATTTTACCATATCTAAATATGATTTTTAATATTGCACGAAACATCTCCATACTACAATGTGCAAATATAACTCAAAAAGGATATACAAATGGATGTATCATCTTCAACGCAGAGCAGTTCAACGCAGAGCAGTTCAACACAGGGTAGTTCGGAAGCTCCTCAAACAGACACAATAAAAAAGGCGACGGAAGTCCAAGAGCGTCAGATTTTAAAGATTTTAGAGAGTGCAAAAGAACAAACGGATTTGATGAATGCTCAAAAAACCGGCATAGGAAACAGCATTAATATCACAGCTTAGTATTCGTCATGCATTCTAAAGTACTCCTTACGGGTATTTTACAAACTATAAGCCTCGTTAGATATAATTTTACCCATGATTGAATTAGATAACAGAACTTCGCTTGAAGTCAATGAAAAATTTTTAAACAGTGTCGCTCATGCTCTTACAAAAAAAGATATTGAGCTTATTGTTACCTCTAACGAAGAGATACGTGAGATAAACAGAGAATTTAGAAATATTGACAAAGACACAGATGTCCTCAGTTTTCCTTTTGTAAATATGCCTATGGCTCCGCTTGGCAGTATTGTTATCTCTTCAGACCATGTGGAAGAAAAATCCAAAGAGTTTGGACATAGTTGTGATGATGAGTTTGCCCTGCTCTTCATTCATGGCTTGCTTCATCTTCTTGGGTTCGACCACGAGGTAGACAATGGAGAAATGCGGGAAAAAGAAGCAGCTCTTATTAAAAAATTTAATTTACCACAAAGCTTAATTGTTCGTACACAAGGATAAATATGGATTTTTTTATTTTTATAATCGCAATGTCGGCTTTGATTTACGGTGCTGATTTTATTATTAAAGAATCAGAAAGAATCGCTCTGCATTTTAATATATCTCACTTCGTTATCGGTGCTACACTCGTGGCGTTTGGAACATCTCTGCCGGAAATGGCAGCATCTATGATGGCTTCAGCTCACGGTAAAAGTGACATGGCTGTTGCAAACGTAGTTGGAAGTGTTATTTTCAATATTACACTGGTTCTTGGTGCCGTTTTTTTTATCTCCAAAAAAATGTCCCCAAACAGAGATCTTTTTGCCTTAGACAGTGCATGGGTAGTTTTGCCTCTTGTTTTATTTTTTATAATGGTTCAAGATGGGCAAATAGGAAGATTTGACGGTTTCCTCTATCTTCTTCTGATGGTCTCTTATCTTATATTCTTATTTAAAAATTCGAGAAAAGATTTAGAAGGCGATATAGACGAGACTTTAGTTTTAGAAAAATTTAAATGGGGTAAAACAATTA
>VMSZ01000027.1 GCA_013791885.1 Sulfurimonas sp. | reverse complement strand
GCCTTTTACTTTTCCCATTCCTACCGTAAACATCACCGAAGATTTTGACTGGTATGGGGAAAATACCGACATTCTGTTTGAAAACACCGCCAAAGTCGGCTCTTCCTATTTTCAAAACTTCATAGGAAGCCAATACAAAAAAGATGAAAACGGAAACCTCATCACTAATGAAGAAGCTTATAAACCCGGGCACGTAAGAAGTATGTGCTGCAGATTGCAACTGGACTTAAGAGAACTGCTTAAACGCGGCGGCGGGCTTTTTGGAAGTGCTGAGATGACGGGAAGCATTGGTGTTGTCACGCTCAATATGGCAAGACTCGGATTTTTACACAAAGGCGACAAAGAAGCCCTATTCGCACGCATAGATGAGCTTATGGATTATGCAAAATCCACCTTGGAGAAAAAAAGAGTTTTTATCCAAGAGATGTATGAGAGAGGACTTTTTCCTTACACAAAAAGATACCTTCCAGGGTTTAAAAACCACTTTTCAACTATCGGCGTCAACGGGATGAATGAGATGCTTAGAAACTATACGAGTGAGCGTTATGATATCAGTTCCGAAGAAGGCATAGCCTTTGCAACGGAGATTCTCAACCACATGAGAGAAAAAATGGTGGCGTATCAAGAAGAGAGCGGAAATCTTTATAACCTTGAAGCAACACCTGCAGAGGGAACAACTTACAGATTTGCCAAAGAAGATAAAAAAAGATACGGTGACTCCATCTTGCAAGCGGGAATGGATGAAAACATCTACTATACAAACTCTTCACAAATTCCCGTTGATTTTACAAGTGACCCCTTTGAAGCACTCACACTTCAAGACGATTTGCAGTGCAAATATACGGGCGGAACGGTTCTGCACCTCTATATGCGAGAACAGGTAAGTTCAACCGAGGCCTGCAGAAAACTGGTAAAAAATGTCATCTCCAACTTCAGACTTCCCTACATTACGGTGACACCGCTCTTTTCTGTCTGTCCAAAACACGGCTACATCACGGGAGAGCATGAGTTTTGTCCAAAATGCGATGAAGAACTTCTTGCTCAAAACGCAGAGTTAGAACGTGCGGTTTCGTAAATTTAACAAAAGGAAAAAACAATGAGTAAAACAGAAATATTAGAATTACTAAAAGACAAAAGACAAAAATGTACGGTTTACACAAGAGTTATGGGGTATCACAGACCGGTTGAGAGTTTCAATGTAGGAAAAACAGGTGAACACAAACAGCGAAAACAGTTTGCCCTACTCTAAAGTCATTTATGACATAACAAAGTTCACGCATCTTGACTACCCAAACCATCTTGCTTGCATTGTCTGGTTTAACGGGTGCAATATGCGCTGTGATTTTTGTTACAACAAATCTATTGTTTTTTCCAAAGTCGGCTTATATGATTTTGAGGATGCTTTGTCTTTTTTAAAAACAAGAGTCAATCTTTTAGATGCGGTCGTTCTCTCAGGCGGTGAAGCCTCTTCACATGAATTGGTGGATTTTTGCAAAGAGATAAAGCAACTTGGCTTTTTAATAAAGCTCGATACAAACGGGACGAACCATGAAACCTTAAAAAAGCTCTTGGAGCTGCGTTTACTTGATTATGTAGCCCTTGACTATAAAGCACCAAAAGAGAAGTTCAGACAAATTACACATTCAAACAGATATGAAGAGTTTTCCAAAAGCCTTGACCTTCTCATTCATAGCGACATCGACTACGAAGTACGAACAACTCTACACAATGATTTGCTGAATGAAGATGATGTAAACGCAATAATATTCGATCTTTCACAAAGAGGATATCATCGAAAATACTACATCCAAAAATTTCTAGATACGGGCAGCAACATAGGAAATCTCACAAACTCTCCCAAAAGTTTTGAGCCTTCAAAATTACTAAAAAACTTAGAAATTGTTTTGAGATGAGTACTTAATATATTTCATCATGGGGTTTTGTTTCATTAAACTGCTGCGTCAACATTTTCCTGCATGGTGTTTATGGTATATCCCTGCCCTCTAATGTTTATAATCAAATCTTTGGAAGTTTTTGCTCTGACCCTTTTTATAAATGCCCGAAGCCTGTCATCTCCTACCTCTTCATCAACCCAAAGAGTTTTTTTGAGAGTTTCGTCATTTATGACATTTATCTCCTCTTGATTACTCTCAACCAAAAGTTGTATAAACTGGTTTTCACGTTTTGACAAAGGAATATATCTTCCTTTTTTGTACAAATTTTTTGTCGTTGCATTAAAATAAAATCCATTATAAAAG
>VMSZ01000057.1 GCA_013791885.1 Sulfurimonas sp. | reverse complement strand
GATTGTTTGCTGTGATATTCGCGCTCTCAGCTGTGAGATTGTCGCTTATTGCACCTGTTGTTGCAGTAAGTGCTACATCGCCTGTTGTGTTAAGAGTTGAAAGTGCTATGTTTGTGTTGGCGCTCAGGGTGATATTTCCGCTTGTTGCACTTATCTGTTTTGTATCATTTATCGTGATTGCCCCAGTCGTTGCAGCTAATACAATGGCTCCACTTGTTGAACTTATATTTCCACTTTGAGTTATGTTTCCGGTTGCCACGACTACATTTACAACACCGCTTCCACTCTGAGTAATGCTTTTAATCTCTAGGGTATCACTCTCATTGATATAAATATTATCACTTGTGTTGTTTGCAAGAGTCAAAGAGGCGATTGTTGTCTCTATATCTCCATCTGTCAAACTTGAACCAATACCAGTTGCTGCATTTATACTTAGGGCCGTTGTAGTCCCTTTTATATTTGCATCTTCAGTTGATAAAATATCTCTTACATATCCGGTTGCAGCAGTTAAGCTTATAGTGCCATCGGCTTCTAAGATGCTTAAATCTATGTTGTTATTCGCAGTAAATGTTATATTTCCCGTATTACCCACTGCATCCATAGAGCTTATAAGTGTCGCATTTGCCATCACTATAGAACTGTTGTTTGAAGTGAGTTTTATAGTCCCTGTATTTTTTGTGGTTGTGTTTACAATGTTGGCGTTTATTGCTATGTTTGCGTCAGATTCTAAATTGACATGGGCTCCATTACTCGAGATAAGCGCATTTACTATAACACTTTTATCAACCCCTGTGTCATTTGCGTCGATGGTTAAAGCTCCACTTCCATTGAGAGTAATTCCACTGCCAGCAACAGTGATATTTCCATTTTGGGCGGTAACTGTTGTAGTACCAGTACCATTTGATGCAACTTGTTCTAGATTGACAATAGTTAAATCAGTACCTATTGCGAGCTGCTCCATGTTTATCTCTTCGCCACTTATGCTTTTTGCGTCAAGAGTAGAGACATTTAAAAACATAAGGTCAATGCCTTTGTTCGCGTTTACACTCAAAAGATTCGCTCTAAGCTCTTCACTAGTTTGTAAATCTACACTGTTGTCAATCTGACGCACATTTCCATTGCTTGAGTAGATGTTTATATTATACTCAGCACTTGTACTTAAGTTCATAGCTTTAATAGTATTTTTAAGAGTAATATCCTCTTTGGCATCAAGGGTAATAGTGCCTAATGTCACAAATTCTCTATATTGGTCAGTAAAATCTTCAAAATTTATAGTTCCGCCATATATCTCTACATTGTCTAAAAAAGAGTACTGATAAGGTGCGGCTGAACCTACATAGACATTGCCTGTGCCATCAGAGTGACCATCTATTCCCTTATGTCCGATGATTATGTTTGTAAACCCATCACTAAACTTTGCTATCTCATCAGCAGTGATGACAAGTCCACTCACAACACCCGGAGGGCTCGAGACAAAGATATCTCTTGCCTTATCTTTCGTTTGAAGTGTAAGAGTTCCACCGTTTGTGCTTGAAACCGCACTCTCTCCAGTTGAAAATGTAATGTTATTTCCCTCAAGAAAAATATCATCTCCCGCAGTAATACCACCTTGAAAAAGTATAGAGTTTGCGCCTATGATTGTTAAGTTTCCTGTGATATTAACATTGCTTTTAAATGTAACGGTTCCGGAGGCATTTATATAGAGATCGCCGTCTATTGCAACACTGCTCTCAAAAGTAACATTAACAGCGCCATTTAACTCATTAAAGCCACCCAAACCATCACTTACCATATGCTTTACTGTAAGATTATTGAGCTGATCAGTTTTCCCGACTTCACTTCTTATTACTATACTTCCATAATGAGCATCGAGTGTAAGGTTATTATTTGTTCCGCTCACATCTCCATCAAGTCTATGAGCGGACGAGCTTCCAAGAGTAATATTTCCACTAACTCCACCTGTTCCAGCCGTGATGCTGTCATCTCCTGCAACTACTAAAGAGTCATAGAGGTTTACATCTCCCACTTGCGATATTGCTGTGCTACTGCCACCTGCACCAAAATATATAGTGTGCCCAGAGCCATTTATTTCAAGCGAGCTTCCCCCACCACCTATAATATCACTATTGATATACACTTTTCCATCAAGACCTGTATTGTTGATGATAAGTGGCATATCGATAGTGACGGCGCTATTGGGTGAGTTTTTATCACCTATTTGGATGAGATTTCCGCTTGTTGCATCGCCTATGATAAGTGAGCCTTGATTCTCTTTTATGTTTTGCAATTCTGTAGAGCTTAGATACATCGCTCCCGCATCAACACTACTACTGTCACCTAGGACTATAGTTTGGTTTGGATTGGCTGTAATGTTGAGTGATTGTTGTGTCTCTTGCGTCTCTTGCACAATAACAACAGAGGCTTGAGTATCTTGTGAGAGACCTTCAAGAAGTGATGCAGCTATTGGATCAGCAGAGAGAAGCAGTCGCTCCTCAAGTGGGTTAAGCAAAAATTTTGAACTCTTTTTTTTGAGTTGTAGTTTTGCTTCAACTAGTTCTTTGGCTCTTATAACTTTTTTTGTATTCCCAAATGACGATGACATATTCTTTTCCTGCTGATATAGCTTATTTAACTACTTTTTAGTTTTTTTTGATTCTGCTTTTGTGCTGTCGTTAATCTCTTCAAAACGCTCTTCAATCTTTGCAGTCTCAAGAAGGCTTTTATCTTTAAACCCTAAAAGTCTCTCGATTTGTGCGAGTGAGCTTAAGTGTGAGTAGATTACAGAGAGGTATCTTTTGTTTTTGATGTCAATAAATTTCTCATCTGAAAGCGAGTTGAGTCTCTCTTCGTTGATAACATATGCTCCAGAGATATTTTTCATCTCATTCTTTACTCTTACTTTCATGTTAAGCGGTGTAAAAAGATTGTTCTCTTTTAAAAAATGGCAAAACGCAGTTGTAAAGAGATCCATTTGATGAAGTTCTGAAAGATACTGTTTTACTTTTTCAATTGTAGGTGCCGGAGTGTTGTCTTCATTGAAAAGTGCTTCCCCTTCACTGTCATTTAAAAACTCACTCGTCTCATCTATACATACAGTAAATCTGTTCTCTTCACCACTTTTTGCAAGCGCAAAAGGATATCTTCTGATAATTGCCGGAATATATGAAGCATTCCATTTTTTTGCATCATCGCTTAAAAATAGATTCTCACCCTGTTCAAGCCCTAGCATGGCTACGGGTTTAAACTCATCATTTGCCTTGTCCTCAATAAAAACTATAGGGTAAACAGAAGCTACTTTTGGAAACTCATGTGCCATAACAGATGCTATATGCACTCCTTTTGCAAATTCAAAATTATTGATAGGCTTTATTTTTTTATTTTTGTGCCTCTCTAGCGTAATTGGTACTATTGTTTTAAACATTCGTTCTCCTTTTTTATAATGCCGATAAGTATACCACATCAATGCAATATTTTGATAACATTTTTTTATAATGCAATGTCTTCTATCCAGTACTGGTACAGCTCTTCATCACTCTCGTCACCGAAGAGATCAACTCGAAAACCATTTAAGCCAGAGTAGTTGAGCGAGATAGCTTTTGAAATGAAGCTATCGCCACTTATAATATCCATTCCCTCATACGGATTGTATGATGGGTTGTTAAAACTAAGCTCCATAATATTTGCAGCTACAAAACCAACTTGCATCATTCCTGATGTTTGTGGCGTCTGAACATACTCTGTATAATGATTCTGCATAACAAACGCAGAATTCAAGAGTTGATAATCGAGCTCTTTTGTAAAGCTATACTGTTCTATACCTTGATACTCAGCGCCTAACTCAAGTGTTGTCTCTATTTGAGTTGTTTTTGGAGTGATAACTCCTTTGTTTACGAGTTGCATTGAGTAGTTATCACTCTCTTTAAGAACTACAAAAGTATCTGTTCCTATTTTG
>VMSZ01000065.1 GCA_013791885.1 Sulfurimonas sp. | reverse complement strand
CATTTACAGTTTGTAAAATAATTGGAGATTACTATTTTGATTTAGATTCAAAATATAATGACTTTGGTCATGTAGTTATTGTTAAAGATATAAAATCATATAAATATTCAAAAAGCACTTTATTACCCGGTGATTTTATAGGCTACAGAAAAGCTCTAGGGAAAATTAAAAAAGACCATAAATTATACAAAGACAATAGATTTAAAGAGTTTCTGAAGAACAACTACTCTCTAAGTTTATAGTGTTAACAAATCAGAGCGGGCTGACCTGCGCTCCCGTTAGCTTGAGAAAGGAATTAATCCATGATTGAAGTGTCCGAGAGATATCTTGCGTTTGGCCAAAATATTTTCGTAAAGGAAGTTGCGATTCCAATCGGAGAAGTTATTGCAGAGATAGCGAAAGAGTACCCGTGTACTGATGATGTTGATTTAAAGATAGCTCCTCGCCATACAGCTTTTCTGTCCGGGTTAGACGCCCTAATTGGAATAACAGTATTTTTAGGGGGCTGGGCCGGAACTAAATTCCTTGATGAAATTTATGATGCGAAGCTAGGGCCTGCAATTAAGGGGTACTTTCACTCATATATAAAAAAGCGTGGAGCCGACAAAAAGTACTCGCTTGCGATTTTAGCTAGGAAAAGGGGAGTAAGCGGGTCTGCTTTAATATGCTGTATTGGTTCTTCTATAGAAGAAATTGAATCGTCACAAAAACATATTCCCGCGGCTCTTGGAATTGCAGAAGATACGCTAGATTCATCAACAGATAAATCTGTTTATCTTTATGTAATTGAAGCTGGAAGAGTTAATCTTGAGCCAAAAATCTTTGGGAGTTATGAAAGTGCTTTGGAAGGGCTGAAGAGAATGTATCCTGCACAATTGCCAAAACACATTATACAGAGAAGCTAACAAATCAGTGGAGCCAATAAATTACCCTGCGGGCAATTCATTGGCTTACTTCAACCGTTAGCTAAAGGAGCTTAATGAACAAAGAAAATAGATTAAAAGAACTTATTATCCCAATACTTATTTCTGTAATTGGATTAGTCGGTGGACTTTCTGGCGTCTATTTAGGGACATCATTAGATTCCAACAGTAAAAAAGAAGCTTCTCAACTAGCTTACAAACAAGAGATAATCCAGCAACGTATTAAAATAATTGACAGAACAGCAACAATATATGGAAAAGCCCCTGGCATTTCAGATATTTGGAAGATTTATCTTAATCAGCCTGAAGGCTCCAACGAACAAATAGAGACAAGTAAGATTTTGGCAGAGTATAACGCTGAATTTAATGCTGTAATCAATTTATCAAACATATATTTTGGTCCAGAAACTCGCGAGGCTATCAAGATGATGGCTGATAAAAAGTCCCCATGGTGGAATAAAGACAGTGATTTGGTGTCAAAATATTTAGGAGTAATGGCATCTGAGTTAAAGTATGGGCTTGAATAGAAAAGCTAACAAACCAAAGGTGACCAATCAAAAACCCGCGGGCGGGTTTTTGATTGGTCATTTTAATCGTTATCCGCTCGCTGCGACCGGATAACGGGGGCGCGGGCTGAACGCCCACTGGTCATCCGTCGCACAGCGCCAGATAACAAGCGGGTCACCGTTACACAAAGATTAATTACAAAAAGAATGATATGAAAAAATTAATTAAATACAATAAATTACTAATCCAATCGCTTCTTCTTGCGTTATTTATATTTGTCTCACCATCACTTGCCGAGCAAAACATTACAATTGAAAATATTGTTACTCCTTTGGTTGAGAAGCATCCGGATAAAACTGGATTGTATGTGCTTGAGAAAGGTGGTGAGGCTTTGCTTACCCGTGGATGGTTGGCAGATAGGGCAACAAAAACAATTGACGTTCAGTATTTTATCTGGGGTAATGACAACATCGGCAAGCTTGCAGCCGAGACCCTCCTTAGAGCTGCGGAGCGTGGCGTACATGTACGTGTGCTAGTTGATGATTTTTTGATGGATGCAGAATCGGATGAAATTTTTGCCATGGACTATCATCCAAATATCGAAATTCGATTATATAACCCTGTACATTCTGTTGGTGTAAATTTTTTTGAAAGACTTACTAAGATGGTAATAGACTTTCGTGGCAGTAATCAGCGTATGCATAACAAAATGTTTGTAGTTGATAATACCATAGCTATTACAGGTGGGCGAAATATGGAAAATCAATATTTTGATTTTGGTCATGCCTATAACTATCGGGATAGGGATGTGTTATTGGTTGGTGATGTCATCACTCAACTATCAGACACATTTGAAGAGTTCTGGAATGATGATTTGGCAAAACCTGTAGAACAATTGCTTAGCAATCCATTTAGTAAGCATGATGATAAGCTAGAACTTTACACTCAACAACAAGTTAACTCAATATACAAAAACCTACATGCTTATGCGCAAGACGAATCTAATTATTTGCCGGAAGTTCGGAAGTCTATGGACGGTATTAACAGTGAAGTTGTACCAATTATAGAATCAGCTTATTGGTTGGATGCGACATTTATTAGTGACAGACCAGGGAAAAATAACACTTGGTTTAATTACTATTTGGGTGGTGGAGGTGATTCTACAACAGCCTTGGCTCAGTTATTAAACTCTGCAAAAGATAATGTTGTCATTCAGTCGCCTTATCTGATACTAAGTTCTGATGCATGGGATTTATTTGAAGCGGCACTAGCTAGAGGAGTGTCTATTAAAATCTGTACCAACTCATTAGCTGCGAGCGATAACCTACCTGCGTTTAGTGGTTACAGCGCTCAAATTGATGAATTATTAGATGCTGGCATAGAGGTATATGAATATCGTCATGATGCTAAGAAAAGATATGATTTGGTTAAACAGTATTCTCAATATAAAGATGGAAAATTACCTATATTTTCACTCCATGCAAAAACCATGGTTGTTGATGACAGTATTGTCTTCATAGGGACATTCAATCTTGATCCGCGCTCTGAAAACTTGAATACGGAAGTGGGTGTTATAGCTAAACATGATGAGCTTGCCCGTGCGGTAAAACGTGAAATAGAGATTGATATGTCAGAAGGTAATAGTTGGAATGTGAAAAAGGATGGACGCAATAATGATACCTCTGCAATGAAGCGCGGAAAGTTATTTTTCTTAAAGTTGCTTCCAATAGATCCAATATTATAGGGAAGGTATTTCTCGTTCCATGCTCTGCGTTCTCGTTCCCACGGAATGCATACCACTAAATGATGTATATAAGTAAGTAAAGAAGAGATATACACTCCCACGCGGAGCATGGGAGCGAGAATGAGTCGCCCCTGCGTTTAAGCGCAGGGAGTTTTTTGCTCTATCTCCAAAAACAAATCTTCTCTGTAACTGCATTTGAGTTTCAACAGGTCGTCATTGTAGATAAGCGTCTGTGCTGCGTTTAGGTGTTGACTATGGTCTTTTATTTTTTTAGAGATGAGTTCTCTTTTTCTGCCTATCAGCTCTTTATTTGTCATTGCTAAAACCATTGCGTTTACTCCGCTAAGTCCATCATGAGGCATCGGCATATCGCAGTAGTAATCACCGACGCTGTTGACTCCCCAGTAGATAAATCCCAAAGAGAGATAAAAGTCTAAAGATTTGGAGATGGAAGTGAGTTTAAAGCGGGTGACATTTTGCGCTATCGCCAAGTCAAAAAGCATCTCCATCAACTCATTTGCGTAGCCGTTTCTGCGTTTGATGAAAGGGGTGAAAATGTTGTGGATGGTTATGTACTCGTTATATTTGTCTATTTTGTAAAAGACATAAGCAAGATGGGTCTCTTTGGCATCGGTAAGGACTAAACACCCTTTGGTGTACCAGCCATAATGTTCATCCCACCATTTGAGCGACATGTTTGCAAACGCTATAGATTTGTCGTTTTGGATGCCCTCAATAGAAGTGACATACTCCTTACGGTTTAAATAAATAATTTTGTTTAGACTCAATTTGGACTCCTTTTATGCATGCCATCGAAGCAAAAAAGTTCAAAACGCGAACTAAGTCAGTCAAATATTATGTATATTGTTTTTGTTACTATTTTTCTAGGTTCTTCTCTTTTAAAAACATTGCCAACTGCGAATCAATATTTACAATATGACGTCTGAATTTTTCGTAAGCGTAGTCATTTATGTAAGATTTTCCAAACATTGGATGTTTTTTTGCTTTTTCATAAAAATACTTCATCTCACCAAGCAGATTCGCATGTTCATCAAAATGCTCTTTTTTATCATAAAAATTATGTGCATTCATGATGTTCTCTTCAGTTTTGAAATGCTCCGCGGTGTGTTCAATCATCTCTTGAAAGAGAGTCATAAATTCACTCTGGGAAGAATTTTGCAGGGCCAAAAGAAGTGTTTCAAACTCATCATGCATGGCGTCCATAACCGGTATGTTCAGTGTTAAATCTTTATTCATACAAAATACAATGCATATAGCATGCTAGAATAAAGAAATTCTCTTTTTTGTTAAGATTGTATAAAATTTAATCAGTATTCTGTACACCTTGTCTGCAGAATAGGATTATAATACTCCCAGAAAACATGTCAATGAGGTGTAAATCCCTCTACAGCAAATAGATACCTAGGGTTCCGGCAAAGAGATTTGCGTCTGGACCGAGAGCTATCGACCTCTTGAGTAGAGGTTACACGGAGGGATAAAAGCCCGGGAGGTTTTCACCTTCTTGCCGTGTTTAAATTTAATCTACTCAGGAGTTTCTTATGAAATCACTCTTCAAGTCAACATCAAAAATTTTAGTTGCCACAACATTGGTATTAAGCATGGGCGCTTCGTCACTTATGGCTGAGACAAAAGATAAGTTCCAGGTTTCATGGACTATTTATGTTGGCTGGATGCCGTGGGATTATGCACAGAGTCAAGGCATTGTTGATAAATGGGCGAAAAAATACGGCATTGAAATTGAACTTGTTCAAGTAAATGACTATATTGAATCCATCAATCAATACACTGCTGGTAAATTTGACGGTTGTCTTATGACAAATATGGATGCTTTAACTATTCCTGCTGCCGGCGGAGTTGATTCTACTGCATTAATCATGGGTGACTTTTCAAACGGAAATGACGGTGTTATTCTTAAAGATAAAAAATCACTCGCAGATATTAAAGGTCAAAGTGTAAATCTTGTAGAGCTTTCAGTTTCTCATTATTTGCTTGCTCGCGCACTTGAGAGTGTTAAGTTAAGTGAAAAAGATGTGAAAGTAGTAAATACTTCAGATGCAGACATCGTATCTGCATATTCTTCAAAAGATGTTACGGCTGTTGTAACTTGGAATCCTCAACTCAGTGAAATCACAGCATCAAAAAATGCACATTTAGTTTTTGACTCGTCTAAAATTCCCGGTGAAATTATAGATATGCTCGTTGTTCATACAGACACATTAAATGACAATCCAAAACTTGCAAAAGCTTTAACGGGTGCTTGGTTTGAAGTTATGGCTATTATGAAAAAAGGTGACACAAAAGCTTTAGAGTTTATGGCGGCAGCTTCTGGAACGGACTTAGCAGGCTACAAAAGCCAACTTGACTCAACTATGATGTTTTACGATGCAAGTGAAGCTTTGAAATTTGCAAACAGTAAAGAGCTTCCATTAACAATGAAAAAAGTGAGTGAATTCTCGTATGAGCACGGTATTTTAGGTGAAGGCGCTCCAAACGCAGAGTTTATCGGTATGGAGTTTCCAGGTGCCAAAACATTTGGCGATACGAAAAACATCAAGCTGCGTTTTATAGACACCTATGTGAAAATGGCTGCAGAGGGTAAACTGTAAGGTTCTCCCATGAAAAAACTTATGAACCTAAGACCGTCCCGAGGGACGGCGATATTTCTTGGACTTTTACCATTTCTGCTCATAGTGATTTTGTATGTTTTTGCTTCTGATGCAAGACTGGCAGAAAATCCGAATGACAAACTTTTGCCCTCAATGCACAGTTTTGTAGAGGCAATAGACCGCATGGCTTTTACCGAGAGTAAACGCAGCGGAGAAAATTTATTTGTTCAAGATACCGTCTCCTCACTGCAGAGACTTGGTCTTGGCGTATTCATAAGTGCGACACTCGCTCTTCTTATGGGAATTCCTTTGGGATTAATTCCTTATGTAAGAAGTGGTTTGTCCCCATTTGTCGCGGCCTTTTCAATGGTGCCGCCAATGGCTATTTTACCAATTTTATTCATTGTCTTTGGCATGGGTGAGATGGCTAAAGTGGCACTTATCGTAATTGGTGTTACACCGTTGATGGTTCGCGACTTACAGCAAAGAGTTTCAGAGATTCCCGCAGAACAGCTTATTAAAGCTCAGACTTTAGGCGGTTCTACCTGGACCATAGTTGTGAGAGTTATTTTACCTCAGATGCTGCCTCGTCTTTTTGACGCGGTGCGTTTGACTTTGGGAACTGCGTGGATATTTCTTATCTCCGCAGAAGCGATAGCGGCAACTGAAGGACTAGGGTATCGTATATTTTTAGTGAGACGTTATTTGTCTATGGATGTGATTTTGCCTTATGTGGCATGGATTACTTTTTTAGCGTTTTTATTTGATTATCTGCTAAAAAAGTTTACCTATAAAATGTTTCCATGGTACACGGCCGGCAAGGAGAACAAATGAGTTTAATCAGCATTAAAAACTTATGGAAAGAGTATGGAGAGAACATAGTTCTTGAAAAGCTCAACCTTGAGATACAAGAGGGTGAATTTTGTACTTTGGTCGGTCCATCAGGATGTGGGAAGAGTACTTTTTTAAAAATGATTTTAGGACAGGAGACTCCGACACGCGGAACATTTCTGTTTGAAGGCAAACCTTTTCCGCAGGAACCGAGTGTGGAGCGAGGCATTGTTTTTCAGCGCTACTCGGTCTTTTCGCATTTGAATGTTTTAGAAAATGTCATGCTGGGCATAGAGCTTGAAAAGTCAAAGTTTTTAGGAAAGCTCTTTGGTGCTGCGCGAAAAGAAGCACAAAAAACAGCAATGGAGATGCTTGAAGCAGTTGGACTTGCAAGTTCTGCTTATAAATACCCGACTGAACTTTCAGGCGGTATGCAACAGCGCCTCTCCATTGCGCAGTCTTTGGTTAAAAAACCAAAAGTACTTTTGCTGGACGAGCCTTTTGGAGCGCTCGACCCGGGCATAAGTGCAGATATGCACACACTCATACTCGACCTTTGGAAGAAAAATAATCTCACGGTCATCATGGTGACACATGATTTGCATGAAGGGTTTTACCTTGGAACGAGACTTTTGGTCTTTGACAAAGTACGACACGACCCACAAGCACCGGACAGATACGGTGCAAAAATAACCTACGATATTCCAGTTGGAGATAATCGTAAAAGTGTATATAAAGAGATAGATAAATCAATAAAAAGAGAAGAAAATGATAACGAAGCATAAAAATTTAAACTCAGACGCAATACTCTTGGATGAAGTTATTCCAGGCGGAGCGAAATGGTCTAAAATCATCAAACGCGGTCATACACTGCGCATCACAACAAAGGATGGTTTAGGTTCACTCTCTGCAATGTTTTACAATGCTGACAACACAGCCGAGCGTTTTAACTCTGCTGACACGGTAAAACTGCAACATAATGCGTATTTTTGTAAAGGAAGAGTTCTTTATTCAGAACTTGGACGTGTGCTTTTGTCAATAACAGAAGATACGACGGAGGGATTTTTTGACGCAATCGCAGGTATAAGCAATCCGCGTCTTGTGAAAAAAAACTTTGGCGAGGGTGATTTCGAACATATCCGTAACCGTTATTATAAAAGTGACAGAGAAAATTTTTTAATCGAACTTGGAAAATACGGCATGGGGAAACGCGACATGATTCCTGCTATTAATTTCTTCAGAAAAGTAGATATTAAAGAGGGCAGCAAGCTTGAACTCTCATCTGCGCGCCCAAAACCAGAGAGCTATATTGAGCTGCGTGCTGAGATGAATGTTTTACTTGTCCTCTCGAATACACCGCATGTCATGGAAGAGGGTAAATATAACCCGAGTGATGTTCAGGTGACGCTGTATACGGGGGCACCTGTAGCAGAAGATGATTTCTGTATGAACTTTAGTCCACAATCACAACGGGCTTTTATCAACAACGCGCGCTATTTTGCTTAAGGAGATGAAGATGAATAAAACAATAGAAAACGCAGTTTATAATGAAAAAGTTGCAGCAGGTGTACCATGGAGTTATGTTGTAAAAAAGGGTCAGACACTGCGCATTATTGACCTTGAAGGGTGTCAGGCTGTTGATACACTTTTTTACAATGCGAACGATCATGAAGAGCGCTACTCGGCGAATGATACAATCAGAGAGCAGGGAAGTATTTTTATCACAACAGGTACAAAACTGATCTCTACGGATGATAATGTAATGATGGAAATTACCGCAGACACCTGTGGGAACCATGACACCTTAGGCGGTCACTGCAGTGCAGAGAGTAATACGGTTCGATATGATCATGACAGAAAATATATGCACAGTTGCCGTGATAACTATTTGTATGAGATTGGTGAGTTGGAGATGGATCCTCGTGATTTGACAAACAATATCAACTTTTTTATGAACGTACCTATCGAAGAGGACGGCTACCTAATCATCGTAGACGGTATTTCCAAACCGGGTGCTTATGTCGACATGAAGGCAGAGATGGACACTTTAGTCTTAGTATCAAACTGCCCGCAGCTTAACAATCCGTGTAATGCGTTTAACCCGACACCTGTTCAAATGGTTATTTGGGACGCATAACTATCATGACTCAAGTAAAAAAGTTTTGGCCGATTCTGACCGGTACACACCGTTACGAAAAGACGCTCTCAACCCGAGGTCATGGCAAGGGCGTCATAATCGATGCACCCATTTTAGCGTACCTTATAGAGACCTCAAACGGGCGTATTCTTTATGATGTAGGGTGTGATTACAGCAAAATAGCAGATGCGAAAAAACGCAAGAGTTTTTATGAGCATGACGGTTTTCCTTTTGGACCTCCTCAAATGAGTGAAGAACAGCGTTTGCCTAATCGTTTGGCTGAACTGGGTTTGAAAAAAGAGGATGTTGATGTCGTCTTTTGCTCTCATCTGCATTTCGATCATGCCGGAGGTTTGTGCGAGATGTGTCACGCAGAAGTACATGTACAAAAAAAAGAGCTTGAAGCGGCAAAGGCTTTGGCTGATGAGGCTTACTTTTTAGAAGATTTTGACTGTCCGATTCATTGGCGCATATTCGAGGGTGAATATGACCTTATCTCTGGTGTACGAGCCATTGAAACACCGGGTCATACGGCAGGTCATATGTCTATGTTAATAGAATTACCAAAAGGTAAACCTATTTTACTCGCAGGTGATGCGGCAGATTTGAGTGAAAATCTTGAGAAAGAAATTGCTCCGGGATTGTGCTGGCAAGATAATGAAAAAATGGCCATTGAGAGTATTCGTAAGTTAAAAAGCATTGCTGCAGAAGTCGGAGCGGAAATCTGGCCTAACCATGATATGAAATATTTTAAATCTAAAAACCGCTTTGGGGAGTTTTTTATTTAAGACAGAGAGAAAATCTCTCTTTTGTATTTTACAAGACGACTTGTAAGACCTAAACAATCGGGACGGCCCGTAAACTAAAATCTAAGGATAATAAATGTTTACCAAAGTATTAATAGCAAACCGCGGAGAGATAGCGTGTCGCGTTATCCGCACACTTAGAAAAATGAATATAAAATCTGTAGCTGTTTACACAGCGGCAGATGTTGATTCCTTGCATGTAAGTATGGCCGATGAAGCTCATTATATCGGTGCGGGAGTTGCGGCGCAGAGTTACTTAAACCAGCAAAAAATTTTAGAAATTGCCAAAGAGAGCGGGGCTGAGGCTATTCACCCGGGGTATGGTTTTTTAAGTGAAAACGCAGGCTTTGCAAATGCCTGTAAAGAAGCCGGCATCGTTTTTATCGGGCCGACAACAGAACATATGAAAAAGTTCGGTTTAAAACATACCGCTCGCGAATTGGCACAGTTAAACGCAGTGCCTCTTCTTCCGGGTTCTTCTATTTTGTCTGACCTTGAAGAAGCAAAAGTAGAAGCACTCCGCATTGTTTACCCAGTCATGCTAAAAAGTACGGCAGGCGGCGGAGGCATCGGAATGCAGCTCTGTTTTAGCGAAGCGGAACTTTGCGATGCCTATGAGTCAGTCAAACGTCTGAGTGAAAACAATTTCTCAGACGGCGGAATGTTTTTAGAAAAATATGTTGCCTCTGCGCGTCACATAGAAGTACAGGTTTTTGGAGACGGAAAAGGTTTTGTATGCGCACTTGGCGACAGAGACTGTTCCGTGCAAAGACGTAACCAAAAAGTGATTGAAGAGACTCCTGCTCCGGGAATCAGCGAGCAAACACGAAAAGCGCTTTACTCTGCGGCAGTTGCTCTGACTTCTTCTGTCTCTTATCTCTCTGCCGGAACAGTTGAATTTGTCTACGACACACTGAGTGATGCGTTTTATTTTCTTGAAGTAAATACACGTCTGCAGGTTGAACACGGAATTACTGAAGAGGTAAGTGGAGTGGACTTG
>VMSZ01000046.1 GCA_013791885.1 Sulfurimonas sp. | reverse complement strand
TGAAAAAGGTGCGTTTACAGATGCCAAAGAGATGCGAAAAGGACGCTTTGAATTAGCTGACGGCGGTACTTTGTTTTTAGATGAGATTGGTGACATAAGTTCCTCCTTGCAGGTAAAACTTCTGCGTATTTTGCAGGAACAGGAGTTTGAGAGAGTCGGCGGAACTAAAACCATTAAAACTGATGTGCGTTTAGTTGCCGCAACCAACAGAAATCTTGAAGAGATGGTGGCAAAAGGAGAGTTTCGTGAAGACCTTTTTTACAGACTCAACGTTATCCCGATTAACCTGCCGCCTTTAAGAGAGCGTTATGAGGATGTCAAGCTTCTTATAGAACACTATTTTAAAAAGTTTATGAAAGAGCACAGAAAAGAGATGCAGTTTTCCAAAGAAGCACTCGAAGTCCTGCTTGATTATCCATGGCCTGGAAATATTCGTGAACTGCAAAATACTATGGAGCGACTTGTGCTTATTTGTCCAAATGGGCTTATCATTCCAGAGATGCTAAACCACGTACTTCCGTTTAACTACCAAAAAATATATATGCAACATGAAACACCTCAAAAAGAGATACAAAATGTGACTCAAAACATGCAAACGCAGCCAAACCAAAACGAAAATATTCAAAGTGAAAAAAAGCCGATGATGACAAAAATGAGCCTGCAGGAGATGGAAAAAGAGTCTATTATAAAATCCCTCATCAAACATCGAGGCATCCAAACAAAAGCAGCCACAGAACTAGGCATGAGTGCAAGACAGATAGGTTATAAAATTAAAAAGTACAATATTGACCTATGAGGTAGTCGTTTTGGCAGTTCATTCAGTGGAATGTTAATTGAGGCTGGCATGTGCCAAGCCTCATACTCTTCTTATATCAGACCTAAAAGTGCTACGAACAATACAGGCGGTGTGATAACAAGTCCAACCTTCATATATTCACTCCAAGTTATTTTCACACCTTTTTGAGCTAAAACATGCAGCCAAAGCAGTGTTGCGAGTGAACCGATAGGTGTCATTTTTGGACCCAGGTTTGAACCTAAGATATTGGCATATACTAATGCCTCGTTTCCTATATAACCAACATGGTCAATCGCTATATCCATAATCATAATAGTTGGCATATTATTCATTATGGAACTTATGACAGCAGATAAAAAGCCTGTTCCAATAATTGCGACTATATTTCCATGTGTATTTAACTCTATTATCCAAGAGGCTATGACATCTGTAAGACCTGCGTTTTTAAGACCATATACAACCACATAAAGTCCGACACTAAACCATACTACCTGCCAAGGTGCCGCTTTTATTGTCATTATAGGTTTTACAGCCTTGTAGTGATTCGCTATAGCTAAAAATAGTAAAGCTCCCCCAAGGGCAAAAAGAGAAACGGGCAAATTATAAAAATCTCCTACGAAATATCCAACCATTAAAATGCTCAAAAAGAACCACGAAAATTTAAACATAATTTGATTTTTAATGACTGAAGAGGCTTCTGGCAGTGTAGAAACATCGATGCTAAAAGGAATATCTTTGCGAAAGTAAATCCATAAAACAACAATAGAAGCAAAGATAGCTAACAAGTTTGGTAAAAACATATTTTTTGCATATTCGACAAAACCAATATCAAAATATCCAACCGTTACAATATTTGTAAGGTTTGAAATAACAAGCGGATTTGAAGCACTGTCACCAATAAAACCGCCTGCCATTAAAAAAGCGAAGATTGCTAAAGGT
The DNA here is from genome assembly GCA_013791885.1 of Sulfurimonas sp. Lineage (GTDB taxonomy): Bacteria > Campylobacterota > Campylobacteria > Campylobacterales > Sulfurimonadaceae > Sulfurimonas. Next base: position 8,999 of record VMSZ01000046.1, on the reverse strand, counting down.
TTCATCTTCAGGTATTTCATTTTCGCAAGTAAGATAGGTGTAAGTATGAGTGCAGCTCCATCATTTGCAAAAAATGCAGCAACAACAGCACCCAAAAGTAAGATGTATACGAACATTTTATGCCCATTACCACCACTTAGTTTTGCCATTTTTATGGCTGCCCATTCAAAAAATCCTATCTCATCAAGAACCATAGAAAGAATTATTATCCCTATAAATGCTAAAGTGGCATCCCACACAATATCGATAACGACTACAACATCATTAAAACTCACCACTCCAACTAATAAAGCCACCACAGCACCGACAACAGCCGTGGTACCGATTTGTAGACCTTTTGGTTGCCAAATTACAAACACTAAAGTAATTAAAAAAACTAACATAGCTAATGCCATCTACTACCCCTCATCTTGTTCATATAAATTTTTATCGTTTTTAATCTTCCAAATAAAGTACCGCTTTAGCAGATACAGAAGTAAAAAGGCTATAAGACTTAAAACCAATATGGTCATAAAAAACGTAAAATCTGAACTCATAAAAGAACTATAGCAGAATTAAATCATAATATCAATATATCTTGATTTATAAATTTAATTCTGCTACAATTCTAATTATTTAAAGGAGTTGGATGTGGAATTTTTCCTAAAAAGTGTAGCTGCGCTTAATGATGAAACACGGGTACTGCTATTGCGTTTTCTTGATGAGCACGGCGAAATGTGTGTATGTGATTTACAATTATCTCTCGATATGATTCAATCACGTCTTTCACGCCACCTTAAAATTCTAAAAGATGCCGGATTTTTAAAAGTTGTGCGTAAAGGAACTTGGGCTTATTACTCTATAAGAAGCCCATTAGACCGCTTTCGCAGTGAAGCTTTGGAAGAGATTCGTTATTTAGACATTAAGCTTCCACCTTTAAAAAAATTATCTCAAACTGGGGAATGTAAAATATGAAAAAAAATGTATTGATTTTATGTACGGGAAATAGTTGCCGCTCAATTATGGCAGAGGCATTAATAAACGCTAAGCTTGGAGATTGCATAGAAGCTCAAAGTTCTGGCGTCAAAGCGAGCGGTGCCGTAAACCCAAATGCACAGGCCCTTTTAGAAAAGAAAGGTTATTGGAGAGAGGGATATCATTCAAAAGTAATTGAAACAGTTTTGGATACACCGTTTGATTTAATAGTTACTGTCTGTGACCATGCAAAAGAGACCTGCCCTATGTTTCCAAAAGCTGTTAAAACTATTCACATAAGTTTTGATGATCCTTCTGGAAAGGCAGTAGAAGAGTATGAAAAAACATTGAATTTAATTGAGAAGGAACTTCTACCGGTAGTAAAAGCGGAGCTCTGCTAAATGTGGTATGAACTCTCAAGAGAGTTTATTTATAATACCGTAGGTTTTGAGGGAAAACTGGCTGATGCTTCCCACTTTTTTCTGTATGACACTATTAAGATTTGGTTTTTACTTCTTACTATAATCTTCGCAGTTTCATTTTTACGGACTTGGGTAAACAGTGAGTATGTTCGGGCCCATCTTCAAGGTAAATCGGCCCTTTATGGACATGTAGGTGCTTCGTTATTTGGAATTATCACACCTTTTTGTTCTTGTAGTGCTATCCCTCTTTTTTTAGGATTCATTCAAGCTCGTATTCCCGTTGGAGTTACTTTTAGCTATCTTATTTCAGCACCTATGAATAATGAAATAGCAATTGCGATGCTTTTTGGCCTGTTTGGCTGGAAGGTTACCTCTATTTACATTGGTTTTGGTCTTTTAGTCGCAATACTTGGCGGTTACGTTATTGGTAAGATGGGAATGGAAAAAGAGATATTAATAGATGTTAAACCAATCGATACCAAACTTGAAGCTAATCTCACAAAGCTTTCTCTTCAAGAGAGAGCAAAAGAAGCTTGGTATTATACGTTTGATATTTTCAAAAAGATTTATCTTTATGTACTTCTGGGAGTTGGTGTCGGTGCGTGGATACACGGCTATATTCCAACGGATTTTATTGCTCGCTACACTGGTGAAGGGAATCCATTTGCAGTTATACTAGCTGTAATTATGGGTATCCCAATGTATTCAAATGCTGCTGGTGTTATGCCATTGGTAGAAGTACTGACATCTAAAGGGATGTTACTGGGAACTGCTCTTAGTTTTATGATGGCAGTTACGGCACTCAGCCTGCCAGAGGCGTTGATACTTAAAAAAATAATTTCTCTTAAACTCATAGGCATATTTTTTGCCATTGTTGGAAGTGGAATTATTGCTATCGGGTATCTTTTTAATATGATTTTATAAAGGAAAATAATGTTCAAAGTAAGTAATACAGATAATGGGGTTAAAGCATTTTTAGGTGGATTCAAGGCAGAGGATATAAGTGCAAAAGTTCAGGAGTGTGTAGATGGAAATTGCAGTTGTGATTGTGACCCGCAGATGATGAAAAAAATAGAAAAAATAGAAGTGTTAAGTGAAGAAAATGGAGCGAGCATTACCATTACGGGTGATGTTAACGCAGACGAGTTAGAGCCTATGATGAAAGGATGTTTATTATGAAAATAGAAGTTTTAGGAACAGGTTGTGCGAAATGTGTCACTTTAGAAAAAGTTGTCAAAGAAGCCGTTGCCAAGAGTGGCAAGTTTGCTCAGATTGAAAAAGTAGATGACATTATGAAAATAATGGAGTACCAGGTTGTAAGTACTCCTGGACTTGTCATAGACGGAAAAGTAGTCAGTACCGGTAAAGTTTTGAGTGTAGATGAAGTAGTAGCACTTATAAATAAGTAATTTATGCAAGAGACTGTTTTAGCACTTCTTGAGTCAAACTCACTTTTAGCATTTGTCGGTGCATTTGGTGCCGGCAGTATAACTGCAATTGCACCTTGTTCACTTATTTCAGTGCCTCTGTTAGTCGGCAGTTCAGTGGCATTAAACAAAGATTTAGAGGGTAAAAAGAAAGTTTTTTATACCTATGCATTTGCTTCTCTCTTTGCTCTTGGTGTTATGATAAGCTTTTCAGTTTTAGGTTTTATTGTTGCAAAATTTGGTGGCTTTTTCTCAATAGCTCCAATGTGGGCATATATTTTGGCTGCACTCTTTAGTATATTGATTGGTCTCTATGCTTGGGGAGTTTTGGGTGAAGTGAATAAATCATCAATTATGATTCACCTGATTAAATACAGACTTTTTGGTGGGTTTTTAATAGGAATTATCTTTGGTTTAGTAAGCACCCCATGTGCCTCTGCTCCTCTTGTAGCCATTATCACTGTTGCAGCAAATAGTGGGTATATGTATGCTTATGGACTTATTTTAACATTTGCCTTGGGTCATTCACTGTTACTTTTAATCGCAGGGATTTCGGTAGGTTTTACTCAGAGTATTACATCCAATAAAACTATTGCAAAAGTATCAAACTCTATCAATAAAGGTTTTGCCCTTTTGCTTATAGGCATAGGTGTTTATTTTACATGGCAAGCTTATTTACAATTTTAGGAGATGAAGATGAGATTATTTATTACAATATTAATGCTTTTAACTTTTGAAGCTTTTGCGCAAGAACATATGCTCAAAGAGAGTCAATACAAGTATGTTGAGCAGAGTATAGGAAAAGGTAAACCATATTTTTTGGAAGTAGGTTCAGATAGTTGTCATAGTTGCCAAGTCATGGGTGGTATGCTTTATACAATAACACAAAAACATCCTGAGTATAATATTCATTTTATCAATGTAAAAAAAGAGAGAGAAGCTGCTTATGAACTGAATGTCAGAATGATACCGACTCAAATAATTTTTGATAAAAACGGTCAAGAAGTTTATCGTCATATTGGAGCGTTAAGCAGTGATGAGCTTAACAATTTGTTTAAAACTTATTTATTCTAAATTGAGCAACAAAAACATTAAACACTAAGGTGTTTTAGGGAAACCTCTGAAGCATCTTCTTATAGACGAGACTATAAAGAAATCTTTTAAGATTTCTTTATGAATCCCCGCGCGTTACAATTTTTGCAACAATTTCATCCGGAAGTTTTTTCGCTTGAGGTTCGATGTACCATGTATCACCGTTTGTGAGTTCAACTTTCCCACCCCATTTTTCTTCAGTGTCAAACTCAAGTGTTTGAATAATCTCTTCCATATCTCTTTTAGCAAGATAAAAAAGTATCTGCCCCTCATCATTTTCACGTAACATTATCTTTGCCATTTTCTATCCTTTTATTGAAGTTAAAACTTTTTTTATTTTATGCCAGATACCATCAAACACCACATTTTCAAAAGTTATTTGAAATAGATTTTCATCCAACAAATTTACGTATGACGGAGTAAAGAACCGTTGGTCATTTCTTTGCACAAAATCACTGCGATAGTGAACCCCTCTGCTCTCCTCTCTTTTTAAAGCCGAAAGTATCATAGCCTCAGCTATATAGAGAGCATTTTTAAATTCTAAAATCGAAGAGAGTTCAACATTATTTTCTCTGTCTTTACTCACACAGTGAAGTCCATACTCCTTTTCTATCAGATATTCCACATACTCATAAGCATCTACCAAAGATTTTTCATCACGAAATACTCCAACATTTTTAAAAAGAGCATTGCCTAAGTTTTTTCTCATGGAGTTTATGTTGAAATGGCTTTCGCCCTCAATAATGACATCTATGCGACGTAACTCTTTGTTAATGTCTGCATAGTCAATGGGTAAAAAGTCTCTTCTTTTAGCAAATTTTCCGGCCTCTGTTCCAGCCAAGCGACCAAAGTAAATACCTTCCAAAAGAGAGTTTCCACCTAATCTGTTTGCCCCGTGTACACCGGTTACAGCACACTCTCCGCAGGCAAAGATTCCCGGAATATCTGTTGATGTATCGCCTCTTGTCCAGATTCCCCCTATTGTATAGTGTGCTGAGGGTGTTATTTCTAAGAGTTCCGTCGTAATGTCTATGCCTGCTGAGTTAAACGCCATTCTTTGTGTTGATGGAAGTTTTGTCTCAATAAGTTCACGCGGTAAATGTCTAAAATCCAAATAAACTTTGTGCCCGTTCATCATGTGAGTTGCAATGTCGCGAGCCAACTTGTCCCGCGTTTGCAACTCGTTTGTAAAGCGTTCGCCATTTTCATCAACCAGATACGCACCCTCTGCACGGGCCGCTTCTGTTATCAAAGCACCGTTCATTTTCAAAGTTGTAGGGTGAAACTGTACAAACTCCATGTTTGAGAGCTTCATGTTGGCTCTAAGAGCTGCGGCTATAATATCTCCGGAACTCTCTTGCGCATTTGTTGAATGCCCTCTGAAAATTCCTGCATAACCGCCGCCCGCTAAAACCAATGATTTACATCCTAAAGCAATTACCTGAGAGTCTCTGCGTCTTAAAAGTGTCACACCTGAGAGTCTGCCCTTGTACTTGGCAATGCTTAAAAACTGATGGTTGCTTAGTATATGGATACCCTGATTACGGCACTCCATGAGAAGTGTCTGGATGATAGCACTGCCCGTTTTGTCTGCTATGTAGCAGGTTCTTGTCGCAGTCGTCCCGCCAAAAGGGCGTTGCATGATATTGCCCTCTTCATCGGAGTCAAAATTGACTCCCATCTTTTTTAACTCTTGGATGATTTCCGGTGCGTCATGACACATATCTTCTATATTTTTTTTATTTATTAAACCGTCAGAACCGTCTATTGTGTCTTTTATATGGTGAAGTATGGAATCATATTCACTAATATTAATCACTGCGTTTATGCCGCCTGAAGCAACTGCGGAGTTCGAGCGAAAAGGATTGCTTTTGGTTAAAATAGCCACGCTGCTTCCGTTCTTTTTTGCGTAAAGAGCCGAAAATAGACCTGCTATTCCGCTCCCTACAACGACAACGTCATACAACATGCTTTTCCCTTATGAGTTGATTTAATTTTTCAGCACCTACTCCCGGAAGAAACGCAAGTGTAAGATTTTGCTCAACATGCTCAGGATGTACAGCTCCAAAAAGAGCACTCGTAGTATTTCCTGATCTGGCAAACTGCAGAGCGCTTGTCACATCATTAAAGTCTGAAGTACCTAAAATCTCACCCACTGTAGGAGAAAATTTTCTTTTGAAAAGATTTAACTGCAATAAAGAAGACGAGGCCATAAGTTGCAATCCATAGCCCGCTACTGCCTGCATCAAAGTATAATAACGCCCATCAGGCCCTTTTTGGTTGCTGTAGTTATAAGCCTCAGGTTTTCCCAGATTAAAAGGAGACTGAAGGTACTTGAAATGATGTTCTTTTCCGCCCACTTCAAAAGCTATTTTCATTACATCTTGTAAGCTGATGTACTCGTCATGCCCCTCTTCATATAAAAAACCGTTCCATGCGGCTATGCCGTAAGCCTTTATTTTTCCTTCTTTGACAAGTTCCTCAAAAAGCACAAAAGCCTCTCGTATTCGTCCAAGAAGTGTCTCATAGCTGACATATCCAAGCTGCGTTTCTGGGTTGTGCAGATACAAAATATCAAGTGTTTGAAGTTTTAAGTTCTCTAAAGACTTCTCAACACTCCATCTGAGATACTTTGGAGATAAGCAGTGTTGGTCTATAACTATCTCTTCTTTTGTAGCCAAACCCGATTGTATGACGTTTTGATCTATCCAGGCGTAAGGGTTTTCAGGAAAAGGAAATTCAAGCGGTAAAAAACCGGCTTTAGAAGCTACGACTATCTGCTCTCGTGAAGCTTTACCTTCAGCAAAAAGTTCTTCAAGTGCCTCACCAATCTCCTGTTCACTTATCTGGTAACGGTAGTTTATGGCTGTATCTATATGATTGATACCATTTAAAATTGCCATTTTTACCGAGTCTTTATAATTGACTATGTAATTCTCTTCGCGATAAGGCTCTTTTCTGAAAGTGCCAAGCCCAAGGGAAGAGATAAAAAATTCTCCATTAAACCTGTAGAATTCTTTTGAATGTTTAGAAAATTGTTTGAGATACCCGAAGGTACCCTCTTTTGTTGCACAGTTCATTATGTAACTATTACCCTTATGTTTGCTTTGAGTTTAAACTGGAGCATATCTTGAATTCCTGCCAATGTAGTCGTCGTATTCATAGAACAGCTCATACATTCACCTTGGTATTTTATGAGTATTTCAAAAGCGCCATCGACTTCTTGAATGTCAATCAACTCGACATTTCCGCCGTCTGCTTTAAGTGTAGGACGAATATACTCTTCTAAAATAGACTCAACGGCTTTTATTTTTTGTACAAGTCCCATAGTGCTGAATGTACCGTCGCCTTTTGCTTCGATGATTTTTCTAGATTTTTCTTCAGCTTCTACTTCGTCCATCATTTGGGCCAAAATATCTGCAAGGTAGACATCTTTATGCTCATGACCGCCAGGCTTGATACACGATTTACAAAAACCGCCGGCTTTTGTATAGTCTGTAATCTCTTCAATAGATTTGAGTTTGTTGAGTTTAATGACCTGCATCAATGTGTCTTGAGAAACGCGGGCACATTCACAGATTATAAACTCACTCTCAAAGCTGTCCATATCTACACCTTTGTACATAGAAGCGGCTTTTTTAATAACATCATACGCCATAACAGAACAGTGCATCTTTTGGCCGGGAACTGCCGGAATATCAGGATTGTCACGAAGTGCTTTTTCAACATCAATGTTTGTAATTTTGAGTGCTTCATCGACTGTTTTGTCCATACAAAGTTCAGCCATCATGTCAGAAGATGCAATGGCAGTTCCGCAACCGAAACTTTTAAATTTACTTGTTTTGATTGTGTCGGTTTTTGGGTCAATCAACCAGTACAAACGCACTGCATCCCCACAACTCTCAGCACCGAAATCTGCAATTATCAGTTGATTTTCACCTTTTTCTTCTTCAGTGATTTCGCCCATATTTGTAGGGTTATCCATACGACGTTGTACTTCTAATGAATACTCCTCCCATAACGCTCCGCCAATCAAATCATTTCTTGCCATCATAAATCCTTCATTATTTATATTATTGTAATAGTTATTGCAATTAGTATTCTTAGTATATTCATCCATTTTTTTAGCGTATCAATAAAAGTAGTGACATTTTTGTTAAATTTTCAAAAACGCAACAAAAATGTTCTATTTTTTAAAAAAAATATACTTCAAGAATAAAAAATGCATAGAATCTATTAATTACGAGTTATGAAGGATTTATTATGTATTTACTCACGGCTATATTTAACAAAAGTTGCTTAAACGATGTTCTCTATGATTTAAGAGAAAGAGAAATTGAAGGTGTTACAATCAGCAATGTAACAGGTAAAGGCGGACTTGGCTTTGTAAAAGAGAACGGGAAAGAAAACTTAGATGAAAATGTTCGTCTAGATATAGTCGTATCAAATGATTTTTTCAAAGAGTCTGCAAAAGAAGCAATTCGTACCAATACAAGAGACCTTGTTACCGGTTCGGGAAAAATGTGGGTTACCCCCGTCTTGGAAGTTGAGAGAATACGAACGGGAGAGACAAATGCATCTGCCCTCACTCACCCGCAAAGTGATAAGAAAAAAGCTACGACAGATAACTACTACACCGCAATAGACACTCCATCGAGCTAAGAAGGAGTGCGCCTCTGCGTTTAAAGCATAGAGAGCTGGTATAAAAACTTTCTCTCTTTAAACGCAGGAATATCCATCTCTTGACGGTATTTTGCGATGGAGCGGCGTACCATTTCTACGCCAAAACGTGCTTCTACACTTTCATGCAGATACTTATCGCTAAAAGGCTTCTCTTTATTTTCACTCTCAACCAATCTTTTCAAATAACTTTTAATTTCAGAAGTGGAAACTTCTCCGATGGAGTTGGAAAAAAAGTCTTTGAAAGAGAAAACGCCGCGCTCGCACTCCAAATATTTATCGCTTATAGCTCTTGAAATGGTGGACTCGTTAAAGCCCAGTTCATCTGCAACATCTTGAAGTCTCAGCGGTTTGAGTTCGCTACCCATAAAAAATGAGTACTGTTTCTCAATTAAAACCAAGGCAATATTATAGAGCGTGGCTT